>MIBE01000001.1 GCA_001829415.1 Spirochaetes bacterium GWF1_51_8
TTTTATGCGGTTATTTTTCGGAGTATTTGCCAATTTATCTTGTGCGTAACGGGATACTTGTTTTTCAGTAAGCCCTAAATAGATTGCTTCGGCTATGGTTCGGTAAGCTCACCATGACGCCTCGCAATGACAAAATGAGTTTTTCAATACGCCCTTTTTCCAGCCTTTTTTTATAACACTATGATTCAATTCCTCAAACGTTACCAGACTTTTACCCAGTTGTTCGTGCTTGCCTTGTCACCCTTACCGAGTTGACCGTCATAGTTGCGCCCTGTAGCCCAGAGACTGCCGTCGGTCTTGAGTGCGAAACTATGCTTACCTCCGCCATCGATTTGGCTTACACCAGTCAAAACCTGAACCCAGATGTTTGTGTTTGCAATGTCACCCTTACCGAGCTGACCATCGCCGTTGTATCCTGCGGCCCAGAGACTGTCATCGGTCTTGAGTGCAAAACTAAAATAATCTCCCGCCGCGATTTGACTTACTCCGGTCAAAACCTGAACCCATTTGTTCGTGCTGATAAAATCTCCCTTACCGAGCTGGCCGGAATTATTGTATCCCGTTGCCCAGAGAGTGCCGTCGGTTTTAAGCGCCAAGCTATGGAAGAGTCCGCATGCTACCTGGCTCACATTGGACAGCACTGCAGCCCAGTAGTTTGTGTCCGCATTGTCACCCTTGCCGAGCTGACCGTCGAAGTTGCGTCCCGATGCCAAGAGAATGCCGTTAGTCAGTAGCGCGAAACTGTGCTTATCACCGCCCGCGATTTGGCTCACACCCGTCAGAACTTGAATCCAAATGTTTGTGTCTGCAGAATCTCCTTTACCAAGCTGACCGTAGAAGTTGTATCCCACAGTCCAGAGACTGCCGTCGATCTTGAGCGCCATACTGTGATTTGCTCCGCCCGCGATTTGGCTCACACCGGACAGCACGATAACCCCGTAGTTCGTATCTACATTGTTTCCAATACCAAGCTGACCATACAAGTTGTATCCGACAACCCAAAGACTGCCGTCGGTCTTAACCGCTAGGCTATGATAGGCTCCGCATGCGATTTGACTCGCACCGGACAGCACTAGCGTCCAGTTGCTTACATCTGCATTGTCTCCTTTGCCAAGCTGACCCTCGATGTTGCGTCCCGCGACCCAGACATCGCCGGTCTCTGTTAGTATAAGGCTATGGTAGAATCCGCCTGCGGCGCGAATAATCTTTGTGCCTCCGCCGCCCGGGGCCGGGGTAACCGCCGGTGAACAAAAAGACAGTACCATTGAGAATAACATAATAACCGACAGACTGAAACCCTTGAAAATATACATATGCACCTCCATAAACCATGATTTCGCTAAATAAAGTAATGTACGGCGCAAATAACAAGAGTATTACACAAGTTTAGTAATTCCTATTAAATCTGTCAAATAAAGAGGGATTAATCGGATATGTTTTACGAATGAACCATCGGGACGAAACGGACGCCGATCAGGTCTCGGATGACGACCTTGCCGCCGGGCTTCTTCTCGATCAGCATGAGTTCCTGATACGATCCCGCGCCCATCGGAATGACCATTCGCCCGCCTTCGGCAAGCTGTCCGATCAGCGTGTCCGGGATGTCGTCCGGGGCGCAAGTAACGATGATGGCGTCGAACGGCGCGAACTCCGGCCATCCGGCATAACCGTCGCCGACCCTATATGCGATATTCCGATAGTTTAGCTTATCGAGTATCTCGCGGGCTTCACCGGATAACGACGCGATATACTCGACCGTGAACACCTTCTCCGCGAGTTCCGCGAGTATAGCGGTCTGATACCCGCTTCCCGTTCCGATTTCGAGCACGCTCTTAGATTTCGTCAGCCTCAGCAGTTCCGTCATATAAGCCACGATATAGGGCTGGGATATGGTCTGATCCGATCCTATCGGCAGAGGACGATCAGCATAGGCCTCTTTCCGGCGGGAGTCCGGTATGAAGAGGTGGCGTTCTACTTTCCTCATCGCCGCGAGGACTGCCGGATCGTCAATATCGCGTCCCTCTACCTGAGTCCGTACCATTTCTACCCGTTCTTCTTCTCTCAAAATGCCTCCTCAGGACGATAGAATTATAATGTACAGAAATAATTCGTCAAATCCGTGGAATATTCCGTTTTATACTTGAGTATTTATCGGTTCCGCAATAAAATATAACGATATTTCTTTTGGGAGAGGGAAAATGTCAAAATTATTCACGGCATTAGTTTTTGTACTTTTTCCGGTCATTCTTTTCGCGTCACAAGCCAAGGTCGAGGTGGTGGCTCAGAACAAGGAGCTGATCATCACGATCGCTTACGATCTGACAAACGACGAGATCAAGCTCATTATTCCTCAGCGAGCCCGTTTGATCAGCCTGACCTCGCCGCCGTTGGCGAACATCCAGTTCTACAAGAACGAAAACACCTACCAGATCAGCGATGTCCAGAAGAAGTATAACGGTAAGATCGCGGTCAAATATGCTTTGGTTATCTCAGCACAGGACTTTATCCTGCAGGACTGGCTTCCCGTGCTGAGCGAGCCCGGCGAGATTACCGCTAACCTTGCTTCACCGCAGGGTTATAAATATATGGTTCTGCCGTACCAGAAACAGACCTCCGGCGGATTCCAGTTTCTGACGACGGACAATCCGATCCTAGTCTGCGGAAAATTTACCTATCAGCAGAAGTCGTCGGGCGGGATGAACCTCGAACTCTATTCCACGTCGGCGAATTCCATATCGCTCGACAGGATAGCCGATTACTTCATGGCATACCAGGTCCTGCTCGGCGGCCTTCCTCAGAAAAATATTATTATGATACAATCGGCTTCCCTTAATAATGTCGTCAGCCTTGTGAAGGACAACATCTTCGTTATTCTCAATAACGCTCAGCCCGACGAAGTGCGCCGCGCGATCGCGGGTATCTGGTTCAAGGGACTGCTCAAATGGAGCGACGAGTACTGTTTCGCGTTCACCGACCTCTACGAACGTCTGATTTCCGACGAGGGGAAATCGCAGTCAGACCAGTCGATGATCGTACCGGTTCCCTCGCACGATTTCTATGTTAAGGCCGTGAAAAGCGGCTTCGAAAGCTCGAAGGAAATGAGCTGTAACGTGGACTTCATGCTGAAGAATTTCGCGCTCCTGCATCTCGCGTATTACACTATCGGGATCGATCAGTTCACGAAGGGTGTGAACGCGATTGTCGCGAAAAAAGGGGATGTCAAGAGCCTGATCACATATTTTACCAACGCTAAGCCGGATGTTTCGGCGGCGGTATTGTATACGTTCGCCCAGCTCCTGCCCAGCGCATCGTATGTCCCGGACTTCTCGGTCAATCTCAATTCGGTGATCCGAAATAATGACCTTCTGCCCAATGTGCAGGTGATGGTTTCCAATTCGATGTACAATGTCGAATGGGGCGGATTGCGGAATGTCCAGCTTACCGGTATCTACGGCGATATCCAGATCGACCCGTACCGGACAGTCCCCCAGCTTAACTACTACAACGACTACTACTTCCAGAACCCGGCAATCCAGGCAGAGATCAAAAAAGTCTACCAGCAGATCGTCCAGCATAAGCATTTCGCGCAGGAGAGTCTCAGGGAAATCCTCGCTCTCGAACGTTATCTCGCGCCTGCCGGAAATGTGTGGGGCGTCCCGCAGGGAACGCCTATCTATGTCGCTGTGGTGAAGTTCTTCGCCCCGTTTAAGGGCTGGCTGAAGGTCGGATTGAAGGAAGTGTTTGTAGCGGCTTATACCGAAAACGCGATTGTGGTTTATGACCGTGTCAGAATATATTAACGGAGTGAGGAGGTTCAAATGAGAAAGTGGTTTTTGCGATTGATCGTGCCCATGATGATGATGGTGACTGCCTGCGGAGAGGGCGAGGTAATGAAGGACGATGTGCCTAAAGCGCCGAAAACACCCCCGAAGGATCCGAATGTCGTAATCGAAAATATCGGAAACAACAAGTTAGTCGTTTACCAGATGATGACCCGGCTTTTTGGGAACACTGTGACCAACAATGTTAAATTCGGAACAAGCGAGCAGAACGGTGTCGGTAAGTTTAACGATATTACCGATAAGGCTCTTCAGGAACTGAAGAAGCTCGGTATCACTCATGTCTGGTACACCGGCGTGATCGAACACGCTGTGATGGCGGACTACACGAAGTTCGGTATCGCGATGGACGACGCCGATGTGGTCAAAGGCCGCGCGGGTTCGCCTTATGCGATCAAAGACTACTATGATGTCAATCCCGACCTCGCGGTCAATGTCAAGAACCGCTTGGCCGAGTTTAAGGCGCTGATCGAGCGCACCCATAAGAACGGGCTGAAGGTTATCATCGACTTCGTCCCGAACCATGTCGCCCGTTTCTACCAGTCCGACGCGAAGCCTAAGGGTGTCGACGACTTCGGTGCCAAGGACGATAAAACCAAAAAATTCGACCCGAACAATAACTTTTATTATATTGTCGATAAGCCCCTTGTCGTACCCAAGTACGATCCGTTGGGCAAGGATATCAAGTTCACGAACGAGGACGGCAAGTTCGACGAGAATCCCGCCAAGGCTACCGGTAACGATCAGTTCACCCCGACGCCCGGTGTAGGCGACTGGTTCGAAACCGTGAAGCTCAACTACGGCGTGGATATCCAGAACAACCGGAAGGCCTATTTCGATGTCAACGGCAAGAAGCCCGATACATGGTACAAGTCGCTCGATATCCTGATCTACTGGGCGAAGATGGGCGTGGACGGATTCCGCTGCGACATGGCTGAAATGGTGCCGGTCGAGTTCTGGGGATGGGCGATCCCGCAGGTAAAAAAGGCCAACCCGAACGTGGTCTTTATCGCGGAAATCTACAACCGCAACGCCTACAAGGATTATATCGAAAAAGGAAAGTTCGATTACCTCTATGACAAGGTCGGTATCTACGATTCGATCAAGAAGCTGATTTACAGCAAGAACACCGACGGAAACGCAAACGATGTCTATTTCGCGTGGAACAATGTCAAGAACTACCACCAGCATATGCTGACCTTCCTCGAAAACCATGACGAAATGCGTCTCGGCTGGAAGGAATTCTGCAAAGACCCGTGGAACGCGATTCCCGGGATGGTCTATTCCGCGACTATTTTCGCCGGACCTACCATGATCTACTTCGGGCAGGAAGTCGGCGAGCCGGGCGACGGCCTCGAGGGTTTCTCAGGTAAAGACGGAAAGACCACCATTTTCGATTACTGGGGCGTTCCCCAGCATCAGAAATGGGTGAACGGCGGAAAGTATGACGGCGGAATGCTCAGCCCCGAACAGAAGAAACTCCGCGACACCTATATGAAGATTCTCAATCTCGCCAAGGACAACGAGGCGATCAACCAGGGTAATATCTACGACCTTTGCTACGCAAACACCAAGAACCAGAGCCTCGGTTTCAGCGCAAAGTACGGTTACGCGTATATCCGTTACTCCGCAGGGCAGAAGCTCCTATTTGTCTACAACTTCGACCGTGTGAACCCGATGGACATCGCGCTGAAAATCCCCGTCGAGGGATGGAAGGCGATGGGCTTGGAAGTGTCGGCGAAGTATATGATGAAGGATATCTTCATGTCGGATATGTCCGTGACGTTTACGGCGTCCGATACCACGAACCGTTACAACCAGAACGCCGGTGTCGCGCTGAAGCTCGCGCCCTACAGCGTGTATATTTTCGAGATTTCGCCCGCTAAAGAATAAAACTGTTTCAATAAGTAAGCCCGTCCCCCTGACTTTGTCAGGAGGACGGGGTTTTTTTATGCAGTAAGCGTTATTTGAACTCGATCAGCGACGGTTCGTAGCCTTCCGGCGCCTCGAAGCCCAGCAGGTTGCAGACCGTAGCCGCGACATTCGCGAGGCCGGGATGCTCGATCTTGGACATATTGTACTCGCCGTTGTAGGATGAGTCGATGATGACAAACGGGACGGGGTTGAGGGTATGCGCGGTCTGCACCGACTTCTTGCCGTCCTTGACCGTGAACATGATATCGGCGTTGCCGTGATCGGCAGTGACTATCACCGTGCCGCGAAGTTCCATCACGAGATCGATCAGCTCGCCGACACATTTGTCGACCGTCTCGACCGCCTCGATAGCGGCGTCCATCATCCCGGTATGGCCGACCATATCGCTGTTCGCGAGATTGATCCTGCCGAACTTATACTTGCCGGACTTCAGGAGCTCCTTCGTCTTTTCGGTGATCTCGAACGCCTTCATCTTGGGCGCTTTGTCGAACTGTATCTTGTCGGACGGGATTTCAAGGTAGGTCTCGAGGTTCTTATTGATACATCCGGATTTATTGCCGTTCCAGAAGTAGGTGACATGCCCGTACTTTTGAGTTTCGGAGAGGGCGAACGACGGAATTCCGGTCTCGCAGAGGTATTCGCCGACAGTCCGGTCGATAGTCGGCGGAGTGACAAGGTAATTGACCGGGAGCTTGAGGTCGCCGTCGTACTGCATCATCCCGGCGTAGATCACTTTCGGCACACGGACACGGTCGAAATACTTGAAGTCCTCCAGATCGAACGCCATCGATATCTCGATCGCGCGGTCGCCGCGGAAGTTGAAGAAGACGACGCAGTCGTTATCTTCTATCGTCCCGACCGGCTTACCGTTCTCGGCGATCACAAACGAATCCATATACTGATCGGTCATTTTTGGGTCTTCGGTGTAGTAGGTCTCGACAGCCTCAATCGCGGATTTGAACATCCGGGCTTTCCCGAGGATATGCGCATCCCAGCCTTTTTTGACCACATCCCAGTTCGCGAAATAGCGGTCCATTGTCGTGACCATACGCCCGCCGCCGGATGCGATCCGATAGTCGCGGCCTTTGGCGCGGAACTTGTCGAGATGCTCCTCGAGTTTCGCGAGGTAGTCCGGGGCGGATTTCTCAGGAACGTCGCGGCCGTCTAAAAGGACGTGGACACGGACTTTAGAGACTCCGTCTTCATCGGCGCGCGAGATCATCGCCATCAGGTGGTTGATATGCGAATGGACGTTGCCGTCGGAGAGAAGCCCGATGAAATGAAGGGCTGAATTTTTGGATTTACACTGCGAGGACATTTTGTTCCAGATGTCGCTTTTAAAAATACCGCCGTCCTCGATAGCCTGATTGACACGTTTCGCGCCCTGGGCGAAAACTCTTCCCGCTCCGAGCGCGTTATGCCCGACCTCGCTGTTCCCCATATCGTCGTCCGAGGGAAGGCCGACTGCCTTGCCGTGCGCCTGAAGTTCGGCGTAGAGCCCGGATTTGAAAAGTTTATCGAGCACGGGAGTCTTCGCCATATATACCGCGTTCCCTTCGTATTCCTTGCCGATCCCGACGCCGTCCATCACGATGAGCAGAAGGGGGCCGGGCCTGCCTTTAAATCTCGATAGGGGTTTCAATTGAAAACTCATGATTCCTCCTGGAAATGATTTTATATTGCTTCTTTACCTGTTTCGCCCGTGCGGATACGGATGACTTCATCCATGGGGAAAATGAATATTTTGCCGTCGCCGATCTTCCCTGTTCGGGCTACCTTCATAATCGTGTCGACGGTTGTTTCGAGGAACTCGTCGTTGACTGCGATCTCAAGTTTGACCTTCCGCGTAAAATTGATCTCGTATTCCTTACCCATGAAGTTTTCGGTATGCCCCATCTGGCGCCCGTAACCCATGACATCGGAGATCGTCATGCGTGTGATCTCCGCCTGCTGGAGAGCGTCGCGTACCGCCTCGAGACGTGAAGGCTGAATAATCGCTATGACATACTTCATAATTGTCCCCCGAAGGATTGAACTTCACTTATAGTAAAGGATTTTCACGATTTACGCAAGTAACGGATTTTTCAGAGAGCGGTCGATTTGACATATATAGTATATGGTGTTATTATGATATTAAGTATAGATAATTTGGGGAACGGCTGATAAACAAAAGATTTACCCCTCGGAGCGGGACAGACCCCGGGTAAAGATGATTATATCAGAAATAATGCATTATATTTGAAACGGATACCGTTGCCGGTGTCCCGGGGAGAGTAGGTATGGATATGCGGGAATTGAGAAAGGAATTCGTCGGACCGAACAGCGAATACTATATTCCGGCATGGGATGCGTACCGGAACGAGGGGACGAAATTGCCGTTCAATAAGGCTGCGCTCACGGTATTCTGGTTCTTTTACCGCAAGATGTACCTTGTCGGGAGCGGAGTATTTTTCCTCACCTTAATTATCCAGTTTCTGGTTCAGAGCATCCTAGTAATAATCCATGCGGACGCCACTGTCGCGGTAATCGCCGGATACACGGCATTAGCCGGATGGTGGATATTCGTAGGTTTCAGGGCAAATCGTTTTTACTTCAATCACGCCGAGCGTAAAATCAGGAAGCTCACGATCGATTCCCCGGGTGATTTGAGGGCCGCCGCGGCCCGAAAAGGCGGTGTCGGTTTTGTCGGGATGATCATCCCGGTGGTGATTTTCGGGGCCGTCGCGCTCCTCTTCTTACTGCTGACCGCGTTCGTAGTCAAGGGATTTTGGGGCTAAACGGCCTCTGTTTTATTCTCAGTTTGATTCAAAAACCCATTATTTTTCTTATCAAAAAATATTTTTTAAAATTTCAGCAAAACTATTGCATTTTTTTTAGATTGATGTAAGCTATATGTAAGCGATTACATTATGCTTACAATGAAAAAATATGAGATTCTGTAGAAAATGAAAAATCATAGGAGGACCAAAATGAAAAAGGTCGTGAGATTCTGTTCCATCTCCCTTTCAATTTTCTTTACGTCACTCCTCCTATTCTCCTGCAATTTCGCGGAGAACAGGCTGGGTATCCCGGACGCCGACAGCAGCGGTATCACTACTCTTGCTACCGGTACTTTTGTCGTCTATTTCAAAACTCCTTCGACATGGACCAAAACGCCCTATGTGTATTATTGGGGCGGAGACTGCGGTACTTCCGCATGGCCCGGGAAAGTGATGACCGCCGCTGCCGAGATCGGTACCGGATGGTGGAAATTTACTTTCACCGGAACCACTACCAAGCTGATTTTCAACAACAACTCATCTCCGCAGACAGCGGATTTGACGCGCGCGAAAACCGGCTACTACTACAACAACCAATGGTACGACACCAATCCCGTCGCGCCGGTCGGTACGCCGCTCACGGTCTATATGAAGAAGCCCTCGGCATGGGTGAACGCTCCTTATGTGTATTACTGGGGCGGGACATGCGGAGCGGCTGCATGGCCGGGAGTCGCGATGACAGCGGCATCCGAAGTCGGGGCATCATGGTATAAGTATACCTTCACCGGTACGAACACGATGATGATTTTCAGCGACAAGGGCAACTCCCAGACCGGCGATCTCTATCGCGGTAAGGTGGGATATTTCTACAACAACCAGTGGTACGATACCAATCCCGAGGTTACTCCCCCCGCATCTTCGTTTACCGTCTATTTTAAAAAGCCTTCCGCATGGACGAAGACTCCTAAAGTCTATTACTGGAACGGCGACTGCGGCAGTTCCACATGGCCCGGTAAGGTAATGACAGCCGCAACCGAAGAAGGCGCGAGCTGGTATAAGTACACGTTCACCGGCACCACTACGAGCCTTATCTTCAATAACGATAGTTCACCGCAAAGCGCGGATTTGACCCGGAACAAGAAGGGATACTATTCCGGTACCACATGGTACGACACGAATCCCGATTTGATCCCGCAGACTAACAAACTTCCTATCGCTAACGCCGGAAACGATATCTATATCACTCCCGGCGGTACCGCGAATTTCGACGGAAGCGCCTCGGCCGATCCCGACGGCACGATCGCGTCCTACGCATGGAATAACGGTCTTTCCGGATCGAAGCCGACCAAGGTCTATCCGACAGCCGGAACCTATTCGGTCACGCTCACTGTCACCGATAACAAGGGCGCTAAAGGCACCGATATTGTCATCGTATATGTCAACGCGGCGCCTATGCCTTCCAAGAGCATCGATTTCCGTGAGGAGACGATCTACTTCCTGATGACCGCGCGCTTCTTCGACGGCGACCCTGCCAATAACCGCACCGCCCGCACCTATGTCTCGTCGGGCAACGCGGCCAACAACGACCCCGAATGGAGAGGCGATTTCAAGGGCCTCATGCAGAAACTCGACTATATCAAAGCCTTAGGTTTTTCAGCGATATGGATTACCCCTGTCGTTCTCAACAGGAGCGACTGCGACTTTCACGGCTATCACACATGGGACTTCAACAAGATTGACAAACGCCTCGAATCGACCGGGGCGACCTATCAGGATTTGATCAACGCCGCGCACGCGAAAGGGATCAAAGTGATCCAGGATATCGTCCTGAACCATACATCCCGTTACGGGGCGGTCGGCCTCCAGACGATCAAGTACTGGGGCGATTCCGCCGACCCGCAGTGGGGCGACGGCACCAAAATCGATTACTACGATGTTCCCAATCCCAATTTCACTTACGACGGTTTTACCAAAGAACCGGTTTCCGGGAAGAACTACTATAACGGCGATATCTGGACGAAGACAAAACCCGCGCTGGCATGGGATGCCTTAGCCGGATGGGGCTCGCCTTCCGGTTTCTATAGTCCAGAAGGGTACAAGTGCTACAACTACCAGTGGCCGAATCTCCAACTCTTCAATCCGCAGTATTTCCACAAAGACTGGCTGAAGAACTGGGAAGACTATACCTGCCAGATCGGTTCGATCCATGAGGACTGTATCGACCTCAATACCGAAGACGCGTATGTCCAGCAGTTCCTGATCAGCGCATACAAGAAGTATATCGATATGGGCGTCGACGCGTTCCGTCTCGATACGGTCAAGCATATCAGCAGATGGACATTGACCCAGCGCTTCCTGCCCGCGTTCAACAGCTATGCCCCGAAGGGATTCTATATCTTCGGCGAAGTCTGCACCCGTGTCCACGAAATCTGGAATAAGGGCGTCGCCCCGTTGTCAGTCCCGTTCTACACATGGAACGAACGTAAGTCGTTCGCGGGAACGGACACCGAGTGCGCGAAGGCGTCATACGACTACGAAGCCCAGATCGGCACAGGGAACCAGCCCACGAGCGGCAACCATTACCTCTGGGGCAACGACTATCACGCACCGGATTACACGAAAGCCTCGGGTATGGGAGTGATCGACTTCCATATGCACTGGAACTTCAGTTCGGCGTCGAGCGCGTTCTATGCCGCGACCGGCACTGACCATTACTTCAACGACGCGACATGGAACGTCTGCTATGTCGACTCGCATGACTACGGCCCCGGCACCGATAACCGTTTCGCCGGAAGCGAAGCCGATTTCGCCGAGGACTTCAGTCTGCTTTGGACATTCCGCGGTATCCCGTGTATCTACTACGGAAGCGAAATTCAATTCATGAAGGGCGCGCCCGCCGATAAAGGCCCGAACGCCCCGTTAGCTACGACAGGCCGCGCGTACTTCGGTTCGTTCATCGAAGGTTCTGTGAATGTCACCGACTACGGCGTATGGAACAACGCGACGGGCGCGATGGCGAACACGCTCAATCACCCGCTCGCCAAGCATATCCAGCGCCTGAACATGATCCGCAAGAAGATTCCCGCTCTGCAGAAAGGGCAGTATTCCACCGAAGGATGCAGCGGATTTATCGCATTCAAGAAACGTTTCACCGATCCCGCGAAGGGAATCGACAGCTTCTGTCTGGTCACTATCTCCGGCGGCGCGACGTTCAACGGCATCCCGAACGGGACATATATCGACGCAGTCACCGGCGATGTGAAAGTCGTTTCCAACGGCAGTCTGTCGTGCTCGTGCTCCGGCCAGGGCAATATGCGTATTTACGTCCTGAGCCTTCCGGGCAACCCCGCCCCGGGCAAGATCGGTTCCGACGGAACATACCTGCACCCGTAATAGCATTGGTTATATATGGGGATGATACGGAGGCCCGAAAGGGTCTCCGTTTTTTTTATATAAACGACATAAAATACGAATGTCGAATTGACAGAAATTTTAATTGCTTTTATAATCATGCATTAGGGAAAGGAGGATATTATGAAGGTTAAGAATTTGTTCAGTTTAGGGATTACGGTTTTAGGAATTCTATTGTTCATTGTGTCGTGCAGTACCGCGCCCGAATCCGCCCCGCCCAAAGATTCGACGCCGCCGGTACTCACATTGCTCTATCCGACGAACGGGCAATTGGTCGGAGGTGTATATTCCCTCTTCGGCACCGCCAACGATCCGGAAAGCGGAGTAGCGGGTGTCTATGTCGCTCTCGGCTCGGGTATTTTTAAGCAGGCCGATCTCGATAACGTGGTTTGGAGTTCCAATATCACGCTCCCTGTCTACGGGCCGGTAACGAATTATGTCTATGCGGTCAACGGCGACGGAGTATCGACACTAACTCAGTCCGTGGTCGTCGAACGGGTTTCCATTCCCGGTATCGCGATCAGTTCACCGGAGAACTATCTTTCTACCAAAGACCCGAATTTAACTATTTCAGGCACGGCGGTTATCGACGCGCCTTACTCGATTACAGCGGTACAGGTCAAGCTCAATAACGGCTCATGGCTTGCCGCGGTCGGGACTGAGTCATGGAGTAAAGATGTCGTACTTCAGGAAGGACTCAATCTAATCTCGGTGAGGGCGATCGGAAGCTCGGGCAAGACCAATAGTATCGATAATTGGCAGGTCACGCTCGACTCGACGTTGCCCGACGTGTTCATTCAGACTCCCGCCGACGGGACTTACACCAACAACGCCAACGTGACGGTTTCCGGGATCGCGAGTAATCAGGCTCCGTTTACGATCTCCAAGGTACAGGTGAAGCTCAATCTCGGCGCGTGGGTAGACGCTGTCGGAACTGCCACATGGTCGAAAGCTCTGACATTGGTCGAGGGGACGAATTCGGTTTCAGTCCGCGCGATCTCTACCGCGAATAAGACGAATTCACTGGACGACTGGAAGCTGTATCTCGATACTACTAAACCTGTATTAACTGTTGTCGCGCCAGCGGGGAACATTGCGATAGTCAGCAATCATTATACGCTTTCGGGAGTTTCTTCCGACCTGACGGGTATCGAGGGAATTTATGTTTCCGTGAACGCCGGGGCATTTAAGAAACTCTCCGGTACAACGGCATGGAGTACCAACCTCGTCTCAATAAGCTGGTTCTCCACAAATACGATAAAAATATTTGCAAAGGATGCGTGGGGATTATACTCGTTGACGAATACGAAAATGATATATATGAGAAACAAACTAATTCAGACAGGTTATTACATGGCTAACTCTTACGCGGGATATAGTGTTGCTGTTTCAGATAACGGGAATACTGCTTTATTAGGCTCATATGCATATGCTACCAGTTATGGAGCCTGTTTTGTTCATAAGCTATCTGCTACAGCTTGGGGTTTGACAAGAGTCATGTCATCAGATGGAGGTGCCGGAGGGGACTGGTTTGCTGATGCTTTAGCTATAACGCCCGATGGAACTAATTTTATTTCAGGCGCGCGTCAGGATGATATTGGTGCTAACGCTGATCAAGGGTCTGCGTATATCTATAAATGGAATGGTTCTTCATGGGATCAGACCAAACTTACCTCTTCCGACGGCGGTGTAAATGACATGTTTGGTCAAAGTGTCGATATTTCGTCTAATGGCAACACAATTGTAGTAGGTGCTTTTGGCGATGATATTGGCGCGAACGACGCTCAGGGTTCGGTTTATGTCTATAAATGGAGCGGATCATGGGTTCAGACAAAAATCCCTTCCGATCCCGATGGCGCGGCAGACGACCAATTGGGTTATAGCGTTGCTATATCCGGCGATGGAAACACAATTGCCGCCGGTGCAGTCAATGACGATGTCAGCGGAAAAGCCAACCAGGGATCGCTTCATGTGTATCGTTGGAACGGTAGTTCATGGGTTATGACAAAGATAACCGCATCCGACGGATTAGCGGGAGATCAGTTGGGAGTCAGCGTCGATACATCCTATGACGGGAACGCGGTTATTGTCGGCGCATGGAACGACGACTCCGGGACGGGTTCGGCTTATATATTCAAATGGAACGGGGTATCTTGGGTGCAGACGAAAATTACAGCATCCGATGCATCCGCTGGCGATCAATTCGGATGTTCGGTAAGTATTTCCGGAAATGGAAACGTGGTTTTAGTTGGTGCTAGATGGGATGATATTGTTGCTAATAATGAGCAGGGTTCTGTGTACGTTTACAAATGGAGCGGCTCTTGGGTTCAGACAAAGTATCTTGCACCTGATGGTGCGGTCGGAGATGAGTTCGGTACTAGCGTAGCGCTGAACAAGAAAGGAACGATTGCAATTGTGGGTGCGATAAAAGACGATACTTCGGGATATACCGACATGGGTTCGGCGTGGGTTTTTAGTATCGATTAATGATCCATTTTTCCACAAAGCGGGTGTATAACCCGCTTTGTGTTTTTTACATTATAAGGAGATTGTCGAATGGGAAAACTAAAGAGCATAATTAAAAAGGTTTATAACAAGCTATTTAAGCCGCGACCGTACAAAAAGATGGTTGATTTCAATGAAGTTGAGGTTTTATTTAACGATAAATCCGGTCTGGAAATCGGGGGGCCGAGCGACTTTTTTCGAGATAAAGGTTTCCTGCCTGTTTATAGAATTGCAAAGTCTTTAGATGGAGTGAATTTTTCTTCCTCGACTGTCTGGACTGGTTCAATCGATGATAAAAAAGGTTTTATCATAGACGGTAAGCAGATGGGGAATCAATACATTCTTGATGCGGTGGATTTGACTCCAATGGGAAAAAAACAGTATGATTTTGTTTTATCCTGTAATAATATCGAACATATAGCAAATCCGATGAAGGCTGTAGAGCAATGGCTCTCGGTCTTGAAACCCGAAGGGATTTTGGTTGTCGTCGCGCCGAGAAAAGAATCGAACTTCGACCATAACCGGGAAATAGTGAAATTCGATCACCTACTCAGCGATTTTAAAAATAAAACATGCGAAGACGATTTGACGCATTTGGATGAGATTTTAAAACTTCATGATTTGGCTATGGATGCCCCGGCGGGAACGATAGACCAATTCAAAGAACGGAGTCTGAAAAATGTTGAAAACAGGTGTCTTCATCAGCATGTCTTCGATTTGGATGTCCTGAAAAAAATCTGCGAATACTTTAACCTGACTATAATAAAAAGTATTCAGCTTCATGGCGACTATGTAATAATTGGAAAGAAATAAACAGAAAGCCGGCTCGCGCCGGCTTTTTTTATTTCCCGGGTTGACACATTGGAAAACTAAGCTATAATTATCCTGTTCCAATTCACGCTCCCCGGGAGGGAAAATGAAACATATGTTCTGCGCGATTTCTCTGTTCTTTGCCGTCAATCTGATTGCCGCCGCGGATACGCCGTACAGCGCCAATACCGGCAAGCAGGTCTGGAAATTCAAGACGGGCGGCCCGGTATCGACAGGTGTCTGTATCGCGGACGGGAAACTGTTTGTGACCGGCGGTGACAATAAAACCTATGCGGTCGATCTCAAGACCGGGAAGGAGATATGGAACTTCCAGAGCGAAATGGGGGCGTCGACCTCGCCGACATACTGGGACGGTAAAATCTATTTCGGAAGCCCGCACGGGTTCCTGTACTGTCTCGACGCCAAAACCGGAGCGAAACTTTGGACGCTCGGGGTGGGGGTCTCGGTGCATTCGAATCCCGTAATCAAGGACGGCAAGGTTTACATAGGAAGTAAAGACACCCAGCTTCATTGCGTGGACGGCAAGACCGGCAAGGAAGCATGGGCGTATAAAGCGTACGCTATGGTGTATACCAGCCCGTGTTTCTGGAACGACCGGGTGATCTTCGGTTGTCACGATTATCATATCTACAGCGTGGATGCCAAAACCGGCAAGCTCGGGTGGAAGTTCGAGACGCCGAGCTATGTCACGGCAAGCCCGTGCGCATTCGAAGGGCGGGTCTACTGCGGGAACGCGGACAACAATCTTTACTGTCTGGACGCCGCGAACGGCGCGAAGCTGTGGATTTTCAAGACGGGCGGGCCGATCTATTCCAGCCCGGCGGGTTTTAACGGTAAGGTCTATGTCAGCAGTTCCGACGGCAAGCTCTATTGCCTCGACGCCAAGACCGGGAAGAAGCTCTGGGCGTATCAGGCGAACGAGGATGTGTGGTTCAGTATCGCGGACGAACGGCTGTATGTCGGGACGTACTCGCAGAGCTTGGTCGTGCTCGACGCTAAGACCGGGAAGAAACTCTGGGGCCATAAGAACACGGGCGCTCCTGTGGGTGCGGCTCCCGTCATCTCGGGCGGGATGGTCTATTTCGGCTCGATGGACGGGTATGTCTATTGCCTCGACACCGGAAAGGCTGGGTTGAACGCCGACGTGTATCCGTCGGACAGCGGGATGTAATCGAAAGTTTCAGCGCCATCATCTGCCGCGCAGAACTCAGTGAAAGATAAAATCCATCGGGCCTTTTACGGCGTCGCGGATGAGATTCCACGAGAGGGGCTTCACGATCTCGACGGAACTCTGCATGAGGTTTACCTCTTCCGGCGTGACACGCTTGAAACAGTGATTGAAGTGTATCTCCACGACCGGCTTTTCCAGTTTATCGGTGTTCACACGGCGGACAACACCGATACGGTTGTCGGACAGCAGAACCCAGCTGCCGATAGGGTAAAGAGAAACCGCGCGCAGGAACGCGTAGATCGTATCGCCGTCGAACTTCGACCGTTCGTTTGATAAAAGTTTCACCACCGTCTCGCGCGGCGAGGCGACCTCGCTCAGAAACGGATTCTTCGTCACCATTTCCGTGTAGTACTCTGCGAACATCAGTACCGGGGTGTATTTCGTGTAGAAACGGGGGGAGAGCCCGCTGGGGTAGCCGCTCCCGTCGAAGCGCTCGTGATGCTGGAAAATGGCGCGCTGGACATCGAAATCGATATTGAGCATCTGCGCTATATGGAAACCGTTACTCGGGTGAAGATCGACAATCGACTGGTGCTGGATATTGAATACGGAATCTTGTTTCAGCCCGGGAAGCTGTTTACGGAATTCGATATCGTGGAGCAGGGCGGCAATCCCGAGATTGACTAATTCGTCGAGGGTAAACGATTTCTTGTTGATCGATAGGAGAGTTTTTATATCGTCGGCGTTCAGGCTCAGAGACTTCTGGTTGATAATCCGCGTCAGTTCGATTGCTGAGACCAACGCGATGATCATGACTTGGAGCGAGTGCGATGAGATAAATGAAAACTTGGCTTCGTTTTTCGAGAGAAACGCGAGCATACCGCGCGCGAGCTGATACCCCATATCCGCGAGAAAATCGACCACGATATTTTCCACAAACGAGGTGTAAACCCGTTTTGCAGTCAGGACGGATTCCATAAAGTATTCAGCGTTCTGTTCGTAAACATCGCTGCGTTTTACCAGCTCCCCGGTTTCCAAAGCGTCCACCCGTTCGAGCGATTCCATATCGGCGTTGGTTTTCGCGCAATGCCCGATCATCGAAATCGTTTCGTCATGATTGGAATTCTGAAGGGAGTTGATGGACGATTTGAACTTTTCCAGATGGGCTTTCTTGTGGTTTTCGACCCGTTCGGTGTAATCGTCGTCACGGATAACCAAGAGCTTCTTCTCGACAACACTCTTCAGGGATTCGTTAAGCGCGGGATCGAATACCGCCATCTTCGTATCCTGTTCGCCGAGGACTTCCCGGTAATGAGATATCTTCAGCGATTTCAGGGTGTTTTTACCCCATTCGTCGCCGTTCTTTCGGGTTTGTCCGTCGAGGTCGGGAAGATTGAGTTGTGTTTTTAACGAACGCGAAACAACTACCGAAAGCTTGCCGTCGGGCGGGATTTCGCGAATCCTTTTAATGTCCGTTGTGGTTAACACACGGCCTTGCCTTAAATCAACCGGACCGGGCAAATTCTGGTTTAAGACCATGCCCTCCCGTAATTCGGCAAGATTTACCGAGTAACGATAATAATCTTCCATATCACAAACCCCGCTTTCTTCATGATAATTTTAATTCAAAGCGGATAAGTTTGCAAGAATTTTAACATAAAGATGGAAATAATTTTATAGGTTCTTTCGCCAAACGAGTGGGTAAAGATGATAAATCAGAATTGATGGGATATAATACTCCATGCAAAATAAATTATTTGAAATGGCTCTAGGGG
>MIBE01000002.1 GCA_001829415.1 Spirochaetes bacterium GWF1_51_8
CTTGCATTATTCTAAGGCGAATCTTAAAATATTTCATTATATATCAATGAGTTATTCGTTTTTCAGCAAGCCCTAATTACCCTTTAAAATATTTTTTCTTTCATTAATATCAGGAGGACATCGTGAAGAGTTTAATAATATTAACGGTTGTATTTCTCACGGCGACGATTGCAGGATGCGGTAATAATGGCGGCGCGAAAAGTACAAATTCGTCCGCACTTCCGTTGAAGACGGGTAAAGCCGCTGCGATAGATTTTAAGACACAATATGTCTATGCCAAATCCGGCCTGAATATCCGTAAGACCCCCAGTCTTTCCTCCGAACTCGTTACGAAAGTACCGTTCGGATCGAAACTCGAACTCATGGACGACGCTAAACCCCCTGTGCAGTTGACCTACGAAGGCTTAAAAGGGGTTTGGAAGTTGGTCAAGTACGGTACCGACCAAGGGTACGCGTTCGAGGGATTTTTCGGCGTCTTCCCCGTCCCGCAGTATGGCATCGGCGTAAAGGAATACTTCACTAAAAATTACGGCCCGTTCGAGAAGGTTGTCACTAATAAATACAACGTGAGCGCAACGGAAGACTACGGATGGGATATCGAATGCTATTTCAACTGCGGAGTGAAAATGCACCTCACCGCGGACGGATTCGGTACGGTAGACACTATCACTCTTCCCGGAATGACCATTCAGCAGGCGTTTGTTTTCCTCAAACTGTTCGACCTTCCTTTGCTGAAGGAGATGACTTTCCCACAGAAAAGCGGAGTAAAGACGCTATCTGGGGGCGATGAAATGACTATTACAGTCGTAACCGACGTTAACGGTTTCGAAAGCTTGATGTTCGAACTAAAGAAAAGCGTCTATGAAAAAAATAACGACATCTGGATCAAGCTCATTAAAACGAACGACGGAACTGCTTCGGTGTCATTCGGCAACGGATTATAACCCGGGCATTCATATCGACAGGAAGAACGCGATTAATCCGTCATGCGTCTTCTTTTTCTCCAGTTCCAGCAGACGGCGAAATCCGGCGATATGCGGAAGCCCGCTGTTCTCCTCCAGCATCCGTTCGATCCCGTCGATCTCCGCGCCGTACCGGCATATTTTCGCGTACTCGTATTCCAGATAAAGCGCCATTCCCTCGCGGAGTTCTATATTCGCATAATCCTTCCGCTTCCAGTTCAGGTACTGCCACGCGTGCACCAGCTCGTGCGCGAGGACTGTCACAAAGTACTCCTCGGGATAGTACGGCACGATATAGATATTGCCGAGGATATTCGGGTGCGCGCCGGGCACGAAAATTCCCGCCGAACGCAGTTCGCCGCCGTGAGCGGCCGCCTGCATATCCGAAAAACGCACGAGATGCACCGGCACCCCGGCAGGAAGATAGAGCTTAAAATAATAGAGGAAGTTCGAGACGATCCGCGCATAGAGCTTCCCAGTCTTGGACGGGGTAACCGCGCGGATGGTCCTGCAGTTCAGGCACCGCTTCTCCCCGCTCCGGTCCATGGTGTGACGGATACCGAGCGGCCTCCCGCATGTCGGGCAGAACGGCGTATCGATACATTCCGGGCAGTACACCGAGCGCAGGCGTGAAATCGACCGTTTGGCCGTCAGTTTTTTCCCGCATGACGAACAGACCGGGAACAGGACATGTTCGTAGCACTCCGGGCAGTATCCCTTCCCTCGCGCCTTCTCGATCCTGTGAGTCCCGCGTATCATCGCCCGTCCGCACCTGTTGCAGACCGTCACGCATTCCGCGCAATACGGCCGCCCGTTCAGCACGACCGGCTTCTCGCCCTTACTGATCTCATAATGACACACCACGCATTCCGGCATAAAATACCCCTTTATATTTTCGGGCACGCTCTGTTAAAAGTACAGTTTCTTTCGTTTTTCCGCGAAACATGCCATAATAACGCGTACCGCAATTCCCGTACAGGAGAACAGTATGACGTTCATGGAACTATGTAAATTCCGCCAGAGCAACCGTAAGTATAAAACCCAGCCGGTCGAACGCGAGAAGATCGAACGGTGTCTCGAGGCCGCCCGGATAGCGCCGTCGGCGTGCAACTCCCAGCCGTGGTACTTCGTCGTAATCGACGACCCCGAGCTCCGCGCGAAGGTCGCCCGCGAAACGTTCGGCGTCATCCTGAACTTCAACCATTTTTCCATGACAGCCCCCGTGATGGTAGTCGTGGTCACCGAGCCGTCCAACCTCACCGCGCGTGTCGGGAGTGTGATCAAGAACCGCCCGTACAACCTGATCGATATCGGCATCGCCGCCGAGCATTTTTGCCTCCAGGCCGCCGAAGAAGACCTCGGCACCTGTATGCTGGGCTGGTTTAACGAGAAACCGCTCACCAAAATGCTCAATATCCCCGCTAATAAAAAGATCGACCTCGTCATCACGATGGGCTATCCCGACGACAAACCGCGCGATAAGACCCGCAAGACGATCGACGAGATCCGGCACTATAACGTAGAGAAGTAATCCTCCGGTTCCGCCCTGCCTCGATACACCCTCACTTTGTTCGGGTTACTCGGCGTCCGCTTGCCCCGATCTGACTGAGGGCGCTCATACCGTCATCCTTCGGCGAGCTCAGGATGACGTGGAAAATCCGGTGAATTCAAAGAAACGATGTTACCCCATGCCGGTTGTGCGGCGTTCAATCCGTCATCCTGAGCGCTTGTCTCGACTTCCAAGTTGGGATGTCGAAGGATGCTCGTAACCCATCGATTAGGGATAAAAGGGATACTTTTTGCCGGGTTTTTCCGCCATTTCGTCTTCCTGCGGGAGAAACGGTTTTTTGATAGCCCGTTTCGCCGCTTCCGGGCCTGCGCCCTGAGGAGCATCGTCATCGTTCGCGTCCTCTTCGATTTCATCCGTGTCCCCGCTGGACTCCTCCCCTCCGTGGGAGTCGTCCGGTTCCCTCAGCCCCTGTAAGAAATAGGCGATCCGGTCGTCGTTCTCGGAGTTGGGGTCTTTCTCGAGCTTTTTCCCGAGGTATGCCAGCAGAGTCCTGATCGCGGCCAAGTCCGGCGCGACATCCTTCTCGACACTGATATGACGGATCACCTTCTTCGTGTGCTTCTCGTTCTCGCCGTTGTGGTAGAACGAGACGATCTGCTTGTCGGTCACTGTCCTGAACCCGAGCGCGCGTTTGACCAGCGCGTTCTCGACCTTTCCGATCAAAAGCTCCTTTCCCTGTTCGAGCGCCTCGTCGATCTCCGGGTAACGTTTTTTCCATTTGCTGAACGTGTTCGGGTGCACTCCCATAATCAAGGCGATCTGCGCCTGGTTGAGACCGTCGGCGGCGTAACCGAACACGCGGTCGAGCAGTTCCGGTTTCTCGAACATGGGCTTCCGCCCCTTCATTTCAGAATGCCATTGCGGATGGATATCGAACATAAAACCTCCTTCGGTAAGTTAAAAGTAGAAAGTGCGAAGTAACAAGCGAAAAGGGATAAAAGGGATAGAAAAAGCTCTGTTTTTTTGCTTTTCCGCCCTTTCTTCACACTTCTAACTTGTCACTTGTCACTTGTCACTTTTTACTCCTATTATATAGCCAATCGTGGAGGGGGATTTATTACGGAAATTTTCGGAAGAAGACTCACCGCGGAGGCGCGGAGATAACAGCCGAGGGTACACGGGAAACGATAGGCAGGAACAAATTCAAACTCCGGGGAAGTCCGCACGGAGAACACGGAGAGAAAAGCGGGAACGGTTGCTAAAGAGATAACCTTCATTACTTTCAATCTAATGGAATTATAAAAGCCGCGAAAGAAAAACGATATCTCTTGACCGAAGAGCCTTGCTTTCCTTCTCCGTGCCTGCCCCGAGTAAACCGAGGGGCGCTCTGCGTGATAAAACTCCGGTCATCGAGTACACCGCGAAGCGGGGTGTATCGAGATGACCGCGTCTCCGAGGTCATTTAAATGAATAGCGAGCTGAAAGCGAGCGGAGCCGAGCTGTCCCCCAATCCATCCATATCTTGTCATTCTCCGGCATTCCCGTTAAAATACTGTATCGTCATATCAAGGACATATCATGCCGAAGAAAAAAATTCTCATGCCGATACTCGAAGCGGGGGCGGGGCACAAAATGCCCGCGCTTGCGGTGAAGGACTCGATCGAAGAGCTCTATCCCGGGAAGTACCAGATCGATGTCGTGGACTTCGCGGTCGCGGCCGGGGCGCTCTCCGCCGACAAACGGATGAAGGCGTTCTGGGACGCATGCCTGAAGAATAAGGCGTTCGCCAAGGCGACGTACAGCCTGATGGAATGGACGCACCCGGTGTGCCATCTCGTCCTGCCGGTCGGGTTCGGGAGCTTTATTCGTAAGGGGCGCGAGTTTGTCCGTCAGTACAACCCCGATCTGATCTTCTCGTCGCATTACTACTCGCTGACAGTGGCAGCGATGGCGCGCGACAAGCTGAAACTCCCCGCGAAGGTGATCGGGTGCATCACCGACCCGTTCGACGCCTACGCGTTCTGGTGCGAGAAGCGCGCCGATTACATCGTGGTGTCGTCCGAACGCTCGAAGAAGAAATGTATCCGGCGCGGCGTCCAGCCGTGGAGAATAAAAGTCCTTCCGTTCCCGGTGAATAACAAGTTCCTCCGTCCCTCGCATAACCGTGAGGAGACGAGGAAGGCGTATGGCATCGACCCGTCGAAACCGACTATCCTGACCAGCGAAGGCGGACAGGGGATCGGGATGATCGCGAGGTTTGTCCGTGAGATGTACAGGAAGGGCGTTCCGGTAAATATCCTCAATGTCTGCGGGAAGAACACGGCGCTCAAGGAAGAGCTCGACCGGATGGTGCAGACGGAGAAGTCCGCGACCAACCTCATCCCGCTCGGCTTTGTCAACAACATGAACGAGCTTCTCGCGGCGTCCGACCTCTGTATCGCGAAGGCCGGAGCGTCGACCACGTTCGAGGCGCTCTTCATGAATGTCCCGATCATCTTCACGTCATGGGCGAACCAGGCCGAGAAGCCCAATATCGATTACTGCGTGGAGAACAATGCCGGGTGGTACACTCCCGACACCGCCACGTTCTGGAAGACGATGGATGAAATCCTCTCGACGGACATCCTGAAGACGTACCGCAAGAATATCGAGAACCTGCACCTGAAATCCGGCGCCGACGATATCGCGCGGTTCGTGGTGGAACAGCTCGAGGGCAAAGCAGAATAATAGAAGGCGGACGCCATGAAATATCCCGACTCCCTGTTTATGCCGTTTCCGAACGATACCTACGACACCGATCCGGCGACGCCGCGTTATCTGATCGACCGGATATTCTTCGGCGCGAGGATAGCGTTCGTCCCCAACGTCATCGGGGTCATCCTCGACGGAGTCCGTCAGGCGAAACGGGGGGAATACACCCGCGAGAGCTTTATCCGTCTCAGCTACGACATGCTCTATCATGTCGAGCACGGCGGCGGCAGGATCCATATCACCGGCCTCAACCATCTCCGCGATAACGAAGGCCCGTTCGTCATAGTCAGCAACCACATGAGCACCATGGAGACATTCGGGTTCCCGTCGATGGTCAACCAGCACCATTCCTGCACGTTCATCGTGAAGCAGAGCCTGCTGAGCAAGGGCGGCTTCGGTCATATCATGCGCGCGATCGACGCGATCGGCGTGACCCGTGAGAACGCCCGCCAGGACTTAGAGACCGTGCTCCAACGCGGGCCGGAAGTCCTCGCGACCGGCAAGACGATCATCGTGTTTCCCGAGGCGACCCGTCAGGCCACGTTCAGCGCGAAACGGTTCAACTCGATCGGGGTGAAGCTCGCCAAGCGCGCGGGAGTAAAGATCATCCCCGCCGCGATCAAGACGAACTTCTGGGGTAACGGCATGATTCTGAAGGACTTCGGCCGGTTCGACTGGAAGAGCCGCGACTGCTATTTCAGTTTCGGCGAGCCGATGGAGATCACCGGCAACGGCGCCGAGCAGCACGAGGAATGCGTCCGCTTCATTTCGGAACATTTCGCCTCATGGGGCGGCGTGGTGGAGAAGGAATAGGTTTAGATATCAATTCGCCAAATTGACGATGCAATTCTAGCCATTTCTTCTTGGTGTTTTTTCAACATATCAGGATTCCAAAGTCTGAAATCTTGAGTTAGTTTTGAGGTTAACATATAGTTACTTTTTTCATATACTTTTCTTTTTTCTTCAAATTCTTTATTTGAAGCATCTCTGTTATTCAGTTTTTCTTCTAATAAAGAATAATTTCCCAACCTATAAAGAAAGCTCTCAGGTTCTTTAAAGTGCTTTTCCCATTCCGCATTATAATTCTCCGGAAGAATATGTTCTATAGTTGCCGGAGTAGCATCCCAATCATAATTTTTATTTCCTATTTGATTTTCAATTAAAAACAAAATATACCTAACTAATTTCTTAGCGCTTTTTGTAGAAATAGTTTTATTGGAAAAATCAATTTTAAATTTCTCATCTGAGGTGTATAGAGGTTTCAATTCAGACCATGCGCTTTTTGCATTTCTAATCTCATTCTGAAATATCTTTACCGCAACTTTGTTATAAATATATTCCTGATCATTCGGATTCATCCCGCCAATAATATTATATCTAAACGCAATAACTGAAAGTATCTTTAAAAGAACCACAAACTCAGACTCATTAAACTTATGAAATGCGCTTAATAAAATAGGTATATGCTGAGTAACTTTAAAAAGATTAAATTCTCTAATGTATTTTTTATACCTTTGTTTTTCATTCCAAAACTCGTCGGAATCAGTTTTTAATGCTTTATAAATATCACCATTTATTTCTAAACTCTCTAAAAGGTTCAAAGTACTCTCAGTAGAGTTTACACTTTTTTTAATTTCTTTAAAAAGTCGTTCTTTTCGAATTAAATCACCTTTTGAATTTAAAAAGTATCGTAAAAATGTAGGGAAATCATTCATCCCAATTAAATCTATAATTCTCGACCAGCGTATTTGAATAATATCCATATCCGGTTTCGTTTTACCAAACGAGAACAGGTAATTTTTTAATAAGTCGGTTGAAGTCAATTGAAGACCTCTTGCATTTAAGGTTTCAAATACCGTGTAAGCCTTCAACTCATCTTCTACTGAAATCTGTATAAAATATAGTCTTTCGGCTATTGAATTGACAAACTCAGCAAGCGTTTCACCACTTTTTGGAATTTTCGTTTTATTTAGTTCGTTATAAAAATACTGCTTTGCTTTATGTAAGAGCTTTTCAGAATCATTTAATCGCGAATGATTGGGCGGTTCCCTCAATTCACTAAGATAGGCAGTATAAAAGTCATTATTATTCTTATTTAACTCTAGCTTCTTAATATATGTTAACGATGCCGGATCTTTGGTACCAATGAATTTATTGATTATTAGATCCTTCCTCTCTGCATTGTTTTCTTTTTCAACACCTTGATTCATTAAGTCTTGAAAGCATTGAATAATTGAAATAACAAGTAATGAAAGAGAGGTTATCCTTTGTTGTCCGTCTATAATTATATACTCTTTCTCATTATTCTTCTGTAGAACAACCGAACCAAGATAATGAACTGATTCCTCTTTTTCAAGGTTTGAAATATCCCACCATAATTCTTCCCAATTTTCTTCTCTCCAAGAATAATCGCGTTGAAAAGGCGGTACTTTATATACTTTACTATTTCCCAGTAAATCCCCGAATGTTACAGTTTTTGTTTCTAATAATATTGAACTCATATTCCCGCATCCTTATAAATAATACTATATTCTAAATTAAAAAATATCAACATTTCTCTATCTTCTATCCAATATCGCGCAAGTGTTTTTCAAATTCTACACGATGTCCCTGAAATCTACGATGCCGAACAGGATAAATGGGTCTATATCGAACCTCAGATGTATTACCCATTCGGGATCAGCCCATATTCTCACGTCATTTTCAATACGCATTTAGGAAAATATGAAAAAGATTACTACTTCAAGAATAATATTCCCTGTTTGTTCTTCTGCTCTCTCTGGTATCACGGCAATGTAACCTACACAATGGAACTTAAAAATTAATTTCGGTCTATCCGTCACACATCCTACTTCCGCTCATGGGGCGGCGTGGTGGAGAAGGAATAATTCACTCCATCAACATTAATCCGTTCGATCAGCGGGCATCCGTGAGCTATTGGGGTTGAAATTTAATCCCAATGGTTCGACTTGCTCACCACGGGTTCTACGCGGATCACACGGATAAGCACGGATGCGAGGAATTGGGCTATACAAAACTCTGACGGAATGACGGAGAAGGGATATAACCTATTTCGAAATATACAAACCGTTGAGAAATTCCATCATTTCGCCTATCTTTTTCTCAGGATAAACGTAACCGGCAATTTCCGCATATTCTTTGTTCAGATCATTGAAAAACAAGATCATGGAATTGAGGCTTTTCCATGTCTCGTCACTACCATAACCCGAAAAGCAACAGGAAATTCTTTTCTGTGTTTCTTCATTCACCGATTTTTCCAGCCATTTCCCGTCAATTCGGAAGTTCTTTTTAGTTTCAGGATTCTTCGCGTATTCTAGCCAGCAAAGTACTTTTAAAAGATAACTCTTTATTGCATCATTTTCCACATATTTGGCGACCCATAGATTTTCTCTTTTCAGGTACTTTACAACTATATAAGCCTCGAAGTAAAAATTGTAGATATTCTTTTGATATTCATCCTCATCCGGCTGAACAATTTCGAATCCGCGATATGTTGGTTTCGGAATATTAAAACTGAGTCCATCCTTATCCAATAAAACAATAAATCCGTTCTTATAGGGTTCGTAGGTTTCATCACGGAAAGTATCCAAAACCGAAATCGGCCAAAAGGAAAAATCGATCCGGGGTTGGTTTTTATATACTGTCAATCTTGTCGGGATAAATAAGTCGTTATACCACAGGTTTTCCTTTTGATAGACAACTACCTCTCCGAACGAATAAATCCACTCATTATGGGAAGTATATTTATCAACGTCTGTCGTATATACATTAATGTCGTAATCAGAGAATTCGTCCAATTTGGAATTCGCGCCTCTCGACCCTTCAAGAATCAGTAACCGGATATCGTCGTTCTTTTTCGACCAATCGATGAGTTTCATTGTCACGGAATCATGCATAACATCTCCCAAAAAACGGAAAAGTCGCTGAATACGATCTGGACGGGATTATTAACTTGGAGGCTGGTGAATAATGTATTATTCAGTTAAAAGACTAATGATAATACTTTTTAATTCCGGAATGCTTTTACTGAGTGTCAACCGGATGAGGTCCCAGTCTGTTCCGTCATAATGATGTGATAAAAAATTTCTCAAACCTTTGGCGTCTTTTACGGGAAGAGCTTCTATAAAAGATAGGGATTGAATTCTTCCAAGATTTTCACCTATCTGCATCAAACACATTGAAACGGCGTATTTTCCTTCCGTGCTCTCAAGTGTGCTCTCGACCCCGCCGTGATTGGCGATAATTTCCTCCAAATCATTTATAATATTAGCAATTGAATCCAGAATGATTGTATCCGTATTTTTAGATATAGCACACCTCCGGCAGGATATACTTTTTTCCGATTTTCCCTAATCCTTTCAAAGGCGCGAAATCGATCTTTTTCCCCATCACTCCTGATATTTCCACGCGGATTTCTTCAATTCGGGAAATCGCCCCAAAACCGGAGTATCGCGATAAAAAACTCTCACTCAGTTGATAGAGAATGTCGATATCGCTATTTTCGGTTTCTTCTCCGCGCGCAAACGACCCGAAAATCCCGATAATGATAAATCCCTCGCACTCGTATCGCTTTTTCAATTCTTTTAACTTTTCATTCACCGCATTATTCATAATCAAACCCTGCTTTTATTCTTCTATGTAGTCTATTATCGCACCCTGTTTTCGTCAAATTTTCTATAACCCACGCTAATATCGCCTATCCCCTACTTTAACTCGACAGTCTCCACAACCGCCTTCTGCCCGTCGATATATGCGATCATCGCGTTGCCGTCGGGGGTGAAGCAGAAGTCCATCCACGGGTACCCGCCGAAGGACTTGCCGTCGATACATACAGACCATTTCCCGCCCTCGAAATCGGTGATGCCCGGCTGGGAAAAGACCTCGCCCTCGGGCTGGACACACCCGGTACCGTACAGGAAGCCCCAGTGCTCTCCGGAGAAACGGATCGTGTCGATGTTGCGGTAGAGGACGCCGTCATACGGGCCGTAATCCTTGCCGGTGATATTGATATACCACTTCCCGCCCGCGACCATCTTTGTCCCGTACTCGTTCTTGACCGCCTTACCGCCCTTCTTATACGCGAAACCGAAATCCTTCCCGTTGGGAGAATAGTGCAGGGCGTAGGCGCTATCGAAGGGGCCGTAGTCCTTTTTCCCGACCTTCATATAATACTTCTGCAGGGCTTTCTTGTAGGCGTATCCGTATTCGGAGCTGTCGGCGGAGAAGGACACATCTTCGATATCACCATACCCACCCTCGCTTTTCCCGTCGATACACGCGTAATACTTCCCGCCCTTTACATAGGTGAACGCGAAATGCTGATTGTCGGGGGAGTAGGACGGGACATAGCCCTCCATATAAACATCGTAAGTTTTCCCGTTGACATCGATGAAATGTTCCCAGTTCTTCATATAGAGGTAGGATACGATCGAGCCGTCGGGCGAGAAATACGGGCCGTTCACCTCCTCGTAGGGGCCGAACTTTTTGCCGTCGATAACGGCATATTCCTCGTACTCCGCCAACGAATAGTTATAGCCGGTATGCTGATTATCCGAGGAAAAGAAGATACACGCTCCGAACTTATGCGGGCCGAAAGTTTCATTATCGATCTGATAGTAGTTTTTTTCATCCTGTTCAAAGGGATATCCCCATCTCGAGCCGTCGGGGGTGAAATAGATAAGGCAAGTAAAATCCGTTTCGGCGGCTTTTTTACCGTTCAGGTATATCTCGTTCTTTTTTGTCATATCGTTCTCAAGGATCCACCCGACAGACTTGCCGTTATCGGAATAGAAGGAATTCTTGATCAGGTTATGCTTGCCGTAAACCTCGCCGTTTTTCAGTACGGTTACCATGTAATCATTGAGGAATTCCACATATAGGGTACTCCCGTCCGGGGTCAGGATCAGTTTCCGGATACTTTCATATTTCGGGAGATCGTACAACGTTTTGGCGAAACCGCCCGCCGTCATCGCGGCGGTCATGAGGAAGAGAGAGATTACCCGTTCCATAACACCCTCCTGATTATCCTATATATGATATCACGGGTGTGAAAAAAAGCGAGTTTTATTTCGGTTTTCGTGTTTGTAATAAACTAAGACATGTATTCCGCCACAATTCGACGCAGGTCATACAAATATACGCGGAGTTGAGCAAGACTGATACAGTATAAGTTCGGGTCGAATCGGAAGGAAAACTGAATGTGTGTATTCTCAATCTCAAAACCCGCCGCGGCATCACTTCATTATTGTTTCCGCCGCGGTTTCATGATCCGGATGATGTTCCAGATCGAACGCGAAACCGGAAATGACGACAGGCAGAAACAATCCGAGCATCAGATAGGCTGCCGCCCAAAGTATTTCCTGTTCGATACCCATGTCTGCCGCACCCGAAAAATAACCGAATTCTGAAACCGCAATGGCGGTAATATAACCCGCGCAGAATAGAATAAAAAAGACAACCCAAAGCACTGAAAGAATTTTTCTCATTCCGGGAAGGAAAACTTGTACCCAGATTGCGGCCGGTTTATTCATAAAAAACGCCGCGATACCCAGGATAATCGTGATCGAAATCGGTACAATTCCTTTTCCGGTCAATAACTGGATAAGCGTAAGAACAATAAAAAGAGACCATCCGTATTTTTTATCGCTCAGGAATACGATCCAGAGTAAGATTAACGGAAAAGTGATTACATTGAGAATCCTATCGAATGAACCGAACAGACGCGAGATGAATTCCGGCATTTTATCGCCCGCCGGAACATAGGAGAATACCCCAAATACTTTTCCCGATATTCCTCCGGGCGGCAGGCTCTTTTGAAGGGTATCAAAATACCCTCCCTCTAAGCAGGATATAACGCTGAGAATTCCCAGTATTGAGGCCGTAAGGTGCACTGCGCGGATTTTAGCAAAAAATCTTTGCGTTACCGGATGTTCCTTTTTCTCCATTATCACCCTTCTTATCTACATCTTCAGTCCCATATCGCGGAGGTATTTCTTCAGGTACTGCCCGGTGTACGACTTCGCGCATTCGAGGATACCCTCCGGCGTGCCCTCGTACATCACCGTCCCGCCCTTATCGCCGCCTTCCGGGCCGAGGTCGATCAGCCAGTCGGAGACCTTGATCACGTCCATATTGTGCTCGATCACCGCGACCGTGTTGCCGTTGCCGACAAGCCGCTGGAGCACGTCCACCAGCTTCTTCGTGTCGTCGAAATGAAGCCCGACCGTGGGCTCGTCGAGGATATAGAGCGTGCGCCCTGTACCGACTTTGGACAGCTCCTTGGCGAGCTTCACACGCTGGGCTTCGCCACCGGAAAGGGTGGTCGCGGGCTGGCCGAGACTGAGATACCCCAGCCCGACCTCCTGAAGGACAAGGAGCTTCCGGGCGAGCGACGGTATCTTATCGAAAAATCCGACCGCCTCGTCCACGGGCATATCGAGCACGTCCGCGATAGACTTCCCTTTATACTTGACCTGTAACGTTTCTTTATTGTAACGTTTCCCGCCGCAGACGTCGCATGTCAGGAAGACGTCGGGCAGGAAATGCATCTCGACCTGGATATAGCCTTCGCCCTCGCACGCCTCACAGCGCCCGCCCTTGACATTGAAACTGAAACGCCCGGCTTTATACCCGCGCGCCTTCGCTTCTGGGAGGTTGGTGAATAGGTCGCGGATCAGGGTGAACACGCCGGTGTATGTCACCGGGTTACTGCGGGGGGTGCGCCCGATCGGGCTCTGGTCGATATCGATCACCTTGTCGATATGCTGGAGTCCCTTGATCTCCTTATGCACGCCGGGTTCTCCTCCCGAACGGTTCAGCTTGCGGAATACCGCCTTATAGAGGATGTCGTTCACAAGCGTGGACTTCCCGGAACCGGACACGCCGGTCACCGAGATCAGCTTGCCGAGCGGGAAAGCGATATCGATCTCTTTCAGGTTGTGCTCGCTCGCGCCGAAAACCTCGATCCGGTGGCCGGAGCCTTCACGCCGGGTCTTGGGAACTTCGACATAACGTTTCCCGGAGAGATAGAGGCCGGTCAGCGAACGTTCGCATTTTTTGATGATATCGGTCGTGCCCGCGCAGATCAGCTCGCCGCCGTAGATACCCGCTCCCGGTCCGATATCGATCACCCAGTCCGCGCGCGAGATCATCTCCTCGTCATGCTCGACCACCAGCACCGTGTTCCCGGTGTCGCGGAGCTTCTCGAGGGTGTTGATCAGACGGTCGGTGTCACGCGCATGCAGGCCGATAGTCGGCTCGTCGAGGACATACAGCACGCCCATCAGCCCCGACCCGATCTGGGTCGCGAGCCTGATCCGTTGGAACTCCCCGCCGGACAACGTGCTTACCTTGCGGAAGAGATTGATGTAGTCGAGGCCGACGTCGATGATGAATTTGATTCGTTTATCTATTTCCTTGAGCACCTGTTTCGCGACCTGTGCGTCGTTGTCCGAAAGCGACTTCTTCATCTCGTCGAAGAACGCGTAAGCGTCCGGGATGCTCATCTTCGTGACCTCGATGATATTCTTCCCGCCGACCGTGACCCCGAGGCTCTCTTTCCGCAGACGGTCCCCGTTGCAGACAGGGCACGGCGTCGATGTCATAAACCCCTCGAACCATTCGCGCATCCCTTCGGACTGAGTCTCGAAGTAGCGGCGTTTCAGGTTCGGGATCACGCCCTCGTACTTTGTATCCGATGTGATCGCGATCCGTTCGCTCTGGTACTCGAGCTTGATCGAATCTTCCTCGCCGTAGAGGATGATCTCCTGTATCTTTCGCGGCAGTTCGCCCATCGGGGTATCGAGGGAAAACTTGTGCTTCTTCGCGAGAGCGCGGAGATACGCCATCCAGATATTCTGCGAGGCGGGATTCGTCATGATCGCGTTCTCATGGATACTCTTGTCCCATTGCACGATCAGGTTTTCGTCGAACTCGAGGATTTCGCCGAGGCCGCCGCATCGCGGGCACGCCCCGTAAGGCGAGTTGAACGAGAACATCCGGGGCTCGACCTCGTCTATCCCGAAGTTGTGCTCGGGGCAGTAGTATTTTTCCGAAAAGAGCTTTTCTTCCTGAGTGTCGGCATTGAGGACGACTATCACCCCGTCGCCGTAATGAAGCGCGGCTTCGACTGAATCCGCCAGTCGGGCCCGCTGGCCTTCCTCGAGCTTCAGGCGGTCGACCACGATATCGATATCGTGCTTCTGGTTTTTATTGAGTTCCGGGGCGCTTTCCAGTTCGTACATCTCGCCGTCCACACGCACCCTCGCGAAACCCTCGGCGGCGATCTCCTTGAACAAGTCCTGGTGCGTGCCCTTCTTCCCTTTAGCTTTCGGCGCGAGGATCATGAAACGGGTCTCCTTGGGCATGTCGAGGATCGTGTCGATCATCTCGTCGACAGTGGCGGAAACAAGCTCACGCCCGCACTCGGGGCAATGCGGTATTCCGATCCGTCCCCAGAGCAGACGGAGGTAATCGTATATCTCGGTGACCGTCGCGACTATGGAACGCGGGTTCGCGTGAACCGACTGCTGCTGGATCGAGATCGACGGCGAAAGCCCCTCGATATACTCGACGTCGGGCTTCTTCATCTTGCCGAGAAACTGCCGCGCGTAGGCGGAGAGCGACTCGAGGTAACGGCGTTCGCCCTCGGCGTAGACCGTGTCGAACGCGATCGACGACTTCCCGCTTCCCGACACGCCCGTGATCACCACCAGCTTGTCGCGCGGTATCTCGAGATCGATATTCTTCAGGTTGTGCTCTTTCGCGCCCTTGATAATAATCTTGTCTATCATGATGACTCCGTTTTTTGATGTGGCTGACGGTATCAGATACCGCTCTATATTTTAAGGATTCGATATTGAATCGTCAAGCCATCTTTTAAAGGTGATTGCATGACGACAGATTCCGGCAATTTTTGTCGCCGGGATTTCGATTTTTCGCCTTCGGTGCAGAGATTGTCGTGGAATTCAAAGTGTAAAAAAAAACATCCCTTCCTGCGAAGGGATGTTAGCATCATTTACTATTTCTGGTTTTTACGGTTTGTAGTAAAGAACGGAAATCTTTCCGCCGTTTCCCAAATCCTTATACGCGGCATATGCCACATTTGTTAAAAACACCAAACTTGTATAATAGACTTCACCGGAAGAAAAACCTGCATTTCCGACAGCACCCCATGTGTTATTCTGGTACGATTTTACAACCGCCTTCGATCCGTTAGCCGGGTCTGAATAGAGAAGATAAAGATTCCCGGAGTTTGCGGCCAAAATAGGATACGATGCATCCGTGAAACCTTCGGTACCGAGTATATTCCACTGGGAATTACTATAGTACTTTACCGTCAACTTAGTCTGGTACTTCAAATCCCTATAAACGACACAGGGAGTATTGCCATTAAAGACGAGATTCATATCATATGCGTTGGAAGCCGAGAATCCGGCGTTCCCCAGAGTATTCCATGCCGCGTTGCTATAATACATAACGGTTAACTTATAGTTCTGTGCCGCGTCTCCGATGACAATATAAGGAATGCCGTTATTCACTTCCAACACTAAGCCCGCCGAACCGGTATTCGCGAAGGCGGCGCTCCCGACAAGATTCCATGTATCGTTAGTGTACTGCTTGACAGACACCTCGCCGGCCATCCCCTCGACATATGCAACAATAGGAAGCCCGTTCTTGACATCCATTTTAAGACCATTGATAAATGTAGATGAAATCGCCGTTCCTACATTAGTCCATTCCGAGTTATCATAGACTTTTACCTGAGCGATTCCCCCGGCCATACTGTCCCGGAAAGCGACATACACCCGATCTTGGATCACCTTAATCGAAGTTAATTGCGCGTAACTGCCTGAAAAATTAGCATCGCCCAGCACATTCCACATAGAGTTACTATAATACATTACCGTGAGTTTATTCGAATTGTTTTTATCGCTGAAAACTACAAACAGAGACGAATTATTGAAGGTCATATCGATATGATCGGCTTCGCCGGGAGAGAATCCCGCCCCACCGAGTACCTGCCAACTGTTTACCGCGGGAGTGATATTTTCAGGTGTAGACGTACATCCGTAAAATACAAATCCGGTTATCATACCAAGCAATGCAGAAAATACTACCGCTTTTATCTTCATGATTAGCCTCCGATTGTTTAAGTATTTTATATTATTTTTCAGCATCCCGCAAAAAAATGAAAATAACAATACCGGTATCTATTTATTTATTGTGTAGATTATCATTGAAATCGATGTACTCAACCTTCGTTTTGATATTTTATACCCGGTGCTTGGCGAGGCAGGTAATTCTCCGGCGGTAACTATTATTTCATCCCTGATATAAAAAGCGGGAGACTTCCCGACCCTTTCAGGTGCGCGGAAATCTCCCGGAGTATTCTTTTTAAGTATACTAAATGCTAAGGCTTGATATCGTACATGAGCTTATTTCCCAGATTCTGCTTGTAGGCGTTAAACTGATCCCAGTATCCTTTGATAATCTCTTTATACTTATTGTAAAGCTTTTTTTCCGAGCTGTCCTTTAACGCGAAGTTCTTGACATAATCGTCCTTGTACATCTTCTGCCATCCGTCATCGACCTCTTTTTCCAATGCCATCCATTCGTCGAGGAAGACCGCGAGTCTGAGATTTTTGGTTTCTTCCGTGTTATTCCCTTCGATCAGGAGAACATCGTTATAGATACTGTTTACGAACTCGTTGAAGACACCCTTCGCGCTCTCCAGCATCTTTTGACCCTGAGGGTTGGCATACTTGGGGGTGCATTCTTTTAAACACTTATCGAGGCTGTGGGTCGAATGCTTCATACTGGAAGCGACATCCTTCGCGACTTTCAGCGCCGCACCGTAGAGAGCCTTGGCCTTATTCGCGGCCGCCGCGCCGACTTTCTTCGCGAGCTCTTTCGTCTTGGCGTAGTACTTCTTCGCGGTCTCGGTAACAAAATCCTTCACCGCGGGAATGATCTTGTCCGTGATACCGTCGAGGATTCTCTTGAAACTGATCTCGCCGTCGACATCGAACTTCAGGCTTTTCCCGATCACGGAAATATCACCGCTGAGCTTACCTTTGAGCGTTCCGCCGTCAATCATCCCGTCCAGTACGAACGACTTGATCTCGAGCTGAGAGATAATCGCGTCGATTGCAATTCTCAAGGCTTTCACTTTTCCTAAAGCCTCCGTAACCTTACCGCGTAACGCACCCAAACCGCCGCTTTCAAGGCTTATTGCGATACCCAGACCTTTGGGGGTTACACGAAGGGAAACCGTATCCAGACCTAAAAGACCCAGAATTTGGCCGACAGCGGGAATTTTGTCCGTGAACTCACCGGCGGGTAACGTGACTTTCAGGTCGAAATCGTTTTTCGACTTGAAGTAACCCTGATATTCATAGGTACCGAATTTTGGTACGCTGACCTTGTAGGTAGTTTTGTTCACTTTCTCAAAACCGACTTCGCCGATACCGGGAATTTCCACCATTGTAGGCGCTGAAAAACCCAAAACACTGCATACCGTGAGCATGACAGCCGCAAGAAACAATCTCTTCACTCGATCCTCCTGTGATGTTGATGTAACATATTCTATCACAATAATATTCACATATCAAGCAACGTATTGTTAAACAATATGTTACATATATGTTTTATATTCTTTTTTATTTTATTAATATACCAGTATTTGATAATAAGGTTCTTTCGCCAAACGAGTGGGTAAAGATGATAAATCAGAATTGATAGGATATAATACTCCATGCAAAATAAACTATTCGAGATGGCTCTAGGGATCACCGAGCCGTATTTTGTGAAAGATATTGAATTCGACGCTGAAAAGAAGAAGCTCGATATCTACATCG
>MIBE01000003.1:0-3660 GCA_001829415.1 Spirochaetes bacterium GWF1_51_8
CAATCTGAGGCTTGTTTAGACTGGAGGTCTCTTGTTTGTTACGCCACCAATACTTTTACCATTGAGGGGGAAGTACTAAAAAGAAATTATGCAGTTTATGTTGTTTGGGCATCAGAAAAGAACAATGATTATTTATATATTGGAAAAACCGGTGATAATCGGGATGGATGTAATCCCATAATCTCGAGATGTGGAAACCATTTCTCATATAATAAGAATCATTCACAAATTAGAAATAAAATAGATGGAAATCATGAGAGTTATAAATACAAGTACTATTTTATGCATTTCGATGAATACGAAAATAATTTAAATAGAAGAAATTCAGTTAATAAAATTAATGAGATGGAAAGGATGTTAAACAAATTGACACAAGAATGGGTAGAGAAAATAAAATTAAAAAATGGTGCTTTAAATCTAAAAGTTTTGAATCCTTTCAAAGGAAATAATATTAACCATAATTTTCATACTGAAGAAAATAAAAAAATATTACAATCAATAATTAAAAAGTTGGAAATGGATTTCAACTCAAAATCGACACTAAATTCGTATAAGTAATGAATACTCCTCGTTGTTCTAACCCCCCGCTTCCCCATTCGTCGCAGGCTATTATAAAAAAAACGCCAAGTTTTATTGTAATGGGATTAGGCTACGCAGTAGTAGCCCCGTTTGAAATACAGCCCAGATGCCGGAACCGGCGCGCAGTATTTCGACGGGAGTCTCTCGCCATGGTCGAGGGCGCCGCGGATCTGGTCGAGCGTGAGCTTGCCGTCGGCGTAGTTCAGGCAAACCGACACGAGAGTGCGGATCATCCCCTGCAAAAACCCGTTCCCCTTGATCGTGAACACGATCCTGCCGGGCAGTTCGGCCGCGCGGAAGTAGAAGATTTCGCGGACCGACGTTTTCACCTTCGAACGGCTGAGCCCGCTCGCGAAACGGCGGAAGTCGTGCTCGCCCCGGAAGACCTTGGTGACGGTCTGGAGCCGGACGATATCGCTGGGGTGTTCGAGAAAATGGGCGTAGGCGCGGAAAACGGGGTGGGGCTTGGGCGAGGTGAGGACGACATAGACATACTCGCGGGCGAGGGCGGAGAAACGGGCGTCGAAACCGGCGGGGGCTTCGTACGAACGGAGGATGCGGATGCTTCGCGGGAGGAATGTGTTGAGCGCTAGGGCGAACTTTTCCGCCGGGATGCTCCGGTTGGATGTGAGGAAGTTCGCGTTGTACGCCATCGCGTGCGCGCCCCGGTCTGTCCGTCCGATCCCGGAAGGCGGCTTGAACGGCTCCTGCTGGAGCTTCGCGATCGCTTTATTGAGTTCGCCCTGCACGGTGGGCTGACTGTCCTTTTTCTGGAACTGCCACCCGAAGAATTCCGACCCGTCGTAGGAGAGCACCAGCCCGATATTCCTCATTCGGCGTCCCTGTACGCTTCGAGCGTCTTACGGAGCTGGGCGATATCCACGAAACGGGAGCTTTTGAACACCTCGCGCCCATAGGCGTATACCGCGGCTATCGGCACGGTGAAGACGAGATTCTGCGCGGCGACCTCGGGGAATACCGACGGGTCTATTTTCGTCCACGGGATATCCGCGAGTTCGTCCATCAGTGACGCGATCCTCGGGGAGAGGTCCTTGCACGGCGGACAGCCGTCGCTGAAGAAGTAGGTCAGAAATACCTTGCTCGCTTTGACGGTTTCGCTGTATTGAACGGGTGACGTTGTTTCGATAAATGGCATACGTTCCTCGCCGGGTTATCGTTAACGGGCGGATTTTTTTATTTTCAGCCGATAATAATATCATGCCGCCCATATATAAATCGGAAGATTGACGGACGGGCATGAGATTATTCATTCCGTGATTTTTAAAGAGGCTGATATGTCCGGAAATATGAAAATAGGGATCGGGCTCACGGTATGCGGGATTGTCCTCGCCGTACTGCTGATTCTGATCTCCGCCGCGCCCGAACAAATCGCCACGATGGACGAGCTTCCCGCCGACGGGCTGGGACAGTTCGCGGGGGACGAGGGGATTTTGATCGACGACCCCGCGTTCATCCGCGTGACGAATACGGCCGAGATGAAGGAACTGATCGGTAAAACGATCTCGTACCAGGTTTACCTCGACGGCAAGAAGGTCGACGGCATTTCGCCGTTACTGATCCAGTCGTTCATCGAACCGTACTCGTTCCAGGAAGGGATATTCACATTCAAGGGAAGCCCGATGCGCGACTGGGGCGCGATCGGGAAACTGTCGTCGTCGGAGATAGTCATGTCGGTGGAATGGAGCAAGAAGACCGGGCAGTCGCCGGTCTGGGGCGGGGGCGGCGGATGGACCGGCCAACCCCTGGTGGTGCATTGGACAGCCCAGCAGAAATCGAATATGAATATCGCGAAGGAGCATAAGCTCGACCCGGAGTTTGTCGAGGTGATTTTCGCCTCGCTCGACGGCAGGGTCTACTTCGTCGACTTCGCCACCGGGGTGAATACGCGCCCGCCGATCTATCTCGGCAATCCGGTAAAGGGCACTCCGGCCCTCGACCCGCGCGGCCTGCCGTTACTCTATGTCGGCGAGGGAGTTCCGGAGAACGGGAAACAGAAGTACCGCATCTTCAGCCTGATCGACCAGAAGCTGCTCTATTCCATATCCGGCGCCGACCCGCTCGCGTACAGGACATGGGGCGGCTTCGACTCCTCGGGAATAGTCAACTCCCGCTCGGACATCCTGATTACGGGCGGCGAGAACGGTATCCTCTATGTCGCGAAGCTCAATACGGCCTACGACCCGGTGAAGGGAACAATCTCGGTCGCGCCGAAGCTCTATAAGTATGTCTACCACTATAAGTCCGGCGGGGGTAAGAAAAAGGTTTACGGGATCGAGAACTCGGTCGCGGTATTCAAGAACCTTCTCTACTTCAGCGACAACTGCGGGACGATCCAGTGCGTCGACCTGATGAGCCTGACGCCGGTCTGGATCAAGGACGTGAAGGACGACACCGACGCCTCGATCGTGATCGAGTCCGAGAACGGCGTCCCGTACCTTTACACCGGGTGCGAGGTGGATATCCAGGGCAAGAAGGGGTACTCGTATGTCCGCAAGATCAACGGGCTGAACGGCGACACGGTCTGGGAAAACCGTTACTACTGCAAGGCGCTCGCAGAACGGAACGGGGGAGTGTTCGCCACGCCGATGATCGGCAAGATGAGCCTATCGAACCTTGTCGTTTTCACCCTCGCGTACTACCAGACTATCGATAGAGGCCTCATGGTCGCGCTCGATAAAACGACGGGCGAGGAAATTTGGCGATGGGAGATGACGAATTACTCATGGTCGTCGCCGACCGGGGTGTACTCCGCCGACGGTAAGGGCTATATCGTGCAATGCGATTCCGCCGGCAATGTCAATTTCCTCGACGGGCTGTACGGCTCGATGGTCACGAAGCTGAAGCTGCCGAACAACATCCAATCCACGCCGGTGTTCTATAAGGACTCGATTCTTATTGCGGAAAGGGGAAACAAATTATACAAGATATCAATTCAATAACAGGATAATTGAATATGATAATAATATAAACACATATTGCAAATTTATATTCATTTTCATTGACAAACTATAATTTACCATTTATACTTCCTTCGTATAAGAAAGGAGGTTTTCAATGAAA
>MIBE01000003.1:3764-102931 GCA_001829415.1 Spirochaetes bacterium GWF1_51_8
TAGCTTCTCTCTTTTTCCTGTCCTGCTCAGCGATTCCCGTCCCGAATAATCCTGCCGTCAAAAATAATATCATGCCCACACCTTATGCGTCGTCCGAAGAATTGGACGCCGTGACGAATCTCGGAAGCGAGTATACGTTCTGGAAGGTAACTCGTCCTTTCGCTGTAATGGAATTGGAAGCGTTCTCGGAAGAATACGGATGGGTCAACGCGACCCTCTCGGAACGAGCGGTGCTTCTTTATGACGGCGAATCCAAACCGAAGTATTACGAGTTTAGAGTGATTCAGGATGGTAAGGAAGTCGGAGCGATCGTGACCGTAGCGCAGAAAAAAGACGGCGGTCCGGTAGTAAAAATCACTAAGACAATGAAGGATTACGGCAAGATTTTATTACAAAGCTTGGATTTCAAAATCATCGCCAATGGAACGGGGTATGCCTTCGCGCCGCTTTCCGTACCGGGTGACGACATAATTTTCGCTGTCGATCCCGATAGCGGCGGACTGACAAACGTAAGCGTTGATATAGGTTTTACAGAGTTTATTACGAATATTTCACCGGAACTTCGCTCAAACCTCGGATTCACCAATGATACAATAATTCAGGAAGGGATACAAGCGGAAACACAAAACCGGGCTGAAAATGAGAGTTTGTGGATATCAATAGAAGAGGATAGGAGCAACATTCTTGCCCTTTCCGACGAAATGATTCAAGGCAATGTTGTTATCGAGACGAACAATCCTCCGATTGCAGCAAATTCCAAAGCATACCCAAAGATTGGTATTGTTAAAAAAATCAATACACTACCTCAGTTTGATACCCCGTTAATGAAAAGTATAGCCGGTACTAATTTGTGGGTTTGTCTAAATGATATTTGGAAATATTACAATTTTGGCGACTACTGGTATTGGTGCGGCCCTACCTCTCTGCATTGGGTTGAAATAGGTTTATTTGGATTAGCATACAAGACACCTCTTCAATGGTCAAATGATTATGTTTTAATTAATCAAAATACGGGTTCGTCCGGGTGGAACGGGATCAGTTGGCCGTGGCTGTTAAACGACGCGCTCCGATCCGTAACAGGCAAACAATATGGAGTGAAAGGTCATCATTGTCATTGGTGGGAAACCGCGAAAAACTACATAATCAACGATAAACTACCTCTTCTCTCACTGAGAACCGGTAAAAAAATCGGAACCGGTAAAAAGGATTATCAGTGGCATTATCGTGTAATATATGGGGTCGGTGAAATGGGCATTAAAATTGGAGGTATGATTTTTCATAATACTCAATTCTTTTTCATTCACGACAATAGATATGACGGAGGCGATTTCGTGGAACCTAAAAACCAGGGTTTTCATTTCGCGATGTATCCGGTAATTCATTAAATAAAGGGAGGGAAAAAACTATGAAAAAATATTTTATTCTATTTTTGTTTGCGTTTACATTAACTTCCTGCGGCGGAGGAGATAGATTATATTACGACCCGATATTAAAATATGAAAAAGCGGGATTTGTCTGTACGAAAATTTTGCCGGGATACGAAAATACTCACAGCGTAAGCGCATGGCTGTCGAGCAATCGAGTAATAGTGAGGTATAAACCATCAGGAGGGACATCCGGAGCTTATCTTTATGATACTATTTCTAAAGCCGCCGAATCTCTCGATTACTTTTGGGGATTACCCATTTCAGGATACCAGCATGTATCGAATAAAATATTCGGAATATATTATGATTATGGAACAATATTGAAATTTTACGAAATGTCGCTCGAAACAAAAACAGCCGTCACCGATATAGTTGATTTGTCTACCGGATATACCAATTTTCCCGGAACGAATGCGGGCGGTTATTGGCCTGCTTTCAGTCCGTCTAAGAAGATTGTCAGGATATATGACACCGATTCATATATTCTTGATTTTGATATGCAGTTTTTAGCAAAAGTGGATTATCCCCCTCATAGCGCGGGACCCGGCAGTATAAGATTTATTGTTACTTACTCTAATATTATTATGACGGACGGTCAAGGCGATTTTTTGCTTATCAATCTTTTTGATTATTCGACGAATCATATTTCCGTTCCTAGTTTAATCGGATTTGCATATTCCATTGAAAGCGCGTCGCCTAAAGAAAAATATTTGGTTATTAGAAAACCGATTACTTACCCCGATTTCAGGGATTACGGGCTTGCGATTGTCGATCTTGTCGACAAAACGTGTTCGGATTTATACTCCATGGACGGGGTGAATTATCAATCATCATTATTGAATGAACCCGGCGTAACGCTTACCGAACCTATTCAAAGTCCTCTGGTATGGGATTCGCAAGGATTCATCTCGTCCGATTTGAAGAAAATCGCATTTAAAGTCACCTATGTTCCCGGAGGATATGACAGTATTTCTGGGAGAAGTATAGATGATTTGGATGGTCTCTGGGTTATTGATATTTCCTCGCTCAATCTGTCAGAATAAATACTATCCAAAAGAGGGGATACCGGAGTTTATCCCCTCTTTTTCATTACGCGCTGTATAAAATATCGATTCAATAGTTGTCATATTCCCGATATATGATATAAAGAGCATTCGAGATTTCGCGGTATTCCGCGGGAGCGTTTCAGCCGAGGACGGCCGCTGTATCCTCTGTATCGAGAGAACCGGGAAGCGTCCGGCCTGATTTTCCCGTCATTCATATCCTCTATTGACATCGCGGCTTTCCCGAAATATAATAAGGGCAGTTCAGGGTGAAAAAAGGCGGAAATATGCCGGCTCGTTTTACACTTGAGGTGTGGATACTGCTCTGTATCAATTATCCTTTATTCGCGGGTCAAACCGCGCAGAAACCGTTAGAAACCGCGCCGTTAAAAATAGTCCACGGCTGGGAGTTCTATTGGGGCGACCTGCCGGGATACTCGGTATCCAATTCCTTGTTCGATCCCACCCCTGAAGTATCGGGATGGAAACCACTTGTGCTCGACGGCAACCCGCCGTGGGGCGAACGCCAAACCGTGATCTGGTACCGTCTGACACTTCCCGCCGGGGTATGGAAACACCCTTCGCTCTATTTCGATACGGAGATCGCGACCGGCAGTACCTTCTATATCGACGGCAAACCGTTCTACACGTCGCCATTGACCTATACCGGATCGTGGCATATCGTCCCGTTACCGGAAAACTTCGCCGGGAAAACAGTCTATATCCGTGTGCAGTCCTACCGTATCTTTGTCGGGATATACGGCTGGGTGTGGATCGGCTCGGAAGGGACGTTCTGGGCGTCGGTGGTCAATTCGGATATCGTCAAATTCAGCCTCGCTATCGTCTCGATAGCGCTCGGGATTTTCGCGGGCATCCTTCAGCTTATCTTCCGGAAGCGCGAGGGCTTTTCCTATGCGGCGTTCGGGGCATTCGCGGTCTGCGCGGGGTACTACATTTTCTCGAAGTCCGACCTGAGGATGCAGGTGGTCATGGATCAGGGCGTCTGGTCGTATATCGAACTTCTCACTCTTAACCTCATCCCTCCGACGATCACGCTCGCGTTCTACTATACCTTCATATCGAAGAACAATATTTTCGTTCTCAGGCTCGCGCAGGTGCTGTTTGTCGCCGCCGCCGCTTTTGTCGGGCTCGACCTCGCCGGGATCATCCCGCTTATCCATCTCCTCCTGACAGTGCAGGTCATGATCATGATCGGGGGGGTGTACCTGATCGCGCTCGCGGTGAGGTATATGATCGACGGCGATGTGGACGCGCGTATCTACGCGGCCGGATTCGGCTTCATGATCCTGTTCGGTATCTATAACGTCCTGAGCGCGCTCGAAATACTCCCCGGCAATAAGAGCACCGTGCACTACGGGATGTTTTTCTTCCTGCTCTCGTTCGTCGTGATTTTCATCCGGCGCTTCCTGAGTATCAACCAGAAGATCAGCGCATACAACTCCGAACTGGAGAAACAGGTCACAAGCCGCACCGCCGAGCTAAACGACCTGAACCGCACCCTGCTCACCCATACGGAATCCATTCTCAGGGAAATCCAGATGGCGAAACGGGTGCAGGAGCATATCCTTCCCGATCTCCAGCGGATGCCTAAACGCCCTGAACTGGGGTTCGGATCGAGGTATGAGGCGATGGAGTCCGTCGGAGGAGACCTGTACGACGTCATCCGTGTGGGGAAGAACGGCTACGGCTTCCTGATCGCCGACGTCTCCGGCCACGGTGTCGCGGCCGCGCTGATCACCGCGATGGTCAAGGTCGACTTCAATACGCATTCCCGTTGGGGCGTCTCTCCCTCCGATACGATCCATGATGTGAATAAAGACCTTTACGAGTTTATCGGCGACCTCGAGTACTTCCTCACCGCCTATTACTGTATCCTCAATCTCGAAACGGAAGAGTTCCAGTACAGCAGCGCCGGTCACCATCCGGCGATCCTGCTCCGGCGTTCCACAGGAGAATCGTTTGTCCTCAACACCCCGGGCACGATCATCGGGAGTTTCGAGGATTTCGAATGGAAAACGGAAAGCATGAAGCTGGTAGCGGGCGACAGGATACTGCTGTATACCGACGGGATTGTCGAGGCGCGTAACGAGGCCAAGAAGCTCTGGGGTTACGATAGCCTGATGGCGTCCGCGAAGAGGCACGCAAAGCTCGAGATCACTTTGTTTGTCGACGCGATCAGCGAGGACATCAGCCGTTTCTGCGGCAAACAGCCGCGCGACGACGACAGGGCGCTCTTATGTGTGGACTACATCCCCCACGAGGACCCCGCGATCGTTATGAAGAAAAGCTGAAATTTATCTTCATTTGAAATAGGGAGTCACATTGATGACAAAGTACGAATCGGCAGGACTGTTATCACTCTGAATCGTGAACGTTTTGACAAGCAGGGTAAAGCAGTTTGTATCAGCGGCAGATTGCTTCGTAAAACCTGACGGTTTTCCTCGCAATGACACATTCGCGAAAGCTCCGGGATCGTCATGAAGAAAAGCTGATTATTTCTTCCCGTTGAACTCCATCGCGATGACGGTGATATCGTCGTTCAGTTCTGTATTATTCGCGAAGAGAAGGACGTCGCTGACAACCGCGTCCGTCATATCGGTCAATGTTCGTTTCCGGTGCTCGTCGACAGCCGCGAGGAGCCGTTCTTCCCCATACTCCGATCCCTTCTCGTTAAATTCCTCGAATAAGCCGTCCGAGAACAGGAAAAGCCGGGTCCCTTTTTCAAACGCCACCGAATTCGACATATACACTTCGTTGGACTTGAAACCCACGAGTTTACCCGGCGACCCGAGCCGTTCGACGATATTCTTGCGGATCAGGAACTGGTAGGGATGCCCCGCGCAAGAGAAATCGATCCGGTGTTCCTTCATACGGATATCCGCGATGAAACTCGTGAAGAATACCGCGAGGTGATAGTATGAAATGAGGAATTCGTTATTCAGCACTTCGAGAAGCTCGCTGGGTTTTTCGATCAGGTGCTTCAGCTTCTCATACTCGCTTTTGATGATCATGGTGATGAGCGCGGCGGGAACCCCGTGCCCGGACGCGTCCGCGATGAACACCCTGAACCACCCGGGCTTGATCTCCGAGATGTCGTAAAAGTCGCCGCCGACCATATTGAGCGGTAGGTACTTGGTGATCAGTTCTATCCCGGGGAGGTCGATATCGGCAGACGGTAGGAGTCTTTCCTGGAATGTCTTCGCGAGCTTCAAGTCCTGCATCATCGCGCGGTCGTTCTCCTTGAGCCGTTCGTATGCGGCGGAGAGCTCACGGGTGCGCTCCTCGACCTTTTGTTCGAGGGAGCGGCTGAACGCGTCCAGTTCGGCGTAGATGCGGGCGTTCTCGATAGCGACGGCGGCCTGGCTCATAAAGACGTTCAGCAGTTCGATATCCTCGTCGGTGAACACAAAACTCGACAGCGGGTTATCGAGGTAGCAGACCCCGACCAGCGACTCGTGACGCAGAATCGGCACACACAGGACGGATTTCAGATTGTAGCGCACGATGCTCTGGAAGCGGATCAGTTCGGCGTCCGCCTCGGCGTTGGTAGTTAAAAGCGCCTTCTTCGTCTCCGAGACCGTCCGGATAATATTGCGGGAGTACTCCTCGGTCTGCGCGCCGGAGATATCGTATTTAACCTTCAGGAGCAGTTCGTTATCGAGCGGCTCGGCAAGGAAAAGATATCCTCGCTGAGCCCCGGTGACCTCGATCGCCTTACGCAGGATGTGATCGAGGAGCTCGTTGATGTTCAGGATCGAGCTGATATCGCGGGTGATCGCTATCACCGACGACAGCCTTTCTTTATATTTCAGCCTTTCGATAGAAGTCGAACTTTCGGCTTTATTCGACTGGATGCCCAGCAGTTCGGAACATCGCTGGAGATACATCCGGGAATCGATTTCCCAGAAAATCTTATAGGCTTCTTCGAAAAGCGCGTGGCTTTCCGAATACCTCTGCATCTGTTTCATCGCGAGTCCATACTCGTAGTACCCTCGTCCCGTCTCATATCTCCGGTTTATTTTCTTCGCGGCGTCGATGCTTCTCTGGAAATAGTTCGACGACATATTAGTATAGCCGCTCGCGAAAAGGAACTTCGCGTTCACCCGGAGCGCGTTCGGGTAAAAAGTCGCTATATGACGGGTTTTTCTCAGCGCGGTGCGGCAGAGGGCGGATATTTTTTTCAGGGCTTCGGACTTTTCACCTGGCTTGAGAAGGTATTGGGTCGAGAGGTATTCCGCGAGATAGATCTCGGCCTCGATAGGGTAGAGCAGATCGACGTACTGGTACATGAAGCGGTATTTCTCATGCAGCAATCTCCCTTCGCGGATGAGCTGTTTCCCTTCGGAATACTCGCCTTTTTCCATGAGGACGTTGGCAAGGTGGATTAGAGCCTGCGCGTAAACAAAGATCTGATCCTGTTTTTTCCCCTCTTCGATAGCCAGCTTCCCGTACTGGATCGACTGCTGTATTTCACCCCGTTCGAGATGGATCAGCATCTGCTCCTGGTGAAACGCGGCGACGGCGTAGTTATCCTTCGAGCTCAGCCCGATCTGCTGGAACTTGCGGTTCATTTCTTCGGCATTGGAATAGTCGCCGGTATAGATATAGTCGTTGATGATATTGTTGACGACAAGCACCTTTTCTTTCAGGTCGCCGATCTGGTCGAGATACTCCATACGCTTCCTGAACAGTTCCATCGATTCCTGAAACTCGCCCGCCCATTGCTTATGCAGGCCGTAGAAAAACTGGGCGTTCGTCTTGGCGTCGCTACTGCCGATCTTTTCACCGATAGCGATGGCCTTACGGAATACCTTATCCGCCATCGAGAACTGCTTCCCGTATGTCAGCAATGTTGCGTACATTGATAGGGCGTTGATATTCTCCGGCGTATTCGGGAGATACCATGAGGTGAAGTTCATACTTCTCATAATCGCCCGGATTGACTTGAGCGGGTCGGAGAGGCCGTATCCGATATTGAGGAAACGGTAGAACTCGAACCTGAGACGCATCTTTTCACGCTTCCGGGGGTTCCGGGTGATATGCTTCGGTTTCGGGATCAGTTTCAGGAAGAAGTACTTGATCATTTCTTTAAAGAAACCGATCAGCGCGATGGTACGGGATTTCGGCAGACGGTCTCCGAGGAGGGCGAGGCCGAGTCTCGCGTACTTCTCGAAAAGCTCCATATTGGCTTTCTGGTAGTACGCCTTACCGAGTTTGCAGTAGACTCGGCTCTTCTCGAACGGGTCTTTGATAAACGAGAGCGCTTCCTTGAAAAACTCTATCGCGAGGTCGTTATTCCCGATAGTCAGGTTGAGGTTCGCGATCTCTATCTGCGCATGGAGCCAATCGGGAATGTTTTCCCTTTCCCAAAACCGCATCCGGCAGATTTCATGATAGGAGATCGCCTCTTCGTAGGCGAACGCTTCCTTGGCGATGCGTCCGGCCTTCGAGGCGTAATGGAGCAGTTTATCCTCGTTGTCGGTATCGATGAAATGCCTGACGAGGTCGAACACGTACAGGCTGGGATTTTCCTTATACTCGTCGCTTTCCTCGATCAATGTCGCGGCGCGGAGATGGAGCGCCATTTTCATCTCGGGGCTGTTCAGGTTATAGAACGCTTCCCGCACACGGTCATGCGCGAAGTACGCGTAACCGCGTTCGCCGGAGATTTCGCTCAGCAGGTTCAGCTTGACAGCCTGGGTTACCGCGGAGACGATGTTGTCCGGGGGCATACCGGGGAACATCCGGAGAAGGAAGCCGAGCGGAATCCGCTTGCCGAACACGGCGGCTACCGCGACAATCTCCCGTGCGTCGCCCGGAAGGGCGTGTATCTTTTTCATCAGTGTATCGACTACCGAACGGGAGTATTCCAGTTTTTGCGCCGCGGCGCGGTTGAACTTCCAACGTTTCTGATCGGGGTAGAGTATCCTCGCTTCGATCATCTGGCGGATCAGCTCTATAGTGAAGAACGGATTACCCCGTCCTTTATCGTAAATCTTCTCGTTAACCTCGTCGAGCGTCCCCGCCTCGATCATTTCGCCGCTCAGGATTTCCCCGGCGAGCTTTCGCGATTCTTCCAAGCCGAGGGGGTTAAGCCTGATCTCGAACGCGGTTTTCGCGAAATCGGGATTGTCGTGAAGGAAGTGCTCCAGCTTGGAACTTTTCGGTACGTCGTCGGGCCGGTAGCTCGCGGCGACAAAAAGATGATGCCCCTGTATGCTATGGGAAAGCTCGTTTAGGATCGAGACGGTGCCGTCGTCGGCGTAATGGATATCTTCGAGCATCAGTACCATTCCCTGCTCGATATCCGCGAGCGCGGTCAGGAAAGAAGAGATAAAGGTGAGAAAGCGCTGGTTCTCCTTCTCGATCTCAATTTCCTCAAGGGGTTTGCATTCGCCTATCAACTCGCGTGTCAATGGGGAGAGCTTAATCAGGATTTCGCCGAGGTCGCCGGTTTTCTCCCTGACCGCCGCGCGGACTGCGTCCTGTTTCTCCTTTGGGTAACGTCCGAAGTGCCGGATGTATTCCTCGATCGCCTCGCGGAGAGAATGGTAGGGGGTTTTGAGCGAAGTGCCAGAATAGTTTCGGCCTTCGATGCAGGGAATGCCCTTTGTGAGAGCAAGCCCGCGGATTTCCTCGAGCAGCCTGGTTTTTCCGATTCCCGCCTCGCCGCTCACAACACACACCCTTCCCTTACCGGCGATGCCGTCGATATAGAACTTGCACAGCCGCGCCATCTCGTTCCCGCGCCCGGCGAGTTCGGCATGGTAGGTCAGGCTGCCGATGATATCGGAGCGGTCTATCTCGAACGCTTCCTTACCGTCGCGAAGGAGCTTTAGGTCGTTCAAAAGGCTTCTCGCGGTCTGGTAACGTTTCTCCGGCTCCTTCTCGATCAGCTTCAGGATGATCTTCTCGAGCGATAATGGAATCTTCGGGTTTATGGTAGATGGGTTGTCGGGGATTTTCGCGATATGCTGGTGGATAAGCGCGGAGATTTCGGTACTGTTGAACGGCAGTTCGCCGGTGAAGAGTTGGTAGCCCAGTATGCCCAGCGAGTACAGGTCGCTCCGTTCGTCCACGCCGCGTTTCAGGATACCGGACTGCTCGGGCGACATATAGCTGATCGTACCGATAATCAGGTCTCGGTCGCTGATGCGCGACAAGTCTTTCATCTGCGCCATCCCGAAGTCGATCAGCTTCACCCGGCCGCGTTTGTCTACTATAATATTGCCGGGTTTCAAATCCTTATGGACTATCCCCTTGTTATGGATATATTCGAGGGCTTCGGTAATCGACATGAAGATGGTGAGGTTTTTCTCGATAGACGACTTCATCGACTGGCGGATCGTGTCCTGCAGGTTCGAGCCGTCGAGATACTCCATGACTATGAACGGAACAGTGCCCGCCTCGATAGTATCGACATCGCCGACTTCGAAGACCTTGACAATGGACGGATGGTCCATGTTGAGGATAGTGCTCGCCTCGAAACGGAAACGGATGATATCTTCGATCCGGTTGGACAGGGAATGCGACTTGAGCAGTTTAACCGCGACGCGCGTATCGGAAACAAGGTCTTTACCGAGAAAGACCTCGCTCATCCCGCCCTCTCCGATTTTTTCAGTGACAACATACCGGTCTAACAGCGTCAGGTTCGAAAAACTCAAAAGAATCCCCATTTATATACTAGCTCATTATAACCTGAAAGCGGGGAAATGAAAAGCGGGGAATTGAATTTCCCGAATAAAAATTTTTCCCGTAAGTATAATCGAAAACGGGAAACTACCGAAATATTAAATAGAGGCGACAAGGATGTCGCTGCCAAATCATCAAGGAGGATGATATGATTATCAACCACAACATCAGCGCGATCTTTTCCCAAAGACAGCTGACGGTCAACAACTGGGACGCTGACAAGTCCATCGAGAAGCTCTCATCCGGTATGAAGATCAACAAAGCCGGCGACGATGCTTCCGGTCTTGCCGTGTCTGAGAAGATGCGTACCCAGATCCGCGGTCTCTTCCGCGCGAACCAAAACGTCATGGACGGTATCTCGTTCATCCAGACTGCTGAAGGTTACCTTGAAGAATCCCAGCAGATCCTCCAACGTCTTCGTGAACTTGCCGTGCAGGCGGCTAACGGTATCTACGATGTTACCGACCGTATGATGATCCAGGTCGAAGTTTCCGAAATGATCGACGAACTCGACCGTATCGCGTCGCACGCGCAGTTTAACGGGATGAACCTCCTGACCGGACGTTTCGCGAAACCTACCGGCACCAACACCGTGATGGCCAGCATGTGGTTCCACATGGGCGCGAACATGGACCAGAGAGAAAGAGTCTACATCGGCACGATGAACTCCCAGGGTCTCGGTCTCAAGGCTCCTGTGGGCAACCCCGAAACCGCTTCTTTCATCAGCTTGAGCACCCCGGACAAGGCCAACATGGCGATCGGTCTGATCGACCAGGCGTTGACCAAAGCCAGCAAGCAGAGAGCGGACCTCGGCGCGTACCAGAACCGTTTACAGCACGCGTCCAAGGGTTTAATGGTCGGGTTCGAGAACCTGCAAGCCGCGGAATCCCGTATCCGCGACACGGACATGGCCTACGAAATGTCGAATTTCGTCAGAGCCCAGATCCTCACTCAGGCCGCGACAGCGATGCTCGCACAGGCGAACCAGAAGCCTCAGCTTATGCTCCAGCTCCTGCGGTAACCGGATCAACACAGTACAAACCCATAAAAGCGTCCCCGCAAGGGACGCTTTTATTTTTATCTGCGGTGTGTTACATAAATACTTGTTAAAACATTCCGATCAATGTAAAATACATTTAGGCTGATTATCGGAGAAAACAATGATGACAGTTGTTCTCGACAGAGAAACAATCATATCTGAATTGAAAAACCTTAAGTCCGGCTTTGCTGAGGATTTCGGTTTGACTCGGCTTGCTTTGTTCGGTTCGTTTGCCCGTAATGAAAATATTCCTGAGAGCGATATCGATATCGTAGTCGAATTGAACCAGCCGGACTTGTTTGCGCTGGTGCATATCAAGGAGATAATAGAACGGAATCTGAATCATCCGGTCGATGTGATTCTTAACAGTAGTTTTACAAATCCGTTCCTGAAGAAGCGCATCCAAAATGAGGCGATAGATGTATGAAAGGGGGTTGGTTTTAGAGGTTTTACATTTTCATAGGAGGAAAGTATGTTAAGAATTACCAGTTATGTTTTATTATTACTTTTTTCTACAACCACTATGCTTACTTCAAGTAAAAATCAACTAGACAGTAAAGGATCGTATTTTTCACTGAAAGATGTTAATTTAAAAAATCCTCAAAATGTACTCGATTACTTTTTATTACTCCCTAATGACTTTTTTTCTGAGTTTAATCAAAAAGGGTATAATATAATGAGTAATTTTATTCACGGGAAATCATCATTGGAATGGGCAAAAATTGATGATGTAGTTATTGATAAAAAAAATGCTTTCATTCATATAAGTGTTAATATAAACGAAAGTGTTTATTATGTTGATTTTACCTATTTTCTAGATTCAAAACAGGAAAAAGTATTTGGTTTTACTACAAGGATTTTTAGGCAGCAATTAACAAATAGTTTTAGTGCTATTTTTTTAGAATATAAAGATAAGAAATATTATAAAATAAATGGAAAAGTTCTTCCAAATATTAACTTTCAAACTTTTTGGGATGAAAGCTTAAAACTACCTGAAAAAAAATATCAGATCTATCAACTTGAATATATATTACCCCAACATGGTACAACTGTTTCAGTATATTTTCATGAAATCTATTTTTTAATTGATCCATTCGATAATTCTCATGATAAATATGGAATTGATCAAAATGACTATTACTCTAAGGTAATCACAAAATATAAATATGGAAAAATCGATTTATCATGGAATAAAGAAAAGGGTATCTTTTCTTTTAAAAAAAAATACACAATCTCTGAAGTTGAAGAAGATTACGATTGTGAGTGCAAATAGAATTTCACTTTCTACTTGTCAGTTGTTACTATTTTTTCCATCACCACAGTCGTCGCTATCTGCGGATGCGCGGAATCGCGGTATAGCTTGTCGAATCGCTCATTCCGGTTTTAGGATATAACCGGTTCGCTTTTCGAGTGGTCTTCCTGAAGGTACTTTATCCTGATCGTGCACCCCGTTTCGATATTGCTCCTGACCACCGTTTCGGAAGGCACCCTGTCCTTTCTATCAGTATATTCGTTTCCTTCATTATCCCTGTACTCGTACTCGACAATGGAATAGACCGGCTGGTTATTGATCAAAATGGAGAAGTTTCTATCGACATAAGTGACAAGAGCGTCAGTCTCGATCCCGGTTTGAAGAATCCTTTTCGCGAGACGCGATTTGTTCAGCTTTTTGATTAGTCCGATAAGACTTAAAATAAGTAAAACAGAGCCGATGACAATAAATAGTATCGACACACCGTACTGAATTCCGATTCGCGTTGTTTGTTCCGCGATGGACGGATTGTTTTGGATGTTTGTTCCCTGCAGAGCGGCGGAACCGTTTTCCGCGTGAAAATAAACGAGTATGCCTAATACCAAAAAGATTATCCCATTAACGACAAATACGATGGTCATTGTTTCCCCCTTAAATCGAAGGTTTATGTACCGTTTCCGCCATTCAGCCGCTCCCCCTCCAGCACCACCACTGCCGTGGCCATCAAGCGGTTGTGCGATAATGACACATGGATGCGGGGCGAGCCGATCGACTCCCAGCGCGCCAGCGTTTCGCCGTGAAGCCTGATCTCCGGCTTGCCGGTCGGCAGATTGTACACCTCGATCTCATGGAACGAGATCACGCCGAAGCCCACGGCCTTATAATAAGCCTCCTTCGCGGAAAAACGCGCCGCGAGATGGGTGAACGGCTCGGCGAAGGTGTGGCAGTATTTCAATTCGTCCTCGGTGTAGACCCGTTTGATAAACTTCTCCCCGCGCTTCTCGAAAACACCCTTAATCCTCTCTATCTCGATGATATCGATACCCATTCCAGCGATCATATTCGGCTCCTTTATTCCATATTTTAGCAGATTTCGGGGAATCCGGCAACCTATCGCGGAATGGCGGGAATTATGATACGAACACGCCGGAATCCGCTGAAAACATGCGTCGAAATGACACAATATTTCCGGGGGCGGCTTTCCGGACGAATCCGATAACTGATAGCAGGATAACGAGATATAAATATTCGCGAATGGTACGCGGATTGCGATATATATGCAAACAGACAGGAGAACGATATGATAGAAGCAAAAGAAGCTATGAATAAGTCGCTGGAACTGAAAAAGTATGAATCGATTTTAAGAAAGAACGCAATCTCCGTGTATCTGAAAGAGATCGATAGAATACCTTTGTTAAACCGTGAAGAAGAAATAAACCTCGCGATTCGTTCCTCTGAGGGTGACAGGCACGCGAAGGAAACGCTGATTGTTTCCAACCTGCGTTTCGTCATCTCGATCGCGAAGAAGTACCAGGGAAAGAACATCCCGCTCGCCGACCTGATCAGCGAGGGCAACCTCGGTCTGATCACCGCAGTGGAGAAGTTCGATTACCGCCGCGAGGTGCATTTCATCTCTTACGCGGTGTGGTGGATTAAACAGGCGATCATGAAGGCGATATCCGAAAAGTCGCGCATGGTGCGTCTGCCGATGAACCGCGCGAACGAGCTGATGAAGATCGGCAAGTTTATTGAGAACTACTCGAAGGTTTACGGGAAACGTCCCGATAACGAGGAGATCGCGAGCGGACTTTCGATGAACAAGGACGAGATCAAGAAACTGATCGACCTCTCGACCAATTCGTCGCTGGAAGAAATGATTCCAGACGATACCTCCGGCGCGGACGAAGTGATCTTCAGCCGTGAGACCGACGATGTAGCGAGCAATCCGGATCATGTCGCGATCTACGCCAGTCTCAAGGAGAATATCCAGACTCTTCTCCAGAGGCTCGGGGAGCGCGAACGGGAGATTATCGAGTACCGTTTCGGGCTGAACGGCAAGGAGCCGCAGTCGCTGAGCAAGATCGGCGAAAAGATGAAACTCACTAAGGAACGCATCCGCCAGCTCGAGAAGATCGCTCTCGACCAGATGAAGAACAGCGAAGACAGCCGTCACCTCTACACCTACCTAAACTAGTACAATATTCAGGCCGTCCGAAAGGGCTTGATGACAAACTCATTTTGTCATTGCGAGGCGTCATGGTGAGTGCTTGCCCCGACTTCATCGTCGGGATGCAGAACCATAGCCGAAGCAATCTATTTAATTACTGAATATATAAGTTAAATAGACTGCTTCGCCGCTTCGCGTCCTGTCTACCTTCGGTAGCCCGCCTTCCGCCTTCGTCAGAAGGTGGACAGGAAGGCAGGCTCGCAGTGACAAAAAATCGTACACTTCATGACTTCGTTAATACACCCGAAAAGACGGCCTTTTTTTCACATAATAATAATACGATTTTTCCTTTTTTTTCTTTTCAATTCGGAAGTTTTATTCTATAATATGTGCGTAAATAAAGGAGTTTTCAATGAATCCCGGACTAAAATGGGGTGATGTCGCTTTTCTTTTCTGGATCGCACTCGGAATCGGGGTGGTGGCAGTCATCCTGATAATCGTATTCCGTTATCTGAAAAAAGACAACGCCATGGGTTCGGTTGAAAGTTTAATTAAAACAGGTAATTTCAGCAAGGCTCTTGCACTCGCGCAGAAGCACCAGAAAGGCAATCCCAACGACTATGTGGTCAAGTATTACATAGCGCAGGCTTACGAAGGGCTCCATGATTACGACTCCGCCGCCCATTACTACGAAAAAGCCTCTGTCGCGGCGTCCTCCTCCCACAACGATGAAATGAAGCCCCAGATCTACCTGAAAGTCGGGCAGTTGTATAAAAAGAAACGGATGTATAAGGAAGCGCTCGGATATTTCCTGCTGGTGCTCGATAAAATTCCCACCCATAGCAAGGTGCTTTACGAGGCGTCCAGTCTCCTTTTCGACACAAAGAATTTCCAGAAGGCTAAGGGGTATCTCGAGACGTTGGTCAAGATCAAGCCCGACAATGTCAAGGCAAGGCTTCTTCTCGGGAAGTCATGCTACCATCTGAACGAGTTTAACGATGCCGCGAGTCATCTTGAGCCATTAGTAGCCAAGATGCAGAATTCCGACCCGGATTATAAGGATGCGGTCTATTATCTGGCGGACGCCCTTGCGCTCACAAAGCGTTACGATAAGGCGGTGGATGCGCTGTCGAACCTGATGAACGATAAGATGATTTTCGAGGACGTGCTGCTGAAAATAGTCAATGTTCTTGTGCGGTCCAACAACCTGCAGCGCATCATGGATTTCTCGAACCGTTACCTGAACGTGGTGTCGCCGAGCACAAAGGTGGCGCTTCTATATGAATCCGGGAGCGCCTTATTTAAGGACGGCGAGGTTTACCGCGCGCTTTATCTCTGGCGCGACGCCGCGACTATCGATAAAAACTATAAGGATTTGCCGGATATCCTGAAAAAATACCGTGTATTGCTCGACAACCCCAAGATGGAAAATATCCTTTCAAAAAATACAGTTCAGTTTCAGGACTATGTCGGCCGGTTTCTCCGTCTGCGCACGGCGAGCCAGATTATCAAACAGCAGAACTATTGGATCATCAAACAAAGCGATACCAGTTACGTGATTTGCAAGGTTCCGTTCCCTCTCACTCCGATGGATCTCGAAGGGATATCTAAGGATTTGAAGAGCGAGGTGATCGCGAATTTCACGATCAACGTTTATTCACTTTTCGGGCTGACTCCCGAGTGTGGAAATCATTTTGTTTTTAGAAAAATCAATTTAGTACAAGGCGCGGATTTTCTGAAAAATTTGGTATAAGGTGAATTTATGTCTGACGGAAAAAACGAGTTCAGAGTTGAACTCTTTGTAAAGTTTCTTTATCCCGGGATTATCCTGAAGGGCGACGCGTATACTTACAGCGGCGAGAAGGTCTGGGCAGGAAACACCCCGTTTACCGAAGACGCGATCAAGAAACTGATCGAACGCGGAATCCAGAAAGTATTTTACACACGCGCACGGGTGGTTAACGATAAAGGAACGGGAAACCCGATGGTTTCCGAAGAAATCCTTAAAAAAGCGGTGGATATCTCCCATGAGCTCGAACAGGCCGTGACCTCGAAAGCGATCATTCCCGAAAAGGGGGTAAACGAGATTGTCGACGGCTTCATCAACAATATCTCGACATCCGAGGGGACAGTCCTCAACCTCATGGAACTAAAGGAATACGACGACTACACCTACACCCATTCCATCAATGTCTGCCTGCTGTCGATCCTTTTTGCCAAAAAGCTGAACTACAACGAAAAAGGCCTGAAGATTATCGGTACCGGAGCCCTCCTTCACGATATCGGCAAAATGATGATATCGAAGGAAATCCTCAATAAACCTTTAGGTTTAACCCGGGAAGAATTCGAGATCATGAAAAAACATCCGGTCTTCGGTTACGAGATTATCCGTTCGCAGTCGAACTTCGGGACGCTGATTCAGAAAGTCGTCCTCCTTCACCACGAAAAACACATCGGCAAGGGATACCCGTTCGGCCTGCGCGGCGAGCAGATCGGCGAGATCGCGCAGATAGTCAGTATGGCCGACGTGTTCGACGCAGTCACATCGGAACGCCCCTATAAGCCCGCGCGTCCGTACTGGTACGCGCTTTCGCAGATCAAGAAAGACAGCGGTATTGCGTTCGCTCCGCGCCTCGCGCGTGCGTTTGTCGACGATATGCCGAAATACCTGACCGAGAATGAGATTTTCACGAAGGGCTGTTATGTGCTCCTGAATTCAGGCGAAGTAGGCGAGGTGATCGATTACCGTTTTCCGCAATCCCTCAAACCAGTCGTCAATATCTATATCAATTCCAAGAAAGAAGTCGTCCGTTACCCGATCCCGGTCAATCTCGAGTTCGATGACAGCCGGAATATCGAAAATGTGCTCGAGGACGATGGGATTATCAAGAAACTGGGCGAAATAAAAGATAGTTTCGCGAAGAGAAAAGAGAAAACCCCGTATGTATTTCCCGACGACATTCCGAAACCGGAACATGAGGCAAGCGGGATGTCGATCGCGGAGGCGGCGAGGGAAGCCGCTCCGATTCCAGAGGCGGCAATGGATGCCGCGAAGAAGGCCGAGCCGGACAAAGACCTTTTTATCGAAAACGAGAGCGATTTGAAGTAACAACTACCATGTGATAAATAGAGTGATCATAGAGGACAGCGTTCTTTCCATGAACAGACTACCCGAAACCGGGAAAAGGGGGAAAATTTTTCCGGCGGACGGCGCCGGAGATTCATGTAAGGAGTCGTGTCCGCACACTTCCCCCGATAGCCGTGATGCGGGGAAGAAGGAAGGTTCGACCGCCGTGACCGAAGCTCAATACAGTACGGGATTGCCCGGTCTGGACAGTATCATCAAGGAACTCATCCCGGGCGATAATATCGTCTGGCAGATCAATTCTCTGGACGACTACCGGCTCTTCGTCAAACCGTTCTGCGACACGGCGTTACGCAGAGGCCAGCCGGTCACTTATTTCCGTTTCTCCAAGCACCCGCCCCTGATCGTAGACAATCCCGATGTCAAGACGTTCGTGCTCAATCCCGAGAACGGGTTCGAGAGCTTCGTGCTCGATCTGCACCAGATCGTTCACGAGAACGGGCGCGGCGGATGCTATGTCTTCGATTGTCTTTCCGACCTCGCGGCGGATTGGTTCAGCGATCAGATGCTTGCCAACTTCTTTATGCTGACTTGTCCCTTCCTGCTCGATATGGAAGCGATCGCCTATTTCGCGATCGAGAAGTTCAAGCATTCTTCCTATGCGACTTCGCCCATTGTCGATACCACCCAGCTTTTTCTCGATATCTACCATTATAATGATAAGGTCTATATTCACCCGATCAAGGTGGAACAGCGTTATTCCACCACCATGCACATGCTTCATCACTGGAAGGACGATGAGTTCGTTCCGGTGACATCCAGTTCTCTCAATGCTGCGATCCTCGCGAGCCAGCCGCTGATCGGCTCGGAATCCGCGAGCCGCCAGTACGATATCTGGAACCGGACGTTCAAGGAAGGCCAAACGATCCTCGAGAATATCCGTAACGGTATCCGCGACCCCGAAGCGGAGGACGCGATCCTCGATAAACTCCTTCGGATGTCTATCACCCGTGATGAGAAACTGTTCGGACTGGTACGGGAGTATTTTACTCTCGAGGACGTGCTCGAGATCGGGAAACGGATCATCGGGACGGGGCTGATCGGCGGGAAGTCGGTCGGTATGCTCCTTTCGCGGGCGATCCTCCGTAAGAACGAACCCCGGCTCGACAGTGTTCTCGAAATCCACGATTCGTTTTATATCGGGTCCGACATATTCTATACCTTTCTCGTGCAGAACGGGTGCTGGTGGGCGCGCGAACAGCAGAAAGACCTCGATCATTTCCTCCAGCACGCCGAGCACGCCCGCCGCCTGATCCACAGAGGGCGCTTCCCCGATTATATCGTCAAGTTCTTTTCCGATATGCTCGACTATTATGGGCAGTCGCCGATCATAGTCCGTTCCAGCAGTCTCCTCGAGGACAACTTCGGCAACGCATTCTCCGGCAAGTACGAGAGCGTATTCCGCCCGAACAGGGGCCCGCGCGAGAAGTGCCTCGAAGACCTGATGATCGCGATCAAGACGATCTACGCGAGTACGATGAGCGAGAAGGCATTGCTCTACCGCGCGCAGTTCGACCTTCTGGGGAGCGACGAGCAGATGTCTCTCCTTGTCCAGCGGGTATCGGGAGATATGCATTCGAATATCTTTTATCCTTATATCGCGGGCGTGGCCTATTCGTTTAATCCCTACGTCTGGAGCGACTATATCGATCCCGCGTCGGGAATGCTCCGGCTCGTTTTCGGGCTCGGCACCCGCGCGGTCGACCGTTCCGACTCGGACTACACCCGGATTGTCGCGCTGAACGCTCCCGAACGCCGGCCTGAGAGCGGCGCCGACGAACTCCGGCGCTACTCGCAGAAACGGGTCGATGTGCTCGACCTCAACGCCAACCGGCTTGTGTCGCTTGACTTCGAAGAGGTGATGGCATTCAGTCCCGACCTCAATATCGACCTGATCGCGTCGAGAGACCTCGAAATGGAGAAGCGTGTCGAGGAAAGCGGGAAGAGCGGCGCCTATTCCGGCATCATCACGTTCGACGGGATACTCCGCGATACGGACTTTGTGGCGAATATGCGCGAAATGCTCCGTGTGATCCACGAGGCGTACCGTTACCCGGTCGACGTCGAGTTTACGGCGAACCTCACGGATGACGGCGGAATCAAGATCAATCTCGTGCAGTGCCGACCGTTCCAGGCGAAGAATAAAGGCGCAATCGCGGAAATCTCGCCCGATATCGGCGAAGAGGATATCGTGTTCAGGACGGGCGGCCCGGTGATCGGGCAAAGCCGGATCGGCATGATCGACAGGGTGATCTATGTCGTCCCGAACAAGTATTCCGAACTGCGGATCAGCGATAAATACACGGTAGCGCAGATGATCGGCAAGATCGTGAAGAAAGAAGGTGTCAAGAAGCAGAGGAAAATCCTGCTGATGGGGCCGGGGAGATGGGGTACGACTACGCCGTCGCTCGGGGTACCGGTCGCGTTCTCGGATATCAGCAATATCGAGTACCTCTGCGAGATCGTCGCGATGAGCGAGGGGATTGTTCCCGACGTATCGCTCGGGACGCATTTCTTCAACGACCTCGTCGATTTCGATATCCTTTACCTCGCGGTCTATCCCGACAGGCAGGACACCGTGCTGAAAAGCGCCGTTTTTGAAAACGCGCCGAATAAGCTGACGTCTCTCCTGCCGGACGCCGGGGAGTACGAAGCTGTCATCAAGGTGCTGGATACATCGGAAATCCCCGAGCTTGCGAACCTGAGGCTCTACGCGGATACCCAGAACCAGTCCGTCGTATGCTACAAGGAGCGGTAAACTGAGGGGAATTTAACGAACTCATAATATACATGATTTTTTGTCACTGCGAGACGCGAAGCGACGAAGCAGTCTGTTTAATTTATATATCTAGTAATTAAATAGTTTGCTTCGGCTATGGTTCGGCCTGTCTCCTTCTCCGAAGGTGAAGACAGGCAAGCTCACCATGACGCCTCGCAATGACAAAATGGTTTGTTATCACTACTGAGAGGGAACGATTTCACGATTGCGTTTTTTGGAAAATCGATATAGAATCTTCATTGCATAAAATATCCTTTGAGTTGTCAAGGAGGCCGATAGGGTTATTGCGGTATCGTTAAAGAGAGAAAATACTCGTTCATGTCCGTATTTATCGGCCGCGGGTAGGGGGAAAATATCCGCGCGTCGTCCCGTTCACGGGCATGGGCAAGCAGTATAAATATTTAGATTTGGAGGTTTCAATGTCTTACGCGAAAGACGTCCTCGCTATGGTCAAGGCGAAAAACCCCGGCGAAGGGGAATTTCTGCAGGCCGTAGAAGAGGTCATGGAGTCGCTCGAACCCGTGATGGAAAAGCATCCCGAGTTCAAAAAGGCGAAAATCCTGGAAAGGATCGTCGAACCTGAAAGAGTGATCATGTTCCGTGTTCCGTGGATCGACGACAAGGGCGAACCGCAGATCAACCGCGGGTTCAGAATTCAGTTCAACAGCGCGATCGGTCCGTACAAGGGCGGTCTCCGCTTACATCCTTCTGTAAATCTGGGCATCCTCAAATTCTTGGCATTCGAACAGGTATTCAAGAACTCGCTGACCACCCTTCCTATGGGCGGCGGTAAGGGCGGATGCGATTTCGATCCTAAAGGCAAGTCCGATAACGAAGTAATGCGTTTCTGCCAGTCGTTCATGACCGAACTTTCCAGACATATCGGCCAGTTCACCGACGTACCCGCCGGGGATATCGGTGTCGGCGGACGCGAGATCGGGTTTATGTACGGCCAGTACAAGAGAATCCGCAATGAAGTCGTCGGTGTTCTCACAGGGAAAGGCCTCAACTGGGGCGGATCGCTTATCCGTCCGGAAGCCACCGGCTACGGCGCCGTCTATTTCGCCGAAGAAATGCTCAAGACCCGCGCGGATAGTTTCAAGGGTAAGATCTGCGTCGTTTCCGGTTCCGGCAACGTCGCGCAGTACACTGTCGAGAAGCTCAACCAGCTCGGCGCGAAAGCGGTCACTCTCTCCGACTCCAGCGGCTTTATTCACGATCCCGACGGCATCGACGCCGACAAGCTCGATTTCGTAATGGAGCTGAAGAATGTCAAGAGAGGAAGAATCAGCGACTACTCGATGAAGTATAAAAACGCCAAGTACTACGATGGCCAGAAGCCGTGGAGTATCAAGTGCGACGCAGCGTTCCCGTCGGCGACTCAGAACGAGATCGACGCGGACGACGCGGGCACATTGCTCAAGAACGGGTGTTATGTGATCGCCGAAGGCGCCAACATGCCGACCGTTCCCGCCGGTGTGAAAAAGTTCCTCGAAGCGAAGATTCTCTATGCTCCCGGAAAGGCCGCGAACGCGGGCGGTGTCGCCACTTCCGGCCTCGAAATGACCCAGAACTCCGAAAGACTTTCCTGGACGAGAGAAGAGGTCGATACACGTCTCCATATGATCATGCAGTCCATCCATGAGTCGTGCGCGAAGGCCGCTAAAGACTACGGCCAGCCCGGCAACTATGTTGTCGGCGCGAACATCGCCGGTTTCATGAAGGTCGCGGGCGCGATGATGGATCAGGGTTTGATCTAACTATTCATGTTATAGCAAAGCGGTGGACAAGTTCCGCCGCTTTGTTTATATTTATACGGATTGACAACCGCGCTTCTCAATATTTTGAAATATCCGTTCCGCGGGCTTATAAGGGCGGTTCTGAAAACCTTGATTTTTCTAATAGTTCAAGACATAATTGAATATAAATTGCCCAATGGTCACTTCCTTAAATGGTTATTTATAAGTGACTATAATAAACATACGCGCGGGAATGATTTCCGTTACCGCGCAGTATGGAATGCAATTATTCGTATCGGAGAAAATAATGTATAAAATCCTGAAGAAAAAAATGCTCGGCTCGCAGATTGTCCTGATGGATATCGAAGCGCCGAGGGTCGCGAAGGCTTCGCTGCCCGGCCAGTTCGTGATCGTGATCATGGACGAAAAGGGCGAGCGTATCCCGTTAACGGTATGCGACTATGATATCAAGAAAGGCACGGTAACGATCGTGTTCCAGACAGTGGGCGACACCACGAGACGGATGGCGGGGTTCCGCGAAGGCGACTCGTTCTTCGCGTTCACAGGCCCCCTCGGTCACCCGTCGGATTTTGTGAAGGAACCGCTCGAGGAAGTAAAAAAGAAAAAGTTCATTTTTATCGGCGGCGGAGTCGGCGTCGCGCCTGTCTATCCCCAGGTCAAATGGCTGAAGGAGCACGAGGTCGACGTGGATGTGATTATGGGCGCGAGGAATAAAGACCTCATTATCCTCGAGGACGAAATGAAAAAGGCCGCGAAGGACGTATATGTCTGCACCGACGACGGTTCTTACGGTTTCCACGGGCTTGTCACCGACTGTCTTACCGACCTCGTAAAGAATAAAGGGAAATCGTACGATCACGCGGTGATTATCGGCCCGATGATTATGATGAAGTTCGCCGCGAAACTGACGAAGGAACTCGGCATCCCGACAGTGGTCAGTCTCAACACCATCATGGTGGACGGCACCGGGATGTGCGGCGCATGCCGTGTGAATGTCGGCGGAGCGGTGAAGTTCGCGTGTGTGGACGGGCCGGAGTTCGACGGTCACGCGGTGGACTATGACGGTGCGATGCGGAGAATGGCGATGTATAAGACCGAGGAAGGCCGGAAGGCGCTCCGCACCACGGAAGGAACTACTCACAAGCCCGAAAAGGGCTGCGGTGTACAGGGGGCTCAAATTGGTTAACATGAAGCGTACGCCTATCGGGGAACAGGCGCCCGAAAAAAGGATCACAAATTTCGATGAAGTCTGCCTCGGATACACGAAGGAGCAGATGATAGAAGAAGCGAACCGTTGTCTCCAATGCAAGACCCGCCCGTGTGTGGACGGATGCCCCGTCGCAATCAAGATACCGGAATTTATCCAATACCTGCGGGACAACGACTTCGAGGCGGCATGCAAAAAAATCGCCGAAGACAGCGCGTTACCGGCGGTCTGCGGACGAGTCTGCCCGCAGGAGACCCAGTGTGAAGAACGCTGTGTGCTCGCCAAGAAGGGCGACGCTGTCGCTATCGGGAAACTCGAACGTTATGTCGGCGACTGGACGCGCGAGCACAAGTTCAACCTCAACGATCCGGTCACGCCCAACGGCCACAAGGTCGCGGTGATCGGGAGCGGTCCCGCGGGATTGACCTGCGCGGGCGACCTCGCGAAGCTCGGGTACGAGATCACCGTCTTCGAGGCATTGCACAAGACCGGCGGGGTGCTGGTCTACGGTATCCCCGAGTTCCGTCTCCCCAACTCGGTCGTCGAATACGAGATCGACAACCTGAAGAAGCTCGGCGTAAAGTTCGAGACGAACGTGATTGTCGGACGGACGGTGACTATCGACCAGCTGATGGACGAGGAAGGCTACGAGGCCGTGTTTGTCGGGAGCGGCGCGGGATTGCCGATGTTCATGAACATCCCCGGCGAGGACCTGAACGGAGTCTATTCCGCCAACGAGTTCCTTACCCGGAACAACCTGATGCAGGCATATGACGACAATTTCGATACGCCGATCCGTCCGGGCAAGAGCGCGGCGATAGTCGGCGGCGGCAATGTCGCGATGGACGCGGCCCGTTCGGCGAAACGTCTCGGCGCGAAGTCTTATATCGTCTACCGCCGTTCGGAAAAAGAACTCCCCGCCCGCGCGGAGGAAGTCCATCACGCGATGGAAGAGGGGATCGAGTTCCACCTGCTGACGAACCCGGTCGAAATCCTCGGCGACGAGAAAGGCTGGGTGCGCGCGATCCGTTGCATCCGCATGGAGTTGGGCGAACCGGACGAGTCCGGCAGACGGCGCCCAGTGCCCGTGAAGGGCTCGGAATATGAAATCCCGGTCGAGACGGTGGTGATCGCTATCGGAACCAGCCCGAACCCGTTGATCTCCCAGACCACGCCCGGCCTCGAACTGAACAAGTGGAAGGCGATAGTGATCGACGAGGAGACCGGCAAGACGACCCGTGAGGGCGTATACGCCGGGGGCGATGCGGTATCCGGCTCGGCGACCGTGATCCTCGCGATGGGCGCGGCGAGGAAGTCCGCGAAGGCGATCGACGAGTATATCAAGAGCAAGAAGAAGTAAGATAGACAGGGGGAGCGCAGGCTCCCCTTTTTGTTTCAGCGCGGATGAGTATAGAATGTGTATAGTTTTTAGAAAAGTATACACATTGTTGACAGATTACCCTTAGCATTTTATATTAGATTATGCGAAAAATAGAAACGCCCAAGATTACCGATCCGGATTTCACTGGCTTGGATGAACTGAAACAAGAAATTGATAAAAATCGAGAGTTATTGGATAGTCTAAACTATCCGGAATATTTGCATTGGGAGAAGATTCAGTACAAAGAGTTTCAGGGTAGAAGTTCAATCGATGTATGGAAATTATTGAAAAAGTATAGGGTGATGGAATCGCGGAAAACAATAATTCGCGATGAAAATGGAAAATGTTTTACATGGTTTAAAACTCAAGGGATTGAAAAGTGCCTCATTGCATTTGATAGTTCTTTCTCACCTAAATCTATTCAAGAATATTTAATGACTAAAGAGTTTTTTTCCAGTTTAATTGAAGAATCAATCGCATCATCAGTGTTAGAAGGAGCTAGTACTACAAGAAAAATCGCAAGAGAAATGATACTTACTGAACGAAAACCTCGAGATGTATCCGAGCAAATGATAATAAATAATTATAACGCGATGGATAAAATATTAAACGTATATTCGGATATGGAAATAAGTTTAGAAATTCTTTTTGAATTGCATTTCATTCTCACAAATAAAACCTCTCTTCCGGAAAACGAACAAGGAAAATTCCGCTTAAATGAACATAATATAACGGTTCAAAATACCTTTGATAATGATGTGCTCCACATCCCGCCGAAAATGGAATTCGTAAGAGATGAGATTAAGAATCTGATAGATACGGCAAATGATAAAATTCCAATCGCGGATAGTATTATTCATCCCATTGTAAAAGCGATCATGCTTCATTTTTGGATCGGTTATCTTCACCCGTTTACTGATGGAAACGGACGTTTAGCGCGTGCGATCTTTTATTGGTATCTTCTTAAAAATGGATATCATAAAGTGATTTATTTTCCAGTTTCATTATTTCTAAAAAATAGCCCGGCGAAATACAAAAATGCTTATATATATTCTGAAAGAGATGATAATGATCTTACATATTTTATTACGTACAATACCAATTCATTAATTTCCTCAAGTTTGATGTATATTAATAAATTAGATAGAATAGAAAAAATTCTGAAAACCGAATTAGACAGTTTCTTGGCTAAGTACACCTTGAATGAAAGACAAAAAGATTTCATTTTAACAGGACTAGTTGATCCCGATGAAAGGAATTCTTTTAAAAAATATATGAATATATATAAAATATCGAGGCAGACTGCAATAAAAGATTTGAGATCACTAGAAAGCCAAGGGCTGCTTATCTCAAAAAAAGTTGGGAAAATTGTATATTTTTATCCCGGGAAAGCAATGAAAAAATCACGAAGCAAAAGAGGCAAAGGATTACCTCAATAAAAATAATCCACTCGCGGGGTTGAAATTATGAAAATCTGTATTATCATATATATAGTATGTTTTCAGGAGGCATTATGAAAAAGTCGGGGATTTTGTCTCTATTGGCCGTATTCACGGTCATATTTTTTATCGCGGGATGCGCGATCTTTGTTCCGATCAATGTTCAGCTCCTTCCGATGAAAGGAAACGGGACTTACACATACAGTAACGCCCAGCTCACCATCGACGGCGGGATGCGTATGCTGAAGATGCAGGGCTCCCATTACGAAATGGGTTACGCCTACGGTTACCTTCTCGGCAATGAGATCATCAACACCCTTCAGCATTATGTCTACTGGGTGCTTCTGCTGAAGTATCCGTTGCAGACCTACGACGATGTGTACAGCTTCCAGGCGAAGTTCGACTGGGACCCGGGCTATTCCAACGAAATGGTCGGGATGCTCGAAGGTATCTACGCGACCGTTCCCGAAAGCAACCTCATGATCTCTCCGCCCAACGGCGAAGTCCATAAACTGGGTTTGAAGGACCTGATGGTCATCAACACGATCGGCGACTGGACATGCTCCAGTTTCGCGGCATGGGGCCCGGGCCAGACTACCGGTAACGGCATGCTTCTCGCCCGCAACTTCGACTATTTGGTCGACAGCAGTTCGATGTGTAAAATGTTCCATATGGTGACGGTCTGCAAGCCTAACGACGGCTCGTACTCATGGGTCGGAGTGGGTGTATGCGGAGTGCTCGGCGCGATGACCGGGATGAACCAGTATGGCGTTGCCGGCGTCCTCCACAACACCGATTTCTTCCCTACTACCGACGATTACGGGTATATGGGTCGTCTGTTCGCGCTCAGAAAGATTTTAGAACTGACCGGGCCTGCTCAGGGTCCTTCGGATGTTGAAACATTGCTCGACGGCTACCCGGCATACTACGGCAACAACATTTTTGTCTGTTTCAGTAATACGTCACTCCCTCTGAACGATCAAGCCGCTGTGTTCGAGTATGACGGCGACAGTACACAGCCTTCCGGCCGCGCAACCGTCCGTTACGCTTCCGATAACGCCACCCTTCCGAATAACGCCTATTTCATCCAGAGCTTTAATCTGACAAACTGCATGATCAATGTGAACCATTACCTCAAACGTAAGACTTCCGCGCCGGGATATACCGACGACAGCGGCGAACGTTACGTCCTCATCCAGCACTACATGACGAACGCCATCCTGAACGACGGCAATGTCACCGAGTCCGAAGCGAAGAACATTCTGATGTACGTGGACGACTACTTCACTCTCCACAGCGTGATCTTCGAACCGCGTATCGGAAAACTGATTATCTACCTCAACGACACCCCGAACAAGACGGCGTGGGAGTGCAAGGAATACAATTACACCTTGACCGATCTATTCAACTGGTAATCGATTCTAAAACTTTTGTCCGGCGGAGCAATCCGCCGGATTTTTTTATGTATTTTTCATGTCACGCCCGCGAGCTATGTATGCCTCCCATTCCCCGCCGTTTGTTTACCTTTTTCGCGATTCCCGTTATGATACCCCGAGGTGCGTTTTTACATGACAACCGGTATCGATTTCCGTTTTTACTTTTCGCCCGATAGAATAGCCGTGCCGTTCGGGCTTTCCGCTCCGATAAAAGTGTTCCGTTGTACGCGGGAGACGGATTTAACGGAGCTTTTCCGCGCGCTCGAAACGGAGAGCAGTGCGGGGCGTTGGGTTGCGGGATATCTCTCCTACGAGGCGGGTTACCTATTCGAGGAAAGGCTGCGCGGGTATGCGCCGTCCGGCGAACTGGGGCTTTTCGCGGTCTTCGATGCACCCGGGGAAATCACGGCTGTACCGTCAGCCCGGGATTACACATTCGGATGGGGCGGCGCGGATTTGTCCCGTGAGGTCTATGAGAAGAAGGTCGAGAGGATACGCGGGTATCTCCGTGACGGCGATATCTACCAGGCGAACTTTACGTTCAAGGGAAAGTTCCGTATCGAGGGCGGCAGGCAGGGCTTTTTCGACTACCTCTTCCGCAGGCAGAACCCGGGATACGCCGCGTATCTCAAAACCGGCGGGCGGGAAATCCTGTCGCTGTCGCCGGAATTGTTCTTTCACCTGAAGGACGGGACTGTCCGGATGAAGCCGATGAAGGGGACGATCCGCCGGGGCGATACTCCCGCGGAGGATATAGACCTGCGGAACCGGCTCCGCGCCGACGAGAAAAACCTCGCGGAGAACCTGATGATCGTCGATTTGATCCGGAACGATGTTTCGAGGATCGGGCGGAATGTCCGTGTGGAGAAGTCGTTCGAGATAGAGGAATACCCGACCCTTTATCAAATGACCTCGACCGTCGCGGCGGATATCGCGCCCGGAACCTCATATTTCGATGTCTTCGCGGCGCTTTTCCCATGCGGCTCGATCACCGGCGCGCCGAAAATTCGCGCGATGGAGATTATCCGTGAGACGGAACTTGGGCCGAGGGGTATCTACACGGGCGCTATCGGCTGGATCGCGCCGTGGGGGGAGATGATGTTCAATGTCGCGATCAGGACGCTTGTGATCGAGAACGGGGCGGGCGAAATCGGGGTCGGGAGCGGGATAGTCTACGACTCAGTGCCGGACGCCGAGTATGACGAATGTCTCCTGAAAGCCGAGTTTCTCAATTCCGCCGAGAGGGAGGGAGACCATGCCGGATAACATCGAATTTTCTATTCTGGAGTCGATACTTTGGAAAGAGGGCGAGTTTACCCTTCTCGAGTACCATCTCCGCCGGATGAAAAACTCCGCCACCGAGTTCGGCTTCCTGTTCAGGGAGGAAGACTTCTACGGCACGCTCGACAGGATATGCCGTGACGGCTGTGATCACGGGACTCCGGCAAAGGTGCGGATATTCCTTTCCCGCGAGGGTACGATGCGAGGCGACGCCGAACACATTGTCCCCATCCTCTCGCGCGAGGTGAAGGTCTGGCAGACGCCTATCGATCCGGATAACAAATTCCTCTATCACAAAACCACCGTCCGTGACCATTACCGTGAAGCCTCCGAAGTACTCGCGGACAATGGGTATGCCGATATCCTTTTTTTCAACAAGCGGGGCGAGATGACCGAGGGGACGCGCGCGAATTTCTTCTGGCGCGAGGGGGAAGCCCTTTACACGCCCCCGGTGATCTGCGGACTTCTGCCGGGTACCTACCGCGCGAGCCTGCTCGACCTCGGTATCGTGCGTGAGAAAGTTATCCCTTACAGCGGCCTTGCCCATGCGGATAAAATCTTTATCGGGAACTCCGTGCGCGGGCTGATCGAAGTTAATGTGTTGACCTGAGAATTCCTAGTAGTTTCTCTCCTGTTATACAAACTAATGTTCATAAAGAAGGCTCTATTTTAAAAAGTAAAACAGTCGGAATAGTTTGTTTGTGAAAAATTGCACTTTTTGCTTGCGTTTTTTATTTTTTGCTTTATTATTTACGTGCGAATAGCTAGTCCTCTTATCAACAATCGAGAATAATGAAAAGGGGACAAGTAATCATTTCCATTACTATTCTATTGAAATGATCACAAGTGAGGTGTGATATGAAAAATGTTATTCTGCGTAAATCCCGTCTAAACGATTTTATTTCCATCCTCGCGACAATGGAGAAGGTGATGGCGCCGGTCGCCAAAGGCCCGAAGCATTTCGCGTTTGAGGAAGTGAAATCGGCTAAGGAAATTTCGCTCAATTACATCCCGACCATTCTGCCCCCGAAAAAATACTTCATGCCGCAGCACGAGACCCTTCTGGAATACGACACCCGTGAGGGCCAGAAGATGCGCGCGGTGGCCGAAGTGGAGAAGATTGTCCTGTTCGGGGTGCATACCTGCGATCTCGCGGGGGTGCAATGCCTTAATATCGTGTTCTCCGACCGTCCGAAAGACCTGAACTACCTGATCCGCAAGAACAAGATCGCGATCATCGGGTTCGAGTGCAATTTCTACTGCGACGAGGACGCAAGTTGCGGACTGATGGGCAACTATCTGCCGAAGGGCGGGTACGATATGTTTTTTACCGACATCGGGGACTATTTTTTCGTGCATGTCAATACCCAGCTTGGCGAGGAACTGATGAACAAGACCGGGGTGCATGAAGAGGCGCGGATGGAGCATATGAACGCGCTCGAGGCGCTGCGTGAGAAGAAAAAGACGATCTTCAAGAACGAGGTCGATGTCGATAAAAACATGATTCCCGAGCTGTTCAAGAAGGGTTTCGACAGCAAGGTCTGGGACGATCTCGGCGAACGCTGTATCTCGTGCGGGAACTGTACCAATGTCTGTCCCACCTGCTACTGTTTCGACGTATACGACGATCCGGACTTCGGGGCCAAGACCGGTAAGCGTATCCGGGTCTGGGACTCCTGCCAGAACGAGCCGTTCGCGAAAGTGGCCGGTGGCGAGAGTTTCCGTTCGCTCCGTAAGGACAGAAAGCGTCACCGGTTCAACCGGAAGTTCCGTTACCCGGTAGAGCGTTACGGCAAGTTCTTCTGCACCGGGTGCGGACGCTGTACGCGTGTTTGTATGGCCAGGATAAACCTGAAAGATACTATTAGATCTCTGGCGAAGGAGTATAAATAATGGAAAAAATGAATATCAACCGTTCGGCATATAGAATCAAGGAAGCGAAAATCCTCAGTGCGAGAATGCTGACCGACACTGAAAAGCTGTTCGATATCGCGCTCCAGAACGGCGAAAGCCTCGACTACGAACCGGGACAGTTCGCGGAAGTGTCGATTTTCGGGGTAGGCGAAGCGCCTATTTCGATCTGCTCGTCGCCTACGAAACGGGGCTCGTTCGAGCTCTGTGTCCGCGCGGTGGGCGAAGGCCGTTTCACGAACGCGATGCACAAGATGGAAGCGGGTGACGATATCGGAATCAGAGGCCCGTTCGGGGTAGGCTTCCCGGTGCAGATGTTCGAGGGGAACGATTTGATGCTGGTCGCCGGAGGGCTGGGGATCGCTCCGCTCCGTTCGCTCATCAACTATGTCCTCGATAACCGCCGCGATTTCGGCAAAGTAAACATCCTGCTGGGATGTAAAACGCCGCTCAATATGCTTTTCGGCGATGAGATCGAGACATGGCAGACCAGAATGGATATCAACTTCAGTTGTACGGTGGACAAGGGCGCGCCCGATTGGAAGGGGAATGTCGGATTGATCACATCGCTCATCCCTGGTGTCGACCTCGACCCCGCGAACACCTACGCGGTGGTGGTAGGCCCGCCCATCATGTATAAATTCGTCATCAAGGAACTGACCGGTAAAAAAATACCCGATAACAGGATACTCGTCTCTCTCGAACGCCACATGAAATGCGGGCTCGGGAAATGCGGGCATTGCCAGATTCACAATATCTACTGCTGTCAGGACGGGCCCGTGTTCGTCTATGAAAGAATTAAAGACCTGAAGGGGGCGATCTGATGAGAAAACCAAAAATCGCGTTTTTCGACTTCGCTTGCTGTGAAGGATGCCAGCTGCAGGTAGCTAATCTGGGAGAAGCGCTTCTCGATATTCTGGAAGCGGTGGATGTGGTGGAATTCCGCGAGGTCATGTCCGAGAAATGGACGCAGAGTTTCGATATCGCGGTGATCGAGGGAAGCATCACGACCCAGCACGCTGTCGAACGGATTAAAGAGATACGCGGGCGTTCGCAGATACTGATCGCCTACGGCTCGTGCGCCACGATCGGCGGCGTCAACGGTATGAAAAACAACTACCCCCTCGAAGATATCCGCCGTTATGTCTACAACGACAACGCCGAGTTCTTCGATACCATTCCCACCCGCGCGGTGCATCAGGTGGTCAACGTCGACTATTATGTCAACGGCTGTCCGATCTACCCGCCGGAATTCATCGCGGTGCTCAAGGCCGCGCTCGCGGGACTGCCGTACCATGTCCCGGATAATGCCGTCTGCGTGGAGTGCAAGCTGAACGAAAATGTCTGCATGTACGAGCGCGGGCTGACCTGTGCCGGGCCGATTACCCGTTCGGGATGCAACTCATGGTGTGTCAATAACGGCAACATCTGCTACGGGTGCCGCGGCATGATGTCCAATCCCAACGAAACCGGGTTTCAGGAAGTCCTGAAAAAGTACGATATCACGGTGGACCTCATCATGAACAAGATGAACATGTATAATAAATGCCGGGAGATTAAATAATGGGAAAAAATATAAATATTAACGTGGAATACCTGACCCGTGTAGAGGGTCACGGGAATATCGTGGTGAATGTGAACGACGGGAAGCTCGAGCAGTGCATGCTGGAGATCGTCGAAAGCCCCCGTTTCTTCGAGGGGATGCTCCGGGGGCGCTCTATCTTCGAAGCCCAGCATATCACCTCGCGTATCTGCGGCATCTGCGCCTGCGGCCACACTCTCGCGTCGATACAGGCCGCCGAGGACGCTATCGGCTTCACTCCCAGCAAGCAGACTATCGAGTTACGCAAACTGCTCCTGCATTTGGAAAACCTCGACAGCCATATCCTGCATATCTATCTTCTTGTCGCGCCCGACCTTCTCGGGGTAAAGAGTTTTGTGCCGTTAATCGATTCCCATAATAAAGTAGTCCGCCGTGCGCTTCGGATGAAGAAAACAATCAACGACGTCTGCGACATTCTTGCCGGGCGGCATATCCACCCGATATCGAGTATTGTCGGAGGGTGGACGAAGCTGCCGAGGGAAAAAGACCTTGACGCGATGCTCGCGCTGTTGACCGGGATGATTCCCGATATGAACGCGACTGTCGAGCTCGCGGCGTCGCTCAAGTTTCCCGAGTTTCAGCGCGAGACCGAGTATGTGGCGCTGGTCAGCGACGACGCCGAGTACCCGCTGCTGATGGGCGATGTCGGTTCCACCGACGGCGTGCGGATGAACAAGAAGGATTATAAGAAGATCACGAACGAATTTATAGTGCCGCATTCTTCCGCGAAGCACGCGAAGCTGAGCCGCGCCTCTTACGCGGTGGGCGCTCTCGCGCGTTTCAACCTGAACGCCGGCAAGCTCCGCAAGGAAGCAAAAGGGATCGCCGACGCTATCGGCCTTAAGCCTATCTGCGTCAATCCCTACCTGAATACCGCCGCTCAGCTTGTCGAATGCGTGCATTGTCTCTATGAAGCGATCGACATCCTGACCCGTTTCAAGGAAAAGGGCGTCGACCATTCAGAAGCGATTGTGGTCGGGCTGAACGAGCAGAAGAAGGTCAAGATCAAACCCGGGTTAGGGGTGGGAGCGGTCGAAGTCCCGCGCGGCATCCTTTTCCACAGCTACGAGGTGGATGAGAAGGGCTTGATTGTCAACGCCAACTGCATCATCCCCACCGGGCAGAACTGCAACAATATCGAGCGCGATATGCAGAAGCTCGTCCCCGAGATCATGGAGAAGAAGGAAGAGGAAATCACTCTCGCTCTCGAGATGCTTGTCCGCGCTTACGACCCGTGCATCTCCTGCTCGGCGCATTTTTTGGATGTAAAATTTGTTAAATAAAGAGATCGTCGAATACTTCAAAGACCCCGCGTCGCCGACACTCATCATCACTGTCGGGAATAACCTGCGTGCCGACGACGGGGCCGGGCCGTATATCGCCTCGAAACTGGAAGAACCGCCCGCCGGGACGCTTGTGCTCGACGCGGGCGAGAATCCCGAAAACATCGTGGACGACGCCGTGGAGCTTTTCCCCGCACGCGCGGTGATGATCGACGCCGCCGATTTCGGCGGTACCCCGGGCGAAGTCCGTTTCATCCCGGACGAACTCATCCCTGATAACCCATTAAGCACGCACGCGTTTCCGCTCCCGGTCATCACGAAGATCATCCGGAAAGACGCGCGCTGTAATGTCCGTTTCCTCGGGATTCAGGTGAAAACTATCGAGATGGGCGCGGATATGAGTCCCGAAGTGACCGCGGCATCGGACGAGCTTGTCAAACTGATACTCCGGAAGAAATAAATCCTGCATCCGGCGTGGGATTATCTGGTATTTTTTCCGCATTTCATTTATAATTTGGGTATTAATCTCCCGGAGGATACATGTGTTACGCCATACCCGGCAGGGTTGAAACAATCGAAGACCGGTATGTGACGGTCGATTATTTCGGCGAGAAGAAGCGCGCGATCAACGAGCTCGACGGGCTGAAAATCGGCGACTATATCTACGCCCAGGGCGGTTTTGTGATCCAGAGCCTGCCCGAGCCCGAGGCGAAATCGATCCTCGCGGTCTGGAAGGAGACGTTCTTCGAGCTTCAGGAAATGGACTTACGGCTTTCGCGGCTGGATACGGAGTCGAAGGGTGTCGACGCGAAGACCCTCAGAATACTCGATAAAGCCGCCGAGGGACGCGAGTTGAAACCCGAAGAGCTGTACCATCTGATTACCCTCGAAACCCCCTACGAACGCGAACTGCTCTATAAGACCGCGAACTTTCTGAGGCGGAAGTACCTCGGCAACTCATGCTGTGTTCACGGCATTATCGAGTTCTCGTCCTTCTGCAAACGGAATTGTCATTACTGCGGAATATCGACCAATCATACAGGCTTGAAACGTTATAGGATGACCGACGACGAAATCCTCGACGCCGTCCGCGAGGCGGTGGAGGTGCACGGCTTTCAGGCGCTCGTGCTCCAGTCCGGCGAAGACCCGGAGTTTTCCGCGCCGAAGCTCGCGGAACTGATCCGTGAAATCAAACGGCGGCACCATTGCCTGATCTTCATCAGCGTGGGCGAGATCGGTATCGACGGGCTGAAGGAACTGTACGACGCGGGCGCGCGGGGTATCCTGCTCCGTTTCGAGACGTCCGACCCCGAACTCTACGCGAAACTTCACCCCGGCTCATTGCTGGAAACGCGCCTCGAGCATCTCAGGAAGGCGTTCGAAATAGGCTACCTGATTGTGACAGGCGGACTGATCGGGCTTCCCGGGCAGACCCCGCGCGATATCCTGAACGACATCCTGCTCGCGAAGGAGCTTCACGCCGAGATGTTCAGCTTCGGCCCGTTCGTCCCCCATCCCGATACCCCGCTTGCCGGGAACAATACCCCGGATGTCGAACTGATCCTCGGAACGCTTGCCGCCGCGCGTATCGCCGATCCCGAGAACGCAAAGATTCTCGTGACGACGGCGTTCGAGACTGTCGATCCCGGCGCGCGGGAGAAGGGCTTGATGGCGGGCGCGAACTCGGTGATGCTGAACGTGACACCGGAGCGTTTCAGGGAGTGCTACGAGATTTACCCGAACAGGGCACATTCTCACGAGGGCATACCCGAGCAGATCGAGACGACCCTCTCGTTACTGCGGGGACTCGGCCGCGCTCCGACTGACTTGGGTGTTTAGGCTTATTTTTATCAAGAAGTATATAACATCAGAAGATGAATGGATTGATAATTCTTAGATTACCTTCGATTTTTTGATTGTTATTTAAGTCTTCGGTGTACAATACGGAACAAAAATTCTCTATTGCGGAAGCGATAATCAGACTGTCATAATAAGAAAAGGAATACCTTTCGGCAAGACGATAGGCGGATTGAATTGTATGATAGTCAATGAGAACTAAATTTGAATTCTGAACGATTTTATTTGTAATGCTAGCAATATCAGAATACGTCATCTTTAATTTGCGGTTCATGACATTGGAAATTTCACTGATCACTTGTGTAGAGAGAAAAGGTTGACCTTGCAGTAAGGAAACGGATTTCATTTTCTTTTCAGTTTCGTCCCCGATAGCGTATAAAATTACGGAAGAATCGAGGAAGTAATTATCTTTCATTCGCATCGTTCCGGTCGAATTTAAAGCAGGTCAAATCCTTATGAAACCGATTGAAGAACATAGAAATGTCGGACTTTTTTTCCGAATCATCGCTGCTTTCAGGATTCAGGATGATCTGGATTTCCTGTCTGATATTAGGTTTTTCCTGATCGGTCAGCACGACTTTTCCGTTATCATAAATCCCATGCAGGATAATCATATAAATCCTCCATGATGAATTATACCCTTATTATGAGGGTTTGTCAAACCGAAAAGTAAAACCGAACTATTTTACGGAAATGCCGACGATAGTGATGTCGTCGTTAGCGGGATGCGTCCCGATAAACCCGCAGACCGTTTTTAACAGGTACTCGACGATATACTCGAGTGTCTGCTCGGAACGCACCTTTTCGATTTCGGCAACCAGCCGTTCAAAACCGAATTCCTCGTTCGCCCTGTTAAACTCCTCGTACAATCCGTCGGTAAAAAGCAAAATGCGGTCGTTCTGCTGTAACTGCACTGTCTGCTGGGTGTACTTGATCGCGCTCTCGACCCCGATAATCTTTCCGGTGGCGGAAAGGGGTAGAATCCCAGAGTTTTCGCGGAGGATCATTTGGTTGTTATATCCGGCGGAGGAATAACGGAGTTCGTTACGGAGAGTGTCGATATCGACCACGATAGCGGGGAAAACGAGATTGATACGGTGATACCCGTCGAGGATATTGATATTGAGCGCTTCGGTTAGTTCGGCGGTATTGTCGATGATCGATTTCAGCTTTTCGTACTCGCTCTTTATGATCATGGTGACAAACCCGGCCTCTACCCCGTGCCCGGTGGCGTCGGCGAGGAACACACGGATCACGCCCTCGCGCAGTTTGTACACATCGTATATATCCCCGCCGACTTTAATCAGCGGCAAGTACTTGATATAGAACTTTATCCCGAAGATCGCGTCGATATTCCGGGGGAGCAGGCTTTCCTGGAGCTTTTTCGCGAGGTCGAGCTCGGTTTCCAGTTTATTCTCTTTCGACGTCAGGTCTTTATTCTGTTCCTCGATAATGATCCTGTTTTTGAAATCGCTGATATTCGCGCGCAGGATAATCTGCGAGAAGAACCATGCGATCAAGGTGAACATGGAACTGGAGATGTAGATAGGGATCGCGAGCGCGGGATTGGTCTGGAAGACCGAAACCCCTAATGTCATCAGGACAAACGACAGGACGAACATGAGAAAGCTCATGAGGGGATGGTATACCCCGAACGCCGCCATGACATAAAGGATGAGGAGATAGATTTGTACCGGCGAACCCGCGATCTGGTCGACCGATGTTTTTACCGCGCCCCAGATCAGCGAGAGCGCAATGGAGGAATAGACATAGAGGCGGTGAGGGAGTTTGAGCTCGGATGCTGAATAGGGCGGCTTGATAAACGAGGCAACCGCAAAAATCGCGGCGAAACCGCCGAGCACAAGATGCATGATAAATTGTTCGGGGCTGAACATATTAGAGAGGAAATAGACGATCACCGCGATATTCGCGAAGGCGACAAAAATCATCGCGACCCGACCCCGGAAGAAGAGCTTGTATTCGGTTTCCCGGAAGAAATCTTTGCGCTGCCGCGGATTGAGTGTGTTCATGCCGCCGGTAAAAAAATCCGTGATCATGCTGAGTATTCCGTGAGTGTCTGTCATACGAATTCCTGAAGTTAATTGGATACTATTATAGTATGGTTTTATAGTATTTTCAAATTTCGGATTTCACGATTATATTGCACGGCGTAACAAGTTTGTGAAATTGATATATAATCCTCGCCGAGATAAAGACGAAATCTTGCTTTTCCCCGAAAATATGGTATCCTTATAATAAGGTGAAAAAGATGGAGGCGGGTATGAAACGTCTTATTCGTATTTTGTGGGTGTTATTCACGGTCATTCTCGTCCCGGTGTTCGCGGAGGCCAAGGTTCTCAAGGCCCTGCTGATCATCCAGGACAACTATATCGACAATAACCTGAACGGGATCGCGGAAGATGTCCGGCTCGATCTCGGGCATGTCCAGTCGTTCCTCAACGGCCTCCAGAAGGGCAAGGTCATCGATGTCGAAATCACTATCCTGAAGGGAAAGAACGCGACCTATGCGAATATGGATAAGCTCCTGAAAAATGTCGAAACCGAGAAGGACGACGTGATCCTTTTCTATTTCAGCGGGCACGGCGGGATGGAGAAGGATAAGACCTTCCTGTTTACCGCCGACTCGAAGAAGTTCTGGCGTGACGATGTCGAAAAGTATCTCAAGTCCAAGTCGGCCAAACTCAAGATCGCGGTCTCCGACGCGTGCAGCAGTTCCATCGGCGGGATGGATTCACGCGGATGGTTCGAGGATGACGGCGAACTCGAAGAGAAGCAGAACGCCTATATCGAAATCTATAAAAACCTTTTCCTGAACTACGAAGGTCTTCTCTATGTCACTTCCGCGAGTCCCGGCGAGTACGCATGGGGATTCGGGAGCGGCGGGTCGTTCACAGTCTCGTTCTTCAACGAAGTCCTCTATAACGATCCAAAGTTTACATGGGAAGAGACTATCGCCGACGCACAGCAGTTGACGCAGGAGAAATTTACCTACATGGTCAATATGGGAAATTTCCCCGACTCGATGAAAAAGGACCTGAAGAAAAAAGGGATCACCGGACAGCACCCGTACATCTATTCGATGGCGAGCTCTATCGATAAAAACGCTGAACCCGTGACGCCTATCGTGCCCGACTCCGGTGGAAAGGACGGCGATATAATCGTCCGTAACGATACTAAGAAATCGCTGACATTTTTTGTCGATAAGAATACCAAGTACGACGATAGCTGGGCATGGAAGAACGTCGAGACCTTCTTTATCCCCGCCGGGGAATCGGTCTCGATGAAGTCGTCCAAGGCACTCCTCGTGTTCTTCAAGCAGGACCGTGAGAAATATGTTTCCTACTCGCTCAAACCCGGGAAGTACGCCTTCTCGTTAAATCAGAAGAAGCTGATCGATCTCTATACCGATACCGCCGGGAAGGAATCCAAGAAATCTTCCGCGAAGATGAACCCGATCCTCGGAAAATGGATTTGGGATATGTGGACTGTCGACGATATCAATAAAGGAAGCAAGTCGAAAAGCGGTGTGACCTACATTATCGAGTTCAAGGCCGACAACAGTTTTATCATCACCGATATGAAGGGTAAAAAGTCGGAATGGGGTAAATGGAATATCGATCTTGTTTCCGGCGCCGAATATCTGGATATTGCCGCCGATGACGGCAAGACAAAGACCAGTCTCCAGATGAAAGTGACTTTCCTGAAAAACTCGTATGTTCAGCTCGTCCCGACGATGGTCAACGGGGAGAAGAAGAGCACTGACGATATGCCGCAGGTATTTTTATACAAACAGTAACTCAAATAGAAAGCGGAAGGTTGATCTTCCGCTTTTTTTATCGTATCGGGGATAAGTTTTCCATCGAATAAACTCTACGGGATGCTGACATAGTCCTCGGCGATTTTCCCTTTATTTTCGTCGATAAATTCCTTAATGACATCCGCCAGGCGTTTGATGCCCTCGACGATCTGGTCGTCTGTGGCGTAGCTGTAGTTGAGGCGCATCGTATTGTGCCCGCCGCCGTTAGGGAAGAACGGCTCTCCGGTCACATAAGCGACGTTATTCTCGATAGCCTTCGGGAGCATCGTAAGCGTATTGATATAATCCGGCATCACGAGCCAGAGGAAAAGTCCGCCCTGCGGCTTGTTCCATCTGACATCCTTCGGAAAATGCGTCTCGAGCGCATCGATCATGAGGTCGCGTTTCTTCCGGTAGAGATTGACGATTTCCTCGATATGCGGGAAGAGGATGTTATGGTACATCGCCTCGAACACGCAGAATTGCCCGAAACTGTTCGTGCAGAGGTCTTCGGCCTGCTTCGCGATAGACACCTTACGGATAATCTCTTCGGGCGCGGCCATCCATCCCACGCGGAAACCCGGGGCGAGGATTTTCGAGAACGTGCCGAGGTAGATGACGCGGTTTTCATCGTCAAAGCTCTTCATGAGCGGCTCGCGTTTTCCCTCGAAGCGCAGGAGACCGTAGGGATCGTCTTCGACAAGGATCAGATCGTACTTGCACATGATCTCGTATATCTTCTCGCGCCGTTTGTGCGGGATAGTGACCCCGGTCGGGTTCTGGAATGTCGGGACGAGATACATGAACTTCGGGTGCTCCTTCCTGCGGTCGAGGTATTTCAGCTTGTCCTCGAGCAGTTCCGGAACCATGCCCTGTTCGTCGATCGTCACCGCGCTGATCGACGCTTCATGGGCGACAAACGCCATGATCGCGCCGAGGTAGGTCGGGTTCCCGGTCAACACCTTATCGCCGGGGTTGAGGAATACCTTCGAGATCAGGTTCAGTCCCTGCTGGGAACCATTAGTAATCAGGATATTCGACATCTGCTGGGGCGCGCCGTAATGTTCGCCCATCCCTCTCGCGATCACATCACGGAGCTTGTTGTGGCCCTCGGTCGTCCCATATTGGAGAGCGTCCCGCGCATGCGACGCCATGACATGATCCATGACGGGTTTCAGCTTTTCTATCGGGAATGCGTCGGGATTGGGAAGCCCGCCCGCGAAACTAATCATTTCCGGGCTATTCAGCAGTTTCAGGAGTTCCCTGATCTCGGACGACTTCATGTTATTCGACGATTTCGAAAACATGTGAGCAAACGTAGACTTCATCATAAATACCTCATATCGCGCCTTATTCCGGATATTATAGACTTTTAGCGGGATTTCGTCAAAAGAATAGCCCTTTCGATTGACAAAATTATTGAGAGAGGTATGATATAACGTGAGGAAATACGATGACGAATTATTCGATCAGCGGACTCATCGATTCGGTCAAGCTTGAAAAATTTCTCGAGGAGGCGTTCGCTTTCTCGGGTATTCCGATGGGGATCATGGATTCCGACGGGAAACTGGTTTTTATGACCGGACAGCAGGAACTCTGTGTCAATTTCTTCAAGCGGAACGAGGTTACCCTCAAAGAATGCCGGGCCGAGTTTCAGCAGATCAAGGACACTGTCATATCCGGCGCGCCCGCGGAGTTTTCCTGCCCGAGGGGAATGCATAATATCGTCGAGCCGGTTTTTTGCGAAGGCCGCGTGATCGGGGGCGTATTCTTCGGGCAGTTCATTCTCGAGGGCGGGGGCGGGAGGGAGGCTCTTGCCGAAAGTTATCCGGATCATCAGAAAGACCCCACTGCGTTCAGGGACGCCGCCGGGAAAGTTGTTGAAATTTCGCGCGAAAGGCTTGTTAAAATCAAGGAATTCTATCTCTACCTTCTCAATGTGCTGATCGAGGACGGATTGAAGGAAATCCGCCGCGCGGACAGCGAGGAACGTTTCCGCGAGATGTTCCAGCACTCCCCTCTCGGGAGTATTCTCCTCGAACCCGACGGGAGAATATCCGCGATGAACGAAAAAGCCGTCGATATGATCGGCGGGAAGAACATCTCGCGCATGCCGTCCCTGTTCAAGGAATGGTTCCCTCTCTACAAATCGCGGCTCGACGCCGGGGAGACGGTGGAGTTCCACGAGGAGTTCCCGGCGGATCAGGATGCCCGTAAGTCAATCGTGCGGTTCGTAGTCAGCCCGTTTCTTCGCGACGGCTCGGTGAAAAATCTCCTGCTCCAGATGGAAGACGTCACAACGTTGATCGAGGGTCTCGAGAGCCTCAAGCGAAACAAGGTGTTTCTCTCGTCGATCCTGAAAAGCATTCCCAACGCGGTGGTGTGTGTCCTCGATAAAGACGACCGGCCCGTGCTGGTGGACGGGCATGAGGCGAGGGAACTTGGGTGGACTAACGAAAACTTTCATAAGAAAATTTCGGCCGCTCGGATGTCTGCCGAAGGGAAGAAAAAGATACTCGATGCCGTCGCCGGGGCGCATCAGGGAAAGCATACCTCGTTCGAACAGGATTACGGGGGCAGAAGCTACCATGTGGATGTGATCCCGATGACGGAAGACGGCGGTGCGATCGAGAATATCCTTCTGCTCGCGATTAATATATCCGGCATCCGCAGGATGGAAGATTCGCTTGCCGAGACCGAACGGAGGATCCGTTTCCTGACCGAGAATATGGCGGATGTGGTCTGGTCTACCGATGTAACCGGCAAGTTCACCTATATGAGCCCGTCATGCCGCCATATCTACGGCTATTCGCCCGAGGAACTGGTCGGGGCGACGATTTCACAGTTCTTCGGCGAGAAGTATATGACTACATTCCAGCAGGTCATCAGGCGGAGAATAGAGAGTTTTATGAAGGGCGAGCCTTATTTCTCGCCTGTCCGTCTCGAAGCGGAGATGAAGAAGAAGGACGGGAGCCTGATCTGGGTCGAACTTGTCAGTAATCCGCTGGTCGATTCTCATAAGAAGCTGGTCGGTTTTGCCGGCGTGACCCGTGAGATACAGGAGCGCAAGATGACCGAGACCGCGCTCGAGGACAGCAGGCGGCAGTACCGCGACCTTGTCGAACAGATCAACTCCGTCATCTTCAGCCTTACCCCGCGAGGGCAGATCGTGTATATGAGTCCCGCGCTCGAACGGGACTACGGATATAGTCCGGGCGAGACTATCGGGAAATTTCTCGCAGATTATGTCCATGAGAGCGAGAAGCGGGTTTTCAGTAAACAGCTTAAGAGCCTGAAAGAAAGCGACAGGACTTCCGTAGAACTAAGGTTCAGGAAGCGCGACGGGGAGTACCGTTGGGTGCAATGCCTCTGCTCGTCGGTCTACACGAAGGGGGCGATCTCGGGGATACAGGGCGTGCTCAACGATATCTCCGAGAGGAAGCGTTTCGAACTCGAGCTTGAGGCTGAGAAGGAGCGCCTCTCGGTGACACTCGGGTCGATGGCCGACGGGATGATCAGCACCGATCTCGAAGGTTTTGTCGTTCAGATGAACCGGAACGCTGAAACTCTGACCGGTTGGGAGATCGGGACTGCGGCCGGGAAACCGGTGCGCGAGGTCTTCAACACCCGTGTGGGCGAGGGCAACGCCGCGCTCGACCTGACAGTCTCTCTCAAGAAAGGGAAAGGTTCGTACGTCCGCCGCTTCTACGATGTGACCCTCTTTGCCGCGGACGGCGGGATTGTTAGGATTTCAGGCAGTGTCGCGTCGATACGCCTGCCGGATAATTCCGATGGCGGGACGGTGATCGTGTTCCGCGATATCGGCGAACAGAAACGGCTCGAGGAAGAGATGCGGAAGCGCGATAAGCTGGAGTCTTTGGGCATACTCGCTGGCGGGATCGCGCACGATTTCAACAATTATCTCACTGCTATCCTCGGGAATATCTCGCTCGCCAAGTATATCGCCCAGAACGATGCACACCTTGTCGAACTGCTTCAGGACGCTGAAAAAGGCGTTTTCCGTTCGCGCGAACTCACCCTTCAACTGCTGACATTCTCGAAAGGGGGCCAGCCTGTCAAACGGCCGGGCGACCTCGGCAGGACGGTTTCGGAAACGGTGCGTTTCTCCCTGCGCGGCACCAGCGTCAATTACAATTTCGACATCCCTGAAAGCCTTCCCCTCGCCGAGTACGACGAAGGCCAAATCTCGCAGGTATTCAACAACCTTTCGATCAACTCGGTGCAGGCTATGCCCGACGGCGGAACGGTTTTTGTAAAGATGGAGACGGTCAGCCCGGAGAATACGCCGTTAGTCAATCCCGAGGCGTCGAAATATGTCGCGATCACATTCAGTGATAACGGTCCGGGTATCCCGAAGGAGAACCTCGAGAAAATCTTCGATCCGTTTTTTACCACGAAGGCGTCCGGAAGCGGGATAGGGCTCACGACGGTCTTCTCGATCATCAAGCGTCACGGCGGAATGATCGAAGCCGGGTCTGAAAAAGGGCGGGGCGCTCAATTTAAAATCTATCTGCCTGCCGAGGAGTCCCAGTCTTTCGGAACGACTGACGAGGACGGGAAGATATTTACCGGAGAGGGCAGGGTGCTTGTGATGGACGACGAGCCGGGCGTGCTGAAGACATCGGTGGCGATCCTGAAAACGCTCGGATACCGGGCGCAGGGCTTCCCGAACGGCGAGGAGCTGATCGAGGAGTATCGGCAGTCGTTCGTGACGGGCGGACGTATCAAGGCGGTCATCCTCGACCTGACGATCCCAGGAGGAATAGGCGGCGAAGAAGTATTGACCAAGCTGAAGCGGATCGATCCCGGCGTAACCGCGATAGTCGCGAGCGGATATTCCAACTCGCCCGTGATGTCGGATTACAGGAAGTTCGGGTTTGCAGGTATGCTCGCGAAGCCTTACCGTGCTGAAGAATTGAGCGCGCTGTTAGTCAAAATTAAACCTAAGCCCTGAGGAGATTGATGATTTCCCGTGAGGGAAGCAGAGTTCTACCCTCATCAGCGATCGTGCTTTTATAGAAATCGCATTCCATGCAGTTGAATATCTTCTGCGCGAATGTCCCCTGCACCTTACCGCCGCAAAACGTACCCGATATCGCCCAACAGCTTCTGCCGCCGTTGACACCCCCGTGGATGCCCCCGGCTTTAGTAGTGGATGCGGCGGGGCAGACGCCTAATTCGACACATTTCGAGCCGCCGGTTTCGCGGCCGCATTTCTTAAACTCCCAACAGTTCATCTTTGCCACATTACCCTCCGAAGGTTACACCCACCCTCACAGTAGTATTATAACACAGAATGAACAAAAATCAAGCGGCGATTAGTAATGTTTCCTCTTTCCGGCGGGCGGATTGGAATCCTTCGCTTTCTCGACAAGCGGCCGGTTGCCGTGGTTATTCTTCCTGAACGAGTTCAGGATGACCTCGGCGTCCTCGAACGAGACGGTGATAAAGGAAAACTCCTCGAGCACGCGGACATCGTGAATCCGTTGGGCTTTCACCCCGGCTTCTTTCTCGATAAAGTCCACGACTTTCTTGGCGTTCATTCCCTTGTTGCGCCCGAGAGCGACAAACAGGCGGGATTTCCCTTTTTTATCGATAGACACTTTTCTGATCTCGTTGTAGTTAGCAGGGTCGAGCTCGTCCTGGAACGAATAACGCAGGATAGCGGAAACAAGCGATTCGGGGTCGGCGGTTTCGAGGAGTTCCTTTGCGAAGGTGCGGTATATCTCGATCTCGTTACTTCCCAACAACTCGTGCACGTCCTCTTTAATCCTGCTCCGTTTCTGCTCGATCACCTGATCGATACCGGGAAGGTCTTCCTTGCGGATATCCGCGCGGGCGATTCTCTGGATATAGAGCAGTTTCCGGTATTCGTCGGATGTGACGAACGTGATGGCGGTGCCTTCTTTACCCGCGCGGCCTGTGCGGCCGATACGGTGCACATAGGACTCGGGGTCCTGAGGCAGGGAGTAGTTGATCACATGGGTCAGGTTATTGACATCGATACCGCGCGCGGCGACATCGGTCGCGACGAGGATATTGAGGCGCTGGCCTTTGAATTTCTCCATGATCCGTTCGCGCTGGTATTGCGAGACATCCCCGTGAAGGGCGTCAGCCTCATACCCGCGGTCGACAAGTTTATTCGTCACTTCGTCTACATCGACTTTTGTGCGGCAGAATATGAGTCCGTAAAACTCCTGCTCGACATCCATGATCCGGCAGAGGGCCTCGAACTTGTCGCCCTCGGCGACCTCGAAGTATATCTGGTCGGTCGTTTCTACCGTCAGTTGTTTTTTCTGGATGCGGATAAACTCATAGTCGCGCATATGTCTCCGCGCGAGATCGAGTATCGCATCGGGCATAGTCGCCGAGAAGAGGAGCATTCTCCTTTTATCGTTGGTGTGGCTGATGATCTTTTCGGTATCCTCGATAAAACCCATATTGAGCATTTCGTCGGCCTCGTCGAGTACCATATAGGATATCTTCGAAAGATTGAGACTTTTACGGTTGATATGGTCGATCACGCGCCCGGGAGTACCGACAACAATATCCACGCCCGATTTCAGGCGGCGGAGCTGTTGTTCGATAGACGACCCGCCGTAGATCGGCAGGATATGAAAGTTTTTCTGGCCGCGGAGCGAATGGATCTCTTCCGAAACCTGGATCGCAAGTTCGCGTGTCGGGCACAGAACTAAAGCCTGCACATATCCCTGACCGGGTTCGATCTTTTCCAGGATCGGCAGTCCGAACGCGGCGGTTTTACCGGTTCCGGTCTGCGCCTGTCCGACTATATCTTTGGTGCCGTTTAATGCAATCGGAATGACTTTTTCCTGAATATCCGTAGGTTCTTCAAAACCTTTGTTGCCTAATGCGAGAATGGAGTTCTCTGAAAGACCTAAATTCCTGAAGCTCTGCAAATCGTTCATTTGTACCTCTTAATTTCGTTATATAAGTATAAACAGAATGCTGAAAAAAAGCAATTCTATACTCCCGCGTGAAGAAATATTAACGGTATTTATTGCGTTTTTTCAGGGAGTTCTGTATAATTGCTTTAATGGGGTGTAAAAAACATGGAAAAAAGTAATATTTCCGGGTTTGACTCGGTGCTTTTTCCTGTACTCTCGCGTCTTCATCTTCTGGAATACTCCTGCGCGGTGATCTCATCCGACTCTAACCTTATAGAAGCAACGGAGTTATTTTCATCAATTTTCTCAATCGGCATTCAGGAATCTTTAGGCCATAACCTCTTCGAACTCCTAGGAATCTCCCCGGAATCGAAAGCCGAATTCGAGTCATACATTCACGGAATTTTCGGCGACGGTTCCGGTGCCGCTAGAGTTTTTCCATTTTTAATACGCGGAGATACAATTCATGTCGCATTGATGGGGTTTACGAACGGCAACGGCAGGGGGATTTTGTTCGCCGAGGCCGTAAGGGCCGATCACCCGGAGTGGGCGCTTCTGGAGAAAGAAAACAGCGACATCCTGATACCTGTCGACCATATCCCAATCGGTTTCTGTGTTCATTCCAAAGGAGTCATTGTCTATGTGAACAAAACGGCGCTTGAGATTCTCGCGGCGCGTCCCGGCGAAAACTATATAGGGAAGAGCGCAATCGAATTCGTTCATCCCGATTATCGGGCGAAGGCCATCGAGCGTATCGGAAAAATTCTTACCGAAAAGGGCGAAATGCCGCTCATGGAAGAGAAATTCGTGAAAAGCGACGGGACTTATATCGATGTCGAGGTGTTCGGAACATATATCGAATATCACGGCGTTCCGGCGACACTCGTGCTCTTTCGCGGGATCGGCGCCCGCAAAGATATGGAAGAACGCCTCCGGAATAGCGAGAAACGTTATCGCGAGCTTTTCAATTCCATGCTGGACGGCTTCGCGTTTCATAAGATGGTATTCGATGAAAACAACCGACCGGTCGATTATATCTTCCTCGAGATGAATCCTGCGTTCGAGAAGATGTCCGGCCTTTCGGCGGAGGAGGTAGTCGGGAAGAAGGTGATGGACGTTCTGCCGGACACGGAGCCGTTCTGGATCGAGACTTTTGGCAAGGTGGCGTCGACCGGAGAATCGGCCAGATTTGAGAATTATACCGCGCCGCTCGATAAGTACTTCGAAGTGACTGCGTACTCCTCCGCGAAAGGATATTTCGCGTGTATTTTCCGGGATATCACCCCGCAGAAGCACGCCGAACAGGCCTTGAAGCAGGAACGCGACCTCTTGGACCATGTCATGGAGATCAGTCCCGTCGCGCTGACAATAGTCGACAGGGACGGTCAGATCGTTTTCGCGAACAGGAAAGCCGAGGAAGTACTAGGTCTGTCCCGCCGGGAGATCGAGAGCAGGACATACAACGCCCCGGCGTGGAAAATTTTATCGTTGGACGGAACACCGTTCTCCGAAACGGAAATACCGGTATCGAAAGTCCTGGCGACCAAAGAGCCTGTCAGTAATATCCGCCACCTGATCGAATTGCCGTCGGGTGAAAAATGTCTTCTCTCCGTGAACGGGACTCCCCTTTTCAATGACGCGCACGAGATCGAAAAGGTCATCCTGACCTTCGAGGATATTACCGAGGCAAATAAGATAGAACGCGCGCTGACCCATATTATCGAAGCCTCGTCTCTGACCGGCACCGACTTCTTTAACTCGATGGTGCTGGGTTTCTCCGAGATTTTCGATATAGATTACGTGCTGATCGGCGAATTGTCGGTTTCCGGCGGCGGGCATGTCCAGACCCTTTCGGTCTGCCGGAGAAATATGCTGATCGAAAACTTCGAGTACGGCCTGAAAGATACGCCGTGCGAGGATGTGCTCGAGAAAAAGTTCTGCATTTTCCCGAGCGGGATCCGAGGGCTTTACCCCAACGCCAAGTTGATACGGGACAGGGAGATCGAGGGTTACGGCGGAATTGCCCTTTACAGCAGTAAAAGCAAGCCTATCGGGTTTCTGGTTGTGATGAATACCAAACCCATCGTAAGGACGGAGATGATAGAGAGATTTGTCAAGCTCTTTGCCGCGCGCATCTCGAGCGAGATCGAACGCCTGCATATCGAGGAAGAACGCGGTAAGATCGAAGACCAGCTTCGCCAGGCGCAGAAAATGGAATCGATCGGGCGACTCGCGGGAGGGATCGCGCACGATTTCAACAACATGCTGACCCCGATCATCGGCTATGCGGATATGTTCCTGAATTATGAACTCACGCCCGAGCATCCGTTCTACGCTCCGATGAAAGACCTGTACGATGCGGCGATCCGCGCGAAAAACCTGACCCATCAGCTTCTGGCATTCAGCCGGAAGCAGATGCTGATCCTGAAAAAGGTCTATCTCAACGAGATTATCGGACGGTTTTACTCGATGCTCCGCCGCACGATCCGTGAGAATATAGAGATCAAGTTCGAAGCTGAAACCGGGCTCTGGAGTGTCGAGGCGGATACGTCCCAGATCGAACAAATCCTCCTGAACCTCTGTGTCAACTCTCAGGACGCTATCTACGACAGGGGCGAGATCAGGATCGAAACGAAAAACATGGATATCGAAAAGGACATTCTTTTCAGCTCGGACGTCCTCAATGCCGGAAAGTATGTTCTGCTTCGGGTCACCGATTCCGGCGAGGGAATCGACGACGCGTCCATCAAACTTATCTTCGAGCCGTTCTTCACCACGAAGAAGGATTTCGGGACGGGACTGGGGCTTGCCACGGTCTACGGAATAGTGAAGCAGCACAACGGGCATATCGAGGTGGAAAGCTCGAAGGACGGCGGGACGAAGTTTTCGATCTATTTTCCACGCGCGGATACGGAATTCAATCTTGGGTCGCATGCCGACGAGCAGGGTTTGGTGCCGTCCATCCCGAAAGCATCATCCACGACGATCCTCGTGGTCGAGGACGATGTCACGGTCCGGAAACTGACCGAGAGTATCCTGAAGAAGTGCGGATTCAATATCTTTGTCGCCGAGGACGGCACTTCCGCGCTCAGGCTCTATGTCGAGAATAAGGATAAGATCGGGCTTCTCCTGACCGACCTGATCATGCCGGATATGACCGGGAAGGAACTGTCTGTCAGGATAAAGGAGATCACCCCGGATATCAAAGTCCTTTTCATGTCGGGATACTCCGGCAACCTTCTCAACTCGCACGGCTTCAAAGAAGAAGAAAATTTCTATATCCAAAAACCTTTCTCGATGAATCAGCTTGTTGAAAAGATCCGCCGGATTATTTGATATCCCCGCCTTACCCCGATAGAATAATCCCGAGGTGTTTTATCTATGAAAAGAATACCCGTATGTATAGGATTCCTATTTGCACTTTCCGCGGCGGTATCCGCGAAAGGGCCCTTGCCGCGTAACTGCGATTTCCCCGGGCATTACGCCGTGACAATCGATGGTTTAATCCCGTTAAGCGGGGGCGGGTTTCTCTTTCCCGGCGGATTGGGAGTAGAGGGATTCGCCTTGTTCTCCTACGCTGTCGGCGAGCTGTGGTGGGAGCATTACGCTGAGATCGGGATGTACGGCGCCGTGTATGCGGGTTGGATCGATCTGCCGGGCGAATTCGCATGGACGTTCGGGTTCGATCTGTCCGGGCAATGGATAGATTATATCTATGCCGGGTTCGGTTCGGTGTTATCAAATCACCCGTTATCGATAGGGAGCGGGATTTCGGCGACACTCTTCGCCGTACAGCGGATATCGCCGTGGATGAAATTCGACTACACAGCCGGCGCCGGATTGAAGTCCGGCGATATCTCGTTAGCAGGTCAACCCGCGCTCGATACATGGAATATCGCCGGGAGGGTCGGCTGGGAGTTCCAATGGTGGAAGTATGTCGGGATAGAACTGCGCGCGGAGATGAATGTCGGACTTCGGATTTTCGATGCCGCCGAACGGAACTATTTTACTACCCAGAGCATGCTGTTTTTCGGCGATTTCCGTTTCAATCTGGATAACTACAACACCCGGCAGATTGTTCTCAGCGCCGCGGCCATCCTTTCCGTGCGGAAAAGAATCTGCCCGGAGGAAATTTTCCCGGCTTCGTTCGTCGGACGTCTGCCGTTTGCCGTACGCTTCAGCCTGATGGAGACCGGCTTGTTCGCCCGGGCAGGTTTCTTTCTCGCCGAGGGCAGCCTATTCAGCCTGCTCGCCGATTGCGGAATACAGACGGCTAAAATGGATGACGGCATACCGGACAAATACACTGAAATCGCCGATGCGGCGTTATCCGCCGAACTCAAGCTCGCGGGTGTCCTGCTCAATGCGCGTATCGGCCTGATCTTCTATCCGGTCATGATCGGCGAAGTTTCCGCGGGAACGACTCTCTTCTTCGATTAATCGCCGGTTTTTCGGCTCGAACTGCGCGAAAAGTTGAGCAAAACACGCATCCCTTTTAAAATAAAGGCGGTTCTAAAAACTATTAACATTTTTAACGTTAATAATGATATATCTTTAAAATACGCCTAATGGTCCCTTCCTTGCCTGCCTTCTACGAAGGTAGACAGGCCACCGAGAATCGGTGGTTATTAGAAGTGTCCATAATACTGAATGGGAGGCGCACATGATCATATGCCCTAAATGCGACGCGGAAAACCCGAAAGGACAAAAGTTTTGTTCGGAATGCAAGGCCTACTTAGGCCAAACGCCGTTCGGAACGGTACTTCTCGCATGGGCGATGATTCTCGGCGCGTATACCTACCTCGTCTCCACACTCGTACTTTTCTTTTCGCTGATAATCGAACCGTTTGGGCTGGAACTCGCGTTGAAGCTCGCGGGCTCAATTTACGCGGTGCTCGCGGGGGGATACCTGCTGAAACTCAAAGGCTGGGCATGGGTTCTGAGCCTGACCGGTTTTGTCGGGCTTGCCGGTTTCGGCGGATTTAACACGGTTGTCTATATTATCAACGATTTCCAGACGGAATGGGTCGAGATGGTTCCATCATTCACCTATCTCGCGATCGGGATTTTCTGCATGATCGTCCTGTCTGTGAATTCCGCGTACTATTTCATGGATCCCAATAAACCCGAGAAGAAAAAAGCTGTCAGGGCGGCGGGTTAGTTCTTTTTCACGAAATCGCTTGACAAAACATAATTTTAACATAGAATATCTTACCGCCACATAGGAGAAATCGTATGTCGAGTTCATTCCGGCTGATTTTTGACGCAATTAGTTCGAAGGAACGGGAAGACCTGAATTTCTGGATTCCCGAGCGATGGATCACGGCAAAGGAAGTGAAGGTGCTCGAACGGAAGGGCACGAACGCCAAGGTCGAGCCGTGCGCGTACCTGACAGCCCAGTTCAAGCAGATCGAAAAGCTATATAAAGAAGATACGGACTACCGCAAGGCCCTTTCCTCGACGATGGGCTATAAGATGGACAAGGGCAAGGTTGTCGATAACGGTGTCAAGCGGATGCCCGGCGACTGGCTGAGCGGATCGAATATCTACGGGATGTATGTCCGCAACTTTACGGCGTTCGACCACGATCAGGACGGCGTCCTCGGCGGTTCGAAGAAGAACATCACCCTGAATCAGCAGGGCGTGAAGGAAACCGGCACCTTCCTAAAATCGATGGCGCTCCTTCCGTATATCAAGTCCTTCGGGTTCGATACCGTCTATCTCCTGCCGATCAGCCAGACCGGCACGGCGTACAGGAAGGGCGAGCTCGGTTCGCCTTACGGGATGAGAAACAACTTTAAGATCGATACAATGTTTCACGACCCGATGGTGGACGAATACGGCCCCGATGTCGAGTTCCGCGCGTTTGTGGAAGCGGCGCATATCCTCGGGATGCGCGTGATGCTGGACTTTGTCCCGCGCACCGCCGCCCGCGACTCGGACTTCATCAAGGAGCATCCGGACTGGTTCTACTGGATTCTCCGCGATGCCGATAAGAACTACCATTCGCCCGAGTTCACCCGCGACGAACTCCACGAAATCCACCGCCGCGTCGACCATTGGCATGACACCAAAGAGAAGCATATGATACCGCCGCACCAGGACTATGTCAGCCTGTTTACCGAACCGCCTCAGCCCGAGACAATCGAGTATGTCAGCCCGGAAGCGGGATATGTCGGCAAGGTGGGCGGGAAGGAAGTGGTCGTACCGGGCGCGTTCGCGGACTGGCCGCCGGACGATATCCAGCCGCCGTGGACCGATGTCACCTATTATAAGCTTTACGAAGACCCCGGTTTCAACTATGTCGCATATAACACGATCCGGATGTACGACAGCCGTATCGCGAAAAAGAATAAAGCGCTCTGGGATACTATCGCGAACTTCATCCCGTTCTTTCAGGAAGAGTTCGGTATCGACGGCGCGAGAATCGATATGGGCCATGCCCTTCCTCACGAGCTCGAGCATATTATTATCGAAGAAGCCCGCGATATCGATCCCGACTTCGGATTCCTCGCCGAGGACTTCAATGTCTGGGCGAGAGCGCGTGAAAAGGGCTACAACATGGTTATGGGCAACTCATGGTATACCTTCCCGAGGACGATGGCTCCGTCGGAGAACGGCGACAGCCTTGCGAAGCATTTTATCAAGGAACTGCCGAAATATCCCAATCCGGTCTGGGGAAGCCCCGAGACCGGGGACACCCCGCGCGCGGCGGCGAGAAAGGGAGGGATCAAGTTCTCGAAGGCGATCTGGACGATCCTGAACTGCCTGCCGAATATGGTGCCGTTCTGCTTCTCCGGCTTCGAGCTCGGCGATCACAAGCCAAACAACCTCGGCCTCGATTTTACGCCCGAAGAGATCAAGGTGCTCGGCCAGAAACCCCTCGCATTCTTCGACCGCGCCGACCTGTCATGGGACTCGCCGTTCGCCGACGAAATGGTCGCGCATGTGAAGAAGATCAACGAGTTCCGCGCCGAAAACAAAGGAAATATCCTGCATCTCGATAACTTCAAATGGGTCGAGAACGAGACGAACGGCAAACCGTTCATGTCGCCGGAAAACCCGACGATCTCGTTTATCCGCTTTTTTGAAGAGAACATGCTCACTATCTTGACATCCGGCATGTTCGGTGAAATCCTCTTCCCTATCGAAGTAGAGCGGGATTTCCTCGTGGTCGGGAATATGGACTTCGAGAACGAAGTGATCTCGACCGTCTCCATCGGGTATGACGAACCGTTCGCGAATATATTCACGGGCGAAAAGTATAGAGCCGTCGACGGCAAAATGAACCTGCGCCTGAAACCGGGCGAAGTGATCCTCGCGGTCCGGGAATAGTCGGGATGTATTTTTCGGTTACGGGCCGTCTGCTCCATAAGGACGAGACTGTCGCGGTGATCGAAGCGGCCGGGGTGGGTTACGAGATCATGATCGGCCATCCGGCGTACCAGGCATTGCCCGAGATCGGGATGGACGCGACGTTATATACTACGCTCATTGTCCGCGAGGACGCGATGATGCTGGTGGGATTTCCGTCGCCGGAAGACAAACGGTTTTACGAAAACCTGATATCCGTATCGGGAGTAGGCCCGAAAACGGGGCTGAAAATCCTGTCCGAGCTAACACCATTGCAGATACGGAACGCAGTCATCGCCGAGGACACGTCAGTCCTCTCCAAAACCAAGGGCATCGGGCCCAAGCTCGCGTCGAGAATAGTCCTCGAATTGAAAGATAAAATCCGCCACCTGATTGTCAACGAAGACACGTCCGGGAAAGACAACCTCGGGCGGAAACGTCTGGAAGTCCTGCTCGCGATGCGGGTGCTGGGCTACGCCGATCAGGAAGTGAAGCCGTCCATCGATCAGGCGTTCCGTGATCCAGACATGTCCGGAAAGGACGTCGAGGAGATAATCAGGCATATACTGACCGGGCTGGTACGCGGCGGAAAGAGGGAATAGCCCGGGCACATCCGGGCTTGATGACGAACTCATTAAATTCATGATTTTTTTGTCACTGCGAGGAGCAGAGCGACAAAGCAGTCTGTTTAAATTTATACCCAGTAATTAAATAGATTGCTTCGGCTATGGTTCGGCATCCCGCCGTGGAAGGCGGGACAAGTGCTCACCATGACGCCTCACAATGACAAAATGAGTTTGTCAACATGCCCATCCGGGAGGGGCTTTCGATGAGAATCGATCCGTTAGGTATAACCGAGAGAGGGAAGGGTAAAGGCGGGAAGCGTGTCGGGAATACCGGAATGTTTGCCGCGTCGTTAAACACGAGCGAGAGCGAACTCGAACGATTGATGGTAACAGGCGAAGAATCGATCGAGGGCGGCGATATTTTTAAAATAGCCGAAGACATCACGAAGCTCGGCGACACTCTCGGACGCGAACCCACCCCGGAGAACTTCACCAAATACAAGCGTCAAATCACACGGTTTGTTCATATGCTGAGCGACAATTTCGAGATCAAGGACACATCGTCCCGGTCGGGATTCCGAAAGATCAATCTCTATAAATCCGTCGAGATCATCGACCAGAACCTTGCGCGCCTCGCGGAAATCGTCCTTTCGCATGAGACGAACCGCCTCGAGGCGATGAAGCTCATCGAGGGCATTAAAGGTCTGATCGTCAACCTGCTTTTATAAGGGCAGTTGCAAAAACTATAAACAATCTTAATATTGAGCATTGTTATTTAATTAAACACGCCGAATGGTCATTTCCTTATATTAGTCATCTGAAATGACCACAAGTGGACGCTACCTTGCCGCAGGAATACGGCGGTTATTAAAAGCGCCCATAAATTCATCCACTATCGCTTCGATGTTTTCCGCGAGCTTCTTTTCTGTCAACGCCGGGTCGTATTCCGCCGGGATCGAAGTCCCGTTCTCGATATCGTAGAGCAGGAGTTCGTCCGCCGGGTAGCCCATTTTCCCGAGGAGAAGGGCGTAGTATCCGAGCTGGCGGGAATAACGGCGCGTGTCGGTCACCGACAGTTTGTAGTCGATCAGTACGCCGCGTCCGCCCGAACGGATGAAGCAGTCCGCCGTGCCCTTCACAAGCGGGGTGTAGCGGGTGTGCGCGAACGGGTAGTTGAATTCCCATTCGTGGCGGATCCATTCCGGCGCCGTGAAGTAATGTTTGTACAGCTCCGAACCGAAGTATATTCCCGCGAGGCGGAGCAGTTCTTCGCGCGTCCGTTTGTCCTCGAAACCCATTTCCTCGCCGGTCGCGTCGATGTAGGCAGTGTAGTCCGACGGCTTCGCGAACTGAAAAACCCCGTGCATGAACGTCCCGATTTCAGCGCGTCCGGCCGCAGTCACTATCTCGCCCTCTTCGATCTCGAGACTGTCGATCATGTCGCCGATAGGGTAGGATTTGATAATATACTTCTGCTTGAACTCGGAGGCGGCGAATTCCATATCGAGGAGCTGGGAAATCGTGATGACCGCCGGGAGAAGGGGCGAGACGGGTTTCAGCGGCGATGAGAGAAGCCTGTCCGCCCAATCGTCCGCGAGGCGCGAAACGTCTCTTCTCACATTCAGCGCGAGGTCGCCCGACGAGAACTTTTCGATCAGGCTGTCGATGTCCGTCTCTTTATCCCGGATAAACTTTTCGAGTTCCGGACGGGTGCCGGTACGGAAGATTTCCGCCCACGCGTCGATCGTTCTCCGCCCGTCGTTCATAAAGCCGAGGTAGAAAAAGTCGTCGCACGCGCGTGTCAGCGCGACATAGGCGAGCCGAATCTGTTCGGCATGGTTCTTCGCATCGGAGCGTTCTTTGAGCTTCACGTAATTCCTATCGCGGGCGATCAGGTCGAATCCGATCTTCGGGCATCCGGGCTCGTCGCCGGTAAGAATATCGACAGGCGGGTTGTATGCCGATGTCGCGATATAGATCACCGCCTTCGCCTGCAATCCCTTCATGCTGTGGACTGTCATGATCCGGACGACGTCGCAGACCTCGCCGAACAGCTTCGGGAACGCAAGCTCGGGTTTATTTGTCTGGAGATAGTAGATGAACTGGGTGAGATTGTATATTTCGCCCGTCTTGATACTCTCGATGAAGTTGAGGAAGAGCATCACCGCCGTGGCGTGGGATTTGCCGTCGGGCAGGGAATAAAGGTATATCATATATCCGGTTTCGTCGACAATCCTCCGAACGAGCGAAGAAATGTCGAGCTTGCTCTTGATCTTCACAAGCGACTCGAAGAACAGGATGTCTTCTCCCCCGCGCGCGAGAAGGGCGTCGTAGAGCGAGGACTTTGCCTTACGGGCGTCGTTCCGCAGGCTGAGCAGGGTGCCGTCGTCGAGCCGGAAGAACGGCGACTTTAACAGCGCCGCGAAATGGTAATCGCTCCCCGGACGGTCAAGCGCGCGCAGGTAGATCACGATATCGCGGATGACGTCGTCGTCGAGCAGATTCCGTTTATCCGCGAAGACGAACGGGATATTTTCCGGGAGCAGTTCGCGGAAGATGGGGATCAGCGTTTTCTGCGGGGTTGTCGTCTTATTGAGCAGGATGAGGATATCGCCCGGCTTATACTTCTTGTTCTCCACCAGCGCCCGCACAAGCCGCGCGGCGTTCCGGTAGTTGGTTTCCTGCGCCGGCTTGGTTTCCCTCCCGCCCTCGTGCGACGAACGTACAAAATAAAAATCGCCCGTTCCGGTCTTATCGCCGCCGGGAATCTGGGGCTGGTATTCGATCCCTCCGCTTGCCGGATTGTCGAACAGGTTCGAGAACACCGTGTTGATATTGTTCACGAGCGCCGGGACGGAACGGAAATTCTTGCGGAGATACTTGACCGAGTCCGGGCCGAAGCGCCGCGCAAAATCTTCCGCCGTCTCGCGGAACACCGCGACATTAGCGTTGCGGAAGCTGTAGATCGACTGTTTCGGATCGCCGACAATGAACGGGACGATTGTAGGGGCGCTTTTTCCGCCGAAGAGCAGGGCGTAGAATATCCGTTTCTGGATATCGCTTGTGTCCTGAAACTCGTCGATCAAAAAGTAGCGGACATTGCGGCGGACACATTCCGCGAGCGATACGCTCCGCGCGAGCACGCCGTCGAGCAATGTCTCGATATCCGAAAACAGCAGTTCCCGCCGTTCGAGCTTCAGCTTGAAATAGGTATCGTATATCTCCCGCAGGACAGGGAGGATGAACGCGAAAAGAATTTTATGGATTTCGAACGACAGCGCGAGAACGGCGTCACGGATAGAGTTCTGGATCGCGGTCTTATCGCTTTTCTCCGATTTGCTGGTCGGTTCATACTTTAGCCCGATTAGATGTTCGATTCTCGACGGGTCGGCGCCGGAAAGCCTGGCGAGAAGCGCGGTCACGCCCTGCGGGGGCTTTTTTTCGTCCGCGGCGAGCCGCCTGCATAAACCCAGTATTCCGTCAATATGCGCCCCGGTTTTACTTCTCACGAAATCCGGGAGATCGGCGATTTCGATTGACGCAAGCTTATCCGCGTACTCGAGATAGCCCGTTTCGCGGAGCCGCGTTTCGAACTCGCCGAAACCCCTGTCGTCGGCGGTCTTCCGGATCGTCGCGATGAAATCCATCGTCTCGTTGATCCCTATCAGCGAGACAAGCAGGGCGAACCGGCGGCTGTTCTCGCGCATCAGCTTCGTGACCGCCTGGTGCGCGGCCTCGATCCCGATAGGCAGGTTGGATTCGTTTTCGGCGAACGCCGATATCCGCACGGACGGGTCGATCTCGGCCTCGACCGGATACTTTTTCAGAAGGCCGAAGCCGTAGGCGTGGATTGTCGAAATGGGCGCGTCGTTGAGCGCGTTGAGTAACGAGTCCTCTCCCGTGAGGATCGCGCCGGCCGCGCCTTCCGGGTCAGGAAGCGGGGTATCGGAATACCGGCTGAGGTAAACAAACATTTCGAGCAGGTATTCCTTATTCAAACACTCGGCGAGTTTTTTACGGATACGGTCTCTGATCTCGGCGGCGGCTTTTTTGGTATAGGTGATCGCGACTATCGAACGGACCGCTTCCCACGGGCTCAGACGTTCGAAGCCGAGCAGGTAAAAGAGGCACGCGAGGTAACGCTCGGTCAGCATCGTCGTCTTGCCGCTTCCCGCCGAAGCTTCCAGCATGAGGGGTCGGTTGATCGCGTAAACGATGCTCTCGTCGTCGAGCGTGATAAAAAGTGATTTCGGTTTATTATCAGGACTCATAGGGTTATTTTAAAAGCGGCGGGCGGAAAAAACAAGTTCGCGCGGGAGATAAAAAAAGGCCCCGCATTCAGCGCGGGGCCGATGTATGAATGATCTTTATGCTTCGGTGTAAGTACCCAACGCGATGTTGATATTGTAAACTTTTCCGGCAACGGTCAGAACAGCGGTAGATGTACCGTTAAACACGATAGTGAATGTAACGGTTTTCGAACCCTGCTTTACATAGCCGTTGACAGTACCCGAGGGTATTCCGCCGAATTCGGTGGAAGTCAGGTTATCATAGTCATAGTAAAGAGTAATCGCTTCGCCGATATCCGCACCGGTGATCGTGTAGGCGATCGAGCCGTCGACAACCAGCGAAGAACCGCCGCCGAAATACTTGAACGGATTTTCAAGATTGTCGCCGAACTGCCCTGTCATGGAGAAGGTTTTATTGTCCTTATCGGTTACGTTCATCGAGATCGAACCGAACATCCCTATCCCGAACGCGTTCAAATACGCGCCGTCCAGATATGATTCATTTGTAATATAAATTTGCGTCCAAGACGGAGAATTGGTCGAATAGAAAAGTGTGGTCAGGTCGGTATCCATACCTAAACTGCCGTTGCCGGTACCGAGATTGATCGAGAACGAAAATCTCATGCGGACATTGCCGCCGACATATGTATTCGTCCATGTGGTGCTGGTCATCGTAATACCGCTAAATTCTTCAGAAACCGTGATGCTGCCGTCGAGATTTGTAACAGTTCCGAGGGGGGTAAAGCCCATTGTCTTATAGATCGACATCATACTCTTAAACGCGACGGGGTTGACTACTCCGGCCGACTGCGAGTTAGCGTTCGCGGTGGACGCAACATACTTCGCGACATTATCGTTCGACAACGCGTCGGAACAAGCCGTCAAATAACTGATCGCCAAAACCGCGGCAAACACCGCCAATACTTTTTTCATAATATGCCTCCTGATTTCTATCCAAGTTGGAATCTTTAAAATAATATAACACGGACAGGGCGGAATTTCAAGTAAAAAGCGTCACATTTCTCCAGCACGGAACTCCCGCGGGAAGAGTGTAGAGTCAGAATAACCCGGTTCTACGCGGACGGAGTCTCGCCCGGGTTATTTTTGTTGAACTCGCGCAGGAGAATCAGGTTCTCCATCTTCAGCTTGAAGTTATTGACGAGAATGTTCATCTTCTCGAGGTCGACCATATTGAATATCCCGTTCTCGCCCTCCTTTTCGGTCAGGTTCAGCACGCCGATACAGTTATCCTGGAGGAAGAGGCGGATCGGGAAAATGATAAACGATTTACTGCGGTACTGCGGTTTGTTTTTACGGCCGAGCTGGGGATGGGTTTCGACATTGGTGACGAAGATACGCTTGCCGGAAGTGAACGCGTATCCCGCGAAGCCGTCCTCGGCTTTGATCTCGATAGGGTCGGCGGTCTCGAAACCGATGCCGCGCACCATTTTCAGGTTTTTCTTCTCGGGGTTGTGAAGGAATAGCGAGACGCGTTTCGCGCCGGTAGTCTGGGAAGCGGTCTCCACGAGAGAATTCAGGAGGTCGGGAAAGTTTTCCGTGCCGAGAAGCTGTATTTGTCCGGCGAGAACTTTCATTAACGTCTCTTCGCCGTCGGTTTCCCCGCCCGGTGCGCGGTTCTCCATCTTGTTGGAGTTTTCCCATATCCGGTCGATTACGTTCAGGCGGGAGGAGAGCAGGTGACGGATCGATTCGAGGTTGGCCATGACGTCGATATTGCTCGCATCGTTTCCGGTAACTGAGAACTGGTCGAGCTGGGGCGACTCAGGCTTCGCTTCCGCTTTTACTTGCGGACGCAGGGAGAACATGCTGAAATAGAGAATGAGCGTCAACGATGCGATCGCGAACAGGGCGAACAGGACGGTTTTGATCTCGAAGAGCACGAACTGGCTGTACTCACTGCCAACCGGCAAGAGCAGGAATTCCTTATAGAGAAGATAAACCCATAATCCGGCTATTCCGATCACCAAAACGCTCAAGATTATCCTGAATACTTTGCTCATGTCATCCTCCGATACTTCCGGGCGGTTTAAAAATACATCTATCAATTTCAGCTTTTCAGGCTGTCTGTTCGACAGATTAGCCCAATGGGCATGATAAAAAGTACCCTTCGCTTACTGGAGCGCCACGTTCAGCGCTTTTATCAGCCCCCGCCTGTCGATAATAGTCAGGTTCTTGTTCTTCTGTGCGATAGTCAGCGCGTCTTCCTTGAACCGCGACGTGATCATCACGACTGTGTTCACGATGTTCATCGACTTCGCCGTCCCGAGCGCGTTTAAAAGAACGAAGCCCGAGACGTCGTCGTTATGCCGTTTGATAATGACGAGATAGTCCAGACTGTTCTTCCGCGCGACAAACCCCGAGGCTTTGCCGTCGGTAAAGTCCGAGTCGTATTTTAACGTGATCTCTTTCTGGATCGTGAAGCCCATGAACTTCAGGATCTCACGGGACACCTCACGGAACCGTTTGATATTGAGCTGCTTGAACTGCTCGATCCGCGAGCTGGTGGCATTGGGATCGGCCTTCATCTCGCCGACATTCCGCGTAACTGTTTTTTCAAGGGTGTCGATATCGAAAAACTTCTTCGAGACGATATCGCGTGTCGGGATCACGTCGCGTGTCGTGAGCCCGGGCATCAGCATCCAGCGTTCGGTCAGCCTCGCCATAACATCGTCGCTCAACTGTCCCGAGGTCAGTTCCTTCACGTCTTTATAGAAAAAGTCGAATTGCTTGAGGTCGTTCCATGTCGAGACGCCTTTCTCGGGCTTTCCGTCCTTGACATACGCCATACCGAGGTTGTAGAGAATGTTCTTCTTGTACTCCATTGCCTTGGGGTCGTCCACTGTATCGGTTTCCTGACGCGCGAGTTCGAGCGCGGTCACTGCGTCCTCGATCAGCCCAAGCCCCTTATAGCATTCGCCCATCAGGATGAACGACTTCGTCTTTTCCTCGAACGTCAGCGTTCCCCGGGTGGCGTTTTTCAGATGGCGGATAGCGTTCATGAAGTCCTTATTCTCCTTGAACAGCGCGGCGATGTAGAGATCGAGCTGGGGGATTTGCGATATTTTCTTGGCGATAGAGAACTCGCGGATCGCGATATCACGCCTGTTTGCCTCGGTCGCGACAAGCCCGGTGTAGAAATGGGCCTCGTAGTTCATCGGCTCCTGCCCCACCGCGCGCGACATGAAATCGAGCGCCTTCTCGAACTTCCGCTGGGACGCGTAGATCATCCCGATGTTGTAGCAGACTTCCGCGTCCTGCGGGTTTGTCATAAAACTGTTGTAGAGCGAAAGGAAGGCCTTGGGATAGTTCTTCAGGTGGAAATAGCTGATGCCGGAGTACTTATTGACATTGTAGACTTCTTTTAACGGGAGATCTTTTTCGTTCTTCAGCGCGATCTCGTACTCGACCACCGCGCGTTGGTAGTTTTCGGTGCGGAAGAAGACATATGCCAGCATCGCATGATAGATCGGGTTGAACTCGTTCTTCAGGATAAGCTGGTTGTACACCTCGGTCGCCCCGTCGAAATCCCCGGTCTCGATCATCCGGTTTGCTTTTTCAAGCAGGTTGGTTTTGTCCTTGAGAATATTCGCGATGGCGAGATAGAGAATCACGCCGATCGCGACAACAGCAAGGATATAAAGATAGCTGAATTCCATTTATACTCCTAAAACTAAGACAGGAGATGCCCGATTTCGTCACATAAGTATAATGCGATTTTATCATTTTTTTCCACTATATTGCGTGCTTCATCCGTCAATGGGATAGTAGAGATCAGTACGGCGTTTTCGGCGCCGTATTGCGGGAGCGCGCCGAGGAGATTCATGATCGTGATAAATCCTATGGGCTCACGCCATCTGCGCATACAGATAAGCGCTTTCGATTTTTTTATCCTGTCCTCGCAGTAGAGGTCGAAGCCCTGACCCTCGGAGTAGGCCACCTGGTCGATCTTGATCGTATCGCTGAGCACCCTGTAACCCAGCCGTTCGGCGATCTCCTTACCGAAAAGGAGATACGACGGGAAGTCCATGTCCTTCATCGACTGGCAGGGGTCCTTCGGGTCGATCCCGAGCGCTTTCAGACTGCGCGCGGCATTTAGCGGTTTTGCCTGAATCGTCTTGAATTTATCCTTCATTTCCTTCATGGTTTCTTCGGAGTATTTATCGAGAATCACTGTCGGGTCGAATGTCATCGAAACCTTCGGACCCCAAAGCTGCCAGATATTGTCCACCGCGAGGAATCGGGTTTCGAAATCGACATAGATCTGGTCGAGCTGTTTCTTCGCGTCCTTCGCGTTAGCCTCGAGGATCGAATAGGAAACATCGAAACGCTTCGGGTCTCCGGTTTCGGCGATTTTTTCCTTTTCCTTCTTATACTTATCCATCGTGGTGAGGAGTTCGAAGATGAGGCTGTGTTTCTCCTTCACTTTGTTCTGTTCTTCCACGTTCATCCCGGTCATATCAACATTGATATCGAGAACGGAGTTTAGTTTTTCGAGCGCGAGATCGTAATATCCCTGCTTCATCCGCATCAGGATATACAGCATCGCGGTCTCTTCCCGCCATGCCGGATTCTCCTCGCTGGTTAGGATGCCTTCCAGTTTCTTATGGAGTTCCTTCGCGACTTCGTAATTCTTGTCGAGCATATACGCCATCGTCAGCATTTTCAGCGCGAAATACATCTGGGGAAGAGAGAGGATTATTTTCTCGGAATTCACGACCTCCTCGATCATTTCCCGCGAACGGGCGTAGGTTCCGGTTTTAAGGTACAGATACGCGAGCAGGTATTTCAGTTCCATGTCCTGATTGGCCAGAATGTGCACTTTTTCGAGAAGGCTGAGGGAATCGTTGAGGTTATCCACCATCATCAGGCAGAAACCGTATTTTTTTTGGAAATCGGTGTTTTCCGGCATAGCGGGAAGACCTTTTTCATAGTAGGGGAGAGCCCGGTAAAACTGTTTCTGCGAGAAAAGGATGTCCGCGATATTCGCGATCACGTCTTTATGGGTAGAAAGGAGCTGATATGCCTGGATCAGATAATCGAGGGCTTCTTTATCGCGGTCGACCTTGCGGTAAAGCAATCCGGTACGCTTGAGGAGTTCGAACTTGCTGAAAAGCGTCGATTCTTTATTGATTCCAAGAATCCGGGTGTAGTATCCGATCGCTTCGAGATTGTTGTCTTTTTCTTCGTTGATATTCCCGAGGTGCCAAAGGGTATCTACGTCTTCGGGATTCTTCCTGAGAGAATCCATGAATATAGCCAGAGCGACATCCAGATTCCCGTCCTCGTACGCCTTTTCTGCTTCTTTCAGCCTTCGTTCTTTCATGGTCTGGACGAGGTAGAAAATTGTCAGTCCGACCAGAATGACACCGATAATAATAAACTCCACACAGGCCCCCGGGTTAAAAGAAAAGCGACGAATAATCGCCGCTTTATCGCTATTCACTATAATTATCGTCAGTGTATCGAACTAAGTTAATATTTAGGGCGTCCTGCCGGAATTTTCTTTTACTGGACGAGAGCCTGAAACTCGGCAGGAAGCGTTTCCGGGTCGAGACCGTTCTCAATCGCCGTCTTCAGGTATTTCGCCGCTTTTTCGGTATCGCCCAGCTCGTAATAGGACTTAGCCGTTTCAAAATTGGCATCGGGATCGGCGGGATTGACCTCGACCGCCATGAGGAAATTGTTCAGTTTCTTCTTGGTATCGGTCAACTTCTTGCCGCGCGACATATAATATGAGAAATACTTATCCGCGTCATAGGTAAAGGTTTCGTTGAAATAATCCTTGATCAGGCCGCAGGCTTCTTCGGAACTGGAGCCCATCGGGTAGAGATAGAACGTGAAGAGGAAACTTGCCTTGGCTTTGTTATTCTTGCCGGCGTCATAGAACGCCTTACCGGCGTCGAGCCACGCCTGCGCGAATTCCTTGCGGGCCGCGGGATCGAGATCGTCGTAGAATGTATAGTCCTTGGGATTCTTAGCCGTTCCGATATTCACAAAAAACATCAGGCTTAATAGGCCGACTAAAAGTTTTTTCATGATTCCCTCCGTTTGTTTAAATAATTATCGAAATAATTGTATCTCAAATTTAGTTTTATGTAAAGTAAAATGAGGAGTGCGTATTTTACATAAAACATTTTTTCCTTTATAATTATCTTAATCAAATCCTATTCAAATATCAAGATTCGGGAGCGAGAATGGACGGGATATTTATCACATTCGAGGGCATCGAAGCATGCGGAAAATCCACGCAGGCGAACATCCTGTATAACCTGCTCGAATCCCGGAGAATAAAAACGATCCTGACCAAAGAACCCGGCGGTACTGAGCTTGGAGATAAGATCAGGAATATCGTCCTGCATGAAAAAGTCTTCCCGGTCGCGGAACTTCTCCTTTTCCTCGCCGACCGCAATCAGCATATCAACGAAACGATCAGGCCTTACATGAACGAGGGCTATGTCGTGATCTGCGACCGGTTCTACCATTCGACCTACGCCTACCAGGCGACCGGAAGGAAGATCGGCCTCGATATCGTCCGGCGGTTTAACGAGATGATTATCGAGGATTGCCGTCCGGACCTGACATTCCTGATCGATCTTCCGCCCGAAGTGGGATTCGAACGGAAGCGCACCGCGAACCTCGCCCTCGACCGGATCGAAAAGCAGGACTACTCATTTCACAACTCCGTGCGCGAGGCCTACCTCGAACTCGCGAAGGCCGATAAAACAATCCGCGTACTCGACGGGATGCACTCGAAGGACACCCTGACGAAAGAGATTATGGACATTCTTAACGGGAAATTTCCCGCGCTCGAACGACAGATCAACTCCTGACGAGGCGGCGATGGAGGAAAAGGATACGGTGCTCTTTCGGCTCCTTTCGTTTTTCGTACCGCGCCTGCGGGAATTCCGTTTCATCGACGCGATCCCCTCGTCACAATTCGACTTTAATCTGGCCGGCGAAGTTCAGCTTGAAAGCGTGATCTGGACATGCCGTGAATACGAATCGGTCTCGAAGAACTTCATCTTTCTCTGCGCGCCGTTCGGGGTATGGAAGAAGGAGCCGGTTTTCGGCGGGGACGAAACGAAAAAACTCGCCGAACAGATATTTTTTTCCTTTTTGCCGTCGCAGGCCGGATCGAACATCGGGTTCGAGAACGCCGGAACGCGATATATCTCAAATCCCGGCGCGGAATGGCGGACGGACAAGGTCATGTTCACATTGAGAGAAAACCCGTCCGGCAGGCCAGTATACCTCTTAGTCCCGTGGCAGACGATCCGTTTCCTCATGAAACTCGCCGGGCTCGAATATATCGCCGATTCCGACAGCAGGCTTATCGTCACAGAACCATCCTATAACGATCCGGTCAACAAGATCGCGTCGATAGAAAACTCGATCCTTTGCTCGAAAGAAGACTTCTTCTACCCGTTCCAGAACCTCCTCCTGAGGGAAGACCTTGCGGATAACGAGGGCAAAGCCATGCTCGCGAACCTTCTGGCGAAGATGCTCCAGAACGGGTATATCGCGTTGCCGCACCTTGCGGTGTTTGTGAATGAGCGCGCGGAGTTCGGCATACTGCGCGGCCTGCTTTCCGCGAAGAACGCCGCCGTGCTCGACCAGTACGCTGTCGCGGTAAATATCGGCTTGCCCGACGCTTACGGCCGTTACCGCTGGCGGAATCAGGCTCTCTTTCAACTCCGTCAGGGATTTTCGCGCGTTCTGCGGGACGACCCGAAGATGTACGAACTCCTACCGGAAAACGGGGTGTTTGTGAAAGAACTCGCTTCCCGTTTCCGCGAACTGCGATACCGTGAGAAGGAAAAGCTTCTCCCGCTGGGCGGGATGATCGCCCGGATCATTGCTTCCCGTCAGGTCAATCCCCTGATCGGCGGCGATGGAAAGGAACGGCTGGTCACGCTTGCCGCGTTTCACGGCGACGATTTCCTGACGGAGCTCTACGGGATGTTCAAGCCCGTGTTTCAGGAAGAGTTCCATGCGGCGATAGGGAAGGCGCGCGGACGGATCAAGGCAATGCCGCGTCACGAGCGGGAGCGTATGGAAATAGAGAACTCGTTCGCGCTCCACGAACTCCTCGAGGGCGAACTCGTGAAACGTACCGATCCCCGGAAAAGCACGCTCGATATGCGGGGGCTTGCGGACGCGATCGGCGAGCTCGACAGCCGGGGAATGACCCGGCTCTTTTACCTTTTCGGCTTCGAACGGTTCGTGAACTTTTTCGATATTTTTCTTTATCACCCGATGTCGCAGATGAAGGAAGGCGAGGCGAGGAAGTTTTTCATCCGGGCGGTGTCGAAACTCCCGTTTACGGAACGCACGATAGCGGAAGATATCTTCGGCGAAGAGATGAACCGTTCTAGAATGCTCGGCATCGGGTATATCGAGAAGGCGTACCCACGGCTCCGGGGCGAATTCGCTGTCTACCAGAGCCTCGGGTTCATCCCGGGAGGCGTGTTATGATCCGGGCGTCGTTCTATCGCGCCGAACTGCGTGAACTGAAAGCGCTGTACAGCGAAGGAGTATTCGAGGCCGAGGACAGGACGTCGATTCTCATCAAGAACTTCAAGCCGCCGGACGGTTACAAATGCAACAGGACGTATCTTTTTTTCGAAATACCGAGCGGTTTCGGCTTCGGGGTGAATATTCAGCACACTTGGATATTGCTCAGGAAGAGCGCCGCGCATTTTCACCTTGTCCACATTCCCAAGGATGCGCCGTATATCGAAAAGGCGCTTGCCGGGATGAATGTCAGAATGCCGAAGGACTACGGGAAGGAATGGGCGTGGTACTGGATCTGTTTTCACACCCCGCCGCTCGAACCGCTCAATCCGGTGTTCGGCGCAATCGCTGAAAAAAGCGGAAGCGGCGAGTTCGGCGACCCGGACGATCCGATGGAGGCATCGTTCTCGAAGTACACGGGACTGACCGAGCATACGAAACTTGTTACGCTCGCGCTGAATAAGATTCTGTATGGCGACCCGGACTTCGTGAGGGAACTGGATGCGATGAATAGGGGCCGGGACGAAATCATCCGCAGGCATCAGGAGCAGATGGAGGCGTTCGAGTTTTCGAACAACTGGCGGACGATGAGGTGGCTCTGGGACTGACGTGAGAAGAAGTTTCACGCAGAGCACACGGAGACTGAAACCGAAGCCATAGATTTAAGAGAGCTTATTGTTGAAAATTAATATCTCTATAACAAACCGCCGATATCTTTTCTCCGTGTTCTCCGTGTGAGTTTCCCGTTTTCCAACAAACAAGGATTCTCATCGTCTGCATGATTCCTGCGAAGACAAATAATAAAAAAAGGATTGACTTGTTTTCAGGAATGGTGTACAATTAATTTCTGTTTCGGGGGTTTCAGGAGGAAAGGGTGAAGGGTAGAATTGTTATCGACAATGCAAATTGCCGGGGAAAACTAGTGATCAAGGGGACGGGGGTTCTTGTCAGCAGTGTTATCGCCGATCTTGCCTTAGGCCTTTCAAAAGACTGCATTCTCTCAAAATATCCGGAGATTTCACCGGAAGATATCCATGCTATTCTGGCGTTCGCGGGTGAAATCAACCAATTAGGTACGTTCCCGATAGGGAATTTATAGCTTATTTCTTGGCGATATAAGCCCCGCTTTGCGATGAATTCCGTTCTTGAAAAAATCCGTCTCTCCCTCTATAATACTCACGGGAGAAACTATGCCCGGGCTCCAACCGTCCGATTACCGTACCTACCGCAATTCCGATATGATCGTGAGCGAACTATTCATCCCCTATCGCGAAATGAGCGAGGCGGAACAGCCGGACGGCGCGGGCGAAACAAAGCCTTATTTCGCTCAGGCGAATTCCGTGAGCGCGGGGGGATTTCCCTACGACCGGATGGTCTATTCCGGCCACAGGCTCAATTACGCCTCGGGCGGCGGTTATGTGTTTCCGGTCGTGCTCCTGCATAGGACCGAGGACGATAATGCGTTCCCGTTCGAATATATCCTCGAACGCCTGAAAGAGGGGCTGGACAATATCGAGGCTCTCACTTTTATCCGTTTCGATATCGCGGTGGTGAAGGACGCGTCGCGCACGGTGGATTTCACAAACGTACCCGAGCAGACGGTGAAGGGTACGGTGACGATCGAGTATGTTCTTCACACGACCGACCGCAACCTGTTTTTTTATCTTGTCATACCGTACCAGTTCCTGAACTTCCTTGTCCAGCGGAGCTCGGAAAATCTCCAAATCAAGGATCTGAGCGTCGCGAACCTTTTCAAAATCCTCAAAGACTGGGCGTTTTTTATAGTGAGCGGGATGGACATCTTCCCGTGGAGGCTGGACAGCTTCATCCTCAATCTTACCCCCGCCGAGACACAGAGCCTTTTCCAGCACCTTCTCGGTAAGCACTACCTGAACTATGAGCAGATCGCGTCGGTGCTCATCTATTACCCCGAAGTGGAGAACCGCATCCTCGAGAACGTCTCGAAGTCGCACCGGAAGGGGATACTGGACGAGATGGAATACTTCCGCAAGATCGACGACCCGGAATGGTATAAAAACGTCATTTACTCCGTGAAGACCGCGATAGGTCACAGCATTTTTTTCGACAAGCTCCGTTTCGATTCACTGCGCAAATACGAGGAGTTCAAGGATTCGGTCGAGACGATTCAGGATATCGAGCTTCTATTGAGGAAGCCTGCCGACCGGTGGATACTCGAGGCGACGGACGCGGAGATCGATTACCTGATTCACCGTGTGGGAATCGCGCGTATCGCGCCTTGTTTCCTGCTCGCCGACTATGACGAAAAAGCCGAGGCGAGAGTGCTCTCGATGGTGTCGAAACGCGGCCAGGCGGATTACGCCCGCGAGAAACAATCCCTCAAGGAGAGCGTTGTCTCGGCGTATATGATCAATCTTGCCCGGGTCGGGATAGTCAAGGTACTGCGCGACAAGATCGCGGGCGAATGCTTTCTTTATGTCCGTAACCGGAAGGAGCCCGGATGGGACTGGTGGCTGACTGGGGTCGCCGGGCGGTTCTCGATGTTCAAGGTGTTCGCGGCGGGCGGATTTCCTCTTTTCGCCAAGGCGTTTACCGGGATCGAAGACATGAGCCGGTTCGAGCCGTTCCTGAAGGCCATCCCCGCGCCCGCGTCAGATATCATCCTCAAGATCGGCCGCGCCGAACTTTCGCAGGACAATCCCTACAATAGCGATACAGTCGACAAGGCGCGCGGCGATATCGTGCGGATCATTATCGAGCTGTACTTTTCAAACAGGATAGAACTGAACGATGACCGGAAAAACAATCTCGAGGAGGTCCGGAAATGTTTACGTTAAGCTATAAGAACCGGAAAGAGGAATTCGAGAAATTAGACATGAAGGAGATCAAGGCGAAATTCGAGATACCCGAACGGAAAAATCTGTACCGTGTCAACGACAAGGGCGAACTGGAGAAGATCGAACAAGGGACGATCGATAAAAAAGTGAAGAATAACGACCAGTTGGACGCGTTATCGGATTTCACGCTGGGTTAGGCGGATGACGCTTTCGCTCGGCGTATCCGAGCTCGAAACGATACGGGGCTACCTTTTTCAGGATGGGCGCGAACGGATGATACTCGCGCTCTGCCGGAAAAGCCTCTTCGGCGTGTTCAGGCTCGCGCGGCTCTTTCTGCCCCATGACTCCGACTACGCCGAACGCACCGAGGCGGCGGTCACGCTTCTTGCCGAATCGGCGTATCCGCTTATCAAGCAGCTCCGCGCGGACGGCTCGCTGTCGTTCCTGCAAATCCATTCACACCCGGCGGGATATCCCGCGAAGTTTTCTTCCATCGACGACCGCAATAACGGATTTAATACGGAGGATGTCCGCGAATGGAATCCGCGCGCGGAATTCCTGCGGATGGTGCTCAGCCGGGATGATATCTCCGCCGAGTATTACGATTATCGTGGCGGCAGATTCCGGCCGCTCGCCCTCGGGCGTGTTGACAAACTTATTTTGTCATTGCGAGGCGAAAGCCGAAGCAATCTATATTAATATCTTATATAATGTTTAACTGACTTCTTTACCGCTTCGCGTCTCGCCTGTCTCCCTTCGTAGAAGGCAGGCAGTGACAAAAAGCCATGTATTTTATAAGTTCGTCAAAATCCCTTCTCGGGCACGGGGGTAAGATATGAGGCTATTTCTCAGTCCGGCACAGTTCGGTGAAATAGAGGCCAGGATCATGTCACGGTCTTCGGAACGGTTCGCGCTCGAATTCTTTCAGTCGGGCGGGACGCTTTTCCCGTGCGGGAAACAGGCTTCCGATACGGAATACGGTTTTCCGGTTGTCGCACTCGGCGCCGGATTCCGCGGGAGCGCGGAGTATGAGCTCGGGGCGATAGAACAGGCGGACGCTCCGTTCTGGACGATTCTCGCCGATCAATTGCCCGGCGGGACTCCCGGTTTCTACGATATTCTCCGCGCGAGCCGTTTCATGGGAATCGGCATCACGCATGTCGGGCTCGCCGATAAGACGAGGTACTTCACCGCCGTCCCGGGCGCCGAAACGATCCGAGAGCGCGCGGAACTGCATCATAGGACAATGCTTTGGCTCGGCTCGCGGAATTTCAATATCATCTCTGGAACAAGGCTCGGCTGTATCGGCGCGGGCGGCTTGATTTTCCCGTTCGCTCAAATGGCGGCGAGGCACGGGTTTTCCAGTTTCGTGATCGCGGACCCGGAAACAATAGAAGCATCCAACCTGAACCGCATAATCGGCGCGGTTCCGGGCGATATCGGGAAACCGAAGACGGACGTTCTCAGACGCGAGATGGAAAAAACTGGGGGCGTCACGGTAGAGACCTTCGCCTCGACGTTTCCGCCCGATCCGGTACGCGATGCGCGGATGTTCGAAAGTTTCGCTGGGTGCGACATCCTTGTGTGCGGGGCGGATAACGACTACGCCCGTGTGAATGCCCAGGTGTTCGCGCTCACGACGGGCAAGCCGCTGTTCGATATGGGCAGCGGGATATTCCTGAAGGACGAACGGGCCGACGCGCCCGAGGTCGACGAGATGGGCGGGCAAGTCAGGGCGGCGCTCCCCGATGGGCCTTGCCTCGGGTGTATGGGGCTCGATCCCCGTGCGGCGGGAGACGGCACGGGACGCGAACGGGATATCGAACGGGGCTACCTGATGGGAACCGGTGCTACGCCCCCGGCGGTAATCACCCTCAACTCGATTGTCGCGTCGGCCTGTCTCTCGATGATCGTCGACTGCCTGACAAGGCCGTGCGGCCTCGTATCGGCGCACCTGTCGTTCGACCAGATGAACTACCGGTTCAGTCATATCGCGGGAGTCCGCCGTCCGGATTGCCCGATCTGCGGCGGGTAGTTTCGAGCGTTTTTCACTTATGGTCACTTCTAATGAGGGATTCTCCCAAAAGTACAGAAAATGTAAAAAAGCCTGTCACTGCCTGCCTTCTACGAAGGTAGACAGGCGAGGAACAAAGTGACCTGTCTCCTTCTCCTGCGAAGGAGAAGGCAGGCGAAGCAGTCTATGTAACTGTTTATAAGTTAAAAGTATAGATTGCTTTACGAATTTTTCAAATTCGTTCGCAATGACAAAGGCTCTCTAAAGTATCCTTTTGGGACAGCCCTCAAAGAAGTAACGATTGGGCTTGTTTTTAGATGTTACCACAACAAATGTATAAATGTTCATAGTTTTTAGAACCGCCCTTATCTTTTTACCCCCTTTATTCCGATGAAATAGACAGCCCGCAATCTCGACGAAGGACAAAAGGGATTGATTTATGAACGGATTCTTTGTATAATATTATAGAAAGATAGTTGAGGGAATTTTTGAAGAACGGTAAACGGATATTCTTACCGCTGGTTATCGTGATGACAGCCTTGGGTGTCGATTCGGCAGTGTGCGCGGATAAGACGCCGTATGGGTATATCGAGATACCCCCGGTCGCCTATATCCTTCGCCTCTATCAGTATACCCCGGATCAGGCCGCGTTTTTCGATTTCGAGTTGAACTACCGTTACGAAAATCTTATCCTCGACTTTGCTTCCAGCCTGACCCGTAACGACAAGGCGCTCGATCACCCGTATGAATTCGTGATCGCGCTTTTCCTCATCCTTGAAAAGGATTTGGTGATAGAACCGAAGAGCAGTGATTATTCCGACGTCAATATCGGCGTGATCACCGAGAAGCAGTTTGCATTACATTTGGTGTACCTGCTGAATGACCTCGAACGTCAGTATCCGTTCGAGATAAATGAATTGAAGGAACATCAGAAGATGTTTATGACGTCGTATCACCTGACGCAGGCAGACGTCAGTAATTATATCCACGAGATGATGATCTCGCAGTTTCAGGATGTGATGATGCGGAATAAGTCGCTGACAAAGGACGACCTGAAGGTGATATTCGGGTATGTCAACGGCAAGACCGGGAAGGAATCGGTATTCGACCGTGTGCTCGAACTGAAACAGGCGGCGAAGTCGAAGAAGACACAGCAAGCCTACAACAGACTCAACGAGTTTGTCAATGCGGTGGGCGATATGGCGATCGAACTGTATCAGCATACGAAGACGCTGGCGTTTAAGGATGTCGAGGAACTCGACTATTATCTCCTTCAGGAAGCCGAGCGTGAAGTGCAGATATCGTTCAGCGATAAAAACGTGCTGCCGATCTCGGATAAAGATATGTACAGTCTGATCAAGATTTTGGACTAGGGGGCGGAACATATGAACTTATTCCATTCGGGAGGAACCCATGCGTAATGAAATTCCAATGCTCTTCGGATTAGCGGGCGCGGCCCTTGTGATTCCCGCGTTTTTTACTGGCGGAGTCGGGATTTACCCCAGCGGCGTCGGACTGTTTATCATCGATATGCTGAGGATCATCCTGCCCTCGGCGGCTATCGTCTCGGGAGGCTTTATTCTGGTCCTTTACCTGAAAGAGCGGAATCCGCTTGAGAAAATGCAGGTCTGGTTTGTCGCCGTTTCAGGGATACTGCTCCTGTTATTCAGCGTCATCTTCGAGTTTACAGTCCATCTGACCCTCGGCGGCGCGCTCCTCGCGACATCGGGCATTCTCCAGATGGAATTCATCCGTTTCCGCCGCTAAAAAGAAAAAAAACGTAAAAAAAACGGGGTCATCTTTGCTATATATATAGATAGCAAGGAGGACTCCATGAATAACGTATTGGAAAAAGCCGGGAAACCGTCGATAGCGGTTTTCCCGAAGGGGCAATGGATATCCAATCCCGATCCGTTCCTGAACGCCTACGGAGAGTATTCGCCCTTCCCGGGAAACTACTCGTCGTTCAGGGGGATTATCGGTATCTACGAGAAGATGCTACTCGACGACAAGATCAGCCAGGTCCTGGGCGCGGTCAATTCAGCGGTAAAAACCCTCGGTTGGTGTTTCGACAGTCCAAATCCCGAAGCGGCAGCGTTTATCCGTGAGGCGCTCGAACGTCTCGATCTCCGAAAGTTTATCTCGGGACTGCTGACCGCGCGGGTATACGGGTTCGCGGTGTTCGAAGAGGTCTGGAAGTCCGAGGGCGGCCGGTATGTGATCGCGGAGGAACGGCTCCTGCCCGCGCGCAAGGTCGAGTTCGTGACCGACGAATTCGCCGCACTTGTCTCATTGAACTACGACGGCCGCGAGTTCCCGCTCGATTGGTTTCACATCTTTACCTATCCCGAAGTCATGCCCGATAGCTACTTCTACGGGCAATCCGACCTGCGGAAAATTTACCGCGAATGGTACAACAAGGACGTGTTGAAACGCTACCGTAACCTCGGACTCGAAAACTTCGCGTTCCCGATGGCGGTGGTCACCTATGACGAGAACCGTTACCGCCACGGCACTCCCGAATGGGACGCGCTCCAGTCGATGGTCGCGGGGCTCAAGGACGACGCGCGGGTCACGCTTCCCGGGACATTCGACCCGGCGGGGAAAGGCCTCATGCCGGGGGTGGAAATCCGTTTCCTCGAACCCGGCTTTTCCGGCGGCGGCTTCGAAGCGTTCGAGAAAGCGATCGAGGCGGAGAACAAGGCGATTTCCCGCAACCTCGGACTTCCCGACGATCTCGGGTTTACCGACACGTCCGCCGGGAGTTACGCCAAGTCGCGTACGGAGTTCGACCTGTTCTGGAAGACAGTCACCGACCTCGCCGAGACTGTCGCGGGCAGTATCCGCAAGGTTGTCGCCCGTCTGACGGAATACAACTTCCCCGGCGAGAAAGTGACATTCAGCTTCGATATCTCGCGCGAGAACGGGCTGAACGAGCGGAAGGCGGACGTCCTGAAAACGTTAGCCGAAGCCGGGATCAAGTTCGACCCCGGGTTCATCGGGCGTTACCTCAACCTCGCCGAAACAGATGTCCCGTCGGTAGAATAACGCCGTATGGGTGTTTTTGAACGGCTCTCATTATTGACAGGTTCGGGATTTTAGATTATCTTAAATGCGGGGGAGTTATCGCTCCCCCCTTCTTTATTCTCCACAGGAGCCGACATGAGACTTTCCGACCCGCAGAAATTGAGCGTGATTTTTATCGTACTGTTATCGGCCGTCATACTGGGTATGCTCGGGATGGCGATGGACGGGCTATCCGCGTCCGATGCGAAAAAAGAGGCTAAGCCGACGAAGAGCGGTGTGATCCCCGAGACGGCGGTGGCCGGAATGATCACGGCGTTGGACGGCGAGTCCGAGGACTTGTTCGGCTGGGACGCCGCGCTGAACGCGGACGGGTCGGTCGCGGTGGTCGGAGCGCTCTGCGACTTCGAGCGCCAGAGCTTCCATCACGGCTCCGCGTACATCTATCTCCGTGAAGGCGCGGTATGGAAACAGGCGCAGAAACTGGTCCCGCCCCAGGGGCCGGATATGCTGAGTTTCGGCAAGAGCGTGACTGTATCCGCCGACGGCAAGGTGATCGTAGTCGGCGCATACGGCGACGACTACGAGAACGGCAACGACCAGGGCTCGGCGTATGTGTATAAGAAGAAGGGCGGCGAGTGGGTACAAATCCAGAAACTGACCTATTCCGACGGAGGGGTGAAAAAAGAATCCGGGTTCGCCGACGGGCGTTTCGGATGCGCGGTCTCGGTCTCCGCCGACGGCAAGGTCATCATGGTCGGGGAATATTACGACAGCTTCCAGACCGGAAAAGCATATATTTACCGTTGGAACGGCGAAAAGTACAAGCAGGAGACGATGATCTCCGCGCCCGGCGCGCAGGCGGGCGACGAGTTCGGTTACCATGCGGCATTGTCCGGCGACGGCAAGACGGCGCTGATCGGAGCGGGTTTCGCCGATACCGGCGTATCGCAGGATACCGGCGCGGCGTATCTCTTCACGAACTCGGGCGCGTCATGGGCACTCGCGCAGAAGATCGTCAAGTCCGATTTCCCAGAAGGCGCCTATCTCGGGCGCGGGCTCGGGCTGTCGTTCGACGGCTCGGTCGTCGTGCTGGGAGCGTCGGGATACTCCGGACTGAACGGCGCGGCGCTTGTCTACGAGAAAAGCGGGACGGCGTGGAATCTCGCGCGGATGTTCTTCTATCCCGGCGAGGCGGAAGGGATGGGGCTGAGTATCGCGGTATCGTCCAACGGCACGCTGTTCGCCGCGGGGGCGTACAGGAGCGATAACGGCGGCTTGGCCGATCAGGGCAAGGTCTATCTGTTCAGGAAAACGCCGGGCGGGTGGGAACTCGCGAACAAGTTCGTCGCGCAGGAAGGGTCGAGCGGGGACTACTTCGGCGGCTCGGTCGCTATCTCCGCCGACGGCAAATCGCTCATGATCGGCGAGTACGGTGACGATATCGGCGAAGCGAAGAATATCGGCTCGGTGTGGTGGTACCCGCTGAAATAACATAAAAAAATTCACGCGCTCTATTGACAAGGGACGCGTTTTTTGATACAATATATACAAGAAAAACAAGAGAAGTAAGACAAATGGGGACCTGTAATAAAAACAATCCGTTCCGGGGGGTGGTGACTGTCAGCGACAAAGGGCAGATTGTAGTTCCTGCCGGTTTAATGCGAGAGCTGGGGATCGAGAAGGGCTCGCAGTTGATTATCATGAAGCGCGACGATAACATGGGATTTACGGCGATAAAAAGCGAGGCAATACAGGAAACACTTAAAAAGCTGGTCGATAATAATCCGATTTAAGGAGAGGATGATATGGATGTAAAAACATGTTCCTAACGGAGAAAAGGGCATGACGTGTCCGCGTCTGCATCATGCGATAATTTTACGCCTAGAATCAAATAAAAGGAGGAAGTGAAGATGGAAGTGAAATTTACGCCCAATGGGGAACAAGGTAAACAATGCCGCGACTGCAAGTTTTTTGAAGCAGAAAACGCTAACGCGGGTATCGGGAAATGCTTCGGCAACGATGTTCCTTCCGGAGGCTCCTGCAATAATTTCGTACCCAAATAATATCTATGCTGACGGAAACTAAACAGAAACTGATTGACGGTTGCCGGGAAGCGGTAGGTTTAATCGAGGATGGAAAGCCCGCAAATACGACCCCATTACTACAGGGGCTTTTCAACCTCGAACGTACCGAAAAAGAGATGTACGGCGCGCCGAAGGAACTGATCGATACTGTGGGCGATCTGCTGGGGAAAGCGGTCAACGCGGCGAATTTTGAAAAGTTTATCCCATTTTGCGAAATAGTCTGGGCGACCGGAAAACGCGATTTCCGGGTCGGTCTATCGCTTACACTTGCGGGGATGGCGTCGCTGCAGCCCGACCGCATGATCCCTTATGTTTTTCACCTGATTGAATCGTCAAACAACTGGGAGGAGAGCGATAATATCGGCGGCTACGGTCTCGAACATCTGGCGCGGAATAACCCCGAAATTTACTTCGATAAGATTGCCGCTTACCTGAAAAGCGCGAATATTTGGGTACTTCGCGGCGCTCTTGTTATATTGTACCGTCTGCCGATGAAACGCCCGGATTATTCCCGGCGCGTACTCGATGCAGTCGAGCCGCTTCTCTCTCATCCCGACGAGCAGGTCTATAAAATGAATAAGTTCGGAATCGGGATTATGAACCGCGGCGATAAGTCCGAACTGGTGAAATTTATTAATAAGTTCGCCAAAACCGGTAACGCGCGGATCGTGCAGTCGCTTCAGGAAGCCTGCTGGAAACTCGGAAAAGATGTTCTGCCGGCTGTAAACGAGTGGCTGAAGTCGCCGAACCCCAAGATACGGAAGACAGCCGAAAGTATTATCAAGAAGATTAAGTGAGGGCTATTCGCCGGGCGCTAAAAATTCATCTTCGAGCGGAATGAGATTACGTAAAGACTTCGCGAATCCGACTAAACCCGGGAATAGAGTGGATTCAGTGATTCCCATTCGTTTTACTTCTCGAAGACAATCGATTATAAAGTCTTTATTTTTGTAGAGCTTTATCTTAACTATATGCTTTTTAATTTCTTGCTCATCGATATTTCTAATAATTTCAATCAAATTATCTTCAAATGAAATATTGGTACTAAAAGGGATGAGAAATAAGCCTTGTTGAACACGAAGGCGGTCATTGAGTTCAAAGGGACTAATCGGATAAATACCACGAATTTGTCCTTTATAGATTATAAAATCGGAAATACGTTCGGGAGTATTGTTTTCTAATTGACGTATCACTCCATTTCTTGAAGGCGAACAATGTTTTACTTTTTTATCAAGCCATCTACTATCGATAGCCCAGATACAAGCAAAACTATCACTCTCCTTAAACTCTTTAATTTCCTTTATCGCAAAATGGAGAGCTATGAAAAATGAGTAATTAAAATCTAATAGTCTGGTAGGGCATTCATAATGCTGCATTATTGAGAGCCACTGGATTAAGTCGTTTTCTTTTGGAATGAAGTGCTGGTAGTTTTGATATTCTCTTCTAAACTTCCTAATTAAACCTAGTTCTTTATCTTTATATTTATTTACAGGAATGTTGAATCCCTTCAAATATCTCCTTAAAGATGACTCCAATGGTACATCATTTTCTTGTCCTCGAAATATCCATAGAGGTCTTCGTTTATCCTCTATTGAATTTTTATTAAGTATTTCAGGGGGAACATAACGATCGTAGGTAATCCTAAAATTATCAGTATAGAATTGGTATAGTTCGCTCCATGAAAATAGTTTTTTTTGTGTGATCAAATCATTTAATTTTTCGTCCATAGAACCTTTCCTTCACGCGCGATCACCGATGAGAGCGAGGGGAGAGTTTTTTCTTCTTCATACTCCGCTTCGGTTTTCACGATGATATCGGTTTTATACCCCTTCAATCCGAACACCCAACGTATAGAACTTAGCGCGGAGAGTTTTTCCCTGCGGTCGACAGGTAATTCGGTCAGGATCGCGATATCGATATCGCTGTCGTCGGACGCCGTATTTTTGGCATAGCTGCCGAAGAGAACTATCTTTTTTACCCCGGGGAGATTGGAGACGATTGTGACTTTTATGGAATCGAAATCTTTTTCCTGATACATTTCCGCCCTCTTTATCGAGTAGTATTATTTTAGACTATCCCGGGAATTAGTCAACTATTTTATTCCGTTCAGGACGGGCAGGTGAAATCGAGCGGTATGAATATCGCGGGTGTCAGAACCTTCTGATCTGGAAGATCACACGGCCGATGATATTGAACATATCGGACTGGTCGCGGACTTCCTTCGCCTCGTACTGCGGGTTGTCGCTGACTACCTTGAGCGAGTCCAGCTTGAACTGGAGGCGTTTGACGAAAAGCTCGCGGTCCCAGTTCACGAGGAAGATGCCGTTGTTGCCGGTGGTGACCCCTTCCGCGACCGCGACATAATCGCCGTCCCAAAGGGTGGGCTCCATACTGTTCCCGCTGACCTCGACCAGCTTGACCCGCGAAGGCTCGTGTGGGTAAAGGAAGTGGCGCGAGACGGGGATAGTGTCGATCACGCCCATCTCGTCGAGGTTCTGCGCGCCGTGCCCGGCGGATGCCCTGACATCGATCAGGTCGATCAGGTAAATATCTCCGTCGCCGCGCACCGGCTGAGGCGCGTTTTGGGATGCGCCCGGAGCGAGGACTTTTTCGCCCTGTCCGGTCAACAGCCAGTTCAGATTTATACTGAAAACCGAAGCGAGTATCGACTGCATCTCGGGCGGAAGTTTTCTCTGCCCGTTCTCATACTGGCTGAGCGCGTTCTGCTTGGCTCCCAGCCTCTCCGCGAACTCGATCTGGCTCATCCCGTAATCGTCACGGATCATTCTCAAACGTTCGCCAATCCCTTCACCCGGTCCCATAGGCCCTCCTGAAAATCACATTACGTGATATTTTTTAAGAAAATACTTGACGTGTACTCGTTATTGTGATATAATTATATCACAGTAGGCGATGAAAGTCAAGCTATTTTGTAAAATAATACGCGATAAAGAGAAATAATATCACATTAACGGATAGGAGGCGGCTATGTGGGAAATTGTCTCGGATATGGTCACGCGGATAAAAGAACGGCGTGATATGGTACGTTTCGCGCGGATGAAGATGCCGAAACGTCAGCGGAAAGAACTCGCGGAATTCGACCGCATGCTTCGTATCGCAAAACTCAGGGAGGCCCAAAGATGACAAGCGATAAGGAAAGGATCCGTTACTACCTCAAAAACCGCGTGCGCGGGTATTACAACCGGAAGACGTACGAAGAGATATCTTTTGCGCTCCAGATACCGCTGCATACCGTACGGGAATATGTCCGCGCGTTACGTGACGAAGGAATGCTGATCGCGTTTTTGAGCGGGCACAATATCTGCGTCTCGGAGAAGTTCGACGAAAACACCCGCGCGCGTGTCGACGGCACTCTCAGGCGGCTGGGGACATGGCTCAGGAGCGCCTGAACATAACGGACAAGGAGGAAGTTATGACAATGGCTGATGTCCAGGCAGTACAGGGAGGGGAAGCTGTAGCCGGGACACTCGACACCAAGAAGCGCGCGCGGAAACAGTCCGCGGGCTTCCTCGACGATATCGACGGCGCGAAGAGTTTTATCCAGGCGCGCAAGGACCTGCTTGCCGCGATTACCGATCCGAAGTCCGATATCGTGAACTACGGCAAGGAAGCGTTCAAGCGCAAGAGCTTCTGGAGGAAACTCGCCCTGATCGCCGGTGTGTCGATCGAGAAACGGGAAGAATGGAAGGAAAAGGACGAACGCGGCGGGGCGACCTATTTCGTGACCGTGCGCGCGAGTCTTCCCGACGGCCATTTCATGGACGGCACCGGGGCGTGCTCGCAGTTCGAGCCGAGGCATAACGGGCGCGGCAAGGACGTCACCCCGCATTACCTCCGCGCCACGGCCGAGACCCGCGCGAAGAACCGCGCCCTCTCCGACCTTCTCGCCTTCGGCGAGGTGTCGGCCGAGGAACTCGATATCCTCCCGCCCGACGAAACCGCGCCCGGCGCGGCACGTCCCGTGAGGACGGCTTCACCCGACGAGCAGTCCGGGCTGGCGATGATCGAAGCCCTGCGCACGGTTCTGCCCGGTTCGGCGGAAAAGATGCTCGCGGACAATCTCCCCCGCAAGCGCCGCCCGCCGGATATCGAGAACACGATCCGCAACGTTATTATCCACGAACTGCGGGAGATACACGAGCAGGGCTATTTTTCCCTCGACGACGCGAGGACGATGGCGTACCAGAAGTTCCGCAACGGGGTACTGGAGCGCATGACTTACCAGCAGGCGATCGAACTCCTCGCTATGGTGCAGGAACGGATCAGCAAGAACGCGCCGGAGCGTTCTGCCTGAAGCTCTGCCGAGTGGTTTACAGTGACGGCCATATCGTAGAGACGGAAACGGACGAACCGGGGTTCGAGAGGCTTTCGCGCGATAAGGCCGTGACGGAGATCGGGGAAATTTGGGATACCGGGGACAGATATCCGGGATGGGAAGACGACGCTTATTTCGATGAGAACGAAGAGGAAATTATGTGGAGGTTTCGGAATGAAATGGATTGATCTGCCTGTGGTGCGTTTCGCGAAAAAGTACGACCTGGTTCCGAAAAGCGTCAAAGTGTTCGTTAGGGAAACCTTCGGGAAAACTGTCGAAGATAACTATGTGCGGCTTTCTCATACCGAGTACCGCGCGCTCCGCGATTACTTCTCCGAGGACGGCGAGATGGTCGCATATGTCTTCTACAATCCCGGGCGCGACCGCGAGCGCGTTTTCAAGAACGTCATCAAGCTCGTGCGCCTTTCCCCCCAGAGGTATCGCTACGAATGGTACCGTTATATGATCACGAACAGGACTTTGACGCGGATCAAGCTCTGCGAGATCGATGTGAGCGTGCTCGAACGGCAGAGGGTCTGGCGCAGTCCGATCGACCGCACCGTCCTTGTGCTGAACGAGGACGCGCAGTTCGAGGCGATGTTCCGCCTCTCGGACCGTCATCCCGCCGCGCTTTCGGACGAAGAGCCGGTGCACACCGTGCCGGCGGGGTGTGCATGAACGATTTCGAGCGGGCCGAGTTCTTCGTCTGCCTCGAAACCGAGTTTCCGTCCCCATTGTTCGAACTGCTGAAATTCCGTTATATCGAGCGTTACTCTATCTGGGAAACCTGCGAAGCGCTCGGGCTCAAGAGTGTGAGGCAGTTCTACAACTTAGACCGCAGGATCGACCGGAAACGCCTGCGCCGTTTGCTCGATTCTTGTATAAACAGGGAGGTTTGATGATCAGGGATGAGAACAGGGATTTTCTCGAAAATTTCGAAGGTCTGGTGCGGTTGTGCGGCGGCGATGCCGATAAGGCCGAGGCCGTCCGCGCTATCCTCAACCGTTCCTACCGGAACGAACGCCACCAGATGTGGAAACACAGCCATTACGCCGCCGTCTGGATAGGCGGCGAACTTGTCTATCTCAAGCACCGCCTGAAAGGGCGTCCCCAGCGCGAGCCCGAGGGAGTCGGTGTTGAAAACGAATGAACCCCTCTACGACCGCGCGATCCATCCGTATCTCGCGATGTGGCTTGTGAAGAAGGGGAAAACTCCGGGGGATATCGCGAACGAGCTCGGGATCGCCCCGTCGACACTGAACCGTTGGCGGCGCGCGTATCCCGAGTTCGAGCAGTCGCTCGGTGGCGGCGCGGAACTCTTCGACACGATAGTCGAGGCGTCGCTTCTCAAGCGCGCGTGCGGCTATTCCTACGACGAGGTCACTTACGAATGGACTAAAGAAGGGGACGGCGATTTCGAGATGACGCCCGTGAAAAGCGTCCGCAAGCATGTCCAGCCGGAACTTTCCGCGATCCTCGCGTGGCTGAAAAACCGTAAGCCGAAGGTCTGGGGAGACTCACGGGACAATAACGACGACCGGATCGCCTATTTCCTCGAAGGGCTCAGGGAGCCGGATGAGGATTAATCTCCGGGGGAAACTCACCCCGCGCCAGCTCGAAGTCATCAAGTTCTATCTCGATAACGAGCCGCGCCAGCTCATCCTCGAAGGCGCGGTGCGGAGCGGGAAAACCACGGTCAATAACCTGCTCTGGGTCGACCATGTCGCGAAATTCCGCGGCCGGAAAAAGAAATTTATCATCACCGGAAACACGCTCGGCTCGGTCAAACGGAACGTACTGGACGACCTCTCGGGCTTGTTCGGGTTTGACACGTCGCTCGACTCGCGCAACGAGTTCGATATGTTCGGCAACCGCGTCATCTGTTTCGGGGGCGGGGAGTCCGACGCCGCCCGCAGTCTCAAGGGATTTACCGCGCACGGATGGTACGCCAACGAGGTCACCGAACAGCATCCCGAGACGATCCGGCAGGCGTTCGCTCGCTGTTCCGGCCACGGCGCGAAAATCTTCTGGGACTCCAACCCCGATAAACCCGACCATCCGGTGAAAACGGGTTATATCGACAGGAACGGGGTGCACCTGTCCAACGGACGTATCGCGATCTCGTCATGGCATTTCGCCCTCGAGGACAATACCTTCCTCGACCCAGAGTATCTCGATTCGCTCAAGCTGTCGATCCCGAAGGGGAGCGTGTGGTACAAACGAAATATCGAAGGGGCATGGGTCGCGGCGGGGCATGTGATCTACTCGCATTACCGCGAGGAAGAACGTCCGGCGGGCGAACTTTCGGCGGTGTTCGACGAGATGATCGCGGGGGTGGATTTCGGGCGCGGGGGGCAGTCGCCCTTCGCGTTCGTCCTGATCGGGCGAAGGGAAAACTCCTACCATATTGTCGCGGAGGCATATCGCGCGGGATGTCTCAATACGGAGTTTATCGCGCTTGCGGGCGGCGTTCTCGAACGGATCGAGCCGGGGCTGAAGAACCGGGTTGTCGTCTACGGCGACTCCGCCGATCCGGATAAAATCCGCGAGTGGCGCGACGCGGGTTTCCTTATCTCCGGCGCGGACAAGTCGCCGTACTCGGTGCGCGCGGGGATCGAACGGGTGATGTCGGTCGATCTCGCTATCGATCCGTCGTGCCGCGAGACCCTGCGCGAGATCCGCAACTACGAATGGGAGCTGGATAACAGCGAGCAGGTCATGGACGCACCGGTGAAGTACAACGATCACCTGATGGACGCGCTCCGTTACGCGGTCTATTCGCATACCCGGCTCTATAAACGGAACTATCCCGCCGAACGGAAAGCCCCGGCGATTTTCATCGAGAAACGGCAGAGGTGAAAGAAAAAGGGGTTGTCTCAAACGGCAACCCCTTTTCGAAATCGGTAAATTGGTTTTTATTTCAGCAGTTTTATCGTGCCCAGCACATTCTCTTTAAAATCTTCGATCATCAAGTCATAGTTTTCGGGATTGGACGAGAAAAAGATCAAATATGCGCCTTTCTTGGTCTTGAAGATGCCGAAGTAGGTACGCTGGGGACCTTCGGCCTGGTAATCGTAGTTAAACTCGGCGGAACAGACTTCGATCTTGTTCACTTTAGTGCAGGACGATTTCTTGTGAACTTTAATTGTCAGGCTTTCCTTGCCGTACATCTCGTCGAAGCTCTTGAAGATTTCCTTGCGGAAACCCTTCACGATGTCTTTCTTGATCGCGTCGTATTTTCCCTTCAACGGAACGATATAAAACGTGTAGTAAATACCCTGTTCTTCATCGGACGGGATGCTAAAGTACATTTCCGAGGATTCATGGAAGGTTTCCTCGTTCAGTTCCCATCCCGGAAAGAGATCGATCGAGAAGCCATACTTCTTATTCTGGATCGTCAGCTTATCGGGCTTTCCGGCAAAAACTGAACCCGTCAAAATCAGCAGTCCAATCAGCATGAAAACAACTTTCTTCATATATTCCTCCATATAGAATTTGAATTCGAACTATTCGCCCATCGATTCCCAATAACCCGTATTGTTGTTATCCTCGTTGCCGTACATTTCGATATTGCCGCATTGATAGAATTGCGCGTAGCTTTTATTATCTTTAATAACGTTATGAATGATTAACAGGGTATCGACCTTGTTAAAATAAAAAGCGTTATAAGAATTGTTATGGATAAAACAATCCGAAACCTTGATTTCCCCGCAATCGTAGGCGGTAATCCCGATCGCGCCGGAGCCGTTCAGCTCGCAGCCGGTGACGGTCAGTTTCCGGGTCCCGGCGGCCGCGATGACCGCACCGTGACATTCGTATTCCGGGAGGGGTTGGATATGCTGGGCGTGCAGATTGGATAGGGTGACCGTTCCGCAATTCTCGATGGAAAACACATTCTGATAAACATCGTGGAGCAGAATGCTGACCTTGCCTTCGCCGGCGATCACGATATTATCCTTTCCGGCGATCTTGAGGCTATCGTGTATCTTGTACGTCCCTGCCTTGATCAGGACTTTATCTCCATCTTCCAGCGTGTCAATGACTTTCTGGAGCTTTTCCGGATTTTTCGGGGTGACTACGATTATGTGGTTTTCGCCGTGGGAATTTTTATTCTGATCCTCTTTTTTGGAATCGTCCGGCGAGATCACAGTTTTTTTACCTGTGTTTTCCGTAAGCGGATTGATCTCATTTTTCGCGCCGAGCGTTCCCGGCATAATTACCGCCGCGAATAATACAACCAAGATTACATATTTCATTGCTTCCTCCTGAAAAAGTTTTTACGGAAGACAGGACTTATTGATCCCCATGACATATTTTTCAATGACCTTGATCTTCGCGGCGGTCTCCCACCCGAGGAAGCCGTTGAGGTCGGAATAGCCGATTTCCTTCATGTAAGCGGACAGCATCGGCTTCGCGGCGGGCAGGTACGACCAGTGCCATTTTTCCTCTTCGTAGCCGTCGGTACGAGTCTCCGGTTTTGGCGTATAGGGCTGATAATACCCGTATTCGGCGGCGTGCTTGACAAGCCAGTCGTAGACTTTTTTGCCCTGGCCGTCGGCGAAGTAGGAGTTTTCGAGGCTGTTCAGGTCGATGTCGGTTCCCCAATGGTGACGGGAGGTTCCGGGCATGGAACTGAAAAGCAGGATATACTTGGCGCGTTCGACAGGGTCGGCCACTTCCTTCGCGAGGTTCTTTCCCGCGACCGTTTTGCCGCCGTTCCATTTGAGTTCCCAGATACCCTTTTGGTCGGCGAACGAACGGAAGGCCGAGACGATGGTGAGTTCGATCCCGTCCTTTTTCGCGGCGGCGGCCATTTTCACAAACGACGCATACGCATCCGCGCGCATATAGATATCCGTCTTGGATGTGTACTTGGATTCGATTTTCATAAATGCGCCGTTCTTCTTGGGGTTTATTTTACCGAGGAGCTCGTCCTTGGAATAGCCGTGAATCACTGCCGGGGTGTTTGTGGACGAGGGAGTCTGCTGGTTCTGTAGAGAGGGAGGATCCTGCGGGACGGGTTGGGGCTGGGTTTGAGGTATGCTGACCGGGGGCTGGTTTTCCTCGAGGGGGCCGAATGCCGCGACGCTGATGACGACTATCCCCACAAGCGCCGCCGCGATCAGGAATACCGCCGTGCCCTTTCGTCCCTCGGAAGGCGTTTTTCCTTCGGGCGCGGCCTGCTTCTTCCCTTCCGACCACGAATAACCGTAAGACTTCTTTATTTTCATCGAATGACCTTCCTGTATTATTATCCTATGAGTATTCTACACCGGAAGGCCGAATCTGACAAGTAAAAGAGGAATATCGGATTTTATGATTGGTGCGGATGAGGGGCTTTTAACCCCCTCAGACCCTCAGTATCGACTTGTTCCTAGTAATATGGTGTTTGTATACTCCGCACGAGGGCCATACCTACACCTATAAATACTTCAGGTTGAGCAGAAAGAATTAACGCTGAAATTAAATTTCCCAAGACTGACATAACAAGTTCTTTCATTATTTCCTTCTCCTTAAAAAAAGAGTCGGAGTACGATAATTCAGACAAGTAATAACACGCACTAGGAACTGTAAGCGATCAACTTTATCCAAAGTTTAATCAGAAAATAACAATCCGTCAAGCAATATTATTCGATCCCGTACTCCCGCTCCAGCTTCTCGTAATAATTGATTACCCTGCGGACATACTCGCGCTTCTTCGGGTAAGGCTGATAGTTGAACGAGCGCTTGAAGCCGTAGATAATGATGTTCTTCAGGCGTTTCGGCGTGATATCGAAGTTCTCGATAGCGAGCTTGACCTCGTTTGTCACCGTGGTATGCGACACCAGACGGTTGTCGGTGCAGAGGGTGACGGAGAGACTGTTGTCGAGCATCTTGCCGAACGAGTGGTCTTTCAGCGCTTTAAGCGACGGCGTGGTCTGGAGGTTCGAGGTAAGGCAGACCTCGATCGTGATGCGCCGTTCGGCGACATAATTCGCGAGGCTTTGGATATAACGCTTCTTGTCTTTGATATCCTTCGAAAAGATCATATTCTCGTCGAACAGGAAGAGCCCATGCCCGATTCGGTCGGCGTGCAGTTTCGTGATCGCCTGAAAGATCGATTCCGGGCCGTACGCCTCGCCCGCGTGAACAGTCTTCTTGATGAAATGCTTATGGATGATCTCGTAGGACTCGCGGTGATTGTCGGCGGGATAGCCGTACTCGCTGCCGGCGATATCGAAACCGACAACCTGAAAGTCGGTGCTCTGACGGAGCCGGACAGTCGCGCGCGCGGCCTCGAGCGACGCCATCTTGATCTGCTCACGGGGGGCGGAATGCGCGTGCACCTGCACAAGCCGTTTGTAGTACGGCGAGAAGTGCTCGTTGAAGAAACGCATCGCGCAGATAATCATCCCGTAATCGAACTCGGGTTCGTCGGCGGGAATCTTCGAGTTGATTTCGGTGCGGGCGCGCTTGAAGCCCTTATCCGCCGCGCCGACCACCAGTTCGAAGCCCCGCGCGTCGTCCATCAGGAGCTGGGGCGCGAAACGCACCTCGATATAACGCACGCCCTCGGCGAAATTGTCTATCGCGAGCTCGTAGGAGACACGCTCGATAGCCTCGAGGTCCTGCAGTATCGCGCAGGTGTATCCGAACCCTTTGAGGTACTCGTCGAGGTTCGCGTAGCTCTCTTTGAATACCAACTCGTTCAGCCCTTCTTCGGTTTTGGACGGCAGTTTGACATTCATATCGCGCGCGAGCTCGATCAGGGTCGGGACACGCATCGAACCGTCGAGATGGACATGCACGTCCGTTTTCGGGATCGCCTTCAGGAATCTATCGTCGAATTGGGCCATCGTGTCCTCCGTTAGTGACTATCTATTTCGCTTTTCTATATCGCTCTTTCTGTTCTTTCGTCATCTTCTCGGTCGCGTACTGGATCATGATCCTGAGCGCGTAATCCTTGATAGACAGAAGGTAATCCTCCACCGGCGCGGGGACTCTTTTCCATGCCTCGCGGAGAAACCAGCCCATCCCTTGTCCGACGACTCTTTCGGCGTCACGGGTGAGCGGGCGGAGAAACTCGAGAAGTTCGACGACATTAACGGGGGTGATCGTCTTCCAGAGCGAGACCGGCACCGCCCGGCGTGTCCAACGTGAGTCGGATACCAGCCACGGCGCGAGGTCGCGGTAATCCGCCGCGCCGCCCCGGATGAACTCCGTCACGATCTCGCCGCACAGGACGTCGCAATGCGCCCAGTTTTTGATGTATTGATCGAGCCATTCGCGGATCAGCGGCAGTTGGGACTTGTCCCATTCCTTTTTGTAACGAGCGAGCATCCATACGCCGAATCCCGCGAACTCGTACTTGCCGAGCCTGAAGAGTTCGCCTGTGAGAGCGTAAACATCCTTGATAGCCAGCGCCGACGTCCATTCGGGAAAACGTTCCTCGCGGAAAGCCTCCATCGCTTTCTGATCGATCCCGTACGCGTCGTAACCCTCGGTGAAGTATCGTGAGTATTTCTCGACCAGCTTCGGGTCGGCGTTTTTTTCACAGAACACGGTGATTTCCCGGACTATGTCGGAGACGTTTATCATGTATTTTTTCCTAAAGGTATTTGAGAGTATTATTCAATCAATCGCAGATTTAATTTTCGCTCTGATTGACTTAAAGAAGCTTTCAATACTTAATTCTTCAGAAGGTTCCGTATACTCACCTTTTAATCCATCGTTTCTATTTGATAATAAGACACAAGCGGAATCATATAATCGTTCTCGAATGAGCCGTTCACAAAACAAGCAGTATCTATCCTTGTAAGATGTTTCATTAAAGACACTAAATGCCGGGAAAAGACTAGAATTAATCTTTACTGACGAAATAGAACCGGGATGGTCTTCAAGTACTAAGAAATAACCCAACCATGGACGTTGAGAAGGCTTGAACGCCCCTTCCCGATATGCAGTCCACAAATCAGTCGCACTCCCTAAAGCTTCTTCAATACGATTATTAAAGTTATTTCCAAAAGATGGCCCAATATGGGATTTTAACTCAATAACAGCGATAAGTCTTTTTCCGGCAATAATAACGATATCCCATTCTTTTGTTGGTCTAAAGAAACCCGGTAGTGTTGGTGATTTAATGATAACTGAATCTTCTGGGATTCCTTCGGAAACAATGAATTCTTTAAAGACATTTATAAAACCATCAAGCTGAGCTCCACCGGTTACCGCACTTCTATTTCCGTAGTCTTTTATTCCATTTTTTCCGCCTTGATTTACATTTTGGAGATCACGTGTTTTCCAGAAATGTATAATTGCCTCTTTTATTGATAAATTAATATTATTCATTATTTTCCTCTAAACGGTTTTCACATTCAGTGAGTATTCTAATTTTGTTAAAAATGGAGTTTTGTTTTTCATTCATTCGATTTATCGCCATCTTATAATAGAGATTATCCAATTCTATTCCAATACTATTTCTTCCCCAGTTTGATGCGGCTAGGTTGGTTGTTCCGGTTCCCATAAACGGGTCCAATACAGTATCGCCAACAAAACTGAACATTCTTATCAATCTCTCCGCAAGTCCGATAGGGTATGGAGCCGGATGTTTTTTAGTTGATTCCCCGGTAATTCCATCCCAAATTTGTTGAAACCATTCCCGGTGATTTTTTTCAGATATAATACTTAAGACCCTGTTTTGTTTTGAAGGATTTCTATATCCGCCGGGTTTACGAAGCATTAATATGTATTCGATATCATTTTTAATGATTCCATTTGGTTCATACGGTTTTCCTAAAAATCCTTTATTGCCTTTTACCTCATATGAAGCATTAGATATCTTGTGCCAAATAATTGGAGAAAGATTACTATATCCAATCATTCTGCATCTCTCCTGAATAGAAGCATGCAACGGGATTACCGTATGTTCTCCATGATTCTTTCTTCTGGATAGACATACATCACCAACAACACAAACAAGACGGCCTCCGGGAACTAAAGCATCGAAACACATTTTCCATACTTTATCCAACTCATCCAGAAACTGATTATATCCTTCAATGTGGCCAAGTTGCCCCTCTGTATCATTATATGTTTTCAATGTCCAATATGGAGGCGATGTGACAACCAAATGTGTTGATTCATTTGGAATAAAATCGATTTTAGTCGAATCGTTATTGTATAGATAATGTGTTGTTGAAGTGTTTTTTACAATTTCTTCTATTTTTTGAATCTGTTGAGCATCCTTTGCTATCTTGGGAATACTATTATCAAGAGTGTTTAAATCGATTGTGTCCTGTTGTTCTGGGCTTAGATTTTTTATCATCAATAATTATATCATACAATAACAGTCTTTTCTATTTTATGAATAATCTACTTGTACTCGATCAGCATGATCGTCATATCGTCATGCTGGGGCTGGGTTCCGCGGAAAAGGTAGATGTCGCTGAAAATGTCGTTCTTAATTCTTTGGATTCCGGCGCTTTTACTCCGGGTGATGATTTCCATCAGGCGTTTGTCGCCATATTCTTCGCCGATGGGGCCGGACTGCTCGGCGATGCCGTCAGTAATCATGATAAGGATATCGTTCTTGTGGAGATTGAGCTTATCCGCCTCGGCATTTATCCCCGGCTCGATGCCCATCGGTATATTCTTCCCGGCCGTCTTCAGACGGAAAAACTTTTCCTTACGGAAGAGGTAGATATAGGAATGCCCCATATCGTAGAAAGTGATATGACCCGTCCGGTCGTCGAAATCCGCGAAAAGCCCCGTAACAAACTTCTGGCTCTCGAACGAGTAATGGATATAATCGCTGAGTTTCTGAATGAAGTGGGGGATACCCTGTTTGAAATCGTAAATCTCGAACATTCCGCTGATACTGGTGGTAACAAGCGAAGCGGCGACGCCTTTCCCGGATACATCGGCGATAGCGAAAATCCATCGATGCTCCGAATACCTGCGGATACTGTAGAAGTCCCCGCCGACCCCTTTCGCCATTTTCGACGCGCCGAGTATCTGGAAGCTCGACAGGTCCACGAACGTCTCTTCCTTCACGATACTAAGCTGGAGAGAACGCGCAAGCGCGATGTCCTTCTGGGTAATGGATGAAAGATAGATCAGCAAATCCTTCGAACTGAATATCCCGGCAAAACGGTTGTCCGAATCGGTCAGCGCGTAGTAGTTGATGGAAGAATCCTTCATATCCTGCGCGAGGTCGTCGGATGCCGTAAATATATTACGTTCTTTGTTGTACACCGGTACTTTTTCAATAATCCGCTCTACCGTCTTGTGCTTCATGACATCGCGCCCGAATGGCTTCCCGAGAAGATCGAACAACTCTCGCCGTTTGACAATCCCGAGGAACTGCATATCGTCGTTAACTACCCCGACTGCCATGATCGACCGATGATGACCGTAATCCATAGCCAGGTCTTCGATCAGTGCGTCCTTTTGGACGTAATATCCGCTGCTGATTAGCTTTTGTACGATTTCGCCGTGTAATTTACCGGTCTCGATTTCCTTCAGCACCGACAGGTGTTCCCGTTCGGGGGCGGGATGAGCCATGTTCTCTTTAAGTAATTTCTGTTTCTGTACTTCACGTAAAATCGCATCCATTGTTTCGCTCCTTAAATTAATTTTAATTACTAAGTGCGCCCGGAACCGCATTATCGCTTTTTCGAGCGTGAATATTCTGACACCTGTTAATAAAGAATAGATTAGGAAAAAATTAATTATCGATTAAATTCAGCCGCGAAATATAATCGGGCGGGCTTTTTGAAATATTTCAATCCTTCCGGTAAAATATACAGTCCATTTTAAGGAGCGGCCATGCTTGCCAAACGTATCATCCCATGCCTCGATATCGACAAGGGGCGCGTCGTAAAAGGAATCAGTTTTGTGAATATCCGCGACGCCGGAGACCCGGTCGAAAGCGCGCGTGTGTATAACGACGAGGGCGCGGACGAAATCGTTTTCCTCGATATTACCGCGAGCCACGAGAAGCGGGAAACCGTGGTCGATCTCGCGCGGCGTGTCGCGAAAGAAATCTTCATCCCGTTCACTATCGGCGGCGGGATTCGGACGACCGACGATATCCGCAATGTCCTCAAGGCGGGCGCGGACAAGATTTCGATCAACTCCGCCGCCGTGAAGAATCCCGAGTTTGTCCGTGAGGCCGCCCGGATGTTCGGCTCGTCGACAATCGTAGTCGCTATCGACGCGAAGAAGGTCGCGCCCGGCAAGTGGAATGTGTTTATCAACGGCGGACGGATCGATACGGGGATGGACGCCGTCGAATGGGCCAAGCGGGTGCATGACTACGGCGCGGGAGAAATCCTGCTGACCTCGATGGATAATGACGGCACGAAGGACGGGTACGACCTCGGGCTGACACGCGCGGTCGCCGAGTCGGTCACGATCCCGGTGATAGCGTCGGGCGGAGCCGGTAAGATCGAGCATTTCCTGACCGCGTTCACCGAAGGCAAGGCCAGCGCCGCGCTCGCTGCGTCGTTATTCCACTTCCGCGAGATGTCTATTACCGACGTCAAAAAGTATCTCGCGGAAAACGGGGTGCATGTCCGCCTCGACTATCTCCGGGCATAATGAAATACCTTCTCTATATCTTCGATATCGACGGGACTCTGATCGACAGCCGTTCGACGATCACCCAAGCCCTTTACGATGCGGGCGCGGAGTTCGGCTCATCGCGTGAAAGTATCGAGCGCGCCTCGGCGATGATCGGCCAGACCCTCGACACGATCCTGAATGTGATGGGCGTCCCCGACGACAGGCTCGAGTGGGGCAGGCAAGTCTACCGCAAGCACTACTTCGGCTATATCGACCGCGAGAAGCCTTATCCCGGTATCGCGGAAACTGTGCGCGAACTGTCCGGCCGCGTCCTCCTTTCGGTCGCGACGAACAAGGGGCAGAACGGCGCCCGCCGGACGCTCGAGAACCACGGCCTCTTGAAATATTTCGATTACCTCGCCTGCGCTGACAACTCGCCCCCGAAGCCCGATCCGGGGTCGCTCACGCAAATCCTCGAGTTCTACGCCGGGCAGGGTAAACACCTCGATCCCTCGGATTGTCTCGTGATCGGCGACAGCCCGTATGACGCGGAGTACGCGTCGAACGCCGGGGCCGATTTCGCGCTTGTGACATGGGGCTTCTTTACCCCGGAGAATGTACCGTTCGAGCCGGACTACCTGATCTCCGAACCCAAACAACTGATCGAGCTGAACGACGAGACCGTAACAGTCGAGATCACATGGGAACTCGACCTGCATTCGTATGCGCCGAAAGATGTGAAAAAGACGGTGATGAATTACCTCGACGCCGCGAGGGAGAATGGACTGAGGACGGTGAAGATCGCACACGGCAAGGGGCGTGGGGTGCAGAAGGAGATTGTCCGCGCGGTACTCTCGGAGACGCCGTACGTCCTGCGTCACTACGACGCGCCGGACTACCTCGGCGGTTTCGGAGCGACTATTGCCGAATTGGATATTGAATAAAAAAGGGGCCGTCTTTTGGGACGGCCCCGAGTTCGTTTTATTTCAAGTATTCAGCAAGCCACAGCTTGTTGCCTAAGTCTACAAATCCGACGTAGATCCTTCCATCGGATGTAAACCCTGTACCGGAGAATTTTCCGTAAGGTAATCCCATCGTTCCCGGAGTATACCTCGGGATAAGCGCGTTGTGCCATGACGTACCGTTGTAATAGGCAAGCCATGCGTTGTTATATGCCGCGCTGAAGTAGCTGATAATCTTCTGGGTTCCCATAACGTCGATCGACGTGTATTGCCCGGTGATCGCGCTGTAATCGACAAGCTGGCCGGCTGTCCAGAACCCGCTTGAGGGTTTGTAGCAATACATCAAGTCGCCCTGATCGCCGTTATAGTAGCTGACATGCATGCCGTTTGCCGCATCGATCTTAATACTTGCGTAAGCGCCGTTGTACTGTAACGGGTCGACGGTCTCGTTGTACCACACACCCGCGCTCTTCCATGTATGCTTCAGCTTCTGTGTCGCATAGTTGAAGTATACGATATGCGGGTTTCCGCCGGAGTCGACGTCGATAGACGGCATCGCGTCAAGTATGACGGGGTCGAATGTCACGCCTGTTACCGCGTGGTTCGTCGCCCATGTAGTACCGAGATCGGAAGATACTCCGTATCCGATAGCGCCCGCGATAGTCCACGAATACGCCAGATGGATTTTCTTATTGGAGTCGACTTTAATACCCATCAGAGGGGTGCCCTGGAGCGAATTTACGAGTACCCGCTTCGTGGTCACAAATACCCATGAACTGCCGGAGTTCGTGAATACGGAAACAAAGACCCCGTTAGTCTTCGAGGGGCTGAACGCAATCGCCATTACATTGTTCTGTACGTCGATCGCATTCCCCTGTCCTACGACTTCTCCGTTAGGAGTATGGGATTTAAAGAAATTCTTCACCGTATAGGCCGAGGGGTAGGAAGAGATCATGATATTCGACGCCCATACTGAGCCGCTCTTCGCGGACTGCACGAAATAGATTTGGTCGTCATCGCCGACACAGAAACGGCTGTTCTGCTGACCGCTGGCGTTAGCGTAAACCTGGGCGAATGACCAAAAATCCATCCAGTTCGAATTGATACTGTTGATTCCTTTCACCGTGAAACTGACATATCCCGATTTCGCGCCGGAGGGGACGGTATAGATCAGGTTGGTCATTGTCGCCGTGGCGTTGGTGGTAGCGCCGCCCTTGAAATTGATCGTGACAGTGCCGTTACCGAAGTTGGAGCCTTTATTGGTGATGCTCTTGCCGATCCATGCGGAACTGTCGGAGACGTAGGTGATATACGGCGCTATTGTCGCCGAGTTGGTCTTGTAAACGATATTTCCCGCGAGGTCGGAGACTTCGAGAATAACCTTAATATTGCCGACAGGCAGGGTGACGGTATTCCAGTTGAGACTCCATTTGCCCGCGCTGAGAGTCAGGTTCGTCGGCCCGAATACGGTTACACCGTTGGTAGTGACTTTCAGCTTTGTATAACTGATGCCTTTGTTGTCGGACGCCGTTCCCGCGAGGAGAAGGGTGCCGTAATACTTGACACCGTTGGTAGGCGAGGTGATTGACGCAACGGGGAAGGTCTTATCCAGAATAACCGGAATAAATTCATCGATGTAAGACCCGTTGCTCGCGAACGCCCTGATAGTAATGGTATGGTCGCCTTCAGCCATCGACGCGGCATTGGTAGTATGGTTGAATATGTTGGTGATACCGCCGCCGACGATGGTGTTCGTCTGGAGCACCGTGCGCCATGCTCCGTTGTCGATCTTGATCCACGACGGTTTGATACCGTCGGAACGGACCGCGATCCCTTTGATGTTAATCTTCACGGGGACATAGCTCCCGATAGCGGGATTCTGCACGATGATCGACGGGGTGTTGTTTTGTACGATGAATTTGTTTGTAAGAGTATAAGTTTTGTTCACCGTATCTTTCACGACCGCGATAATAGTGTTTGTTGTACCATCATTGTAATTGACCAAATCCCATAGCGCGGAAATTAGCTTGGATTTCGTATTCAGCGGCAGGATGCTCGCGATATTGGTGCATACGTTGCCGTTAGTATAAAGAGTGAACTGTTTCAAGGAGACGTTATCCGAGATGTTGACGGAAATAGTCAGGTATCCGCCTTTCGCCTCGAAATTCGCGGTAGGGTTCACGAAGACGGCTATCGGCGCGGTGTTATCGATATAGATATTCGTCGATGCGATCACGAAGCCGCCGAGATTGTCCACCGGCTTGAAGAATAACGTATTTGTACCGCCGGGGTAGAGCGCGGTGTTCAGGTTGAACGTCCAGTTTGTGGTTAGGACGCCGCAGTTTGTCGCGAATTGTATCCATGCTGAGGCCGCGCCGACCTTATAGAAGATATTCGATATTTCGCCGGTACCCGAGTCGAAACCCGTTCCGGAAATAGCAGCCACTCCGGTGAGGTAGTTTCCGCTGCCCGAACTGCTGAGTGTAATTCCCGAGATACGCGCGGGATTCTCGTTGATGACGCAGAAGATATTCTCTTCATCCTTGTTCCCCGCGAAATCGTACGCCTCGATCGTGATAGTATGCGAGCCTTCGAATGTCGAGTTGGTGACGAAAGACTTAGAGATCACCCCTCCTGAGTTGCTCGCGATCAGCACTCCCTGCATCCGGATCAGCATATAGTTGATACCCTGGTTGTCGGATGCGGTTGCGTTGATATTAAACGATACGCCGAGAGTCGTTTCATTTGTCGGGGAGAGGACGGTTGTTACAGGAAGTTCCTTATCGATAGTCAAGATAGTGGCGGCCGTGCCGTACTTACCGGTCTTATCGAACGCCCTGACTTTTATCGAATACTGCCCGTTTGTCAGCGAAGCAGTGTTCAGAAGGGTCGTGAAGTTGACCGACGATCCGCTCACGATAGAGAAGCTTGTCCAGTTCTGGTTGTCGAGAGAGTACTGGACGAGATTGATCGTATTGGAATCGTGTGCCGAACCCGCGATATTGAAATTAGCCTTATAGTGGTTACCGTTGGTAGGCGAAGTGATACTGACGGTAGGGACTTCACGGTCGATGATGATATCGACTTGCGACACGGCCGCGATATTGCCCGCGACGTCCGCGGCATACACATAGATCGTGTAATTCCCTTCGGCATACCCGGCGACGTCCCATGAGTAAGAGAACACTCCCTTATTCACGACGGCGTTGGTGTAATCGGCGGAATTGGTGCCGGTGATCGATACCTTGACATACTCGATCTCCGACACATCAGCCGCCGTACCCACAAGGTTGATGACGCCCGATATCTCCTGGTTGGATACCGGGCTGATAATCGAGATCACCGGTGCGGACAGGTCGGGAAGAGCGTTCGTCTCCTGTGCGTTAGCCCCGACCCCGTAGAACGGGTTCAGGCTGCATGCTTCGACGATGAACAGGCCTCCGGCTATCAAAAGGAACAGATATATGCCGAAAAATCTTTTTATTTTGCTTTTCATTTTTTCCTCCTACAGATTCAGGCCGAGTGAGATACCCAGTTGGTAAACCGGGCCGCTGTCCCTGAAATAGAATTGATTGACGACGCCTATCCCGAGAATGGGCAAGTCGTTGAACTGGAGATAAACCGCGGGGCCTATACCGGAATAGATCGCCATGCTGTCGCTGAAGAAGAGGATGTTATCGACAACTGAAAGGTCTATCGTCATAAACCCGGCATTCAGCCTGATGACGTCGATAATACCGGACAACATTACGTTAATACCCGAGTTGCCCGCGTCTTCAGGGGTATATCCTAATCCTAAGCCGAAACGGATGGCGGGGTTAAAACGGTAATAGAACGCGAGATTCACCATGCTTCCCGCGCCGTAGGTAGCGTAAATATTCATCTTGGATAAGAACGGTTCGTTCGGCTGGGCGGCCGGGGCGGATGCAGCGTCCGTTTCCTTCGGCACGGGATCTTTTACCTCAGGGGCGGGGGTAACGATAACATTGGTCTGTTTTACTTCGGCGGGTTTCTTGTCGCCTTTCTTAGTCTGCTGTGCCGTTAAAACCAGCGGAACGGTGAAAATAAGAGACGTTAATACTAACAACATTTTGACTCTCATAGAGTACCCTCCTTTTAATAGTCGACATCTCCCCTTTCTGGATTTCTAGCTCAATAACAGCAGTGCTTCCCCGATTTCTATAGAAGTGAAAAACGCGGCGTTCTGTCGATATTTAAATAATCTCAGGAAATGATCGAGATGGATATGAACCCCGCGATGTACCCTTTATCAATTGGCATATTTCGTGCCAATTCTAAATCACCTTTATTTATATTCGGATAACGAGTTACATTTTTATCACTACATATAAAAGTGTATAATAAATATACTATGTAGAGAAAAGATACATTTCTTTTCAGTAATATTATTATACTTGGTTTTATATCGGTATGATGAGGTTCAAATATTAGAATTACCTGCGGCAGAGGTGCGCGGTCAACGGGCTTCCGACACCCTTGAGAACCACTTCCCTCGGGACGGACTTATACCCGCACGACTTGAAATAGGCTGAGATCGCCTCTTCTTTCATAATGTCGTCGGTGATCCAGACTTCGCCCGATCCGGCGAGTCCCTGGACGCGCGCCGCGATGTTTACGGTCTGGCCGAAGAAATCGAGCGCCTGATTGGCCTTGACCGCGATCACATGCCCGCGGTGGAGTCCGACTTTCAGCCCGATACTATTCTCGCCGGTTTGCACCGATTGATTGAATACGTCAATTTCATCCATCATATCGAATGCCGCCCGGATCCCGTCGTAGGGGATGTTGAAGGATGCCATAATGGCGTCCCCCATCGTCTTCACAATCCCGCCGTGATTGGAATGGACAACCTTCTGCAAAATCTTGAAGTGCTTCTGCACCAGCTTGTACGCGAAAACATCGCCGGTCCTGTCGTAGAGTTCGGTCGAACCCTTGAGGTCGGTGAAAAGCAGGGTGATATCGTTGATCTTCAGCGACAGGTCGTCGGGGAGATTGTCCACGAGGAAGAGGTCGCGGAATATCTGGTTATTCAGCATCATTTTCCCGGTGAGGAACGGTTCGAAATAAGGCGGGTGTTTCTCTATCACCGTTTGCAGGTAGTTCGAGTCCGGCGAGGTATAAATGCATCCCATGATCCTGTCCGACGTGTTAGTG
>MIBE01000003.1:102961-105179 GCA_001829415.1 Spirochaetes bacterium GWF1_51_8
ATCTCTTGCTTCTTATCGAAACCCTCGTCGGTGTGCTTCACCTCGATTTTCGGGGAACGGACTCCGGGATTTCCCTCGAGGAAGGCGTTAAAAATAGAATGGGTATCCAGACAGGCGAAGCGGAAGCGTTTAACGGGAGTGATTTTTATCTTGATACTTGCCTTCCTGCCCGGAAGAATGGACACGAACCGGATAGGGGGTTGTTCGTTAAACGCCTTGTCCAGTTCGGGAGGCCATTTCATATAAGGGGAAAAGAAATAAGACCAATAATTCTCCAGCGAACTGTACGGATTCATCATAAAACCGCTGATATTTTTCGGCAGGGTAAACGAGACCTCAAGGTGAGAATCGGCCTGAACCTCGACGTCCACATCGCAGAGGGAACAATGGTACTTGTCTTTCTCCAGTTGGTTCAGCGAATGATAGCTATGCTCGCGCCCGCCGCACAACGGGCATAAGAGACTCCATTCGAAGTGAAGGAGACCTACTTTAGCGCCATAGATAAAAAGGCTGATCGCTTCTTCGGCGTCGAATTTGTATTTTTCGGCAAAATGAATCGGGTTAATTCTTTGGGTTTCCCATCCTTTTAATTTTTTCAGCGTATCGGCAAACCTGCTGATGGCGCCGTCGGGTATATTCTGCAAATTCCATTGCTGAAGACTCCGTATTTCACGTACTTTTTCGTCGAAAAAATAAGCGTTCATATTTCATATCCTTTTTTATTTCCCGAATAAGGACGCAAAGGGTGTAAAGGGTGACAACGGAATAAAATCAAATTCGATAAATTTCTCCTTTACTAGGGGAAGTTCCGCCATAATAGTTTTTGCATCATCTATATCCCGGCATTCGAGGATAACCACCGCCCCGGGCCTGTCGCCTCTCATATATAACTCCCTGAATATCCCCGCTTCATAGTTCTTCCAGGCATGTTCCGCCTCGTTTTTTAAAAAAGGCTGAATACGTTCGATGGATGTTCCCGGGAGCAGTTTATCAATTGCAAGTACTTTCATTTTTTCTTCTCCTTAATGATATTTCTTTTATATATCTTTAGCAAATTTACCCGCAGTTCCATTCTACCGATAAGCGGATTACCATCCGTTGAGGTGTATCCGCGATTCGTCGTAACGGGTTTTCGCCGGGGGTAACCCATTCAGGGGGATTCCGAACGGCACGACCGAGTAGGGGATAATATATTCCGGCAGGTTTAAAAGCGTCCGGTTGTTTGCAACTGTCTCAGGAAACACATGCCCCCAGAACCCGCCCAAACCCTTCGCATGGATAGCCAGTAAAATGTTTTCGGTCGCCGCCCCGCAGTCGTACACATAGAGTCCGGGATACTTCTCACGGGAGGTGTCCCCGCATATTACTATCGCTACGGGAGACTGCCGGATCGAGGGGACATTCCGGTTCAGTTTCGCGTATTCCTCGCGGAGAGCCTGCTCCTTTAATATCACGAACTGCCACGCCCTTTCATCGCCCGCCGACGGCGCATTCATCGCGGCTTCCAATATATCGCGGATATATTTCTCCGGTATGGGGTCGCTTTTAAACGCCCTGACGCTTCTCCGGGTGTTCAGTGTTTCCAGCATATCTATCCCTCCTTCTTTTGTATAAAATCTTACAATAATTGATAATCCCCGGCAAATAATGTACACTATTAGTATTAAAACGTCAAGTAGGCACTATTATGTCATATAGTTACTAAAAAGATACTATTGAGGTTCGAGAGAGAGGTTTTTATGAAGTCGTTTATTGCATGCCCGGTTCAAACCGCGGTGGATACGATCGGGGGAAAATGGAAAATCCTCATCATTTATCACCTTCTCGACGGTGTAAAACGTTTCGGGGAGATGAAAAAGCTGATACCGGGAATCACGCAGAAAATGCTGACCCAGCAGCTTCGCGAACTCGAGGCTGACGGAATTGTCCACCGGCGGGTGTACGCGCAGGTGCCGCCGAAGGTGGAATACTCTATTACAGAGCTCGGTAAAAAACTGGAGAAAATTTTCGCCATGCTATGCGAATGGAGCGGCGAGTTTCAATCGCGGAAGGGATAATTATAGAATGATACATTTATAAGTCTTGTGAAATAAAAAGGGCTGCCCTTTCGGGTTTGATGACGAAGCAGCAATTCTTACCATTTTCTGTCACTGCGAACCCCGCGCTGCAATATATTTTCGATGCGCGGGGTGAAGCAGTCTATCTAAGAATATACAGT
>MIBE01000004.1 GCA_001829415.1 Spirochaetes bacterium GWF1_51_8
GTTTACAGGCAATACTCGAGATCAACCGTAAGATAAATTCCATCACCGATCTCCGTTCGGTGCTCCTCGATATATCGAACGCCGCCGCGCAGTTGATCGACGCGGAAGGCGCGTCCATCCTGCTGGTCGACCGTGAGACCGGCAACCTTCATTTCGAAGTGGCGTTCAGCGAGAACGCCGAAGCGCTTTACGATGTGGTCGTCCCCAAGGGAAAGGGCATCGCCGGGAGCGTGGCCGAGGACGGCGAGGCGATTATTGTCAACGACACGCAGAACGATACGAGATTCTACCGCGGGGTCGATAACGAGACCCAGTTGACAACGCACAGCCTTGTGGCCGTACCGCTTAAGCGCAACGAAGAAATAATCGGCGTCATGGAAGTGGTGAACTCAAACAAAGAGGGCGGGTTTAACAATGACGACTGCCTTGTACTGAACGAGTTCGCGGTGCAGGCCGGTATCGCTATCTCCAACGCCATCCTTTACAAAGAAATACAGGAAAAAGCCGACGAACTCGAGTACCTATACGAGATCAGCAACCTCACGAACCAGACGTTCGAGCGGAAAGAGCTTTTCCAGAAAATAGTCACCCTATTGACCACGGCGTTCGACTCAAAACGTGTCAGCATCATGCTGATCAACGAGCAGACCGGCCGCCTGTATGTCGAGAGCGCTGTCGGGATCGAGGACAAGCTGATGGGTAAGATCGAGGTCGAACTCAACACCGACCGTATCTCGTCGATGGCCGTCAGTATGGGAAAGATCATTTTCTCAAACGACATCGAACGTTCGGGCCTCGGCAGGAACAAGAAGCTCCGTTACGAAAACCCGGCGTTCATCTCCGTACCGATCAAGACGAAGAACATCCCGATCGGCGTGATCAATATCTCCGAACCCCAGCGCGGCATCCGGTATACCGGCTCGATGATCAAGACGCTCCAGACGATCGCGAATCAGGTCGGCAACGCCTACGAGAGTAATAAGAACTATATCGAACGGATCGAGCACGAGAAGCTGACGAAAGAACTCGATATCATGCGGATGCTCCAGAACTCGCTCCTGATGTCCAATTTCAAGGCATATAAAAACATCTCGATCTATGCGAGGATGAAGTCCGCCGAAATGGTCGGCGGGGACTTCTACGACTTTTACGAGCTCCCGCCCAACAAGCTCGGGTTTGTGATCGGCGACGTGTCCGGCAAGGGCCTGCCCGCGTCCCTTTTCATGGCGATCTCGCGCAGTGTGATCAAGGCGTACTCTTACTACTCGCAGGAGCCGCACGAGCTTCTAGAATACGCGAACAATATGCTGGTCGAGGATTCGCATGTGGGGATGTTCGCGACATTGTTCTACGGGATTATCGATATGGACACGAATGAACTGACCTACTCCAACGCCGGGCATAACCAGCAGTATATCTACCGTCCGGGCGAAAACCAGTTCATCCTGCTCGGCACGCGGGGTATCCCGCTCGGGATCACGATGTCCGAGAGGTACGAGACCAAGAAGCTCCAGCTTAAGACCGGCGACGTCGTGTTCGCGTTCACCGACGGTGTCACCGAGGCTGTCAACGACGCCGGGCAGGAATTCGAGTTCGAGCGCCTGAAGACCGTGGTCAAACATTACGCCTCGACCAATTCCGCCACCCTTGTGAATTCGATCATCCGCTCTGTGGACGAGTGGGCGAACGGCGTGGCGCAATGGGACGATATGACCGTCGTCTCGATCCGCGTCGCATAGTTTTTCATCACTGTCGGCGTAAAACAGCCATTCCGCTTAAATATCATTCAAAATCATCGTTTGACCTCTTGAATATATCTTTCTCTTATTCTTTACCCATTATTCATATACCGGGACTTCTCTGACTGGCACGGCGGTTGCTATAAGAGGGTATTACGAATCAAAGGAGTACTACAATGTCTTATGCCGACTTTCATGTTGCGCTCAACGATATCATGGGGCAGTTAAAATCGAAGCTGGGTGTTTCCAACGCGATCATCCGCAGGCTCGAAGGGGACGAGTTGAAGACGGTGGCGCATTTCGGTTTCGGCGAGGAAGAGGCGCATATCCGTATCTATCTCGGCCAGGGTGTGACCGGACGCTGCGCCAAGGAAAACACGATTATCGTGATCAACGATCTGGATTCATATAAAGGGCAGTATATTTCGGGTATCGATAACGCGCGCGCGGAAATCTGCGTCCCGATGACGATATCCGGCCGGCTGGTGGGGACGTTCAATATCGAGAGTACGGTCAAGGATAATTTCACGAAGGAGAAAATCGAACTGATTACGCGGATGGCGGCGATGCTCGCGCCGAATGTCGCGAGTATCCAGAGCAAGGCCGGGACAAGCCTCGCCCGCGCGCTTGCGAACCTCGAATCCCGCGCGGAGACCGGGGCGTAGCAAGAGTCTGCTTTCTCGTGAAATCCGTCCCGGAAGTTATCCGGAATCATCCCGCGGATATAAAACTAATAGCCGTAGCGTTTTTAAAATATTGATAGAGATATTCGATTTATTCTTGACAAAAATTTACTGCAATTTATAATATTATCAAAATTAGGGGGAAGCTATGAAAAGTTTTATCTATTTTTTAATATTAATGATTTCATTCACCTCATTTTCATGTTCAGAACTAAGCGAACCGGGAAACAAGAAAGAGAAAAAACTTCCTAAGGTTTTCTTTGTATATCCTACGAACAATCAAGAAGTAGGGTTGACAAATGTATACATTGGTAGTGCAGAGAATTCAACCAAAGTATATTTAAAGATTAATGACGGCATCTTTTCTCCGGTTTTTTTAAGTAATAATTTTTGGGCAACCAATATAGTATTAAGTGATTATGGGTACTATACAAATTCTGTTTACGCTTTAAATGATGAAAATGAATATTCATTAACAAACACAGTTATCATTAAACGAACTACAATACCTAGCATATGTATTGTATCTCCAAGCTATGGAAGTGTTGTGACACAATCAAATATTACTATATATGGGACTGCAAGCATAGAAGGTAATTTTTCTATTACAAAAGTTCAGATCAGCTTGAATAAAGGTAACTGGATTGACGCCTCGGGAACCATAAGCTGGAGTAATAGTTATACTCTAACAGAAGGATCGTACACTTTCGATGTGCGGGTAATTGCAAATTCAGGGAAAACAAATAGTATTTCTGATTATCCAATTAGTTTTTCCATCCCGCCGACCGTTCAATTTATTAGTCCTATTCAGAATATAACCATTATGAGTAATCATTATTTTGTATCAGTGTCTGCGCAGGATAATGTTGCATTAGAAGGAATTTATTTATCAATAAACAATTCCAGTTTTAAAAAGGTTTCTTCAACCGGAAGTTTTATTTCCAACTTTTTGTTTAACTGGGAATCTGAAAATTCAATAAAAACATACTCGAAAGATTCTTTCGGATTTTTATCTATTACAAACGAAAAAAAATTAACAATTAAGAACAGTGTAACAAATATTCCAATTCTGGCAAGTGGGGAAGTTTCAATTGATGGAGAGGGTCATATTATGGTATTTCCAATTTTTCATGCCTTTTATAAGCTAGCTCTTTTCTCTTGGTCTGGATCGAATTTTATTAGGAATTTTTCAAGTAGTTATTTTTATCCAAGCTTTCCACCAAACTATTTTGGATATAGTGTAACAATTTCATCAAATGGTAAGTCAATTTTAGTCTGCGATCCTCGTGCGACGTTTGCTAGTTGCTATCAAGGTGGTATACAAAAATTTATATACTCAACATCTTGGCAAGCCTCTTGGGCAGTCGACGGTAGAATTTTTGGTGGAGATGCAGAGTGGGGACTGGGATTTGATATTGCTACGTCTCAGGATGGCTCGATTTTCATCGCAAGTGCAAAAGGATATAAAGATCATGTTCCAGGTCAGGTAAGAATAGCATTTGATAATACCGGAAGTACCGTGAACAATTTTTTTCTTGATACACTTGATGAGAATAAACCTCCGTTTGCAAAAGTTGCAATATCGCCTGAAGGAACTTTTAGTTGTTGTAATTTAGGAGGAAAAATATATATCTTTCAAAATAATTCTGGAATATGGGTGATAAAACAAATAAGCGTATTCTCGTATGGATATCATAGTGAAATCGCCATGTCTCAAAACGGTGGCTTTATATATATAGCTATGTTTGACGGTGTGAAAGTTCTAAAGAAATCTTCAACAAACTGGATTTTAGCTATGACATTAAATACAGATTTATCGGGTTTTAGTGGAAGGAATCTTGCACTATCATATGATAATAAAACCCTTGCTGTTGCTGATCCCTATTTTCAGAATTCAGGAGCAATTGTAATTTTTAATAAAATCGGTACAAATTGGATCAAAAATCAAACGATATATAAACCGAATGCAATTACAGGAGATGTTTTTGGTCAGAGCCTTGCTTTAAATGCTGATGGTTCAATACTACTAGCGAACTGTACAAACGCTTTAGCCAATAAAACTTCATTCTGGGCATTTAATATAAAATAGTCTTTTAATACCCATACCTGAACACTACGCTCTTCCCGAATTTATTCTCACCAAGAAAATATAGACTTTGGTAGAATTGAATTGCATTTAGACTATATCCTCCCGTCCTTTGAAAACTACTGTTTCCTGTTGGAACAGCAAACAGGGTGTTCCCGTTGTATTTATACAGCTTCCATAAATACCAGCTATTCTTTCCTGAAAATATCATCCACTGATATTGCCCTGTGTTATATACCGCGGGATATCTAAATCCACTTGCATAATCGGTGTTATGATTTGTTATCAATGAAAGATGTGTTCCGTTAAACCGCAGCATTGTATAAGATTGATAAAGGATCTCTGATTCGAAATAAAGATTGTCCTGAAATACAATCGGATCCTCAAACTGGTAGTAGTTATGAGCATATTGAGGTTGAATAATATTAGTGAAACCGCCCTCAATTCCCCCGGCATTATATACAAACATAACGGTTTTATCCGAGGTGTTGTTTCCCTTGAAACAAATCATATCTTTATACAAGGTCAATAAATCGCATCCGTTTTTGTATCCGCTCGCACCTGCGGAAACCTTTGATATCTCCCATCCGTTATACTGATAGAGAAAAATGTTGAAAGTATTCGATGTCCCGCTGAAATAGATTTTCCCGTTAAACTCGATTATGCCTTGAATTCCTTCAAGATACCCGCTCAGATTTGTCGACGCGTTGGTGATCCCGTTACCGTCGTACTTAAAAAGTTTGCCTTCCCCTCCTCCGGTGCCGAAAAAATGAATCTTGTTGCTGAAAATGAACGGCGAACTATAAAGCCACTGGTAGTCGCATCCCGGGTATAACGGGATATTAGTGACGGTATTATCCTTCAGCACAAAAACTTCCGGATTTCCGTTCGTATCCGCTCCGCCGAAAAGTATTGCGCTCCCAATTTGAATTGGTTCGCTGTATCCGAGGTTGTAATCCCCCTTTTTTAAAGTATCGCCTTTAATCGAAACACCATCGTAATAGAATATAACGGATTGTCCCAGATTATTGTTTCCTTTAAAGTAGAGCCGGCCTTCAAAAATAATCGGGTCAAAAAAATATTCCTTGTAATCCGGGGAGGAAACCGGAACTTCCCGCATCACCGTGCCGTCGAACGAATAGATATGCGAGTTGCTTGCACTGTCATCCCCCGCGAAATACAACACGCCGTTATACACAAAGGGTGAATCGAAACCGTGGTCGTACCCCGATGTGCCGGGATCGACGTTGTACACACCGAACACGCCGAACCGCGCCTCGGACTGTGCCTCCTTGCCCGCGACGACCGATTTCGCGAGGATAGTCGCCGTGCCCTCGAGACGGATCGCGGTTAACGGTTCCCATACCGCGCCGCCGTTAGTCGACCAGTAGATCGCGGCGCTCGGGTTTGCGCAGGTGATCGTTACGGTAATATTCGTCTCGAAGTTACCCGGGGCGGGATGGAATACCGGGGCGGAGGGAGTGAGTTCGGCGATCAGCTTCTGTAGGTCGCCGGGCTCCATGAGCTCGCTCATGATACTGCATGAGGTAATAATAGCGGTCAGAATAGATAATAGCATAATTCGAACTTTCACGGGGCCCTCCTTTTAATAACGGCAATATGTTAATTTATTCCGACAGTTTCCGCAAAAATATAAGAAGTACGGTTCAAAAGACTGATGAAATATTAAATATAAATAAAGAGTTTTTTATATTACACGCCAATAAAAGAAAGAGCCCCGCATTTCGCGGGGCCCGGATAAGTTTTTTCGATTTAATATTACGGAGCGGGGAAAGTATAATTACCCTCTCCATATCCGGTATGGTCATCATCGTAAAGGATTTGAGTGACATTGAGGATGTATTCGCTATTCGAAGCATCCCAAACTCCTTCCCATCCGCCGAGGGCGGGGGTGGTAGAGCTTCCGTCACCATTGGAATCGCCGAGATAGGTATCGTCTCTTCTTTCAGTGAAGATCACTCCCGTCCCGACTTTTAAGTTGCTCTGGGCGGAATAGAAAGTAATGCTCATCGAGGGATCGCCCTTGATCACCGCGTTATTGAGTATCCGCAATGTCCCGGTTGTTTCGTTTATCGAGATATCGTCAAGTATCCAGAAAGCGGCATTAGTGACGCCCCATACGATAGAAGCGGTAATTTCACCCGCAATACCCGAAACAAAAATCGCTGTCTGGGTGTTGCTGATAAACGAGTTGTTATTGGTCTGATGAATCGACAGCTTGGTGGAAATCATGATCGGACGATAGGTCTTGAAGAAGAAATTGTCCTTGATTAAACAAGGGGTGGTCACATCTTCTGCGTCCAAACCGTAATACTTAATATACATGAATTTGCAATTGTCCACGATGGCACCGGCAGTACCAAGGGTCAGGACACCATCTGAAGGCCAAGAATCGTTTCCGGCATATTTGAAATCGCAATACTTGAAGCGGGTTCCGACGGTAGCGTTAACCCATACGCCGGCCCAATATCCCGTTGCGGGAGTCCCGGAAGCGACTACATCGCCGACAGAACTGTCGTTCGCGGAAGTGAAAATGATACGGTTCGAGGTGTTTCCGTCAGCGTGGATTTCCGAACCGGTCTGGACTTCAAGCCAGCAGTTCGCGTTAAACTTGATGATCGCGCCGGGCTGAATTGTCAGGACGGAGTTGTTATCGACCGAAATATTCCTATCAAGATAATACGTCTCTCCTGTCACCCATGTCGTATTTACCGTGATATTTCCATTGACAACCACATACGGCAGTATAGGATCGCCGTTACCGTCGACATTCCCCGTAAGGCTGTTCAGAAGGTCGCACCCCGTGAACATAGCCGTCATGTAAAGAGCAGAAAGCAAAACACAAAACCTCTTCATCTTTTATCCTCCGATTGTGATAGAATTCGATGCAGTTTATGAACAAGGGGTAAATTATATCATATTTTAGTGTCCGTCTCAAGTTTTTCCGGGAGTCACCTTTTGGGAGCGGTTTTATTATATTTTAGATCGTGACGAATAAAATCGATGCAACCTTCACCCCATTCCCTTCACATATGTTAAAGATAGAGTAACACATTTTCTGGAGATTTCAAGCAAAAGGTTATAATTTTTTACGTTTCGGTTTAGCTTTTCGAGTCTTCGATCGTGATATAGATATCGATCCGGCGGTTATACATCCGGCCTTCGAGTGTGTCGTTGGGGAAAACCGGCTCATACTCGGACTTGCCTTCCGCGAAGAGCAGGGACGGATCGAGGCCGAAGTCGATGAAGAAACGGACGACGGAGCAGGCGCGGAAGGTGGAAAGCTCCCAGTTGCTCGGGAACTTGGCGTAAAGGGTCGAATCGGGCGGAATGGTCGTGTTGTCGGTATGCCCGATCACTTCGATTTTAAAACCTTCGCCCGCGATCTCTTTGATCAGCTGGGCGATCTTTCGGAGGATTTCACGGCCTTCCTCGAAATCGATCTCGGCGCTGCCCGGCGCGAACAGGACATCGCTCGACAGCGACAGTTTCAGCCCTTTCTTGGTCTCCTGTATCGTGACTTTTTTATCTTTCAGCTCGGGTTTCAGGAGCTTGTTGACATCCTTGACGGCCTGCGAGAGTTTTTCGCCCTTTTCACGCGACGGTAATGATTCGATCATAAAGCCCATGTCGGGAATGGTTCCCGGAGCAAGAGTAGAACCACCCTGCAGAAACCCGATATTTCCTTCATAGGACGACATGATCAGGCGCAGTTCGCGCCCCTCGATCTCGGCGCTGGTGAGCATCGCGATAAAGAAGGTGAGGAGGAGACTGTTCATATCCCCGAACGTGGTCATCCATGCGGGCGTACTGTTCCCGGGTGCGGGACATTTTTTTCCTCTATCGGCCATGCGGTCCTCGTTTATAATTCCGTTATATAGATATCGACACGGCGGTTATATGCCCGGCCTTCTGGGGTGTTATTGGGTACTAACGGGTCCTGTTCGCCGCGTCCCTCGGCTGTGATTATCATCGGGTTCACCCCGCCCATCTGGAGAAACTTGACCACCGTACATGCGCGCGCGGTCGAGAGTTCCCACGCGCTCGGATACTTGAATGGCAGAGATGCGTCGAGCGGGACGGCTTTGTTATCCGTGTGTCCGACTATCTCGACCTGATACTCGTCTGCCGGCAATCCGCTGAGCGCCTGTCCGATCTTGATGAGAAGGTTTTTCCCTTCGTCATATTCGATTTCGGCGCTTCCCGGCTGGAAGTAAACATCGCCCGCGAGTGATATCTTATACCCGTTCACTAACTTTTCAAAGCGGACTTTTTTCGATTTGATTTCCGGCTCGAGGATTTCGGCGATCTGTTTCGCCGCTTTCGCCATCTGCGATCCCACTTCAGGCGAAGGGAGCATCTCGACGGTTTGTCCCATTTCAGCCAATTGACCGTCGGAGAGGGTGTTGCCGCCGTCCATCATACCGAACGAGCCCTCGAACGCCGAAAGGATCATCCTGAGCTCGCGGCCGTCGATCTCGGCGCTGGTAAGCATCGCGATAAAGAATGTCAGGAGCAAGCTGTTCATGTCCCCGAATGTGGTCATCCATGCCGGGGTACTATTCCCCGGCGCCGGACATTTTTTCGCGCGTCCGTCATCAGCCATAGTTTAATCCTTGGCCTGTTGGGTTCTCTGCGAGACTGCCATGAACGAGTTCAGTTTCTCACGCAGGATCGCGGGGTTATCCCCGGCCTGAATGGATAATACGCCTTCCACTATGATTTCTTTCATCAGCACGTCCATTCCGTTGTAATAAGTCAGTTTATAGGAAAAAGGCAATGCGAATAAGTTCGCACCGATAGCGCCGTACAATGTGGTGATGAGGGCGATACCCATGTTCTTACCGATTGACGCCTTGTCGTCCAAGTTTCGGAGCATGGCGATCAGCCCGATGAGTGTCCCGATCATACCGAATGAAGGCATCAGGTAAGCCCAGTCTTCGAAGATTTTCTTTCCTTCGGCGTGGCGGCCTTCCATCTGGTCGATCTCGTTGTACATGATGCGCTTCACGATTTCCGGGTCGGTACCGTCTACGACAAGCTGGATAGCGCGTTTCAGGAAGATATCCGGTATTTCTTCGACATCTTCTTCGAGCGACAGCACCCCTTCCTTACGCGCCTTTTCCGCGAACGTGACAAGGGTTTCTATCGTGGCAGAAGGATCGACGCTTTTCGATCTGTATACCATCCCCATCAGTTTGAACATCTTACCCAGATGATCCCACGGGGTACTGGCCAGAAGTCCTCCGATTGAGCCTCCGAAGGTGATGAATACCGATGCGAGGTCACCATAGATCGTCAGGTCGCCCGAACCGAGCCACATCCCCGCGATCAGCAGTACCATACCGCCAAGAGTACCTATTAATGTCCCTTTTTCCATATCTTTTCCTTATTTCGCTTTTTTGATCCCTTCCGCTATAGAACGGACAAAGAAATTTTCAATCCCTTCTTTTATCTGCGCGATTTTTTCCTTGACGACGATCTTGCGGCCCGATGTGAACATGATCACGGTGTCCGGGGTCTCCTCCATCGTCTCGACCTGAAACGGGTTGATCGAGATGGAGGTGTTGTTCAAACGGGTCAGGTCGACCATATAAAACTCCTTACTGTATGAAGACGATTGTCACTGCGATACATCGGCACCGCAGTGACAAGATTATACTATTATCTCTTCAGGTTCAATATTTCCTGGAGCATATTGTCGCTTGTGGTCACGACACGCGAGTTCGCCTGGAAACCGCGTTCCGTCACGATCATGTCGACGAACGTTTCCGAGAGGTCGACATTGCTCATTTCGAGCGCACCGGCGATCATGATACCCCTGTCCATCGTACCGGCTTCGCCCGCGTTCGCGTATCCCGAGTTGTTGGTTTCGACAAACAGGTTGTTCCCCGCTTTCTCGAGACCCATCGGGTTGACGAAGGTGGCGATTGCGATCTTGCCGAGTTCTTTATTGACGCCGTTATCGTACACGCCGGTGATCGTCCCGGAGTCATCGATACGGAACGCGCTTAGGTAACCCATCGAGTTCCCGTTCTGGAAGTAGGCCTTGGTGGACGACTGCGCCGCGAACTGGGTGATTGAGTCGGCGACCTGCCCGGATGTCCCGAGCTGGAGGTCGAACGTGTGCTGGGTTCCGTCAGGCATGTTGTAGGTCACGGTGACGATCAGTTCGCCCTCTGCGTCGATCTGCGGGTTTGCGCCCTGAGCCTCGGCCGCGTTCAGGATCGTGCCGTTGGTGTTGAACTGGATATTGAACTGGTTGTTGGTATCGATCTTCGCCGCGCCGATATTTACCTTGATATCTTCGGGAGCGATCCCGTCGATAGATACGGAGCCCTGCCACGCGTTAAGGTCGGTCTTCTTGAAGTTGATGGTCATGTTGGAGGCGTTGCCGTAACGGTCGTAGATGTTGATACGCGCGTCCCATGTCAGGTCTTTGAGTTCCTGCGCGGTGGGGTTCGCGCCGAGCACGGGCGCGTTCATATCGAGGTTGGACTTGAAGAGCACGATCTGGGTTTCCTTCGCTTCGAGTTTACCTTGTATCGGGATAATCACGTCTTCCATCGGGGCGTTGGTGTTGGTATAGACCATTCCGTTTTCGAGTTCGGCAGCTTTCCAGCCCTGCACCTTCATCCCGTTGGGGTTGACGAGGTTACCGTCCTTATCGATCATGAAGTTCCCGGCGCGGGTATAAAAGGTCTCGTCGCCGCTATTGACAACGAAGAAGCCTTCGCCCTGGATCGCGATGTCGGTGTTCTTACCGGTGGTCTGGATAGAACCCTGGCGCATGATCGTATCGATACTTGCCACGCTCATACCGAGCCCGACCTGCTTAGGATTCAATCCCCCGCGTTCGTCGGTGGGCTTCGCGGCCCCGGTCAATGTCTGCGAGAGGATATCCTGGAAGGTGACGCGGCCTGTTTTGAAACCGACTGTGTTGACATTCGATACGTTGTTGCCGAGTACGTCCATTTTCAACTGGTGGTTCTGTAATCCGGAAACCGCCGAGTATAAAGATCTCATCATAGTCTCATCTCCTCAAATTATTGCTGAGTGCCGGCTGAACTATCAGCGGCCTCGATCTTCGAATTCCCCTCCGGACTCTGGCTGATATCCTCTGCCGGGTAATCTATTTCAAATTCCGCATTCACGGAAGCGTTAGACACGGGTTTGGGTGCATCAGGGACCGCTCCGGTAACCTCGACAGGAGTGTACTGTACGGGCTGGGTCGTGCCGAGGACTTCGGTAACCTGGTCGATTGTCACTTCGGTTCCGGCGATATTGAGCAGGGTCAATCCGCCTTTCACCTTGATACTTTCAACCTTACCGGTCTGGAGTCCTTTCGCCTCGTCGATCCATGAAACATTTTTATCCACCAGCGCGACCGCCTTAGTGAACGCGAACCCTTCGGTGAACTTGACCATATTGTCGGTCAGGCGGTTCATCTGCTTCAACGACGTCATCTGCGCCATCTGTCCGATAAATTCCTTATCGTCCATCGGTTTCGTGGGATCCTGGGTCTTCAACTGGGTGATCAAAATCTTGAGGAAATCGGCCTCAGCGAGTTCGGACTTACTGACGATCTTCTGGGTCTGTTCGAGGTAAGTGTTGAAATTGTCCGCTTTCTGTTTGGTCTGGCTGATCTCCGCCGGGGTCATCTGGATGCTTATCGACATAAAGTCCTCCTGTTATCACGCAATAAGGTTGACGCTCGAGTCGTAGAGCGAAAGCGCCGTCCATTCTTCATCGAGCGCGAGTTCGTCGGTAAGGATACCGCCGTTCCGCGCTGACGAAGCGTCTTTTTCTTCGGCATTGTTCTCTTCCTGACCGAGGCTGACATCAAGCGAGGTGACGTTGACGCCCGCGTCCTGAAGGTTCTTCTGAAGGTCGCCGAGGTTCTGGTCGAAAAGCATTTTCGCTTCCTGTGTGGAAACGACGATCTTTCCGATCAGTTCGCCGTTCTCAAGCTCGAACTTCATGTTCATTTTACCGAGTTCGGGCGGGGAGAGGTTGAGCCTCATTTCGCTCCGTCCTTCCTGAAGCACGACAATCGCCTTTCCGGTGACGCCATGCATGATCGACTCGATGTTCGCGCGCGAGACCGGGTTCGCGAAGCTCTGGTAGTGACGGACAAACGGCGCGGGTTCGCTCAGGCGCCCGTTCTTGACATCCGGCGTGTCGAGGGTAAATTTCGCGGTCTGCGCGGCCTCGTTCTTCTCGGTGCGGGTATGCGCGGTCTTATCAGCGATCCCGCCGGTATCGTTTGTCAGTTTCTTTTCCTTTGGAAGTATCTCCTTCACGCTCTTCGGTTCGTCCACCGCCGCTATTTCAGGCTGAACCGGCTCGCGCCCGCGCAGGTCGATCACCTTGACATTGGAAGCGTCCGCGGGTTTGGATGCGGCCTCGATCCGGAGCTCGCTCCGGGGAGACTGAGGCTCGGCCTTGGGCTTGGTATTCTGCGCGATCACCGCCGCGGCTTCCTGCTGAATCGAGTCCAGCATTTTCAGCATCGCGGCCGGGTCGGAATTCGTTTCGAGAAGTTTATCGAGTTTCGCGAGGATATCTTTGAGAGCGTTCATCAGTTCCATTTTTGACTGAGAATCGCCCTCGCCGGTACCCTTTAATGCGCTGTTTTCATCGGCGAAACGGGTTTCGAGCGCGGTCTTGATGAGTTTGAGGAGCGCCTGAATCTTATCGTAGACTTCGGCTGGGATCGAGTTCGCGCTATCGTTCATCTCTTCGGCTCTCGCGGAGACCTCTTCGAGCTTCGCGCGGACGTCTTCCGTCTTGGCGGACATGCCGTCGTCCCCGGCCGGTTTGCCGTTCTGCTCGTGCTGGACCTTTTCCATCACCTCGCCGAACTGCGGGCGGTCCTTCTCGTTTGCCGCGAGGTTATCGCGGTTGGAAGCCTGCTGGTTCTTCTTGAGGGATTGGGAATCGTACACGGCGAGTGATTTATCCGCCGGTTTCATCTGCATGACTTGTGTGAACAGGTCGAGCGCCATTACCGCCTCCGAAAAGAGATTTCTATATAAAATTTCGGAATATTACGGGAAATGATGAGAATAAGAGGGATGAATTTTAAATCGGCGGGAATCCGCGATGACTCGCCCCAGCTTCGTTCCTTTTTTGGGGACAATAATGGTTATAACATACTTTCTTTCGGGGGAAAGAAAGTATGCAAAGAAACCCTTCCGCCTGATGCCGGTTATTTTTATTTACATAACGAGTGCATGTACTGCGCGAAACGAAAACGCCGTAACTCCTCCCTGCGGTCGTCGGACAGACGGTGTTTTTTGCCGTTTCGCGGGAAAGGATACTAACCCCACATGAGCGAATTCGTAATTTTCGGCAAAGCGGCGGGGGGGACACGCAGGATGCGGGCTTGTCCCCGAACTTGTGAGGGGGAGTCCCGAGCGCGCCATGGACGGCATTGGCGCGAGGGGGATAAATAGTGAAACAGGCTTGCGTCCGTAGAGAGGTTTTTTGGAAAATAGTCTGTATGAATCAGAAAATTGTAAATAAATTCCCGCTCAGGATTGGCTTATCAATAGGGACGAATGGAAACGTAAGCTACTCCGATGATATGGAGAGTGTAAAGAAAAAAATCCGCTGAAAAACCATCTCTTGCTTGTCCCGTTTTCCTCGACGGGATGTCCCTAATCCCCTTTCGCCGAAGGCTTATCCCGGTGCGCGAGCCATGCGAAATAGGCGTTCTCGTCCATCAATACGGCGAGCTCGTCGCGGAGCCTGTGCGGCAGGTAGTCCGGCGGGACGACCTTCACAAGCCAGCCCTCGCCCAACGGGTCCTCGTTGAGAATCTCCGGGAAGGTGACGAGGCGGCGGTTCACTTCGACGATTTTACCGGAAACGGGGGCGAGGATTTTCGCCTGCGGGACGATCTGCGCGATGATCGTGCAGAGCTTTGCGCCGCATTCGGCCTTGCCGCCCACGTCGGGATACTCGACATAACGGATTTTTCCCATCATGCCCGCGTAATACTTCGAGATGCCGATGACCGCGGTCTTGCCGTCCATTTTCACCCATGAATGCGATTCGCCGTAAAGCCTCATACCGTCTCCTTGAGCATCTATTATAGCATGGATTTCCGTCCCTATCAACGCAATATTCTTTTAGGAAACCCTGTTATCTATTTGCAATTCTTCACGTAGTAGATATAATATTGTGATGAAATCGAGGAGCAGAATATGAAGAAATTGTTCTTAACCGTTCTTTTCGTATTAACGGCGGGTGTCCTGTTCGCGGGGGCGGGGGATAAAATCTGGGAATTCGCGACGGACGACCATGTTTTCTCGACGCCGTGCATTGTGGACGGAAAGGTCTATTTCGGGAGCCGCGACGGCTACCTTTACTGTATCAGTCTCCAGCGGAATAAGCTGATCTGGAGCTACCTGTCAGACGGCGACATCATGGCGAGTCCGGCGTACTGGGACGGAAAAATCTACTTCGCGAGCGACGACTATAATATTTACTGTATCGACGCTAAGACCGGGAAAAAGGTCTGGGACTACACCACGGGGAATACGTTCTTCGCGAGCCCGGTGATCTATGACGGAAAGCTCTATATCGGGAGCCGTGACGGCTATATGTACTGTCTGGACGCCAAGACCGGTAAAAAGGTCTGGACGTTCCTGACAGATGGCGGGATTACCGCGACCGTATTTCCGCTTGACGGAAAAATCTATTTCGCATCCGAGGATATGTATGTCTATTGCCTGAACGCCAAGGACGGTAAGCAGGTGTGGAAGTCGAAAACGGGCGGCGAAATGATCTCCACACCGTGTGTCGCAAATGGGAAGCTCTATATCGGGAACTATAACGGGACGTTATACTGCCTCGATATCAAGAACGGTAAGAGAAAATGGGATTATGATGCCAAGGATTCCATCTTCTCGAGTCCGATTGTGGCGGACGGTAAGGTATATTTCGGGAGCTGGGACGCCAACTTCTATTGTCTAGATGCGGAGGATGGGGAATATATCTGGAGCTTCGAGACCGAGGATAATATCGAGACTTCGCCCATTCTTTTCGGCGGCAATGTCTACTTCGGCAGTCTGGACAGCTATGTCTATTGTGTCAGTATCGACTCCGGCAAACTTGTCTGGAAATACAAGACCGGCGAGGGCTTCGCGAATAACCCGTGTATCTATCAGGATAAGCTTTTGATCGGCGGATGGGACGGCTACCTGCATTGCATCAGGATCGGCGGGTTTGCCAAGACGCCGGTGTATCCTGTTATCAGCGGAATGTACCATCTCGGCGGGAAGAAATAGATTTCTCTGAACGGACTGTATTTTCATGGAGGTGCGGATGAAACGGATTGCTGTAATCGCGGTTATTTTAGCGTTACTGCCGGTCATCGCAGGCGCTAAGATCACGATAGGGAAAGCGGATTTTGTGAATCAGACCGATATCCAGTCCCCGCCCGTGCCCGGGGAAAAAGGGGTGAAGATTAAAGTCTATGATGTCGTGATAGAAGGCTATAAGGGAAAGAAGGTCACTTTTGTGGCCCAGATATATAAAGACACTATCGAAAAAATGCCTATCGTCGCGAATCCGTACGATGTCTCGATGGATAAAGCGTATATAAGTTCGTTCAATTTTGAAATCCCGAACAGCGCGATTTTCCGTTATCTCGGGAAGGGACAGCATAAGGCGATGGTGATTATCAACGCCTTCGTGACGGATCAATTCGGCAAGACAAAGATGATCGACGAGGTCAAGTTGATTCTCCCGATCGAGTTCAATTTCGGCGAGGGTATGACGGACATATTCGCGATGGAGGTGGAACAGAATATGGCGTTAGTCGCCCAGTACGCGAAGGATGTCCCGGAGTTCGCCGAACTCGCCGCTCTATGTTCCAACTACGGAATAAGCGCTCTGATCGACAAGTATACCCCGGACGGCCTTTTCACGAGCGTCGCTTATTGGAAGAATTGCGGGCCTGAGGATAAAGAGAAGATTAAAAAATACCTCAAGGGGTTTCTTATCGCGTGGAAGGAATATCCGGTCGAGCTGATTCAAAAGGTGAAACTGAAAGCCGTGGCATTTGTGAAGGACCTGGTATACCAAAACAGTTTGGAAGTCGGCGGCCTCGCGAATGTCAACGCGGGAATTCTTCTGATGAATATCAACTATTCCGACCCTTACGATGTTTCCTACCTGACACATCACGAATTCTTTCATTACATCGATGTCGTTATCACCGGGCCCCTTGAGTTCAACAACGATAAGAAGTGGGGCGCGTTAAATAAGCCGGGATTTATGTATGTCGGATCGGGATTGGAGATGATCTCATCCGGGAAGAGTATTCACGAGGTTCATCCCAAAGACGGATTTATCTCGGTATACTCGATGAGTGCCTGCGAGGAGGATAAAGCTGATGTTTTCGCATACCTCTTCGATCACTACCTCTACGGCAAATACACAAAGGAAATCCTTAAGTCCGACGCGCTTCTGAAGAAGAAGTTCGATTATATGAAGGATTATCTCTGGAAGATCAGTCCGGTGTTCGACGAGGCGTTCTTCCAGAATCTGCATGATTAATAGGGAGAGTTAACGCCCTAACTATTTTGGAGTATCATCAATTTATATTTACAGTTGTTGCCGAAGATGTTGCACGAATTCCCGGAATGGGAAATCGATTTCAATGAGAACACGGAGAATAGTTTTCCGGGTAGTTTTTGGTAATGAATTAAACATATAGATAAAAACCCTTTGCAGTTCCGGATCGAGAATAATGAATTTAGAAATACTCATTATCGAATCGAGATCCTTATTGTATTTATCTTTATTCGTTCTGGAAGAAAGTATGAGTAGTTTTTGAAGGACAAAAGCCTGCGGAGCAGGAACAAGAACCTCGATGCCCTGATACGCTACTGGAAGCGGATTGTCTCCCAAAATATACAGAAAACGTAATGGGGTTGCTGTAATATTCAGGGAAGGGATTTTTAACGCGGCAGGTTGTCCTTTCCCTTTCTCGGGAATCAGAAATTCCAATTCTAAATCAGAATTTTCAAACTTAATTAGGGCTTGCTGAAAAACGAATAACTCATTGATATATAATGAAATATTTTAA
>MIBE01000005.1:0-7740 GCA_001829415.1 Spirochaetes bacterium GWF1_51_8
TATGGCTTTTCTCCGTTCTAGGTTGTGGTAATCTAAGAATCGGATGAAAAGCCTCTTTTATTTATACAGGTTCCGTCTTTGTTACGCTACCAAAGTATTAACTTGATTTTCCATAATATACTCCTTAATCATAATACCTAAGCCATTTTAATTCCGTTAGAAGAATAAATCAAAATTTCGTAAGAAATCCTGCCCGAAGATTGGCGAATCTATAGGGGCGAAAAGATTCGGGAGGAAAAACGAGGCTGCGGAGGTGAAATATATAAAAAAAGCGGCGAAAAACTATCCCTTACTTGCCCTGTATTGTGTGACGGGGTATCTCTATTGTGCGATTCATACTTTCTTTCCCCCAGGGGAAAGAAAGTATGCAAAGAAAGGCTGCCCCGCCTTAATGCCGGTTGATTATGTTTGCACGACAGAGAAAGTAATTGCGCGAAACGAAAACGCCGAAACTCGCCATTAAAAATATTACCAATATTAAAGTAATCAAGGCTCGAACATCGGCGTTTTTTATCGTTTCGCGGGAAGGATGAATGTTTTATAGCGGCTAATGTTATAGTTCGGCATAGAGGCGGGTGGGAACAGCCGATGATAGATAGAAATAAATAAGTAAAGCTTTTTCTGATTTATTTGATTTGGCTGTTTTGTCCGCGCACTTTAAAGCGCTTCTTACTACCGGGAAATCCAACAAAGGGCGTAAGTTCGGGCGCTCGGCTTGAGTGTGTCGAACATATCATATCGTGTTACGCCCGGCTTGGATTTCCCGGCTCTCCTAATAAGCTTAATCCTGCGCGGTGTGTCTTTCTTTGGTTCTTTCTTTCTGCACAAGCAGAAAGAAAGAACATGCGTTCGTTACAATCCGAAGCCCATGAAGCGGAGGAGGACGAGATAGACCGGAGCGGAGATGATGATGCTGTCCATCCGGTCGAAAATACCGCCGTGGCCGGGAAGGAAGTTACCGGAGTCCTTGACATTCGCCCAGCGTTTAATCATCGACTCGCCGAGGTCTCCGATAATCGCGGTCGTGACGAGCACGCCCGAGATCAGCATCAGTTGGCCGAGCGTGAACGTATTCCGCACAGGGAGATAGCCCTGGATGATGAAAAAGACGAAGCCGGAGATGAAACCCATGACGGCCGTACCGAAATAGCCTTCGATCGTTTTATTGGGGCTGGCGAGCGACGGCACCGGGTGCTTGCCGAAGAGCTTGCCCGCGAAAAGGCCGCCCGCGTCGCTGAGCCACGGGATGCCGAATAGGATGACTGTCAGCCAGCCGGAGAGGTCCCAGAGCTTGACCTGCACGACGACCGGGGTGAACACGCCGAACATCACGAACGAGAGTATCGCGATGCTGACACTCTCGAACGCGCCGTCGAACTTGCCGCGTGTCGCTTCCGAGGCGAACAGCGCGAACAGGAACAGCGCGAAGATCGCGGTCAGGATGGTATAGAAAACGTTATCCATGAACATCCCGAGGCCGTAAAGAACGGTGTTGACGAAGCTCAGGGTGACGGCGATCGAGGTCAGCCAGAGGTGCGAACGGAGATTCTTCTTTTCGACTATCACGGCGAGTTCGTAGGTCATCAGGATCGCGAAGACGTAGATGGCGACGCAGAACAGGATACCGTTCAGCCCCTCGAAGAAGATCATGAATATGGCGACAGGCACGGTCACTAACGCCGTGACCAGCCGTTTGACGAAATTGCTCATTGTTTACACCTTTCCGAAACGTCGTTTGCGATGCTGGAAATCGAAAATCGCCTTGCAGAAATCCTTCGGGTGAAAATCCGGCCAGAGTTTCTTGGTGAACCACAGTTCCGAGTACGCCGATTCCCAAAGCAGGAAATTGCTGAGCCGCAGTTCGCCGCTCGTGCGGATAATCAAATCGGGATCGGGGATACCGGGCGAATAAAGGTATTCCGCGAACTTCTTATCGTCGATGGTGTCGGGTTTGAGCTTTTTCTCCGCGCTGTCCGCGGCGATACGCCGGACCGCGTCGATAATCTCCTTCCGCCCGCCGTAGTTGAACGCCATATTGAGGATGTACGATTTACAGTGTCTGCTCCGTTCCATCGCCCCTTGGATCATATCCCTGAGGTCGGACGAGAGGCCTTCGAACGTCCCGGTCATGACGAACCGGATATCGTTTGCCATCAAAGTATCGAGGTACTCGACGATGACCTTCTTCGCCATCGCCATGAGAAATTTGACTTCGATCGCGGGACGTTTCCAGTTCTCGGTAGAGAACGCATAGAATGTCAGGACCTTGACGCCGATCTCTTTGTTCGCGTTCAGCAGGCGGTCGAGCGCCCGAAACCCCGCTTCATGCCCGGCGCTCCGGGAAAGGCCTTTCGCTTTCGCCCAACGCCCGTTGCCGTCCATGATGATCCCGACATGCCCGGGGAGCGTTTTAGGGTCGATCTCATGACCGTAGAGTCTCATGGCTATACTTCCATGATCTCCTTTTCTTTATTGACAACAAGGTCGTCGATAGTCTTGATGTGATTGTCCGTGACCTTCTGGATATCGTCGAGCTCTTTTCTCTCATCGTCCTCGCCGATATGCCCGTCTTTCAGGAGCTGTTTTACCTTTGCGTTGATATCGCGGCGCCAGTTGCGGACAACCACGCGCGATTCCTCGGCCATTTCCTTGCCGTACTTGACCATTTCTTTTTTGCGGTCTTCGGTGAGCGGCGGGATCGAGACACGGATCACCCGGCCGTCGTTACTGGCGGTAAATCCCAGCCCGGAGTCGGAAATACCCTTGTCGATCGCGTGCAGAACGGACTTGTCCCACGGGTCGATGAGGATCGTGTGCGGGTCGGGTGTCTGGAGACTTGCGGCCTGTTTCACCGGGGTCGGGTTGCCGTAAAATAGAAATTTAATATCTTCCACCATCGCGACATTGGCGCGCCCGGTGCGGAGTTTTTTGTACTCGTCCTTCAGATGCTGGATCGTCTTATCCATCTTCTCGTTAGCTTCTTTCTTTAGGGCCTTAAATTCGTCTAACATGACCATCCCTCCGTAGTATTCTGTTGGATAATTGTAATGGGGAACGCGGGGAAAATCAATAAATCTAAAAAACGAAATCGAGAACAGGGGAACCGAAAGTGTATTTAAACTACCGAAGGGTGTAACTTTTTTTAGATGTTAATAATCGGATTGTAATTCTATCCACTCGAACAAGAAATCGCTTCCCTTAATACAATCATTCAGCGGGTTATTCGATCCTTTTTTAACATCCCTTATTACAATATTAAACCTCTCGAGAATAGGAATGAAGAATTTACAGTACTTCTCGAGGAAATCATTTTCAGCTTCTTCGATTTTGGGATCGAGTAAGAAATGACCGAAGATTTTTAATATTTCTTTTGCATAATCGGTGGATTTTTCAAAATTTCTTCCATGTTTCAGTAATAGATAAATCGAATAGTTCAGTATGTACAGGGTATCCACAGGATTGAATGGAGAGTTTCGGTCAAGGATTCCTTGGATTATGACGGCAAACTCGTGATCTACCGCGAATCCCGCATCCTCAACCATCCGACTTTCTTTTTTGATTATTGCCTCGATCTGAAGGTCGATTTTCAGCGAGCGGTTATAGTAAAGGAAGTTTTCCTCGAATAACGCTCTGTCGAAGAGAGTTCTCACCGACGGCGGAGGAGGAACAAATCCTAAGAATCCCCCCTTGATGGGATTTATTTTTGTTTTTGTTTTTGTTTTTAAAAAGGAATCTGAAGCTTTTATTATTTCTCGAACTTCTTCCTCAGAAATATTGTATTTTTTCGCAATCTTATGAATATCGAAAGTTTTACCATTATTCTTCAAATCTTGAATCTCTTCCAATGCGTTATTTATGCTTTCTAATAATTCACTTTCCGAGTCTCTTTTTTTTTCGTTAAAAAGTTGAGAATACTCCTTATATTTATCCTCCGCGCCGATATGTTCGTGTACAAGCGCGTACACACTCATACTTATCAGCCATTCGGGTTCTCCATCGATCTCTAAGAACTTCGAGACAACCTTTACGAGTTTTTCATATCCGAATTCCGTAAGAGCGGATAGATAAAGCATTTCATCCTGCTCATCATAATAAAAACTCGCGAAGTGAGGCGTTTCTCCTTCCCGGCCTTTTAATTTTCCATACCATAATCCTTGGTTTTTCTCTAAAATAAAGTTCTTCGTTAAACCGCCATCCGGTTTCCATTTTTTTAAATGATAGCTGTCCATACAATAATACTGTCCGAATCCTCTGCTTATAATTCCCGGAACTTCACTAATATAATACAGTGTTTTATAATACATCGGGTAAAGATCGACTTCCTGGCTTAAATGTTCAATATCAGCAGATTCGCTGATTAGCTTCTTGGTAAAATAAAAAATATCTTCTATTTCGAGAGATTTAAACGCCATGAGATCTCCGTAAGTGACGCATATATCCCCGGTATCAATTATAAGAAATAAAAACGTTTGATAATGATTCAATAAAATCCGGGTCAGACCGGGTGAATATAAAATATATTCATCACCACTAAAGTGGTCGTAAATTGCGAAAAAGTCCATTCCGAATTCCTGCTCGACGGTGAAAAACGAATAAAAACAACGATAATCTGAAAACGTTTCCAAAGAAGCCATTTCCCCTTGGTTTAATCGAACGCCTTTACCCGCTAAAACGTTTTGCGCCATCTCACTATTTCCGAATAACCTGATGAATCCGTATTGTCTCACTGAAAAATGATTGATTTCCTCCGGGAGTTCCGCCACCGCTTTCGCGAAAATCGAGCGACGCATTTTTCTAAATTCGTTTTTTATTTCAGTCGTTCTCAGCGCCCAGTCGATAAGTTTTCGGTCGATACAATCGTCGATAAATCTCGAAATCTCAACAATTGTTTTACTATGCTTTTTTAAAAGCGCGTCACCGGTTCTTTTCATTTTTTAATCCTTTTATCACAATTCATTTGATTTGCTTTTTACCAATAAGCATAATTCCAATCGATCAGCTTGTCAACATCGAGAGAAAAAACAGAGAAAAAACAATAAATTGAGAGATTCATAAATATTGGTTATAATGAAACAAATTACGAAAGGGGGCATTATGCCGAAAACAGTCATCATCACCGGAACGTCGTCCGGGATCGGGGAAGAGACCGCGCTCTATTTCGCGGAAAAGGGCTGGAATGTAATCGCCGCGATGCGGAATCCCGGGAAGCGCACCACGCGCCTGCACGGCAACCCGAAGATCGACCTCGTGCACCTCGATGTCACCGATAACAAGTCCATCGCAGACTGTGTCAAGTTCGCGGTCGACAAGTACAAGAAGATCGACGCGCTTGTCAATAACGCCGGTTACGCCCTCATGGGGCCGTTCGAGACTCTCGACCCTGTCAAGATCAAAGCGCAGTACGAGACCAACGTGTTTGGGCTGATGGAAATGACGAAGGCCGTCCTGCCCCATTTCCGCGAGAACCGCGACGGCACGATCATCAATATCACCTCTATCGGCGGAAGGATCGGCGTCCCGCTCTACTCGGTCTACAACAGTACCAAGTGGGCTGTCGAGGGATTCTCCGAGGCGCTCTATTACGAAATGATCCCGTTCAATATCCGCGTGAAGCTGATCGAGCCGGGATTTATCCATACCAATTTCTACACCACCTCGATGGATAAAGAGGAAGTCGATGACTGGGGCGCGTACGGCGAATCCCTGAAGGCCACGCTCGAAGGGATGGAAAGCTTCCCTGGGTCGCGGCCTATCGTCGTGGCGAAAACGATTTACAAGGCGGCCGCCGGTAGAAGCCGGAGACTCCGTTACCCTACCGGCAGTATGGCGAAACCGCTCATGTACCTCAAGCGCCACATGCCCGAGGGACTGATGCTCGGCGTCATGAAAGGCACGTTCAAGATCAAGAAAGGCTCCGCTAAACAATAGAAGGGAGATATTCCCATGACCTATCAGGAAACGATGGCCCTGCTCGAGTCGTTGGGCACGGCGCAAAATAGGAAAGTCTATGCCAGTCACGGCGCGGGGGAAAACCAGTTCGGGGTGAGTTTCGCGAACCTCTACGCGCTGCAGAAGAAGATCAAGACCGATCACGCACTCGCCGTGGAACTCTGGAACTCCGGGAACACCGACGCCCGGATGCTCGCGACAATGATCGCCGACCCCGCGAAGGTCGATAGGGACACCGCGCGCAGGTGGGTCAAAGAGGCGCGTTACTACGGCCTGAACGACGAGCTGGTGAAAAACGTGATCGTACGCACGCCCTACTTCCGCGACTTGATGAACGAGTGGCTCGATTCCCCTGACGAGTACGAGGCGCGCGCCGGATGGACGATGCTGAACCATATCGCGCTCAACGACCCGTCTCCGGACGACACCTATTTCGAGAAGTTCCTGCCGTTGATCGAGCAAGAGATTCACAATTCGCCGAACCGTAAGAAGGAAATGATGAACTACACCCTGATTGCCATCGGGATCAGGAATCCGGTGTTAAAGGAAAAAGCGGTCGAGTCGTCGAAACGGATCGGGAAGGTCAAGGTCGATCACGGCGAGACATGGTGCAAGACTCCCGACGCGATCCCGTATATCGAGAAAGTGATTAAAAGGAAGGGCTGGTGATCTACACTCTGCGGCGCGAGTTGGATCATGCCCTGCTCGAGGAATTCTTCTATCTCGCGGTCTATTGTCCGCCCGGAAACCCGCCCTATCCCCGTTCGATAGTCGAGCTCCCGGAACTGCTGAAATACCATAAAGACTTCGGACGACCGGGCGACCTCGCGGTGACCGCCGAGGATACCGTAACGACGGGTATCGCGTGGCTGAGGCTTTTCCCTGAGAACGACCCCGGGTACGGATTTGTTGCCGGGGATATCCCGGAACTCGGCGTGTCGGTGCTTCCCGCCCGGCGCGGCGAGGGAATCGGCGGCGAACTTGTCCGCCTGCTCGAACAAGCCGCGTTTGCCGACGGTGTGCGGGCGATCTCGCTCAGCGTAAACACTGACAACCCCGCGATGCGGCTGTACGCCCGGATAGGCTACGAGGTTGTCCGTGTGGACGGCGACTCGTCGGTGATGGTGAAACGGCTGAAATGAGCGTCAGGCTTAGGACTGCAGTGGTCACCTCGGCTCCGCCCCTGCGATTCGCTCAAGGGTAGGTCCGCCGACAGGTAGCCGGACATCGAGTAGCCCCGCGTTCCTCGCGGGACGTACCGAGATGCCCGGAAATTCAACTTTTTATAAAACCTCACGTTTTAATCTATCACGAACTGCTTGATGAGGCCGGTGATCTGTTCGCTCAATGTTTCGAGGTTGCGGGCGAGGGCGGCGAGCTTCTCGGCGTACTCGGCGTTCTCCTTGATCGAGCCGGAGAGCGAGACAAGCGCCTTACCGATCCCCTCGGCGCCGTCGGCCTGTTCCTCGACCGACGCCTGAATCTTTTCGGAGATGGACGCGAGCTGTTCGGACGCCTCGCTGATTCCCCGGATGGAACCGCCCTGCTTCTCGGTCAGGTCGCTGATCTCGACAATCATCTCCGCGCTCTGACGGATTTCCTCGGTGATCGACTGGAGCGCCGTGCCCGCGGTGTTCGCGAGGTTCTTCGTCTCCTCGGCCTCGGCCGATCCGACCCTTGCGATAGCGACCGCCTCTTCCACGCTTTCCTTGATGTCGCCGACCAAGCCGGAGATATCGCGTACCGCGTTCGCGGAGTTCTCGGCGAGGGTGCGGATTTCGTTGGCTACAA
>MIBE01000005.1:7775-74245 GCA_001829415.1 Spirochaetes bacterium GWF1_51_8
GCTTCTATCGATGCGTTCATCGCGAGCATGTTCGTGCTTTCGGCGATATCCTGGATCGAGCCGAGTATCTCGTCGATCCGCTCGGTCTGTTCCCCCGCGCTCTGGATATAACGGGCTATTTCCTGGAGGTTTCCGCCCATCCGGAGGGTCTTATCTACCGAACGGTTCGCGATCTCGATCCCGCCCTTCGCCGAATCGAGGTTGACGCTCGATTTATCGCGGACGGCCTTCGACGTCTCGATCACGCTCAGCAGGTTGTCCGAAAGCACCTTCGCGGTCTGCGCGTTTTGATTGATGATATCGGCGTGCTCGCGGATACTCCCCCGGATCTCCTGCATAATCCGGTTGAACTCTTCCATCGACCGCGAGATATTGACCGTGGTCGCGGACTGTTTCTCCGCGCCGCTCGCGAGGTCGCTCGACGAGCCGGTCAGCACCTGGACATCCGATCTCAGCCTGACCACCTGATCGCGGAGCGAGATAAAGTCGCGGCAGAGAAACTCCATGAACCTGTTGAACGAGTGGGATATCTCGCCGAGGTCGTCGAAGTTGATGAGCAGGATACGCTTCGTCAGATCGGCGTGCCCAGTTGTGAAATCGTAAAACTTGTGCTTGAGGAAATTGACTTGATAGCTGAATATGATCCGCGATAGCCTCATGAGTACGAGCGCGACGATAAAGTAAAACAGCGTCACGCCCAGTATCCCCCAGTAGAAATAGGCTTCGCCGCCGTGAAGTTCTGGCGAGAGGGAATAATAGTATGCGATATAACCGGTGTTCGCGCAGATAAAGTAAACCAGCGAAAGGACGATGAACAGGTCCTTGTATTTCACGAAAACGTCGGTATCCTTCTCGCCCATATCGAACACATTGAGCTTATACTTGAGCTTGAGGGTGATAACATGCACGAAGATCGCGGTGAAGACCGACGCGATCAGCCCGATACTCGTCTTCATGATGATCACCCAGCCGAGCGGAATCCCGCTGTCGGCCTGCCAGTTCTTCATGATGAAATACGCCACGGTTCCGAACACCCACAGGACTTGCGATACGGTCAGGATCACCCACGGCATCCTGATCGTGACACGGCGCGCCCGCTCGAAGTTTTTCCCGTTCTGCAGGAAACTGAAAAGCGGATTAAGGATGGAGAGTATCATAATTAAAACGATAATAAAAGCGGCGAAGAAAACCGCCAGTACCGACGGCTTGAACGCGAAAAGAATACGATAGCCGAGATCGGCGTCGATAGCGTCCAGCTTCATGCTGAATATCGAGGCGATCAGCTCGCTTGAAAAAAGAAGGCCGAAATTAATCAGAAACACAAAGAGGATGATCCACCATCGGATAGCGTTGACCTCTTTTTTATTCATCTGATTTTGATTCGTTAAATCGCTCATTTTATACCCCGCTTCTCCTATTATTATAATCCATCCCGCGAAAATGACAAATTTTATTTACATTTTATTCGTCCCGCGCTAATATTTACCTCCGTGAGGACGAACGATATGAAAACAGCGGTCTATCCGTACAAAAACCCATACCATGACGAAATCCGTGAAGCGTCCGAACTCCTGCGGGGGGGCGGTCTGGTCGTTTTCCCAACAGAGACCGTTTACGGGCTGGGCGCGAACGCCCTCCTGCCGGACGCAGTAAACCGTATCTTCGGGGCGAAAGGCCGTCCCGCCGACAACCCGTTGATCGTGCACCTCGCCGAGGCCTCGATGCTCGAAATGGCGGCGCGCGACATCCCCCCGCAGGCATACCGCTTATTCGAATGCTTCGCGCCGGGGCCGTTATCGATAGTCCTTCCTAAACGCCTGGAAATCCCGGATACCGTCACGGGCGGACTCGATACGGTCGCGGTCCGGATACCCGCCCACCCCATGGCGCGGGAACTGATCGCGCTCGCCGGTGTGCCGGTCGCCGCGCCCTCGGCGAACCGTTCGGGCAGGCCGAGCCCCACCGGTTTCGCGGCGGCGTGCGCGGAGATGGACGGCTTGGCGGACTGCATTCTCGACGGAGGCGATTGCGAGATCGGGATCGAGTCGACTGTCGCCGCGCTCGATAACGGGCGGATTGTGATTCTCCGCCCCGGCGCGGTCACCGCCGAAATGATTAAAAACCGCCTGCATATCGAAGTCGCCGGCGCGCCCGACAGTCCCGATGCGCCCCGTTCGCCGGGCACAAAGTACGCCCATTACAAGCCCGACGCCGAGGTGATTGTCGCGCCGCGTATGAACGACGGCCTGCTGTTCGGGTGGATGGAACGCCTCGCCGGGAAGACCCTCGGCATCCTCCGTCTCTTTCCCGAGGTGATGACCGACGACAGCACCGCGATCCGCGCGCGGCTCGAGAAACTTTCGGCGCATGAGGCCTCGACCGGATGCCGTGTGATCGAACGCGCGTTCTACTCGTTCGAGGAATACGCCCGCGAGCTATACCGCTCGTTCGCGGAGCTGGACGGGATGGGCGCGGACAGAATTGTCGCGGAGGCGGTCGAGACGAACGGCCTCGGCCGGGCGATCATGGACAGATTGGGCAAGGCGAGCGGCGGGAAAATAATAGAGAGAATTTTTTAGGATGCACAATAAAAAGCAACATTTTCTACCAAAGTTTTATCTTAAGGGATTTACTTCAAAACATTTCTTTAAAGGAAACGAATCAGAATGTTTCTGGGTTTATGATAAAGTAAACAAAGGGATTACCAAAGGTTCTCCAGAAAAGGATTTTACCGCTTCATACTATTATTCATATATAAAACCCGATGGTTCATATGATCATGATTTAGAAAAACAGCTAAGCAAAGTTGAATATAATGCATCTAAGGCTATAAAAAATATCATTAGAATTATTCATAAAAAAATTAAAAACGAATCAATATCCGAAATAATTTCTGAAGAAGATTTGGATGCAATTATAGAATTTACTGTCTGGCAAATAAAAAGAGTTCCTAGTATCGTGGATTTAATAAATTCAAAAATAGATGAGTTTAAAAATAATCTGGTTGATGAATACTCCTTTCTATATGGTGTTGATGCGAGTAATGAAATGGTTAACAAAGTACTGCATCCAGATTCTATTAATAAAAAGAAACTAGATTTGATAAAAGAATTGGGAAATGATGACATGATTAATTTCTTCTCAGCGATAAAAAGAAAAAATATTAGGATATTTTATATTTCAAAAAATGAATTTTCTTTTATTACCTCAGATAATCCGGTTATTAGAATAAATAATAATGAACCAAATGGATTAAATATTGCATCAACAAGAATTTTCTTTCCATTACATAAAAAATTATTAATATTGTTCTATGAACACGGGAAAAGCATAGATTTTTATAAAGTTGCCAATTATCAAGAATTACTTTATATAAATAAAAGTATCTCTCTATTTTGTCATCAGAAATTAATTTCTAGGGATAAAGAAATGCTTGAAACAATAAGAGAAGAATTATATCGTTAAGATCACAATAATTCTCTTAAAATAGACATGTTAATATTAAACAGAAATGGAAACCATCCGCCCTTCGGCATCCCTCGTTCCGCACACCGCCGACACTTCAGGAAAGGAAATCCGTTTCACACGGAGGACACAGAGGTCATACAACAGTCTCTCTTTGAAGAGAGTCTTTTATCCTTCTCTCCGCGTGCTCTGCGTGAAATTCTTCCTTTCATGCCGCGTACTTAACATATGCGCTTTTTGTTCGCCCTTCGGCATCCCTCGTTCCGCACACCGCCGACACTTCAGAAAAGAAAATCCGTTTATTCCGTCACCTTAAGCAATTAAGTCATTTACCCGTCCTTCGTCAGACTCACAGTGATGCGCTTCACTCCCGTTTATTTGCCTTTCCTGCCGGGATTAAGTAGAATATAACATCCATGTTAACGGGAGTAGCAGATGAAAAAGCAGAAGTTTACCGCCATCATCCATCAGGAAGGGAAACTATTTGTCGCGGAATGCTCTGAAGTCGGAACCGTCAGTCAGGGTGAGACCGAGGATGAAGCGTTGAAAAACCTGATCGAAGCGACGGAATTGTATCTCGAAGATTTCCCCATGCCTGTCATAATGAAAACTATCATAAAAACTTTCGATATGGTTTCACATGCCTAAAGTCCCGCAATTATCCGGTGAAGAAATCATCCGTATCCTAGAAAAACTCGGATTTGTAAAACTGCGACAAAAGGGAAGCCATGTTTCTTTGAAAAAACAGACTCCCTCCGGCGCTGTGGGATGTGTCGTTCCAAACCATAAGGAAGTCGCCGCAGGGACACTGAGAGGAATTCTTAAACAAGCGGGAATTACACTCGACGAATTTATCAAGCATATCTGAACCCTCTGTAACCCACTTCGGCATCCCTCGTTCCGCACACCGCCGACAACGCAAAGAACTAACTACAATTCGCACGGAGGACATAGAGGTCATACAACAGTCTCTCTTTGAAGAGAGTCTTTTATCCTTCTCTCCGCGTGCTCTGCGTGAAATCCTTCCTGCCATACCGCACATTTAAACATGTTCGACATTTACCCTCACTTCGGCATCCCGTTCGCAATGCTCGCGGGACAAGCGCTCAGTGTGACGAGATGTGATTCGGGCATCGCAAAAGAACAAAAAATCAAACGAATCCCGCGTTGACAAAAACCCCGCGTAATGCTAACATGAATTAGCCTGAATGCTTAAGGCGTTCGGAAATACAGGAGGTTTCAATGAAAATTATCTCCGGCATCTTCACCACATTGGGTGGTCTCGGGGCGTTGTCGCTGATTTATCCGCTCTTCGGGTATAAAATCGTCGGAATGCCCGACGAATTTATCTATTCCGTCCTGCACTTTATAATCGCCGGTGTTCTGATCGTATTGGGCGTCGTGTTCCTGGTCCTTCGCGGGAAAAGCGCGACCGGTAAGTAACCGGAACCGAGTACGGGTGATCCGGCGGCTTCCTGTTTTTTGCAGGCGGGCGCCGGATATTTTTTGCGCGGTTGACTCTTGGGGGAATGGATGATAAACTTACCTGCGGAGGCGTCCATGAATAGAATCGCCCTGTTTTTATTATTCGTCTGCTCGCAAGCCTATTCCGCGGTACACACCATCACGGAACTCAACCTCAAGATCGATATCCCGTCAGGGTGGTCTGTTAAAACCACGCCGTACACCCTCGATGCCGTCGATCCGTCGGGCGCGCACCATATCGAGATCAACCTCGACTTCGTCCCGAACCCGAATACATTCAGCGAGAAGGACAAGCTGAAGGAACTGGAGAAATTCTGTCTGGCGTACGCGGGCACGAATATCGGGATCGTCGACTCAGGGCGCGTGACGTTCATGGGGCTCCCGGCGCTTTTCGCGGGGTACCGTTACACCGCCCCCGACGGCAAGCTCCATTGCGCGGTCACGTATGTGTTCGACAACAAGGCGGGCAAGGCGCAGATCACTATCGACAGTACGCGGGAATCGCTTGTCATGGCGGGATATGCTATCGAGGATATCGTGAAAACCCTCGCCCCGGCGGCCGGGCCCGCGGGGTATCACCCGAAAACGCAGGATATGTATTTCTACACCGCCAACCTGAAAGTGACATTCCCCTACGACTGGAAACCCGCGCTCACGGGCAATACCATCTCCGGCGAGACGAAAAGCGGGGTGAAATGGGCGCTCGAGATTTTCCCGGAGAGCGTGTTCGAGATGAAATCCCAGTTCGAGATTACGGCGTTATTGAAGAAGCACGCGACAGCGCGTTACGGTAAACTCCTGCAATTCTTCGGCGAGAGCGCGATCGGCGGGAAAGGGATGACGGTTGCGGCGCTGCATTTCAGCTTGGCCGATTCAAAAAAAATTTGGATGTACTATCTTGTCGATACCGGACTCGGGACTTTCCTTTTTTCAACCCAAGCGGAGGGAACGGGATTTACCATGTCGTCCAAAGACATCGAGTCGTTTATGAAGAGTTTCAAGAAACTGACGGATTGGTGATTATTTCCATACGCCCTCATGGACGAGATAGAGGGGGTAACCTGCCTTCTCCATTTTCGCCAGACATTCGATCCACACACCCCACGCCGTTCCCGGCTGAACGATCTTATTCGTACCGTATGCCGAGAAATAGAGCTTTTGAGTTTCGTCCGGCGTCTTCCCCGCCCATTCCGGAATGGCCTTCACTGAGTATTTCAGACAGATTTCCATATCCGCCGGAAGCGATACGAACGAAGCATCGAGTTTAACAGGATAGTACCATAACGCAAGCCGGGCGAATTTTTCGGCATATTTTTGAAACTCTTCCATAGTATGGCCGTTCTGCCCGATCATCTTCTTCATCATGAGAAGCGGGAACGGCAAAGAGATGTCGCCGGTAAACTTCGAGAAATCGGACGACCCGCCCGTATGCGCCTTCAGCCATGACGAGTAGTCCTTGCTGAGTACGGTCACGCCCGCGACATTGACAATATCCGCGCCGTAGGTATTGGAAAAGCAATTGTAGAACAGGATACGGAATCCGCCCTGCCAATGGTTGGCGGGGTTCGGCTGAAACTCCTCATACTCGTCATACGGCCCCATGAGCGAACGGTAATATGCGGCGACCGCTTCCAGACTGTCGGCGGTCAGGCGCATCTGCGATGTCAGCTTCTTGGTTCCGTCGTTGTCCGCGGATTGCCCCGACGGGAGACTCCCGAACGGCACCGATTTAGGGTAGTATGAATGAACCGGATGGGAGTAGATGAACGTCGTCTCGATCTCCGAGAGTGCTGTCACCCGCGATGAAGCGGATAACATCAAAGCGATAATATATACGAAGCAAAGGAACCGCATCCGTTCTCCTTTCATTTATCGATTACCCCGCTGAGTGTCCGAAACAGGAAAGTTATGATCTATCCGAACCTGCTACTTCCAGAAGGCCGAGCCCTCATGAACAATCTTCACCGGGTAAGCAAGCTTGTCCAGTTCGATGAGAGAATCCAGCCAGATCGCCCAACTGTCTTTCTGGTAGAGTTTCGAGACCGAGGCCATTCCCTCTTTCTGAAGCCACTGATCGAACTGTTTGGGAGTCATCTTCTTATCTACCCCGGCGGCCTTCTGGTATGCGTGCATAATCGTCTTGTCGTAATCGTCAGCCAACTCGTCTTCCATATCCTTCTGGTAGGAACGGTAGAACATCGAGCTGAGTTTCATATATTTCTTCTTCGCATCGTCGAGGTCTTTTTGCGTATGCCCGAACATGAGTCCGGTTGTGGACATCATCATGAGAGGAAACGGCATCAGCGAGTATTCCATCGCGGACGTATCGCCGCCGGTATATTTCGCGAGGTCTTTCATCTTCGTATCGTTATCGTTCATAAAAATCGTCACCTTCGCGGCTTCGTTTCCCTCACCGTCCTTGAAAATGATTTCCCAGCCCTTCTTATATTCGTTCTCCTGACCGGGGACGATCTCATTGATCACGTCAGTTCCCGTCATCAGCTTTTTATAATATGCGGTCACGGTCTCGAGACTATCCTTAGAAAGCTTGGTCAGGCGGTAATCGGTTTCGCTGACATTGCCGGGATTTTCTCCCTCGATGTATGACTTCAGGATATCGAGGCCGGTCACGGTGATCATCGGTACGGTTTTGTCGTACATCTTCATCGCGCCTTTCGGGGCGGCATTCAGCATTAACGGAATCCCAGAAAGTAATATAAGCGTAAGCATCGAATAGACTCTTTTCATATTAAACCTCCACCAAATATAGATAAATTTACTTTATTCGCGGGAATTATCAACCTAACCGGCGAACATAATTCTTCCGCCGATTTACTTTTGAGTTTCTTTGCCCTTGATAGCGAAAAGAATGATTGTACAAATCGCTCCCAATCCGCTGAGACTTCCCGCGATAATAAAATGTTCGGGGGTATAAGTCCATTTATCCGGGAATAAAACGAGCTGACGTTCGAGCAGAGGCAGAAGCAATGTCAACCCGGAGAAAAGTCCTAAAATTCCGATAATTCCCCAGACAGCCTTCATTCCAGACATCCTTATTGTAATATTTGCATTACTCCGGGAATAATCTCTTTCAAACAGAGCATCATTTTACTGTCCGGGGCAGATATTGTCAAGAGGAGCCGTGGAGAAAGGTATAAATTTGCCCCGTCCGCCGATTCCGGTTATAATAGGATTACCTCAAAATGAGGAGAGAATATGGAAAATGTATTGACTTTTACCGCGGTAATCCTTCGGGAAGAAGAAGTTTACTCGGCATTATGTATCGATACCGATATCGCTTCCGACGGTGTTACCGCCGAGGAAGCGAAAAATAACCTACTGGAAGCAGTCGACCTTTATATCGAGTCCGCGCTTGAAAACAACCTGCCGATCATCCGCCCCGTACCCGCAAGCGATAACCCGGTATTATCGAACGACCCCCGGATCGTTTCGGTGTTTAAACTCCATGTAAATCTTCAGGTTCGAACTTATGCCTGAGTATCCTCTTTTGAAGGCTAGAGAAATAATAAAAGTCTTGGAAAAAATCGGATTTTCTATTGTTCGATCAAAAGGAAGTCATCAACAAATGAAAAAAGGAAACCTGTTAGTCACCGTTCCGGTTCATAACAGGGATATCCCATTAAGCATATTAAAATCGATCATTCGCCAGTCCGGTTTGTCGGCTGAAGAATTTATCGAATTGTTGAAGTAGTTTATCCGCTCCTCCTTATTCTAAATTTGCCCCGTCCGCCGATTCCGGTTATAATATCACACCGTTTATCGAGGAGCGAAAAATGAACTTCCAGGAAGTCATCTTCAGGCTGAAAGAGTTTTGGGCGAAGCAAGGCTGTCTGATCCGTGAGCCGTACGACCTCGAAAAGGGCGCGGGCACGTTCAATCCCGACACATTCCTGCGGGCGCTCGGCCCCGAACCATGGAACGTCGCCTATGTCGAGCCGTGCAGACGTCCCGCCGACGGGCGTTATGGCGAAAACCCCAACCGCTTAGGCTACTACTTCCAGTTCCAAGTCATTATGAAACCCTCGCCCGACAACATACAGGACCTTTACCTTCAAAGTCTCCAATACCTCGGCCTCAATCTTCAGGAGCACGATATCCGTTTCGTCCATGACGATTGGGAAAGTCCGACCTTGGGCGCGTGGGGGCTCGGGTGGGAAGTGTGGCTGAACGGGATGGAGATCACGCAGTTCACTTACTTCCAGCAATGCGGCGGTATCGACCTCGTGTCCATTCCCGCCGAGATCACCTACGGCACCGAACGGATCGCGATGTACCTTCAAAACAAGAAGACAATCTTCGATATCCAGTGGAACGACGAGTTCACCTACGGCGACCTGCACCACCAGCTCGAGTACGAGTTCTCGAAATACAACTTCGAGATCGCGGATATCGCGCTCAATAACCGTTGGTTCGACGAGTACGAGGGCGAATGCTTCCGCGCGCTTGAGATGGGCGCGGTGCTGCCGGCGTTCGACTTCACGATGAAGTGCTCGCACACGTTCAATACGCTGGACGCCCGCGGGGCGATCTCGGTCACCCAACGCGAGTCTTACATCCTGCGCGTGCGGAAAATGGCGGCGGCGGTCGCGGCGGCGTTCCTGAAGAAGCGCGAAGAACTCGGTTTCCCGCTCCTTAAACGGCAAAGTAAGAGCGCGTAAAGCAACGAGGTAGGTATAATATGCCCGAACTTTCCCGGATCGAATATTTCCTGACAGAACATATGAAGCACTTCCGTGAGGAGTATAAGGTCAAACGGCTCGGTATCTTCGGCTCGGTCGCGAGAAACGAGAGTACCGGGGAAAGCGACCTCGACCTCCTCGTAGAATTTGAAGAGGGTGAGGCTACTTTCGATCATTATATGGATTTAAAGTTTTATATCGAGGATAATCTTGAAATCAAAGTCGATTTGGTGACAAAAGCCGCACTAAGAAAAGAGTACCGGGATCAGGTACTGGAAGAGACAATCTATGTCGGGTAGACGCAGAGAATTCTCATTCCTCATCGACGATATCCTTAAATCAGCAGAGAAGATTGTAAAACTTGTTGAATACTCAAGTTTTGAGAGATTTCAAGATGATTGGAAAGGATATGATGCGGTTCTAAGAAATTTAGAAATCATCGGAGAAGCAGTAAAAAATCTTCCGCAGGAATATAAAGATGTTCACCCTGAAATAGAATGGAGAAAAATCGCCGGATTACGCGACGTAATCATCCATAGGTATTTCGGTATCGATGATTTTATTATTTGGGATATTGTCACGAATAAAATTCCAGTTTTGATACAAGTACTCTCAAAATAACCTATTTCTCATAGATCGGCCCACTGAGGTCGGCCTTATTGTTATAGCCCCGTTCTTCCTAATAGCCCTTATAGTTCGTGTTGTCCGACAGCTCCAGCTCCGTGATCCATCTCGCCCATTTATAGCCCCATTTATCCTCGGCGACGAGTATCAACGGGAACCCCAGCTTCGCGGGCAGTTCCAGCCCGTTCGCCTTGTACGCGAGGATCATGTCCTTGCCGAGCACCTCGTGTAACGGAAGCGATGTCGAATAGCCGTCGGCGGCGCGCAGGATCAATGTCTTGGGCTTGCCGGGCACGCCCGACTTCTGCAGGATCGACTTCACCGTCACTCCCTCCCAGAGCACGTTGACCGACCAGCCCTCGACACAGTAGATCGTGACGAGTTTCTTGACCGGCGGCAGGTTCGTGATATCCGCATACCCGAGCGAGAGCTTTTTCGTGACAAGCCCCTTGACCTTGAGGGTGTACTTCGACGGATCGATCTGCTGCACGCCCTTGATCGAGTTCTCGCGGAAGCTGTTGACGGACTGGAGCGGGATACCGTTGTAGTTCGTCATCTCGCCCGGCGAGTATTTCGACGTGGACGCAGTCGCGCCCGATGCCGCGTCTGCCTTCGCCTGGCTTCCGGCGTTCGCCTTCCCCGTGCATCCGCCTAAGGTCACAGCCGCCGCGATGATCGCGGCAATAAAAAATATTCCTGTCTTCATGACGTAATTTAACCTCCTGCGGGGAATAAATCAAATAATCCGAGGGTTGAGCACGACGATATCCATCCCGAGTTTATGAGCGAGAGGCGCGGTCTTCTCCGATGCCGCAGCGTCCGGCACGACAACCGCCGCGTTCCCCTTCGGGATTTCGCCGAGCCGGAGATCGCCCGGTATCCGCCATTCGTTCTCCTTCACCCAACGTCCCTCCCGCCCTCGGAACTGGAAGAACGGCTTGTCCTCGTCGTACATGTCGTCATAGTCCTCGTCGCCGCCGTAGACCACAGGGCGCGCCCCGAGTGTCTCCATATACCCCCGCGCGATGGCTATCCCGTAAGGCTCGTAGGTATAACGGTCTTTCCGGCTTCGCCAACGGACTATCGAGAGCGACAACTCGGGCTGGTCGGCGGTCATCGATACCCCGGCATACCCGCCGCGTATCCCGTCGGAACTCGCGAACACCGTTCCGGTTTCGAGGATGCGCTCGAGCGTGTGCGCCGCCGAATGGGAGTATCCCGATGGATCGGCGAAAACGGACGCGTAGTACTCCGCGCGCGTCTCGCCCGGGAACGGCGTGTGGAACGAACGTGTCCAATGCACAAGGTAGTCCCAACTCTCGAAGCGCCTGCTTCCGGCCTGCGCGATACCGGCTCGTCCGCGTCCGGACCCAGCCTCATAGTCGATCCGGAAGTCGCCGCGCACCCTCGCCGGCGGAAGCGAGGCGATCAGTTCTTCCAGCCCGCCGCCGGGGCGTATCGACACCGGAGCGATAGCGTCGGCGGATAACGCGAGCGCCCGGTCGCGTTCGGGCCAAAAGTCCTTGTGCCTCTGCGCCGGAATCCCGGTGATGCACGGCAGGAAAAAGACTTTTTCCGCATTAAGCGCGAAATCGTCCATCACACGCGCGGCCGCCTCGCGCGCATCGTCCGTACCCCACACCGGAATGAAAACCGCGAGCGGATATCCTTTCGACCCGGCATACCACAGCGCAAACTCGTAGGTGTTCATTTCGACCGATGCGAGGATCGTGTAGCCGAGCGACGTGTAGGTGTCGATCGCGCGCGCGGTTCCTGTCATCCACCCGTCGCAACCGCGCGGGAACTTCGTCTGCCGCGAGTTCAGGATGAGCGCGAGCGGGCGTTCTTTCGCCTCCGCGATCTGTAACGGGATATTGCCCGGTTTCAGGATTTTGTACCGCATATTCTTTTCCCTCGGGATAATTATAACAGACACGGAAAAACTTTCAATCTCCCGTAATGTTATATACACGTGTTTATTTACATAGCACGGCAATAATTGACTATTCGCCCCGAATATGTTAAAATTTCACTTAATAGTTTAACGGGAGTAGACAGATGAATTACAAAGGGAAAACATGGAAGTACGGCGACAATATCGACACCGACAAGATCATACCCGCGCGTTACCTGAACACATCCGATCCCGTCGAGCTCGCGAAGCATTGTCTCGAGGATGAGGACACGACGTTCGCCGGGAAAGTCGGCAAGGGCGATATCCTGATCGCCGGCGAGAACTTCGGTTCCGGTTCCTCGCGCGAACACGCCCCTATCGCGATCAAGGCCTGCGGCGTCTCTCTTGTAATAGCGAAGTCATTCGCGAGGATATTTTTCCGCAACTCGATCAACATCGCGCTTCCCGTGATCGAAGACGCAAGGATAGTCAACGAGACCGAGACCGGCGACATCATCGAAGCCGATTTCGATAAAGGATATGTCAAGAATATCACAAAGAACAAGGAATACAAGATTCATCCCCTTCCCGAAATGATGAAGAACATCATGTCGAAAGGCGGCCTGATGGAATATGCCAAGGACTTTATTAATTTATAATATACTGAGGTGCGCATGTCTAAAACATTGCAGAGAAGGATTATCGTCCTCGCCGGATATATTCTTCTCGGCGCTATTCATTATTTAATCCGCGGGAAAATCGCCGAACAGGCTCCCGTGCAGATCGGAGATTTCTGGGTACTCCTGATCGCACTCGCTTTCGCGATTATCACTTTGCTTCTCGAAGCCGTTTTTTATTCCAAGCGCGGGATATTTCTTTATGCGCTTGTCGGACTGATCGCAGGTTTTTATTCCGGCGACGTTCTCTATAAACTGTTCTGCATGCTGTTCGGGAATTACTGCATCCCGGAGATTCAGCCCTATTTCATGCTGGCGTTCGCCTATCTCGGGTTCTTCCTTCCTATCAACGCTACGCAGAAGGGCGGGTACGCGTTCCAGTTCCCTACGGGTCTCCCCGACAGCGAGAAGAAGGCCACCGAGATCAAACTGCTCGATACGAGCGTGATAATCGACGGGCGTATTTTCGATATCGCCGAAACCGGATTTGTCTCCGGGTCGCTTGTCGTGCCGAAGTTCGTGCTGAACGAGATCCAGGCGCTCGCGGATTCTCAGGACCCGATCAAGCGTTCGCGCGCCCGCAGGGGACTCGATGTCCTGAATAAACTGAAAGAGATCACCACAGTCGAGCTCCGTATCTCCTCGCGCGATTTCCCCGAACTGCGCGGTGTCGACACCAAGCTCATCCAGCTCGCGAAGGAAATCCACGCGAGTATCCTGACCAACGATTATAACCTGAACAAGATCGCCCAGCTCGAGGGTATCCAGATACTGAACCTGAACGACCTCGCCAACGCCATGAAGCCGTTACTGCTCCCCGGCGAGGAGTTCGAGATCGACGTTATTAAAGAAGGGAAAGAGAACAACCAGGGCGTGGGGTATCTCGCCGACGGTACGATGGTGGTGGTCGCGAGCGGATTGAACCAGATCGGCAAAAAGCTGATGGTGCGTGTGACCAGTATCCTCCAGACATCGGCGGGAAGGATCATTTTTACCGAACCGAAAGATTTTAAAGACCTGAGGAAATAGATGCCCGGGGTAGCGCTCGGATACGACCTGCATAAGCTGGTGCCGGGACGTGAACTGATAGTCGGCGGGGTGAAGCTCGAATCGAAGTTCGGCGCGGAAGCCCATTCCGACGGAGACGCGCTCCTTCACGCGGTGATCGACACATTGCTGTCGGCGGCCGGTTTAGACGATATCGGCGTCCAGTTCCCGGATAACGATCCCGCCTATCGCGGGATATCGAGCCTCGAACTTCTCCGCGAGGTCTGGAAACGAGTTTCCGGCAAAATCGTATTGTACAATATCGATACCGTCGTGATCCTCGAACAGCCGAAAATCGCTCCCCATATTGCGGAGATGAAACAGAACATCGCCTCGATCCTTGGAATTTCAACGGATAAGATCGGCATAAAGGGAAAGACCGCAGAGAATACCAGGCTCTTCACTATCGAAGCTCACGCGGTTTGTCTTTTCGAACAGTCTTCACCCTAACCGAATCCGGTAACCATACTCTAATAGCACAGGAGAAAAAAGTGTTCGAAAAGATCAAAAGCTTTTTCACCGGCAAAAAACCGGACGGCGCCGATTCCGGCAAGAAGAAAAAAGATAAAAAGGATATGACGCTCAAAGAAAAGATCGTCGATAATGTGAAGGTTTTCTTTTCCGCCTACCTGATCGCGTTCGTGATCCGCCTTTTCCTGATCGAGGCCTACCAGATTCCTTCGCAGTCGATGGTTCCGAACCTGATGGTGCAGGACATCCTGATGGTGGAGAAGTTTTCCTACGGCTCGATCCTTCCGATCGCGCACCTGAAGCTTCCTTCCATCTTTAAGCCGGCCGCCGGGGATATCATCGTCTTCGTTTCGCCGGAATGGACATCGCCGGGCTGGGGGCAGGAACTGATTACCCTTTTGACCCTCTCGCTCGTCAACCTCGACAATACGGCCGAAAACCCGAAGAACCTTGTCAAACGCCTGATCGGCATGCCGGGCGATAAGATCATGATGACAAACCGCCAGCTTTTTATCAACGGCCAGCCGGTGGGCACGGCCTACATCACCAACCTCAGCCAGATCACCTATAACAATTTCAACCAGAGCGGCATTAACTTTTTCGACCTCTATGAGGAGAAGTTCAACGGCAGGACGCGCGTGATCCAGTACCTGCATTTCGAGAACAACTACTTCTCGCCCGCGTCGTCGCTCCATCTCGATGTCCGCAAGAGCTTCCCCGAAATCGTCGTCCCGCAGAAGGATGTCCAAATCGTACTGACGAATATCAACGCTTACTATAAGGAGCTCGTCCTGATGCTGATCGAGCGTGAGACCGGAAAGGACGTGATCGAGGGCGTGGACGGCACTCTCTACCTCGACGGTGCCATCCTCACAAGCTACACCCCGAAAGAGAACTATTATTTCGGGATGGGCGATAACCGCGACAACAGCCAGGACTGCCGCTACTTCGGGTTCATCCCGGAGCAGAATATCTTCGGCCGCATCCTGTTCCGTTACTTCCCGTTCAACAGGCTGGCGTTCAACGCCGATGAATCGGCGAAGTCCGTCCTGAATGTGAAGTTTAATAAGTAGAGTATAGTCATAAATAAAATAGGCCGGGAAATTTCCCGGTCTTTTTTTTGAATAGTTTTTAAAAATATAGTGCAATAGATAATTTTCTAAGATTTGCGAAGTAAGTAGATAATAGAATATGTGAAGTCAAATCAGAAGGACTCTTCTTTCTTTCCACATAGGAAAGAAAGAAGCAAAGAAAGTATGCCGCGCAGGATAAAGCTTAAGAGAAGAACCGGGAATTCCGTTTCGGGCGTAACTCGCCTGAATGTCCTTTAAAAGCGATAACGGGTCTGCGTCGGACATACGCCCTCTGACGGAATTCCCGGTGAGCATAAATCGCTTTAAAGCGCGCGGGAAAAAATAAAACCTATTAAATCCTTTCTCTTGTCTTTGGCTGTTATTCCCCCGCCTCTATGCCGGGATTGATCTTTCGCTATGAGAAATTATTGACTTCCCCGCGAAACGTTAAAAACGCCGTCTGTCTGACGACCCCGCTTGCGGGGGAGGAGTTACGGCGTTTTCGTTTCGCGCATTTACTTTCTCAGTCGTGCAAACACACTCGACCGGCATCAAGGCGGAGCAGCCTTTCTTTGCATACTTTCTTTCCCCTGAGGGAAAGAAAGTATGAATCGCTAATTAGGGATACCCCGTCACGGAAGACGGGGCAAGAAAGGGATAGTTTTTCGGCGCTTTTTTACATATTTCACACTCCTCATTCCTGCTGAAATATTGAAAAACTTTTCTCCCTATAGATTCGCCAATCTTGGACTATTATTTCTTACACTTTTTTGACACAACACTTTTTACGGATGTATAATAGCCAAATAAAGTATTTTAGAGGAAAGTGATAATGTATTTTTCTATATCTGCAAAAACATATAGTGATATACTATATGCAATATTTGAGGGTTTAAAGAAATCCATTCCAGAACCTAATCTTTCTGAACCTCAGTTAGTCGCAAATATAGTTTATAATATTCCGAATGAAATAAATAGAGTATCGGGAGCGATAAAATGTGGCGGAATTTTTGTTCATCAACAACCATTTGTAGAATATAGTAATATGCCAGATCCTAAACAAAAATCAGTTGAAATTGGTGATTTACTATTACTCAGATCAGAAATAAATAATGGTAGAGAAATTTCTACTTCAGCAATGTTACTTCAGGCGAAGAAGAATGATAAATTCCCAATAATTCCCGATAATGAGAACCAACACTACCTATATGCTCATTGGCCGGTTTTTAAATACTGTAAAAAATCGGGTGATCTTACAGGTCAGCAAAGATGTATAAATGGATTAGATGTATATAATGCATGTAAATATCTAATATTTTCCGAATCATATATTCCATTTTGCTATCCCGATTCGAATCCTCCGGCAATTCGAAGGTGCTTTTTTGATTTTATAAAACTTCCTTTGAACACATACACTGCACATCCCTCATGGCCATATCTATCATCGTTTATTAGTTTTCCGCAGGAGTTGTTAAATTTTATTATTGGAAATGCGGGAAAATTATATATATCCTCACCGCCTCAAAATGATGGAAATTGGAGTGGGGTTATCAATGATTTAAAAACTATAACTGCAAACCATACTTCAGTGATTATTTCTCGTACTACCGGCATCCCTCATACAAAAAGAGGTGTTTCGTTGTTTTTCTCCGGAGATTCATCTTGTTTATCTTTCATTAGTAAAGATAATAAACAATCAATATTAATCTCTGATGAACCACCAAATGTATCTAATTTGGAGAACGATATAATTGAGGAAGAAGAAGGTGGTATTTCAATCATAGAGTTTATTGTTGATACATCTGATGAGAGTCACACACGTCTTCGAATGGAGTAGAAGCGGATGAAAAGCCGCCGGCGCCTTACCCGATATCGTCGATGTTCGTCACGAAGTTGACGTTCGACAGGATGAACTTCTTCCGCTCGCCGTCCTGCGCGTCGTCCGACATCAGCACCTTCAGCAGGCGCTCCGACTCCTCGAAGTCCGTGATCGACATCCTGAGCATCTTCCGCCGTTCGGGGTCCATCGTCGTATCCCAGAGCTGTTCGGGGTTCATTTCGCCCAACCCCTTATACCGCTGGATATCCGGCGTCTTGTTCTCGAAACGGGTCTTGAGCAGTTTTTCCTTCTCTTCGTCGGAATAGGCGTACTCGGTGATCTTCCCCGCGGTAATCTTGTAGAGGGGAGGAAGCGCGATATAGAGATGCCCCTGCTCGATGAGTTCGCGCATAAAGCGGTAGAAGAAGGTGAGCAGAAGGGTGCGGATATGCGAGCCGTCCACATCGGCGTCGGTCATGATGACGATCTTATCGTACTGGAGCTTGGAAAGTTCGAAATTCTGGTAGTACCCCGCACCCAATACGGCGATCAGGGTCTTGATTTCCTCGTTGGCGAGGATCGACTGGAGCGATTTCTTCTCGATCTTTTTCTCGACATTGAGGATTTTTCCGCGCAGGGGAAGGATGGCCTGCGTCTCACGGTTTCTGCCCTGTTTGGCGGAACCGCCCGCGGAATCCCCCTCGACGATAAAGATTTCACGGAGTTCGCGCCTGCGTGTCGAACAGTCCGCGAGCTTTCCCGCGATGATCGCGAGAGTCTCTTTCTTGCCGCGTCCGAGGTTTGTGCGGACACCCTCGCGGGCGCGTTCGGCTTCCTGCAGGGCTTTCAGTTCGAGGACGGCTTTTTTCAGCACCTTGTCCGCGATATCCATGTGCGTCTCGAAGTATAACGACATCGCCTTCTCGACGATATCGCGGCATATCCTGCGCGCTTCCAACGGCTCGGTCAGTTTGTCCTTCGTCTGCCCCTTGAATTCGGCGTTGGGGATGCGTGTGTTGATTACGCAGGTCAGGCCGAACGAGAGAGTCTTTTTATTGATCTTGTCGCCTTTTTTATCGATATTGAGACGTTCCGCGAACTTCTGCATGACCTTTTCATACGCCATCCAGAATCCGTCCACATGCACGCCGTGGTTTTTCGTGTGGATACTGTTCACATAGCTGAATATCTCGGGGTCTTCGCCGGAGTTGCGGTACTGGAGCACCACTTCCGCAGTCAGCCCTTCTAGCTGTCCGATCACCTTCACGGGGTCGGGGAAAATCACATCCTGGTCCCGGTTCAGCTCGTTCTTCATAAACTCGTAGATTCCTTCGTCGTAACGGAACACCTGTGTGGCGAAACCGGACGGCTGGTCGGTATCGGGCTGCATCTTGTCCTCGAATGTGACCTCGAGACCGGGATTGAGGAAGGCTACTTCGCGCAGACGGCCCGCGAGCGAGCTGGAACTGAACTTGGTTATCTGGAAGATGGTGTCGTCCGGCTTGAAGCGGATGATCGTACCGCGCTTGTCGGACTTACCGGTTATTTTTAACGGAACAGTCTTCACACCTCGCTCGAAACGGATCAGGTAAGCCTTGCCGTCGAGGAATACTTCCGCCTCGAGGTATTCGGATAACGCGTTCACCACCGAAAGCCCAACGCCGTGAAGGCCGCCGGAGACCTGGTAGGACTCACGGTCGAACTTACCGCCGGAATGGAGATGCGACATGACGACTTCGATAGCGGGAACGCCTTCTTTATGCAGGCCGACAGGAATACCGCGCCCGTTATCCTCGATCTCGAGCGTATCGTGCGCGATCAGGCTCACCCTGATCTTGTCCGCGTGCCCCGCGAGATGTTCGTCCACCGAGTTATCGATGATCTCGATCGCGAGATGATGGTATCCTTCGACATCGCGGTCGCCGATATACATATCAGGGCGTTTCCGGACATTATCGGGATAGCTTAACGACGCGATTGAATCGGCATTATACTCTTTTTCTTTCGGCATGTTCCCCTCTCAATGCGGGCAGTATATTATCGTTTATTATAACATATTCCGGCGGAAAAAGGAATTTTTACATCCCTTGTTTTTGCGATATATCTCTTTATTTTATAATAAATTAGCTCGCTTCTTGGCTGTGCGCGGAAACCTTTCCGCTCCGCCCTCTTTTTGACATCTGAAGCGTTTCCGGTTATCCTATTCGATCATCATTTCGGAGTTATTATGCGCGCAGTAATCGTATATCTCATTTTATCAGCCGCACTTCCGCTGTATCCGGCGGTCTTTGAGCCCGGAAGCCCGCTCTCGGTCTACGAAACCAAGCACTTCGAGATCGTGTTCACGCCGTCATCGCAAGCCGCAGCCGCCGAACTCGCGTCCTACGCCGACAGCGTCTACGAGCAGATGACCGCCGCTCTCCCCACACTCGACACGCAGAAGATCACCGTCGTCCTGACCGCAGATTACTACGACGCCAACGGTTTCAGCCGCACAGTGCCGTACAACCATATCCTTCTGTATGCCTATCCGCCGGAGTTCGACGGCAGTATCGGGAACTACTCGCACTGGCTGAAAGACTTGTTCACGCACGAGCTCGCGCACGCGGTATCGCTCAACATCCGTTCGCCGTTCGTGCAGGCGCTCTCGTCCCTCTTCGGGCCGTGGGTGCAGACACAGGTCTACATGATGCCGTGGTTTATGGTCGAGGGCGTCACGGTCAGCTTCGAGAGCCTCGGCGGTTTCGGGCGCGCGAACAACCCGCTTGTCATCGCCCAGCTTCAGCAGAATATCATCGAGAACAAGTTTAAAGATACCGCGCAGGCTTCCGGCGCGTTCGACCTCTATCCCGGCGGCAATATCCATTATCACTACGGCGGGATGTTCAGCCGCTTCCTTCAATTGGAGTATGGGATGGAGAAATACGGCAAGCTCTGGCAGACTACGGGTAACGGGAATATCTTCGCGATACTGCCGGGAAGCTTCGCGGAAGTCTACGGAGTCTCGGTCTATGACGAATGGGAGCTTTTCCGGCAATCGCTCGCGCCGAAGTTCGAGACTGTGTTCAATACCAACAAGCTCCTGCCTGAAATAGCGTCTATTCCGTTCGCGGTGCAGGCGGGGGGGAAGATCGTCTACGCCGATCAATTCCTTCAATTAATCCGTGAGTACGACCCGGCGTCCGACATGACAAGTGACCTTTTCGGCTACTACTACGACATCGTTTCGATGAACGCCTCCTCCGACGGCACGCTTCTCGTGCTGAACCGCTACGCGCTCGAAAACACGCTCCCGGTGCTGTTCGCCGAGTTTTACAGCCTCGCCGGTCATAGCTTCACCGGGCCGAAGTACGCGGGTGTCCGTGAGGCGTCGTTCTTCCAAACCCCCGGCGGCTCGCCCTACGACGTGACCGCTATCCGCGTCCTCGACCGTTACACCGACCTCGTGCTGATCGTGAACGGCGCGGTCCAAGTCCTTATCGAGGGCGATTACGATACCTACTACGGCCACCCCAAACAGCTCGATACGAACCGGATCGTCTTTATCCTGAAGGACAAGGGCACGAACTCGCTCGCGGTATACAGTCTCGCCGATCATCAGGTGACAGTCTACCGGACGCCCGGGATGGAATTCCGCTATATCCGCGATATCTCGGTCACCGGCGGGAAGGTCTGGTTCTCCTACGGCGAGTCGGGCGGGCTTTACAAGGCCGGATATACCGACCTCGCGACCGCATCCCTCCAGACAAACAACATCTCCGGCGGAGTCTACTCCCCGCTTCCATTCGATAATACGTTATTCTATGTCGCGCAGTTCTCTGAGGGTTCTCAACTGATGAAGATTCCGGGCGGATTCGCCGCGCTGCCGTCCGAAGTGACAATGCTGTCCGGCTCGCCCTACACCCCATCGAAGGACTCGCCCGTTTCCGATAAGGCCGCGGTCGAGGCGAAGCCTTACCATCCGCTCGGCTACCTCGTTCCCCATGTCTGGATGCCGTATCTGGTGATGGACGGCCGGGGCGCGTTCGAGACGATAGGCTTCATCTCCTACCTTGCCGACCCGATCCGCAACAACCAGTCCGTCATGCCGACCGTGCTCATGAACGTCGTCAAACCGTTCGCGGATATCGAGCTCGAGTGGGACAACTCGGCCTTTCCGGTACAGTTCTCACTCTATTTCCGCGACTGGGTCGATTTCTCGACTTACTACGACGACTATTACCGCCAGACCGCCGGCTCGTTCAACCTCTGGTACCTGCACACGTTCACACCGCAGTGCAATTATTTCCTGATCGGCGCGGGCATCTCCCATAACAGCTTCGCGTTCGACAACAGGATCGACAGTTCACCCTACTACTGGAAGTATACGTCGGACACGACTCTCGCGAGCCTGTATCTCAATATCTCGACCTTCACATCGCTCTACCGTTTTTATCATTACCGCGGCTGGACTCTCGGCCTCTACGGCGACTATAACATCCAGAAGAACCGTTACAAGGCGGAGTTCGCGATGACCATCGCGCCGTACATCATCCCGCTCGTGATCGGCCTGAACGGTGCCTACTCGGACTCGCCCGTCCTGAATACCTCGTCGGCGAATAACGTCTTCTGGGGCAACCGTTACCCGGTGTTCAGGGAATACACCGGCATCCCCATCCAGCGGAATTACTACCTCGCGCTCTCGGCGTCGTTCCCGGTGTTCGATATAGAGATACAATGGGGACCGGGCCTCATCCCGGTCTACTTCAACCGGTTCTATCTCCTCATGGGGTATAGGGCGGCGTGGCTCGAACCGCTCTATCTCCATTCGGCCTACGCGCGTCTGAAACTCGTGACGACGTTCTTCGCGAACCTCGACTTCTCGATTTACGCCGAGGGCTATTACGCGTTCAACTACAGCACGCCCGGTTTCACATGGGGGATGTCGTTCGACCTGTGGTTCCTGTCGCTGGGCAAGCCCGGCGCGGAAGAGAAGAAGATTGAGAAGGATATGTGGTAAATGGGTATTAAAAGGCGCGGATATGTTAAAATACGGGACAAACGGCTGGCTCGGCGGCGGGCTGAAGAATTAAATATGCCGGGGAAATGAATCAATTCTTCTTTCTGCGTAAATCCGTGCAATCCGTGACATCCGTGCCGAATTGGGGTATAATCATTTAGCATAATAGAACGCCGAGAAGACGATGGAGCAGTTCGGCGAAATGGATGAGAATTTCAGGATACTCGCGAAGGCGATCAACTATTTCGATAAGTCGGTGAAAGGCGCGGAAGGGACGGCGCAGATCAAGGAGATGCTGAAAGCGCAATTCGCCAACCAGCTCGGCGACGTGATGAAGAACGGTTTCCCCAGCCCCACCGGCGAAAAGGACGCCGACGGCAACCTGATCGTCTATACCGGGCAGGACGCGGTCGACAAGTTCATGGAGCATCGCAGGCGACACGCAGGATGCGTTAGTCCCGAGCGAGCCACGGACGGCGAAAGCGAGGGGGAGAAACAGGCGAAAGACGCGCAGATGGCGTCATGGCAGAACTGGGACACAGCGGAAGCGAAAAAGGCCGCGAAAGAACAAGCCGCGAAGCTCGCGGCGATGCAGGCGTATGCGGCTCAGAATGAAATAGGTAAGAAGCTGGGTAATGTTTTTAATATGATTCATAATTTGGGCGGAGGTTCGGGCTATGACGGATTTACCCCGCCCTCCTTGAATGGTAACGGACCCGCAAACTTTGCACCAATTGGTAATCCATGGGGAATTTTCGATGGAGAAAGTATGATTCCCGATCCATCTGCGATGAATTATCCTCTCAATCATCAGTTCTTATTCCCCGAAGGAATTGGATTACCTTACAGCGGCCCATTTGCCGGGTCGAATACTCTTTCAATGAACGGCATTAACTTTAATCAGACACATAATTATATGAGTCCTGGTGTAATGAGTCTCGAACAGGAATATAAGAACTTGGCGGATCTTTCATCGGCTGGAAGTACTATTTGCTCAGTAGGCGGTATTATCGCAACCGCGCTCGGCCAACTCGAATTTGCGGCTCCTTTGTTTATGGCGGCTACGGCATTAGGCGCCTCGTCTACTGCTTATCGTATTGGGGCTTATGCCACCAATCCAACTGATGAAAATGGAATAGGAGTTCTTGCTGCTGGGGTGAATACTGTATTTGATATTGTGACGGGTAAATTAGGAAGTATTTATATGGATCAATTCATAAAAAATTCAAGTAAAGTGAAAAGTTCATATATCATATCGGCGGAAAAAATGCAGTTGGAACTCTATAACTACGCTCGTCCGTCCTTTTATGGGCTTGTCTATTCAGGCATAAGTTATGTTAACGATAACTTAAAGAAACCGGATAACAGCTATGCGGAGTATTTGAAAAGGTTGGAGTATTCAAAAAAGTTTTGGGACAGTTTACCATAAAATAACCGCGGAGATAAATCATGCTGGAATCCTTACCGTTGATACTCACCAATCATCCTATTGTTACTAATCAGGTTGTAACCAACCCTCAAGGATTAAACCTTTACAATCCGAAATTTGAATTTTTTAAATTCATTTCTGCTCCAATTTATAGTTTTTTCAAAACTTATAATATAAGTGGTTTATGGTTTGCAGTATTACTTGCGATTCTTTTTTTCTACTTTTTCGAATACCGACCATTTAAAAGAGATAAAGTAAAAAGCAGTGCTTTTTATAGTACTCTTTTAATTACGATATTTTTGATAATCGGGTCAATAATTATGCAAAGTATAATGTGCTCCCAAGTACAGCAAAACAAATAACTGGAGTCCCCCGTTGCCCGAAGCAAATAATACCGCTAACAACCTTAAAATCAGCCTTCCGAAGGACGTGGGGTGAGAGGGAAGTTATATGATACTTTCTGTCACCAGAAAGTATCCAAAGAGTGCCCCGCCTTGATGCCGAATGAGTATACTTGCACGGCTGAGTAGTAAGATGCGCGAAACGAAAACGCCGTAACTCCTCCCCCGCTCTGCGGGGTCGTCAAACAAACGGCGTTTTTTACGTTTCGCGGGGAAAAAATATAGGATGCGAAGAATTGATTTCATTCCGGCATAGAGGCGGGGGAGAAACAGCCGGAAAGCATAAACAAGAGAGCAAATCCCGTTCCTTGTGTTCTTATCGCCTCGGACACCGAGCTTGTCCCAAACGCATGTTAGGGGCGTAGTCGAGATGTCAGGAAGTAAAACGCGACTCCCACGGATGGGAGAAGTGCCTGCGGGAGCCATGGACGGTACCGGCGCGAGGGGAAAAACAGTCGAAAGGCAAAACGGTCAAGAAAAAAGAAACTGATTATAACAGAATAATATAACAAACAAGGAGCTTTTCATGGCGGAACAGGGGAATAATCAGAATAACATAAAAATCAAGCTTCCGAAGGACTTGGGGTGAGAGGGGGGGAGGAGAAATCTTCTTTCTTTCCGCATAGGAAAGAAAGAAGCAAAGAAAGTATGCCGCGCCGGATGAAGCTTGGGAGAAGAGCCGAGAAATCCGAAAAAGGCATAACTCCTCCCTTCGGTCGTCAAACAAATGCCTTTTTCTTGGATTTCCCGGGAGTACAACGCGCTTCAAAGCGCGCGGGCGACACGCAAGGATGCGTTAGTTCCGGGCACGCCATGGACGGCACCAGCGCGAGGAAGAAAAACAGCCCAATACAAAACAGCCGATGATTAAAATAATTAGCCGCCACGCCCCCTGACGGTGACTAGCTGTGACTGTGAGGGAACGCTGTACAAGTGAGTGCCCGCGCATTAAGTCCGAATGAGTATACTTGCACGGCAGAGTAGTAAAATGCGCGAAACGAAAACGCCGTTTTTTCCCGCGCAAACCTTGACATGGAAGCGTTTCCATGATACGATTCTTATGGAGTGACGAATGGCAACAATCAAAGATATCGCCCGGATCGCCGGGGTGGGACTGGGCACGGTTTCACGCGCGCTGAACGGCGAACCGAATATCCGGCCCGACACGCGCGACCGAATCCTCGAAACCGCGCGCAGACTGCATTACCGTCCCAACGAATCCGCCCGCCGTCTCGCCCGACGCGAGTTCTCCTCGGCCACTGTCGGCATCGTCATCCCAGTCGTCAGTCACCCGTTCTATTTCGAAATCCTGCGCGGTATCTATTTCGCGCTTAACGAATCCGACAAGAACCTGCTCGTCTTCAACCTCGGCAGGTACGAAGAGCTGGTGGTCGAGCATATCTCGAAGGAAAACCTCGCGGGAATCATCGTGGTCTCGGCGGGCATCTCCCCCGAAAGTAAAAATCTCCTTTCCGCGCTCGGCACCCCCGTCGCCTATATAGACCGTTACGAAAAAGACGCCGCCTGTTTCCGGATAGACAACACTCTCGGCGGCAATCTCGCCGCGAAGTACCTGGCCGGAGCGGGATGCCGTTCTATCGTCTACCTCGGCGAAGAGTCGCCCAGCCAGCAGCAGGACGAACGCCTCGGCGGATTCCGCGATACGCTCAAAGCGGCGGGAATCCCGCTCCGTGAGAAGTTTATCTATGTCGACGACAAGACCGCCTATGAGGCTGTCGGCGAGATGCTCAAGGAAGAACCGTTCGACGGTATATTCTGTTTCTGCGACAGGCTCGCCTATGGGGCGAGGAGCGCGATCCAGGAAAGCGGCCTGCCTGTCAGGGTGATCGGCTATGACGACGCGCCCGCGTCGCAGTACCTGGGGCTATCGTCGGTCCGCCAGCCCGCGTTCGAAATAGGCTACGAGGGCGGAATCTATATTTCGGCCGCCGCCGCGCCCGGAGACAAGTCCGACCGTGTCTTTCAGCCCGAGGTCGTCGACCGGGGTTCTTAAGGCTTATTTCAATCAGTACAAAATAGATCATGGAGGTGTTTATGAAAAAGCTATTCTCCGTTTTCCTCATGTTATTCATCCTCGGATTCACCGCGCTCTGCCAGCAGGCGACTGTTAAGCCGGGCACATTCGGCGAGATGGGAAAGCTATTATCGTATGATTACAACTATGGAAAGCTTGTCCTAAACTATGATAACATCTCCGCGGTCATCGAGATTCTCGATGGTCCCGCGGTAAAGGTTACCGCCGCCTATGGATCATCCCTGCCGTACCACTATTCCTACTCGGTAGTATCGGAAAAGCCGCTTTCCGGTGCGGAAAAGCTGCTTTTCATATCGAACGGGATGTATGTGATCCGATGGAACGATTACGAAGTTCGTGTTCCCGAAAAAGGAACTTTCGGCGTGACCGTCCTGCAGAAAGGAAAAAAAATATTTAAGGGTTCGATTGTCGAGGACGAGGAGGAGGAGAAGCTCTATCTCGTCAGTCCGGTCGAAAAAGAACGCTACTTCGGTCTCGGCGAAAAAACCGGCGCATTCGAACTGACCCACCGCAGTTTCACGATGTACAACTCGGACACCTATAAGTACCACACTTCGACCGATCCGGTCTATGTCTCCATCCCGTTCTATCTCGCGATGGGCGACGGGTACTCCTACGGCGTCTTCGTGGATAACCCCGCGAAGAGCGAGTTCTGCTTCCTGAAGGGCGACGAGTACTATTCGGCGGTCTACGACGACCGGATCGATTTCTACATCTTCCCCGGCGAGCCGAAGACCGTGATCGGGAACTACACCTCGCTCACCGGAAAGCCCAACCTTCCGCCGCTCTGGGGCTTCGGCTTCCACCAGTGCCGTTACAGCTATATGAGCCAGCAGGACGTGATGACGGTCGCGGACAGCTTCAAGAAGTTCGGCCTGCCTATCGACGTCCTCTATCTCGATATCGACTTCATGAGCAACAATATGGCATTCACCTACAACCCCAAGTCGTTCCCCGACCCGAAGGGAATGGCCGACGCGCTCGACAAGCAGGGTATCCGGCTCGTGGCGATAGTCGACCCGGGGATCAAGAACGATAAGAAGTACCCCGTGTACACTTCCGGAACTAACGCCCAGATATTCGTGAAGATCACCAATAAGAGCAAGACCGCCGCGTCGCCGTGGAAGACCTATACCGGAAGCGTCTGGCCGGGAGTCTGCGCCTTTCCCGACTTCACCAACCCCGCCTCGTTCGCATGGTGGCAGAACCAGCACCCGGCGCTGCTGAAACTCGGGATCGACGGCTTCTGGAACGATATGAACGAGCCGAGCGTGTTCAATGTCCCCGGCGGAACGATGGCGCCCGAGGCTATCCAGAACAACCACGGCACCCCGACCGAACACAAGTACCTTCACAATATCTACGGCCTTACGATGATCTCCGCGACCTTCGAGGCGGTCAAGAACCTCCTGCCGAATAAGCGCATCTTCATCCTGACACGCGCGGCATACTCCGGCGCACAGCGTTACGCCTTCGTCTGGACCGGCGACAACTCCGCCGATTGGTCGCATCTCGGGATGAATCTCAGCATGTCGATGAACCTCGGCCTCTCGGGGATACCGTTCAACGGCGCGGATATCGGCGGGTACACGGGCAGCCCGAACGAGGAACTGTTCACACGCTGGATTCAGCTCGGGACGTTCATGCCGTTCATGCGCGACCACACCGAGAAGAACACCCTCCCGCAGGAGCCGTACGTTTTCACGAAAAACCTGCCCATCATCAAGAAATACATGACGATCCGTTATACGCTCATGCCGTACCTCTACACGATGGCTTATGAGGCAAGTGTGAGCGGCGTCCCGGTAGTCCGTCCGCTCTTCCTCGAGTTCGGCGATAAGTACCTCGATGTCGATAAGGAGTTCCTGTTCGGCGACAGCATCCTCGTCGTCCCGGCGCTCGACCCGTTATCGAAGTCCAAGACGCTGAACGCCGTCCTCCCGGGTGAGGCATGGTACGACTACCATACCGGAAAGACCGTGAAGGGCGACCAGAAGATCACCGCCGTGATCGACGACATCCCCGTCTTCGTGAAGGGCGGGACTATCCTGCCGACCTATGCGTTCGAGTACAAGAGCACGATGGAGCTCGACAAGACACGCGACGTCACGCTGACTGTCTATCCCGACTCTGCGGGTAACGCAGCGGGCCGCCTGTTCGAGGACGACTTCGTCAGCTTCGACTACCAGAAGGGAATGTACCTCTATTCCAAGTTCAGTTATACTTCGAAAGGGAACACTGCGGAAATGACTTCCGCCGCCGAGGGGAAAATGGTCCTCAAACGGAAGCTGATCGTCGTCCTGCCGAAGGACATCACAGCGCTCACCTTTAACGGAAAACCCGTCGCGGTAAAGGACGGCAAGGCGGTGATCGAGTAGAGTTTTAGTATTACGGTAAATCAATAAATCAGGAGGCGGCAATGAAAAAAGGATTCATGGCATTACTGATCCTCGCGGCGCTACTCGTCTGCGGGGTGTCGACTGGGTATACAAAGACTTACCAGGTTTCCGGCGGCTTGACCGGATTCGTTTTTACCAATAACACGCTGCGGGTGAACTACACGAATATGTATTTCGAGTTCTCCATTTCGTCGAACGGCATCGTACATCTCTACGGGCAGTCGGCGAAAGACCAGTTACCCCATCCCTCCTACGCCGTGACGTCTCCGGTGAAACCCGCGAAGGTCTTCCTCAAGAATGACGCGGCTTCCTTTACACTGGAATCGGGTAAGACCGCGGTCAAGATCGACAAGAAGGACCTTCGTTTCACCGTGACCTACGCCGGGAAACAGGTTTTCTCTTCGAGAGTCGTCTATCTCAAGATCGGGAAAACCGATTCATTCAACTTCGATTTCGATTACAACAACGAGAAGTTCTTCGGCGCGGGCGGGCAGTCCACTATGCTCAACCTGAACGGGTCGACGATCATGAACTACAACGCCGACAGGTACCCGTACTATTCGTCATTCCCGACCTATATCGCGATGCACCCCGAGTACAGTTGCGGTGTCTTCCTCGATATGCCGTCGGTGGGCGCGTTCTCGTTCAACGACACCAACAAGGGCAAGAATCACATCCTCAAGGACTTCAAGGACGCGTCGTTCGCCACCTGTTTCGGTGCGAACGGCAACTATACCGAGCTCTACATCATGCCGGGAAGCCCTGCCGAAGTGCTCGACAAGCTGACCTCGATCACCGGAAGGCCCTACCTTCCGCCGCTCTGGGCGTTCGGCTTCCACCAGTGCCGTTATTCCTACATGAGCGAAACATCGATCAACTCGGTCGTGAAAAATTTCGAGGCAAACGATATCCCGATCGAGTCCATCTGGCTCGATATCGACTATATGGAAGAGTACAAGACGTTCACCGTGAACTCCGGGACGTTCCCCGACATTAAAAAAATGACCGCCGGGCTGATGGAAAAAGGGATCAAGACCGTGACCATCATCGATCCGGGTGTAAAGGTCGAGGACGGATACTGGGTCTGCGAGAGCGGTAAGGACTTCGACGTCTTCATGTATGATAAGACCGGCGAGGATTACTTTATCGGGAAAGTGTGGCCGGGAATGTGCTATTTCCCCGATTTCACCTATCCCCTAACCCGGGCTTGGTGGGGCAATCTCTATAAGATCATGAAGGATTGGGGCGTCTCCGGGCAATGGATCGATATGAACGAACCGAGCGTCTTTCAGTCCGAAGTCAGCGGATGGGGAATGGACGCAGGCGCGATGATGGATTGGGAAGGCAATGTCGCCGATTACGACGCATTGCACAATATATACGGCCTCACCATGGCGATGGCCACCTCGGCCGGTATCTACAGCGCCGATCCGTCGAACCGCGTATTCCTGCTGACACGTTCAGCCTATCCCGGAATCCAGCGTTACGCGTTCATGTGGACGGGCGACAACGTATCCCGTTGGCCGGATATCCTTCATGTCGTCCCGATGATCCTGAACCTCGGACTCTCGGGCATGCCCTACTCCGGCTCGGATATCGGAGGCTTCTCGGCGAGTACCACGGCCGAGCTTTTCACACGCTGGATGCAGCTCGGCGCGTTTATGCCCTTTATGCGGAACCATTCGGCTAAGGGTTCGATGATGCAGGAACCTTACGTCAAGGCATTCAAGAACTACCACCCGATTATCTGGAAATACATCCGCCTGCGCTATCAGCTTCTGCCCTATCTCTATACACAGGTCTATCACGCCACATTGACCGGTACGCCGATCATGCGCCCGCTCTTTTTCGACTACGGCTACGACTACTGCGATGCCGACGAAGTGTTCCTGTTCGGCAAGAATATGCTGGTCTGCCCGGTGCTCAGTTCGAATACCGCATCGGTGCAGGTCGCTCTTCCCGGCGGGGAATGGATCGACTTCTGGAGCGGGAAGCGTTACGCCGCCGGGAAGTATACTCTCCCGGTCACTATGGAGAACATCCCGGTATTTGTCCGGGCGGGCGCGATCCTGCCGACCTATGAGTTCAAGATGAAGAATACCGCCGATCTCGCCAAACTTCGTGACGTCACGCTGACGGTCTATCCCGACTCTTCGGGGTACGCGTTCGGCGCGGTCTACGAGGACGACGGCTCGAGCTGGAGCTTCATGCACGGCGGCTACCGCCTCACGGCGGTGACATGCAATATCGACGGGGATAAGGCGGCGGTGACGATCAAGACCGACGGCGGCTACGATCCCGGCCGGAAACTGATATTCGTATTTCCGGCGCAAGTCAAGTCCGCTGTAGTGAACGGCGCGCTCCTAAGTGTGACCGGCGGGAAGCTGGAGTACTAGATTAACGAAATCATCCTCAACGAAAAGGAGCGGTTTTTTCCCGCTCCTTTTCTATAACAGCCCGGCTATTAGAATTTTCCGTTCTTATTTGCCCATTTTTCAGCGGGCGGAATTTCCTCGATGACGTCCCAATGCTCGACAATTTTATTATTCTTTAGCCTGAATAAGTCATAGTAGGCGACGGGTTTTCCGGCGAAAGTTCCCTCGCTTACTGTGAGAACGAAGTTTCCCTCGCCAAAAACCATGCGTATTTTAATTAGCACCATATGGATACCCTGTTTCGCCATCGCCTCAACCGCTTTAATCAACCCGGAAATCCCATCGCCGATATTCGGATTATGCTGGATGTATTTCTCACCGTCAATATAATGAGCGAGTTTGTCGAATTGCCCGCCTATCAGTACGGTTTTCAGGAAATCGCCGGCGATTTGTTTATTCGTGTGTGTCATATCGAGATCGGTAATCTCTGTTTCCCCGTCAAACTGGGTGTGTCCGCTCGGATTCGGAGTTTTGGCCTTTTCAGCGAGATTATCCCAGTGCTCGACAATTTTACCATTCTCAAATCTGAAAACATCAAATCCCGCCTTTGGCCCGAAGAAATCGTAATCCGTCTGAGTAAACACATAGTCGCCGTCGGAAAAAGCCCGGACCACCTTCGCTTTCACACTGCCATGAGGTAATTTGTGAAGAAGTTCGCCGAAACCCTGTAGACCGTCCCCTGCCATCAGGTTGTGCTGGATATACTTTTCGGGATTGATATACCCGATTGCCGTCTTGTCGCCCGTTTCGAGACTGGTGATCAACGCTACGACCTTCTCTTTGTTCGTCATTTCCATTCTATCCTCCTTGGAAAGTTTATATTAGTTCTATATAGAACTATTAGATAAAATTTTTTAAAGGTTTTTATACATTTTTTCTAATAATTCCATCAGCTTTTCCTGATCGGCCTCTGAAAACCCGGTATAAATCAGCGAGTACACGTTCGTAGAAATCTCCTCAAAATCCTTCTGAAAGAGGCGGCCCTTTTCTGTTAGGGTGATATAAAAAAACCGTCCGTCCTCCGGGCTTGGTGTTTTTTCGACATAATCAAATTCGATCAGTTTCTCCACTAAAACAGTCAGTGTATTCTTTCGCTTATCGATTTTTCCCGCCAGTTCTTTCATGCTTAATCTCTGGTAACGATAGAGATTGACCAGGATTTCCCCATGTGAAACGACTAATCCCCTGATCCCACGTTTCTCAAGTTCCTGCGTAATATACTCGTTCGCCTTCGAATGAATCCTGCCGATTAATGCAAGCACTGCTTTTTTATCCATACACTATTATAGTTCTATATAGAACTATAGTCAAGGTATTCGCGAAATATTTTTTTCATTTTTGCGAGGATCCACAGAATAAGGGGCATGTCCCTTTTCATACGGTCTTATAATAGAATAAGGGGCGCCCATCGAGGACGCCCCTTCATTCTGTATGATTTGGAGGCATTGGCTATTTTCGATTTTTAGCCGAGGGGATTCATGTGCATAGGACGGGGCCGGGAAGTCTTCCGGTGCATCCGGTACTGGAATATCCGGCAATCCTTATTCAATAAGAAAAGCTCCGAGTCGCAGAAAACCTTTTTCATCAAGCCCACTTCGTTCGTCGAGAGTTTGGCGCTCTGGTTCAAACGGTAGAAACTACAGTTTTCTTTTAAGGGGCACATCTTTATCCTCCTCGTGACATGTTACACCTATATAGAGCATAAAGCGTGCCAACCCCCATTCCAGCCGTTCCGGAGAGACGCCCCGTTTTACAGCGGCGCGCATAAAAATCCGCCCATTTCGGGCGTATTTTGGGGCTTTTTTCATCTTTTTCAAAAAAGGGGAGAGATAAAAGAACGGGGTGTGCTTTTTTGGATACACCCCGGTGATTACTTTCGGAACAATCCGCTTATTTCCGCCCGAAAATGATGCGGTTTCAGAACGCGTACTCGAACGACGTATAGACGAGGTCGTAGCTTTTCATCTTCCCTATCGTGCATTCCGCGCCGCCATCGAAGAGCATGACCCCGAGGGTGAATGTCAGGTCGAGCGACGGGGCATAGGACGCGGCAAGCTGGAGCACTTCTCCGCTATGCGAGGCGAAATACGCCCCGAAGTCCGGCGCGCCGAACGCGTCGCCCCACGTATTGACATTGAGTATGCCCGTCACCATCAGCTTCAGTTTGTCGCTGAAGAGCGTCTTCTCGCCGTGCACGATCAGGAAGTCCGACAGGCGTTCCATCCCGCTCACCCCGCGTTCGGTAAAATACCCGTGCGCGAACTGAAGGTTCAAGTACCATCCGCCCTCGAAATGGCAGTCTCCGCCGAGAGTGTACTTGACATACGCCTGGTTCGAGATATAGGGCTGTTCCTGCACCACCGTGACATTGCTGGAAATGGGCGGGAATATCACGCTCACCGCCGTATCGACTACCGCCGTCGTGACCGCTACCCCGGGGAAGAACACCCCGACTTCGAGCCACGTCACGAAAAACCCGTTGTTCCACGTGAAGTCCAGCCCGACCTCGGTCTCATGGTAATAAGCGAGTTCGTAGGACTTACTGATCAGCGTCAGGTTCGTGTCCCCGCCGAACAAATCGATCTCCGCTCCCATATTCGCCTCGAGCTTTCTCACAAACGGCAGATCGTTCATCCTGCTGACTATGTTCGCAGAGAGATCGATCATCCCGAGGCTGAGGGTATAGCGCAGTCCGAACGAACTTCCCAGAAGAGACGGGATAGGCGTTTCAACAATCGGATCGAGCCATCCCGATGAAAGGTTCGTAAACGACGTGCCCTGATTCGTGATCTGCCCCAGAAGCTGGCCTTCCAGCTCGCTCTCGATTGTGTCGATCAGCAGTTTGTTGATCCTCGCGACCGGGCTGTACGGCTGGTAGACGAACTGGATGCTCGACTGGTACTCAATGATATAGAAGTAATAGATCATATTGAGCGAGAGCGACGGCGACTTTTTCCCGAAACTCAGGAAGTCCGACAGGTCGCCAGCGTTCATGAGGTCGGTCGGGTTGAACATATCCGCCGCGCCCCAGTTGATCCTCTGCTTCCCGACAGTCAGGTCGATACCCTCGGTAATGAAATTGTTGTAGGTGAAGTAGACTTCCTCGACTAATATCTCGACCGGCATCATCGTGCTCGACCATGCCAGTTCCTGCGGGGTCAGGATATTGTTCAACGTATCCTTGCCGACCGGATTGCCGATATACCTCACCCCAAGCTGGAATAGCGCATACAGGTTGTCGTTGATCTGCTGGTCGAACTTCAGGTAGCCGTTGATCTCGTTAAACAGGAAGTCGCCGTTAGTCAAGGACAGCCTTAGCTCGGTCTTGAATTTCCCGAGGATATCGATACCCCACCCCGGCGCGAACACCAAGAGGAGCATCGAGATCGCGAGGATTCTCCGCATCATATTATCCTTTTATTCCTTTTTCTTCAGGTACTGCTGGGTGAATATGCCCTTGTCCTTCAGTCCCTGGTCGAACTTGATGTCCTTGATCTCCATATCGGTGTAATGGTTCTTCGACTTGTCGGTGACTTTGATCTTCACGGGCGTGGTGTACTTCCCGATCACCTTCACATCGAGTATCTCGAGCACCTTGATTAATGTCGCGCCCTTGTAGAACTCGACCTTAGTCGGGATGAAGTTCTCCTTGCTGACATCCATCGTCACCTTGTCGTATATCTTCTCCGAGCCGGGTTTGCGCGTCATCACGAGGGAATACATTTTGTCATCCTCCTTGATGATCTCGGCGGCGTAGTCCTTTTCGTACTCATAACTGCCGATCTCGTCATAGGAGAAGTCCGTCCCCTGGAAACTGTCGTTCTTGAACGAGCCTTGGATCATCTTGATCTTCTTGGTCTCGGGCAGATAGACCCATATCTGGTCTTCGCCGGTCACGAGAAGCGAGATACCGTTGACACTCGCGGGCTTGGTGAACTTCACGACACGCATATCCTTTCCGGCGAGGTACATCTTCATCTCACGGATTTCCTTACCGCTACCGTCGAGATTCGCGAGCACCATCGTGTTCAGCGATTCGACGTCCTGCGGCCCGGTCATCGCGTTCTCCACCTTATCGAGCACTTCCTGCCCGGTCAGGGCAAACCCGCCGGACACCCCAATTGCTAACAGAACGGCTGCAAATAAGCATTTTACGCTTGTCATTTATTTCCTCCTGAAATAGTTTTTTCCTTCACACGGAACACGCCGGAAATCTTATACATCACCGGGAGAAGCGTCAGCGCCGAAAGGGAACTAACCAGCATACTGATCGCCAGAAGCATCCCGAGAGTGCGGATCGGGCTGAGGCCGGAGATGAGAAGCACCACAAACCCGAGGCCGACCGCGAGCGCGTTGGCGAGGATCCCGAGCCCTGTCGTGGACAACGTGACCGCGGCCGCCATATGCTCGTCGCCGCCGTTCCGCTCCATCTCGAGGCTGAACCTCGATGTGAAATGGATGCTGTAATCGATCCCCGTCCCGATAGCGATACTCGCGATAGTCACCGTGACCAGATCGAGCGGGATACCCAACACGCCCATCACGCCGAAGTTCACGACCAGCGTGAATACGACCGCGGTGATCGACACAAGCCCCTTGAGCGCCGAACGGAAGGTGAGCGAGTTAAGGATCAGCACCGCCACAAGCGCGAGGATCAGGCTCGCCATCTGGCTCGTAAACAGGCGCTCCTTCAACTGCGAGATCAGGTACGCGTAGCCGCTCACCTCGAGCGTTTCGATAGGCGCCGTGTTCGCCACAGGCCCGGCATAGTCGCGTTCGACCGGCATCGTATGCCAGAACATCGGCGCGACTGCGTACATCAGCCGCCCCCGGTCGATTTCGATTCCCATGGACTGGTACACCATCTCTACCGCAAAGTTGTACCGTTGGAGCTTGATATCCTCGGCGTAACGAAACGCGAGGCTGTCCGCGAGCGCGGCGATGTCGTTTGTCGTGACATCCGCGCTTAACTGTACGAGCGGCAGAATAGCCTTATAAATCCCATCGACCGAATAGTCCTGAGCGGTTTTCAGTTTCGATACGATCCTTCCGGCCTGCTGCCCGGAAAGGGTAATTTCACACTCGGGGCCGGAGAGATACTTATAGAGGGTCTCCGCGGGATAGAACGGCTCAAAGCCGAGGACCGCGTTCCCGGCGGACAGCGCGAGTTCTTCGAGGCTCGCGATATCGAGGGTGATCTTGCCCTCCTTAGCGTATGCGTTAGAGAGCATGAGCGCCACGAGTCGGACAAGCCGCTCGTTAGTATAGTACACAGGTGCCATCGTGATCGCGCCCTGGAAATTCGTCACATAGTCCTTGAGCGGCCCGAAAATCTGTTTCTCGTACCCGCTCGACACCGACGGCAAAAGGAACGTGATCACGCCCTCGGTCTTGTCCTTCGTCACCATGCTTTTCAGTTCGGGCTGGCCGTCGATAAAGAACCAGAGGTTTTCTATCTCGCCCTTTGTATCCGGAATAGTCTTGATCCCGCTCCAGAGCGAGTTGAGCTCGGAGATCATCCCGTGAACCCCGCCCATCGCGGCTATCTTCTTGATCGACTTCGCTTTCTCTTCAAGCAGAACCATCGTCTTCTGGATGTCCGAGTCCGTCATATCGCCCTTGAGGTAGATCGAGAACGCGCTGTATCCGCCGAAATGGTCGTTGATGACCTTGCTGACTTCGACCGGCTTGCTGTCTTTATTGAAATAGGAGAGGTAATCCATCTCGGGGTAAAGTTTATAGAACTGGGAGATACACAGCGCGGCGATCGCGCCGAACACGATGAGCACCCAGACTTTTCTCTCGACCATCGTCCGCGAAAGAAACTCCGCGAACTTCCCGATCTTATGGTTCTTCCCTTCCTGCTGGGCGGCGATCTTCTGGAGCTGGGGCTTCATCCGCGAGAGCATAGCCGGGATGAAGAGGAGCGTAATCACAAGCGCAAGCACCACCCCGATAGACGTATAGATACCGAAATCCTGAATCATTTGGAGATCGGAGATGATAATCGAAACGAAGCCGAAGAAGGTTGTCAGTCCCGCCATCAGGATCGGCATGCCCACGTCGCGAACCGTCATATGGGTCAGCCGCAGCGGATCGGTGATTCCCTTCGACGTCTCCTCGTAATACTTCGCCATTACATGGATGCCGTATGCGTTACCCACCGCGATCAGCACCACCGGGATGGCCGAGCCGATCATTGTGAAATTCACCTTGAATACGCCCATAATGCCTATCGCGATGATTGTCGCGAAACCGACGGCGGTCAGCGGGAGAATCACCCCGCGTATCCTGCCGAATGACATAAAGAGCACGCCAGCGACTATAAGCGCGACGAACGGCACGAGGATGATCAGGTCGCCCGCCACCACTTCCGAAAGCGCGTTCATGATCGTCGGGCTTCCGCCGTAATAGAGCTTGACATTCTTTCCGGCCACGAGCTCGTCGACACGCTTCTGTATCTCGAGCGATATCTTATCGATCCTGTTTCCGCCCTTCGCGGTCACAAGCACCATCGCGTATTTTCCGTCGGCTGAAATCAGCCGCCCGATATACATATCTTTGGAAAGGATATATTTCTTCTTCGCCTCGATCTCGTTCGCGTTAGTCGGGATGTTCTCCTTGAACATATCGTCCACGACAATCCCGTACTTGTTGGAAGTCAAGTCCTTGGTGTCCGTGATACTGATGACGTTCTCGATCCCGTCCATCGATTCGATCAGGCGGGTGATATTCCGGATGAGCGTCAGGTTTTCATGGGTGAATATCCCATCGCTCTCGATCACGATAATCAACGGCGATACTCCGCCGAACGTCTCGTTGATGTGATGCGGATAGTAGCCGATATCGCTTGCGGGCGAAACCTGCTTGAGGAGGTCGTTATTCATTTCCAAGCGGAGGATGCAGAGGCCGACGCCGACAGTAAGGACGATAGTACCGATAATAATCCATAAGGAGTTTCGAGTCGAGAATTCCGCCAGACGTTCGAAGAAGTTCTTTTTCATATTCACCCCGTACTTTTATTTACACTTTTCTTTCAATGCCGCGAGCTTCTCTTTCATCTTCTTGTGATCCGGGTTGAGCGGATCGTACTTGATCTTCAGCCCTTTTTCTATCAGCGCGAGCGCCTCGGGCTTCTTTCCCTTCTCCACCAGAAACTCCGCGTAGTAGAGATACAGCACGGGGATTTCCTTGCCGTACTTGTACGCGAGCTGGTAGTTGGCAAGCGCCTTGTCGTGGTCGCCGATACTGATCGGCCACCCGGGGGCCTTGTGGTACAGACGGGCCTTCATCAGATAAGCCGTGCCGCCGCCGAACGAGGGATCGATCGCGATGATCTTATCCGCGATCTCGATCACCTTCGTCACACCGGCCGGATCCATATTCAGCTCGGTCAGTTTCCCGTAAACCGCGCCGTACCAGAGAAGCCCCTCGAGCCCCTTAGGCTTGAGCTTTACCGCCTTCTCGCCAGCCTTGACCGCGATCTCGAGCCACTGTTTCTTCTCTTCCTTTTTCACATAGTTCTTGCTGTAGAACTCCAACGCCTCGACATACTTCCAGCAGGAATCGTAATCGCCGGCCTTGGTGTATAAATCCTTGTAGTAGTTCACGATCAGCTTCGCCCCGGGCTCGGAACCCCTGTTCGTCCAGATATCGTCCTTTGCCGAGAGTAATGCCGGTATCATCAGCGCTGTTAAGACAAACAATATCCATCTCATACCCCGCTCCTGTCTATAAAAGATTTTTTTTATCTAGAAGCACCGCGATCTCTTTCATCGCGCCAAGGAACTTGATCTGGAACTCGGCCTCGCCGATCTTGTGGAACGCCTTCCATTCATCGCCGATCACCACGCTCAGCATGAGCGGCGCGGTGTAGATAAAGAACAGTTTGATCCTGAGATAGTTCGTATCGACCGGGTCGGTGAAACCGTCGATCTCGCGGAGCTTCTTCTGCGCAAGTTCGTACACCGGCGAGAGCAGTTCGAAAATGTAGGCATTTTCCCTGTCCGCCCGCATAATCTCATTCAGCATGATCTTGAGCGAGTTCTTTTTCGAACGCAGGAACAGGAGCACGTCGCCCATGAACGCCGCGATTGCGTCGATATCCGCGACTCCGATCTTCGAGAAACTCTGCTCGACAACGGCCACCGCCTCACGTACCGCCGACGCCATCAGCTCGTGAAGGATTGCTTCCTTGTTCGTGAAATAGTAATACAGCAGGGCGGAATTCACCCCGGCCTGTTTTCCGATCCCGCCTATGGTCGCGGCGTCGAAACCCTTCGCCGAAAAAAGGTTCTCCGCCGCCTCGAGGATTCGCTTCTTGGCGGATTCCTCGTCGTGTTTCGGCGCCTCGCTCTTCGGTCTCGCCATAGCCGCCTCCCAATTTAATTAATTAGTTAATTAATAATACACCTATATTCTATCACGTCCATATACAAACGTCAAGGGTAAAAAGGAAAATATTTTCAATATAGAAGATTTCCCTGAAAACGGGATTTAAGTTCACATACAATACTGTTTCTCATATCTTCGGCTGAATTATAAAATAATGACCGATATGTAGCCGAATCCAAATCGGAGGAATGAGAATCCATGTATCCGTAGAGAATTCCCCTGGATGAATTAATAATCGCACCGAGCCCATTTTCCCCGAAACAATTTGTTACACTCAAAACAGTTCCGCCCTGCGCCCCGAAACCCGGGACAAGGAAAAATGAATGAGGCAAGTATTTCCGCATTTCTGCCGCCTCACCGGGATAGGTCGCCCCTATGACCGCCCCGGTCAATGAGTAACCATACTTACCGATTGTTCTTTCACCAACGCGATTAATATAATCCGCGACATGATAATACAGTTTTTTGCCATTCGATAACACTAAATCCTGAAAATCACTGCTCGATGGATTAGAAGTCTTAACCAAAACAAAGATCCCTTTTCCATGCTTCTCGCAAGTCGTAACAAACGGGTCTATACTATCGCTTCCGAGATAGGGTGATACTGTCAGAAAATCAACATCAAAAGATTTATAGAGCTTTCCTTCAATATTCACTTCGCCTAAATATCCATCCGCATACGCTTGTGCCGTGCTGCCGATATCGTTTCTTTTTCCATCTTCGATGACAGTTAATCCCGCTTTTTTCGCGAGTTTGATGGTTTGCTCAAAAGCCTTTATTCCTTCGCTGCCATATTTCTCATAATATGCAATTTGAGGTTTGACCGCGGGAATGATATCTTTAAGCTTAGAAATCACTATTTCATTAAACTCGGTAATAACTTCAAATACACTATGAAATCCAAGATTTCCTTGAAAATGTTTCCTTTTTATAAAAGATGGGATATGATCGAGAATGGGGTCTAATCCCACTACAATGGGGCTTTTTTTTTCGATAATTCTTTCGATGAGTAAATCAACAGCATGCATATTACTATTCAATGAATTATTCCTATCTCGTCAGGTCGGTGTCCCACGACACGGGCTGGCCGGTCGCCTCGATCACGTTATTCCAGAAGAGCGAGTTGATATCCACAAACTTCCTCTGCGAAATCGCGAGCTCGATCGGGACATGGGTGAACATATTGTTCCACCGGCCGATCACGATATCCGTCTTCCCCGCCATCCCGGCATGCACCGCGTACTGTCCGAGTTGGGCGCAGAATATCGCGTCCATCGGACACGACGGGGCGCTCCGGATTATATAGCTCGGGTCGATATATTTCAGGTTGATCTCGATACCCTTTTTATCGAAGTACTCGTTGATTTTCGTCTTGAGGAACACACCGATATCCTTGAACACGACGTTATTCGACGCGTCGCGCGCGGCCTTATTGCTCGTGTTATCGAGAAGGTCCTGCCCTACCCCTTCCGCCGCGCAGATCACCGCATGCCCGCGCCGGAGTATCCGGTCTTCGAGCGCCGAGAAGAACGCGTCCAGCTTGAGCGGGACTTCGGGGATGAGGCAGAAATTCACATCGTTCATCGCGAGGGTCGTGCTCGCGGCGATAAATCCCGAATAGCGGCCCATCAGTTTGACAAGGCCGATCCCGTTGGGCGCGCCTTCCGCTTCGACATGCGCCGCGTAGATCGAATGCACCGCTTCGGCGACCGCGGTCTGGTAGCCGAACGAACGGTCGATGAAGCTGATATCGTTATCGATGGTCTTGGGGATGCCGACTACCGCGAGGTCGAGACCCCGTTTTCGCGCCACCTCGGCGATTTCCTTCGCCCCGCGCAATGTCCCGTCGCCGCCTATAGTATAGAGGATATTGATCTTCCACTTCTCCAATGTATCGACAAGAAGCCCGATATCCTCGGTGCCGCCGCGCGACGAACCGAGCATCGTCCCACCCATCGTATGGATATTCCGCACAAGCTGAGGAGTCAGCATGACCGGCTCGATGGCTTTGTTGGGATTGAGCCCGTTGTAGCCGTAACGGATGCCGGTGATGGAGCGCACTCCGTAACGGTAATAGGACTGCATGACTATCGAACGGATGACGTCGTTGAGGCCGGGGCATAACCCGCCGCATGTCACAATCCCGCAGTTGACCCTTGCGGGATCGAAGTAGATTTTTTCACGGGGCCCGGCGAGCTCGAAGCTGTGGGTGAAGTCTATCGCGGGACTATGCCCGCCGTCGAATTCGGGATTGTATAAGACTTTCCGGCTGTCGGAGACAAAGACGCTTTTCGGGGAAAGGAATTTTTCCAAAAGGGGCGATATATGACGGCATTCGCCGAGGTTTCTGATCCCGAATTCCATGGAGCGCTCCTCGTTGATATGGAACTCCCTATTTTACATAAAACAGGGGCACTTGTTAAAATCCCCGCGATTAATCGGCGATCTTGCTGAATACAAACTCGGTGTCGTAGTAGGAGAAATAATCAGCGCCGATGTTGGTGGTAAACACGGGATGCACCGCGTAGTTCGTCCCGTTGCTCAGGATCATGAAGTCCTTCAGGGTCAAACCGCCGCCGGAGGAAATAAGGTATTTCACCTGAAGGGTGGTGGAAGAATAAAGCGTGATCTTATCGCTGAACTGGTTGATGATATAAGTGCCGGTTTCGGAGTCGTTGGTGACATTCGTCTTGAACGTGATCCATTCGTACTGGCCGTAGGGTTTGAATTTAAAAATCCAGGAAAAATTACTGACGCGGCTATTCGTTACATTGATTGTGAAATTGTAGTTGGTGGTGGCGTTGGTTTTGTTGCAATAGGTGATTTCGTAGGCGGTTTCCCAGTTCGTGATGATCTTCTGGATATCCGTCTCGCCGAAAATATTTCCGGAACAGTTCGAATTGAAGAATACTATGACCGCCAGCAGAATACCCGACCAGAAGACGATCAACTTTCTCATAACAGCCTCCGCCACGGAAAAATCAACAATAGTATATCACAAGATTACCTAACTTCCAATTTTAAGAAAGAGTTTCGGCCGCTTTTTTCAGCTTTTTCAACAGTTCGTCCCGTTCGATCACATCCGACGTCTTCCTCCACGGGTGGACGGATGTGTCGTTATCCGTGCCGTATAGCGCGTATATCTCGCACCCGCCGAACGCCTCGCGCCTCGCGCCGATCAACGTCTCGAGTGCGCTCATCTGGGCGTAGTTGATCGGGTCGATATGCCGGAAGAAGACCGCGTAGTTCCCGCCCCGCAGGTAGATATACTGGTCGAGCCCCCTGTGAACAAGCTGGTACGACGGATTCGTGAGAATGTTCCGACAGACCTTGTCGAACATCTCCTCATCGCTCGTGAAGTATTTCGAGAGGATGGAGTGCTGGACAAGCTTCTCGTACTTCTTCGCGATCATCCCGGCGTCACGGAAACCCGGATCGATACGCGCGATTTCGTTAAACATCAGCACCGATTTATATTCCTCGCCGAGTTCCTTTTTCAGGTTCGCGCAGAGGTACATGATCTCCTTTTTCGTCCCGTCGGTCAGCTCGCCGCCGAGGAACTTCTCGGCCTTCTCCACGCCAGTCCTGTGCTGTTTGGACTTGAGGAGCATCTGGAGCATGGACGTCATCGCTCGTTCGCGCTGTTCGGCGATCAGGTCCTCGAACGAGAGATAGGTCTCGAGCGCGTTCACAGCGTCGTTGAACATCTTCAGGTTCTCCAGACAGCGCCCCTTGAGGAAGAAAACCTCGCGGTTCTCCGGGTCGTATTTTTCCAGAAGTTCGAACTGCTTGAGCGCGGACGCGAACTGTCCGGTCTCGAAGAGCGTCTTCCCGTACAGGAAACGCGCGTCGATCAGGCCCGGCCGGAATTTCAGGAGCTGTTCGATGTACTCACGCGCCTTCTTGAGGTTGCGGGTGTCGTAATGGTGCACGGCGATCTCGTACAGCACCTCGGCGTTACTGCCGTCGGCCTCGAGGATCATCAGGTAGTACGACAGCGCGTCCTTATGCCGTCCGAGCCGTTCGCACACCCTCGCGAGCCGCACCACGACCGAATGATACACCGCTTTATTTTTTCCCGCCGTGATACTCGCATCGGAATAGTACTTGAGCGCCTTCGTCCAGTCCTGCATCATGTCGTAAGCCTCGCCGAGCGCGATCAGCACCGCGAACTCCGGCTTATGCCGTTTGAGGTACTCCTCGCCGAGCGCGGCCGCCGCCTCATACTTTTTCGCGGCGATTAGCAGTTTCATCTCATGGTCGACCCGTTTGACAGTCACGAGCCTCACGATAACGAAGACGATGATCCCCGCCAGAAGCGCGGCGATCACCCCGAGGACTATGATAAGAATATCGTCGGTAAGCTGGGGAATGCCCCACATCGATCCCTCCCATAATACGCCCATATTTTAATGACGGGACGGGAATAACGCAAAGAATTGAGGGGCATCACGACGCCCTTCGATTAAAGCTGGGATATAGAATTTATGCCTCGATACGTCCTTCGGACACTCGGCATCCGGTATGTATCTGTCATCGAGTTCCGTAAATCGGAGTATCGAGGCCGTCCCGCGAGGTGCGGGGATAAGCGAAGTAAGTCCGGTTTGTTCTTTAGTAGGGTGAATTCTACTGGGCTATTTTCCCACGATGCTGACTGTATTTATTCCCATCTTTTTCACCGTAACCGCAGATTTTTCCAACCTTGCCCTCAGAGCTTCTTTTAATCCCAGATTTTCCACCTCTTTATAGGCAATTTCTTTCCATTCCCAAACTTCTATCTGCGCTTTCGATTCCTTACTACTCATAAATCGCCTCCATGGGAGTGATAATTCTTAACTGTAAATGATAACCTTCATTTATGTTTACCGCTGTAATCCTGCTTTCCTTATTTACATTAGCCATATGCTTGTAATTCCAGCTTAACAATAAATCAAAACCGAAGACGGTGCAAATCGCGATATGCAAAGCGTCTTCAACTTTATTTCTCGGAATAACACCCTCTTCGATGTAAGTATAAGCAAGATTGTTAATTTCGTCCATGTTTCTGAAAATGTCCAGAACCTCGATTTCATAGTCTTCAATAATTTTTAGAAGTTTCTGTTTCTTGGTCTCATCACGGGTATTCCCTATTTCATCGATCACAAGAGGCGAAATACACACCTCATAAATACTTGTTCTGATGTAATTCTCGAAAAAGTCTATAGTGATATCCCTCTTCTCCGGGGCATCATCCGCGAAAATAAAATTAATTACCGAGGTATCTAAATAGGCTTTCAGTTTTCTCATCCCCATTCCTCCGCACTTATATCTAATTCCTTTGCCGATCAGTTCAACAATATTCCTTTCCGCTCTTTAGTTTATTCTCACTTAACTACCACAATAATACTATCGAGATTATCCCGTGTCAATTAATCGTTCAATATATCACAAATCTCCGCGCCTTTGCGGTTAAGATTTCTCACGCAGAGGACACAGAGAAGCGGACAATAGACTCTCTTAAAAGAGAGACTGTTAGTTTTCCTCAGCGTACTCCGCGTTCTTTGCGTCTTCGCGACGGTGTTTATCCCGGACGGAGCGAGAGATGGTGTTTCCGAATGTTTTTTCCCTTTTTCTCCCCCGCCTCTATGCCGTACTAAGAATCTAAGTCTTGGGTCACAAATAGTCTTCCCCGCGAAACGGTAAAAAACGCCGTTTGTCCGAGCCTTGCTTTATTTCTGTATAGTACAGCTTAACATGGCGAGTTACGGCGTTTTCGTTTCGCGTAGTTTATGCTAACGCTATGCAATCAGTAAGAACCGGCATCAAGGCGGCAGGGTTTCTTTGCATGCTTTCTTTCCCCTGAAAGAAAGCATGTTTTGGGCACTGCCGAAGGGCTCTTTTTTTGACGATTTGGCGGTTTCCCTTTATCCTTATTCACTCAAGAAATCGGAGGTACGTTATCATGAAAGCGTTTTTATTTCCCGGACAGGGCTCGCAAAAAGTCGGAATGGGGAAGGACCTGATCGAAGAGTTTCCCGCCGCGCAGGAGATTTACGCCCGCGCCGACGAGGTGCTCGGCTTCTCGGTGTCCAACCTGAGTATGGAAGGCCCCGAGGACCAGCTCACCGACACACGGAACGCCCAGCCCGCGATCCTGACATATAACCATATCTCGGCGATGCTCCTGAAACAGAAGGGCATCAAGCCGGACTATGTCGCGGGGCATTCGCTCGGCGAGTTCTCGGCGCTCGTCGCCTCGGAGATGCTCGATTTTGAAACCGGCCTCAAGGTTGTCCGCAAGCGCGGTGAACTGATGGCCGCCGCCGATCCCGACGGCAAGGGCGGTATGGCAGCGGTGCTCGGGCTCGACGACGATGTCGTGAAAAAGATTTGCGCCGATATATCGAAGACCGACTATGTCGAGCCGGTGAACTACAACTCGCCCGGCCAGGTCGTGATCTCCGGCCTCAAGACCGCTATCGAGAAATCGGTCGCGATCCTCGAAGAAGCCGGCGCGATGCGTGTGGTGGTGCTCAATACGTCGGGCGCGTTCCACTCGAAGCTGATGGAAAACGCCGCGAACGAATTCGGCAAGTTCCTCGAGGGCGTGGAGTTCAAAAAACCCGTGTGTAAAATCGTCTCCAATGTCACCGCCGAGCCGTATGACGAAGCGACGGTGCGCGACCTTCTCGTGCGCCAAATGAAGAGTCCTGTGCTGTGGACGACATCGGTGCTCAATATGCGGAAGGCCGGGGTGACCGAGGGCGTGGAGTGCGGTTTCGGCAACGTGATCCGCGGGCTGATTAAGAAGATCGACCGCGAGTTTGTTGTCGCCGCATGGAACCAGGCGCTCGGGGCGTAAAAACAATTTTCGTTTTTAACAGGAGTATTCTTCATATTTTTTGCATTCCTATGGTATAATAGATATCGAAGTAAAGGAGGGCGGGGATATGAAGAAATACTCCTTTTTATTTGTTTTTATCTTACTCTTTTCGAACTGCGCAATTCATTCCGATAATTATTTCGAGTACTATATCGATGCCGTCGTAGTCCCATATTTCGAAGACGGCTGGAACGGCGTTTGCCCTGTAAACGGGTACAGGTATATACAAATAAGCCAATTCCTAATCGTTCCGATAAATGTCGAGAAACACTCCGAATTTCGCGGTTTCGTTAAATCGGAGTATCCTGAGTATAAGACTAAAATATATATCGATTTTTATAACGCTATCCGAATCACGGATATGGATAATAATCCTGTCAATGATTCATATGACACAAACACCACCATGCTAATCAGCTATCACTTTACGACAGAAAATTTTTACGATGTTTGGGACGAGGTCGGTTCAATCTATTATGACTCAAAATACTACCCTGTTTATAGCACCTATGCCGGAGTTTTGTTTTATTCCGGGTTCGGTGAGGGTGCTTGGTTACGCTTAGATGATTATCTTTATGGATTTCCTTTTATTACCAATGGAGTTCAGTTAAAGGTATGCAATTCTCCCGATCCGGGAAAACTTACAGAAACAGAAAACGGATTACTTGCCGGGCTTTATTCTCAACTGTCCAACATGCTGAAAAATATCAATTTCTCCACATGTTCCAATTCGCAGAATTATGTTCATCTTTCCAATACCATTTCCCAGATTAGCAATTCGACATATAAGATCGAAGCATTTTTTGAAAACACATACAATAAAGATTTTGGCGCCATAGTATGGCTCAGAAATGAATTGGGTTCCGGTATCCAATCCGTTTCATGCGACGGGACAAATTGGCTGAACATTATTAAATATTGGCTGCCATATTATGCTAGAACGGAAATCACCAATACTTCTCCGTCTGTGTTCAAAATTACATATTTTATAAAAAAGGATTTTTCTTCCGCCTTTGAGAATCCGCTGTACCCGGACATCACAAATTCCCTCGGTATGCTACAACTCGCCGCATACATAGAATCGGAATTCTTTGCTATTTCCCTTTAAAATACTAATTGAAAACTCTTTTAGTCATATTTATCAGTTAAAATCTAATAGGAATTATTTGAGAAACATTGCATCTCTCATTATAATATCCCCAGTCAATAAATGGAGGTTGCCGGTATGGCGGACAAGAAATTTTACGATGTCGTAGATATTATGAAGGTGCTCCCTCACCGTTTCCCTATACTGCTCGTCGACCGTGTGACCGAAGTACGCGAGGACGGCGGTAAGGGATATAAGAACGTCACTATCAACGAGGACTTCTTCAACGGCCACTTTCCCGGCGCCCCGGTGATGCCGGGCGTATTGCAGGTGGAAGGGATGGCGCAGTGCGCCGGGTATGTCGTGATGAAGTCGCTGATGGACAAGGGCGAATTCAACCCGGAAGAGAATGTTATCTTCTTCATGAAGATAGACGGGGTGAAATTCCGCAAGCCGGTACGCCCAGGCGACCGTCTGGACTACGAGATCACCATCACGAAGATGCGCGGCAAGATCGGCGTTTTCGCCGGGGTCTGTAAGGTCGACGGCGAGGTCTCGTGCGAGGCCGAGATGACCGCGATGATCGTGAAAAAAGACGAAGCAAACAAATAGCATACGACAGCCGGGGAAACCCGGCTGATATTTTGTAAGGATAAACTATTGAAGCCGATCACAATCTCCGGGTTATCGTTCCGCAATCCCGTCCTCACCGCGTCGGGCACGTTCGGGATGGGCGGCGAGTTCGAAGGCCTTGTCGACTACTCCAGACTCGGCGGGATCACGCTGAAAACCGTGACGCCTAATCCCCGCGCGGGCAACCTTCCGCCCCGGATTATCGAAACGCCGTGCGGCCTCCTGAACTCTATCGGCCTCGAGAATCCCGGTATCGACGCGGCCGTCGCGGAGATCGAAACCCATCGCCCGTTCGCTAAAATGGACACCAATATCATATTCAGTATCGCGGGCGAGAGCACTGCCGATTTCGTCAGGATGGCGGAACGTGTGATCGAAACAGGCGCGGTCGATATGCTCGAACTGAACCTGAGCTGTCCCAATCTCCACGCGGGCGGTGCGACGTTCGACTCCGACTGCGTGAATGTCCGCGAGATCGTATCCGCCGTCGAGCGCCTCGGGTTTCCGTTCACAGTCAAGCTCAGTCCTAATAACGATATCATCGCATCGTCGCTCGCCGCCGAAGACGCGGGCGCGCCGTGCCTCACCATCTCAAACACCTACCTCGGGATGGCGTTCGACAGGAAGACCGGCGAGCCTCTTTTCCGTAATAAAGTCGCGGGCTTTTCGGGCCCCGCGGTCAAGCCTATCGCGCTCTATAACGTCTACCGCGTGGCGAACAAGGTGAAAGTCCCGATCATCGCATCGGGCGGGGTAGCGTGCACCGAAGACGCCGTCGACTTCATTCTCGCCGGGGCGGCGCTCGTCTCTATCGGCACGATGAACTTCGTCGAGCCGGATATCGCGGAAACGATAGCCATGGGGCTTACAGCCTATTTTAAGGAGAAATAACCGATGGATTCGACCGTCTCGATAGTCCGCTGCGGGGAATATGACAGAAAGCCCGTGTACGATAAGATCGGCGAAGCGATCGCTCTCGCGGGCGGGCTTTCGGAGTTCAAGGGCAAAAAGGTGCTCCTGAAACCGAACATCCTCTTCCCGGTCGGGCCGGAACGCCCGTTGACGACAAATCCCGTTTTCGCGGGCGAAGCGGCGCGTCATTTTCTCGAAGCGGGCGCATATGTCTATGTCGGCGATTCCCCCGGGGTGCACCCGTCTCACACCGCCGGGCGCGCGAGCGGGATTATGCAGGCCGTGCTTGACGCCGGGGCGCACTGGGTCGATTTCCACAAGGGAGTCGAACTTCCCAACCCCGACGGCAGAATGGTCAAGCGTTTCCTGATCGCGGACATCATCCAGGCGGTCGACGCCGTGGTCTCGCTGCCGAAACTGAAAACCCACGGGATGATGTACTACACGGGCGGGATGAAGAACCTCTACGGAATGATCCCCGGCCTCAATAAAGCCCAGCTCCATGTCCGTTTCCCCGAACGCGAGAATTTCGCGGCGATGATTGTCGATCTCAATCTGCTCCTGAAGCCAGCGATGTGTATTATGGACGGGGTCGTCGCGATGGAAGGGCCGGGCCCCAGTAACGGCTACCCGCGCAATACGGGGGTGATTCTTGCCTCGAAGAACATCCTCGCCCTCGATATCACTGCCTGCCGGATCATCAACTACAAGCCCGAGCATATTCCGATCCTCGCCGACGCGCTCACCCGCAAATACTGGCTCACGTCCCCGGACGAGATTACAGTCAAAGGTGAGACTGTCGAAAGCGTCTTCGTCAAAGACTTCAAGCATGTCAAGATCGTCCATGACGCCGGGTTTATCAAGAAAAGCCTGCCGTGGCTCTTCAATTTCATCAATAAACTGATCGTACCGAAGCCCCGTTTCCTCCACGACAAATGTATCCGCTGCGGGGAGTGCATCAAGATATGCAAGTCGAACGCTCTGGTGTTCAAGCACGACCCGAAGTCCTCGCGGGGGAAAAAGGTCGAGGTCGATTACCGGAAATGTATCCGGTGCTACTGCTGTCACGAGATTTGCCCGGCGGACGCTATCCGCCTGAAATAGAAACCGGAATCGATAGGGGGAGATATGCGGAACGATATCATCATCCGTCCGGCCGCCGCGGGCGATATCGACGGGATCATCCCGGTCTGGAAGGAGTTCGCGGAATTGCACGGAGGACTCGATCCCCGTGAACGGAAAAAGCCCAAGGCCGAACAGGCCTTCCGTCAGACGCTCGCGGAGAAGATCGGCGGGGACAAGTCGGGCGTGCTAGCCGCGTTAGTCGATAACGAGATCACCGGGTTTGCACTGTTGTCGGTCAGGAAGGACGATCCTGTTTTCCCCGATCCGGACTTCGGGTTCGTGGAGATTCTCGCGGTATCGGATAAATGGCGGCGGCACGGGATCGGCGAACTGCTCTATCTCGAAGCGGAGAAGTGGTTCAGAAGCCAAGGGCTGACCCATATCGAGCTTTTCATCGTCCCCGCGAACATCCTCGCCTCGTCGTTCTGGAAAAAGATGGGTTATTCGCCCTATCTGGAACTGCTCTACAAAAAGATTTGACGGCTCCGCCCTGAGAGTGTTGACAAACTCATTATGTCATTGCGAGGCGTCATAGTGAGCAGGTCATCCCGAGCTTGCCGAGGGACGAACCATAGCCACAGTGACATAAAATCATGTATTTTATCAGTATGTCAACACGCCGCCCGTATGCAATATTTCTTTATTTCCGCCGCGATTATGATATAATATAGAGACTGATACGACATGGGGTAACTATGAGAAAAGTTTTCGCCTCGCTTGCGCTGATCGCGGGTTTGACCGTCTCCGCGCTCTATGCCGATCCTATCGACAACGAGATCGAGAAGGCGATGCAGCTATATCCGAAGAACAAAACCGCCGCGCTCACGATTATGACCAATCTTTACCATTACTCGTCGGGGCAGATCCTGAAAATCCGGCAGGTACTGACCTCACGCGGTTTCTATACGTTTTATATGGAATTCCTGCGCCTACTCCCGAAAACAAAGCCGGTGGCCGGCGAGATCATCTATCAGGTCTTCGCCACGTCCGATTTCGAGTTCCTCGCGGACGATATCCGCGGCTACCTCGGGTTCTACGATAAGGAAATCCTCATCAACTACTACTACAAGGGCATCGCCGAGGACAAGGCAGTTACCGCGCTCGCGGGCGAGATCGGCGACCCGGTTTTCTTCGAGCTCCTTAAGCGAAGTCTCATCCTCGCCGGCACCCCCGAGAAGTTCGATAAAGTCCTGATCGAGCACAAGAGTAAATCGATCCTGCCCGACACGGTGAAAAAGTTCATCATCGAAAGCTGGCGCTACAAGATACGCGACCTCGGCCCGCTGATCGCCGCCTACGGCCTCGCGGACGATACCGTCCTACGCCCGTTCTATCTCTATTCGCTCTTCGTTAATAACCGTTTCGCCGAGATTATCGAGCTCTACCTGAAAGACCCGTCGCTGTACCCGAAAGACGCGATGACTTCCTACCAGATCGACGTCCCGTATTATGTCGCCTATTCCTACTACCGGACAGGCGACTATGCCAAGGCGATGGAAATGATCGGCAAAATCTACATGCCGTGGAACGTCGATATCAATAAATTCATCACTCTCTGCTACCTCGGCAAGAGCGATTACAAGCAGGTCAAGATGTGGATGCCGAAGATGAAGAGTAACGATACCTTCCAGTTCATCAAGGGGTTTACGGCGATACTCGAGGGAAGAACTAACGAGGGCATCCAATCGCTCGAACTTTACCTCTCGGACACTTCCGCCGCGCACCTGTTTACGGTCGAGGCGCTCCTGCTGGCGTTCACCTACTATAACAATCCGTCCGAACTGCCGGAAGTCGCGGGGCTTGTCAAGCTCGCGCTCCTGGATCAGCCGCTGCCCGGTACGGCGGACGTGTCGTTATCGCAGGCATACGCCGCCGGAAAGGACACTCCGGTCCAGCCCTCGCAGTCGAAGATCATCGACGATTTCGTCGTATACAAGAATTGCGTTCAGATGATGAAAAAGGGCAAGTACGACGAGGCGTCGCAGGCGCTGACAAAGCTCATCAAGTCGCCGGAGACTTCCCCCCTCATCCGCGCGCTCGCCGTGTTCCAGCTGAGAAAAATTCCGCAGGGTTAAATATGAGTACGCTTTTCTACCACCGTAAAAACTCGCTGATTCATCTCGTCGACGCCGGGAGCTTTTTTATCGGGATCAGCCTTTGCTCGTTCTCAGTCATCATCCCGTCGTATGTGAAATCGTATACCGATAACGTCCTTCTTCTCGCGCTCCTGCCGATCATCTGGGAATGCGGGAGCTATGTTCCCCAGCTTTTCTCGATCTTTCACGCGCAGAAGAAACGCACCCAGAATCCGATCCGCACCTATTTTATCTACGAGGGCATCCACCGTCTCAGCTTCATCCTGATCGGCATCTCCATCCTGATCTTCGGGAACAATCCCCTGCTCTCGCTCATCAGCTTCTACGTCTTTTTCATCCTTTCAAACCTGTCGTGGGGGTTGTCGATCCCGCATTGGATCGATACGCTTTCGATGACCATCCCGGACAACATCTTCGCGTCGTTCATCGGGAAGCGCGATATGGTCGCGCGGTTTATCGGAATCGCCTCGTCGTTCGCCCTGCCTCTTCTTCTATCCCTCGCCGTCTTCCCGTGGAACTACGGCTACCTCTTCCTGATATCGGGCATCTTTTTTACCGGCGGGTCGTTCGCGATCCCGTTCCTCGACGTACTCTACCCGATGAAGCGGGAACCGCTCCACCCCGAGCTTAAGTTTATGCGGTTTATCCGCGACGGCCTCAAGACCATCGTGTCGAACTCCGAGCTCCGGTTTTACCTCCTGATCTTCTGGCTGATGGGGAGCGCGAGGATTACCTACGCGTATATGGCGCCGTATGTCAAGGACAACATCATCACGCTCTACCCGCCGGAGTCCGCAGGGTTTATGTTCAGTTGGTATAACACCTCGTTCCTGATCGCGGTCGCGGTCACCTCGTGGCTGATCGGCGAAGTGGCGCACAGGTTCAAACAGAAGGTCACCGCGATTGTCGGCGTAGTCTCATTGGTCGCCGCGAACCTCCTTCTCGTCTTCATCCCGAGTTATATCTCCGCCATCGCCGCGAACATCTTCCTGGGGGCGTTCATGAACGCGGCATATCTCGTGACAATGACCAGTATCATGGAAAGCTCCGCGCCGGACCGCCGCGCCACCCTTTACGCGGTCAACAACACGGTGACAGCGGTGTTCATCGTGGCGTTCTCCCTGCTGGGGAGTGTCTTCGCGTCGTTATGGAAGTACCGGGGCGCGCTGCTGCTGTCGGCGTTCCTGCCGCTCGCCCTGCTCGTCCCGCTATTAATCAGGAAACCCGCGAAGTTCCGGGACTGATTTTCCGATACTATTCTATCGAGGGGGCCGTATGTCCCAGCCGAACAAGTATGACGAATTGACCGACGAAGAACTGCTGAAAATTATCAAGACCGATAAAAACGCCGAGAGTAAGTTTTACGCGCGTTATAAGAACAAGGTGAAGTTCTTTATCCGGAAGTACCGGATGAACTCTCTCGAGCGCGAGGATTTGATTCAGGAAGGGATGATCGGGCTTTTCAACGCTATCGAGACGTTCGATACCGGAAAGGGCATTAAGTTCGTGACCTACGCAAGTGTGTGTATCAAAAACCGCATCCATAACACGGTCAACTCGATGTGGAACCGCCGGAAAAACGAGGGTTTTCTCCAGGAAGACGAGGACGTCCCGACCGAGTTTTCGCCCGAGGAGAACGCCATCCTGGGCGAGATTTCGGAGAACTTGAAGAAGGCCGTGCTGGGTTTCAACCCTGTCGAGAAATCCGTCCTGCAGATGTACCTGGATAAAAAATCATATCAGGAAATCGCTTCAAGTCTTGATATTTCAACTAAAAAAGTGGATAATATTTTGATGAAGATTAAGAGCATCCTCGCGGAAAAGGTCGGCGATTCCGATATCGACCTGCGAAGCGAGTTCTGGGACGAACAATTAAAGAATTCGATTCACAAGGGGTTAGAAGATGAAACTTGATATTAAGGCTACAGCGTTAACGGCGGCGGTAATGATCGCGGCGGTAACTTTCCTGATTACGCTCTGGTATTCCCTCACAGGCTACGGCGCCGAGTTGATCGTTCTTTTCGAATCGTTCTACGGTAAGATGACGATCGTCGATCTCGAGTATGCCAAGTCTGTCGGGTTCCTCCAGAACTTCTGGAAGGTCATCGTGCTTTCGATTTTCTCGTTTGTAGACGGATTCATCCTCGGCTCCCTCTCGGCGATCCTGTATAATTTATTTATCCAGAAACAGAAATCCGACAAAGAAGCGAAAAAAGAAGGCAAATGAAAAACCCGATTACAAGCTTTATCAAATGGATTAAAGCGAAGATCAAATTCTACGGCGGTATTACCGCGCTGATCATCTTCTCGATTGTCGATTATGTAAAAAATCCGCGCGGACGGAAGATCGCGAACCGTGTCCTGACGATGCAGGTGTTTTTTACCGCGAACCTCGCGATTAAGATAATCGGCGTGGTCGCGCTTGCGCTCGGCGCTGTTACGGTATTGCAGTTATTCACCCAGTTGTCGAAGTTCGGCGCATTGGGGCTGGTCGGCCAGATACTGAACCTTGTCATCGTCCGCGAGCTCGGCCCGTTGATCACCGCGCTGATCGTCATCAGCCGTTCGGGTACGGCTATCGCAGCGGAAATCGCCACTATGAATATCAATAACGAGATGGACGCCATCGAAATGCTGGGCGTCGATTCCCTTAAAATGATCGTTTTCCCGCGTATCGCCGGGATGACTGTCAGCCTGATGCTGCTCAGCGTGTTTTTCAGCGGGGTTGGTATCCTCGGCGGGTTCGTTGTCGGCAACCTTCTGGGCGGGATCACCTTCGACAACTTCATCGCCTACGTCATCAAGGCTATTACGTTCATGGATATATTCGCCGCGGTATTCAAAGCCTTTACTTTCGGAATCTTTATCTCGGCGATTTCCATTTACCATGGCTTCCAGGCGTTTTCGTCCACTCAGGTCCCGATAGTTACTACGAACGCCGTAGTCAGTTCCATTTTCGCAATGTTCCTTTTGGACATCATCATCACGATCATGTTTTATATGGGGTAACGATGGGTACGATATTTTTGAAGAATATATGCCTGACATTCGGCGATCATATGCTTTTCGATAACCTGTCCGAACGGATCGAGGACGGGGAAACGTATGTCCTCTTGGGTTATTCCGGGAGCGGAAAGAGCACTTTGCTGAAAACGATCTCAGGACTCCTTTTCCCGAACAAGGGCGAAGTCATCATCGGCGGGAAAAACATTTTCAGCTATACAAAATCCGAGATGCTCAACCTGCATAAGCATTCCGGGTTTGTGTTCCAGAACGCCGCGCTGATCAGCAATCTCAGTATTTTTGAGAATCTCGCCCTTTTCTACCAGTACCATTACGGGTGGAAGGACGACGCAGTGATGGAACGGATCCAGCCGCATCTCGACAGCGTGGGATGGGACGACGATCTGAGTCTACGTCCGGGTACATTGAGCACAGGGGAAAGGATACTCGTATCGATCATCCGTGCGATCTCGCACGATCCGGAATTCGTATTCTGGGACGAGCCATCGGCGAACCTCGACAACCTGACTATGAAAAAAGCGAATGAAATATTCCTCAAGCTGAAGAAGCAGGGGAAAACAATGATCCTCGTGACTAACGACATCCGTTTCGGACTGCCGTTGGCGGATAAGATAGGTATTCTGCACCAGGGCAAAATTATCGAAAGCGGGAGGCCGGCGGATTTGAAGAAATCCGACAACGAGGTCACCCGCAGTCTATTGTCATAGAGTTTAGGAGGAGTCCATGCCGTTCACATTTAAATCCGCGCAAAAAGCGGTGGCGAGCTTCATTATCATCGCCATCTTTCTCCTGATCACCATGCTGATCCTGATCGGGAAGGGAAGCGATCTCTTCGAGCGGAAGAGCGTCTTCTATACCTTCCTGAACAAGGGCTACGGCCTCCAGGCAGGCACGGCGATCAAGTATAAGGATTTCGTGGTCGGCAAGATCACCGGGATCGACCTCCAGGACAACGACACTATCCGCGTGGATATCATGATCCTCGAAAAATACCAGCGCCTAATGGAAAAGGACTGCGTGATCAAAGTCGCGAGCGCCCTGCTCGGCGGCGCGTCGCTCGAGCTCCTCTCCCATCCGGATAAAAACCTGACAAACAACCTGTTATCCGGCTCGCTCCTTCTCTCCTCCGATATGGAGCAGGGCCAGACCATCATGACACAGTATATCGGCTCTCCTACCGGCGGCGCGGACGAGCTGATGGTTAAAGTCGGCGACGTCCTCGATATGATCAATAACATGGAACCGGTGCTCTACTCCACCCTGCTCAATGTCCGCGATATGTCCACGAGCTTCAAGGAGATTATGGGCGGACTCGCCGGGACCGACAAAACCCTTGTCTCCGATAAGCTGATCGGTATCCTTGACGATGTCCGGAACATGACCACCGGTCTGAAGAACATTATGACTGAAATAGACCAGAAGAAGAATTCGATAGGCGCGCTCATCTACGACAACAAGAAACTCTATACTTATATCGAGAGCATGGCGAATAACGCCGACCAGACGATGAAGAAGGTCGATACGATCTTCTCCGAACTCAAGGGGATGCCGTCCGACCTGAAGCAAATTCTCCTGCTCCTGAAAGAAGATATGATCGAACTGAAGAAGGTCATGGAAAACCTGCCGTTCGGTATCGGCTCGAAGAGTAAGAAGGAAGAACAGAATACTACCATTATCGGAGGCGACAGAGAATGAGAAAACTAATCGCCGCGTTTGCGATAACTATAATCGCCGCCGGATGTACGAAGACGGTCCAGCCGATGGTGAAGACGAACGTCCTGCAGAGGATCACGGACAATCTCGCGATAGGTGTCGAGGAGTACGGCAAGGGGAACTACGATAACGCGAAGAGCTTCCTCGAGACCGCGCTCGCACTCGCTTATTCGGTCGACAATATCGACGAACAGATCAGCGCGATGGTCAACCTCGCGGAACTCCATATGGCGTTCAAGAAACCCGCGCAGGCGTCGAACTATCTCTTTACCGCCGAGAACCTCGCGATGATCACCGAAAGTAAAAAGTACCTTTTCCAGCTTCACGTCTCGATCGGGAAGTATTACAATACGGTCGGCAAGGTCGATAAGGCTATCGAGTTTTACCAGACCGCGTTAAGCGACACCAAGTCCGAGCTCCAGCAGGCGATCGTGTACAACAACCTCGGCATTATCTACCGCAAGAACGGCGACGACCTGAACGCACTCACCACGCTCGAGATCGCTCAGGTGATCAATAAAAAGTACGGGATCAGCGACAAACTCGCGGATAACTATTACAATATCGGGGAAATCTACCGCAAGCAGCAGAACTGGGACAGCGCCTACCGTTACTACCAGCTTGCCCTAGAAAACGACAAGCTCGTGGAGAACTCTGTGGGGATCATCGAGGACCTTATCAAGCTCGCGATGGTCTCTTACGAACTGGATGAGACCGCGATGGTGGCGTTCTATCTCGACCGTGCGCTGAAGGTGGCGTTAGGCATAAACCACGAAAAGTACGCCGAGGCAATCGGAAAACTGATGAAGAAGTACGAGATCATTCAGGCGACCAAGACACTGATCTCGGATAAGCCGTTAGATAAACCGGCGAAGGTGACGAATACCGCCGACATCCCCGACCTGGTCGAGGAGATCGAAAAGCTCGGCAGCGAAACGAATAAGTAGACTGTTCTTTCACATTTGTGTTCGATAAAAGGTTTGCTTTACCCCGTTTGTTCCTCGATAAACTCGGAATGACGGGGCTTGCTTGTTTTCTGCCGAGGCAGACAGGCTATCACATATGAGTTTGTCAATAAGCTCTTCTCAGCTCCTTCCGTCGCGGATTATGTCTCACTCATATTGAATAGTGTATATAACGGAATTGCCCGCTTCTGCTCTTTATCCCATCACGGACTGTCTCCCCCATCACATATTACTGTGCCGTATCGGGATTGCCCCCGCTCAGCGGGTTAGTCGAAGATGACGGTTTTGTTTCCGAACACGACGATCTTATTTTCAAGATGAAGCTGGACCGCGCGAGACAAGACGTTCTTTTCAAGGTTCTTACCCTTTCGGATCAAATCTTCCACACTGTCGCGGTGGCTGACCTGCGCGACATCCTGCGCGATGATCGGCCCTTGGTCGAGTTCGGCGGTCACATAATGACTGGTCGCGCCGATAATCTTCACTCCGCGCGAATACGCCTGGTGATACGGTTTCGCGCCCACAAACGCGGGCAGAAACGAATGATGGATATTGATGATGCGGTTCTTATACTTGCCGACTAACCCCTCGCCGATAATCTGCATATACCTCGCGAGCACGATCAGATCGATACCCATTTCGTCCATCAGCCCGGCCGTCAACGCCTCGTCAGCGGATTTGTTCGCGGGATCGGACGGAAGGCATCGGAACGGGATGGAGAAATAGTCAGCGACCGTTTTCAAGTCCTCGTGGTTCGCGATGACAGTGACGACATCCGCGGCAAGTTCGCCGGACTTGATCCTGAGAAGGAGGTCGTACAGACAATGGTCGGTTTTCGAAACGAATACCGCGATCTTCGGGCGGCAGTCCGAGAAATGGAGCGACCAGTTCATCTTGAACATCCGGGCGATTGAATCGAAGCTCGCGGCGATCCCGCCGCGCGGAACCCGAAACCCGTCCAGTTCCCATTCGATCCGCATAAAATAGGTCGAGGTTTCTCTGTCGGTGTGCTGGTCGGAGTGGATGATATTCCCGTTGTTCTCGAAGATATAGCGCGAGACTTCCGCGACAATCCCGCGCGTATCCGGACATGACAATAGCAGTACAGCGGTGGGTTTCTCCTTGTTCATCACGCTTATTTCAATTCAAAGGACTCGACTTCAATCGTCCCGCTGTAGGCTCCGGTTTTGGAAATCTTTCCCTTCGCCGTCACGATTTTCCCGTCCAGTTTCGCCAGTTCGGCTTTTTTCGCTCCGAGCACCTGATAATCGGCCGCGGACTTGGTTTCCCAGTTCTTCACGATCGATACGATGCCGTCGTCATAGACCGCGACCTTTCCCTCGAGCGTCTGGTAGGTTTTATTAATCATCACTTCGTTGGTAGTCCCTTCTTTAACAAGCACCAATCCGTCGCCGGGAAACGTGATCGCGCTTTGATTACCCGCGTTGGTCTCGTCCTTAGTGCTCTGCCCCTGCCCGCAGGAAAGCGTCAGCAGAATCGCTGAAAGAATAATAAACGTCCGCATAGGTTCCTCCTTCCATATATTTTACCGTAAGCCGCTGTTTTGTCAACTCGCCGGATAGATTCTTTCCCCGCCGCTGAATATTGACACATCGCGGAAAAAGGTTAACTAGACACCTTTACAATCCGATCGTTTTTCCATTGAAATCTTCTTCCGGAGATATTTTTCAAACGGTTCTTGAGACATACCGGGGAAATTGGCTGAATGAAAGTCTGAAATTCCCTGAGAACAAGAATCTCCAAATTATGCAGGTAGTGATAATCCGGAAGAAGATCAACTGACAGCCTGCTTTAACCTCTTCATCCCTGCCGGCTTATTTGAAAATATGTCGGTATCATGTTAAGCTTAATCAAATAGATTTTTGGAGTGCTGTATGAAGAAATGCGCGGTACTGATCGGTATTATGATGTTTGTGACGGAAATCTACGCTGCCCCCGTGAAACAGGGTATTTTCGACAATGTCCCCAAGGACGACAAAGAGCCCCAAGTCAACCCGGATAATTCAAAAAAAACGGGGTTTAATTCTCAAATTGAAATTACAAAAATCGATATTTCCCCATTGAAGCACGCATACGGCACGAACATTATTTACGGAATGCTTACTACCGATGGGACGCCCGACTGTGTCTTGCGGTTTGCCCCTGACGGTATGGCGTATCTCGGCTTCTCGGATAAAGATTTTAACACCTATATCTATAAACTCGATTCGAAAATGAAGATTTCAGGAAAACCGCTCATCAAAATCGCTGCTAAACGTTTCGAGAATTTTATTATCACGGAAAACGGGATTGCGCTTGCAGTGGCTTCTTGGGTTAATGAAAGTCTCGGAACCGAATACTATACTTACTTTAATCATCTTTATTTCAGACTTTACTCGATGAACGGAAGCCTCATTCATGAAAACTATGTCGTAGGCTGCGGAATTTGGGAAAATATAGGAGATCAGTCCTACGGCGGCGACGGGATCGATATTGTCTGGACAGGGGATTACTACGCGCTCTATTTTACTACGTATAAAAAAGCATATGACGGTGTTGTCCATGAAAGCGAGTACCTGACGTTTCTCAATCCCGACGGTGAACAGCTCAAAGACCAAAAAGGATATGATCTCCGTTTTCCGTGGAATGTCAGCCATAGCTTCCGTCCTCACTTGGAATACTACGAGACCGAAGAAACATTGATGATGGTTACGATGGGAGATGCCTATCCTATCGGTATGGCGGCCTATACCCACAAGAAAGAACTCGAGAATTTTTACGAAAACGGAATAACCAAAGTGATCTATGATGTAAGTATCGAGCAGGGCGATAACGATACCCATGTCTCGATTGGCGATACGATGATTGTCGACGAGGGGATGCTGATTGTCGCCGACAACAAGGAAGGTCTTTCCGGCTACGACCTCTGCATGTTTTATCTTTACCCTGACTGCACCCACAAAGGACCGATATGGCTTACCAAGACCCCGAATAACTTTGAACGTCTGCCGAAAGTGGCGATGTACGGCAAGAACTACTTCATCGCATGGGGCGAACAGGCAGAATGGTCGGATTTCAAGAGCCACAATGGTGAGTACTTAGGCTCCTCGTTTACCGAGTGTTATGCGATGGTCGTTTCCCCCGATGGGAAGGTGATAGTTCCCAAGCAGAAGCTCGATGTTCATTTCCGCGGGAACTCGGAATTTTTCAATTACGAAAACGGCGATATCGGGTGGATCGACTCGACACAGTCCGATCAGTACTTCAACCTGATCCGGCTGAAAGTCGCGGAATAGCTGGAATTCCCGATCCTATATATTTCAGTAAACGGGACGGTGTTCGTCATGAATACCGTCCTTTTTCATTCCACGGTAAAAACCCAAAAAATTCAGCAATACTATTTACAAAATTCGATTTTGGGTGCATAATCAACTCAAAAAGTGAGGAGTATCGTTAAGAATACTCTTACGCGAGGAAATTGATGAAGGGATTTTTCGGTAAAGCCGGGCATCGTATCATGGGGCTATTATCGGCATTTAAGAAAATGGTGGCTAAACTCCGGACGGAACGGATTATCCTCTTGGGATTTTTAGGCTACGTCCTGTTCGGCGTCCTATTTCTCAGTCTGCCAATCTCGCAAAAAGTCCCTGTGGGGGTATTCGATAATCTCTTCGTGGCGTCATCGGCTGTTTCCACAACCGGATTGGTGACGGTCAGTGTCGCGGATAGTTATACCTTCTTCGGGCAATTGATTATCCTGATCCTCATCCAGCTCGGCGGTATCGGCTACATGGCGGTAGGGTCATTTCTTGTTATTTTCAGCGGGAAATCACTTTCGGAGATCCGCAGGCGGATTTTGGAAAACGAGTATCCGCTGCCGGAAGGCTTCTCTGTGGGGGTACTGATAAAAAATATTATCGCATTCACTTTGATAATCGAAGCGGTCGGGGCAATCGCGCTGTTTCTGATATTCAGTTCGCAAAGTGTCCCGGATGCCGCGTGGAGCGCCATCTTTCACAGTATCTCAGCCTTCTGTACCGCCGGTTTCGGCTTATACAACACAAGCATGGAAGGGTTTTACAACAACTACGCGCTGAATATCGTCATTCTCATCCTGACCTACATCGGCGCAATCGGGTTTATCGTAATCACTGACTTGTTTTACCGGATTAACGGAAAGGTGAAAAAGATCACCTTCACGAGCAAGATCATCCTGTTCATTACCTTCGCGGGAACCATAGCGGGAACACTTATTATTTTTTTCAGCGAACCGAAAATCGCGGGGTTTCCGGTTATCGACCGGATTTTTATATCGCTCTTCCAGAGCGTGAATGCGATGACCACAGCGGGATTTGATTCGTTCGCGATAGGCAATCTTTCCATGTCGTCTATTATCGCATTATGGTTTCTTATGGTAATCGGAGCTTCACCGTCGGGAACGGGCGGCGGGTTGAAAACCACGACGTTTTCCGCGATCATCGCGGTCGTAAAATCTAAAATGCGCGGCGGGGAGAAGGTGGCGTTTTTCAAGCATATCATCCCGGAACACAGGATATGGACTGCCGTGACCGTCTTTATCGCATACTTCGGGATTCTGTTTCTTGGGGCGTTTCTTTTGACCTTCAGCGAACCGAACCGAGATTTTCTGAGCCTCATCTTCGAGACCGCATCGGGTCTGGGCACGGTTGGGTTGAGTATGGGGATCACTGGAAGTTTGACCGATATCTCGAAGGTCATCCTGACGGTCATCATGTTTATCGGAAGAGTGGGTGTTCTGACATTCGGAATCTCGATTTTCGCCGGGAATATGGACTTGCAGTTCTTCCGGGATAAATCGATGAACCAGAAAGAAGATTTGGCGCTATAAGTTACCCTATTTCTTGAAGCCCTGCTCCAGACTTGTGCCGACAATCACCGGGACGACCTCGGCGGGATAGCCGGAGTAGCTCGGGATGTACTTCGAGATCACGACCGCGATATATTCGCTTAACGGGCTCTGGAAATAACCTTCGACCTTGCCGCCGTACGCTTTGATCCCGTGCTCGCCCCAGACCGGCTTGATGCCCTTCTTCAGCGACACCATCGTCACTGAAAGCGCGGTCTTGACCTGCGCTTCGGCCTCGGATGAATTGCCGAGATTGAGTCCGCAATCGACGATGTCGTTTTTCCGCTTCAACGGGAATTGCTTGAGGGGATTTTTCCCCTGCGATATCTCGTACTTGACCAGTTTTTCGGTGAAGAGTTTCTCATTCTTGCTCCATATCTTCCGCATCAATTGTTCGCTTCCGATATAAATTTTCATCCCGTCGCTTTTCAGGTTATAAAGCTCGTATTCCTTCGGGATTTCCATATCGTAAGCGAGCTGGAACTCCCAGAGCGTCTTGTTGTTCTTGACATCCTGTATGACAAAACGGAAGTGGATGATGTTGCCGATCGCGTCGTCCCAGTCGTTAAGCACCGCATAGGCGAATCTGCCGTCAAACGACCAGCCGATAGGGAAAATCTTATAGGGATTGAACGTATCGTTCGGGATGTAGTACTGGGCGTAATAGGGTATCGCGAGCATTTTCGGCGGAACGTATTCCGTGGTGAGGAATTTCGCCCAAAGGATGCCCGAGAGACCGAGGAGAATGCCGGTTATCAGGATGCGGCGGGGAGTCATTTTTTCCTCCCGTTGAAGTAGTCGTGCATCGGGTCAAGGTAGAACTCGTTCCAGCCCTCGAGGTATTCTTCCATCTGTCCGTCAGGGATGTTGTCATGAATCAGGACGAACTCGGTCTCGCCGTTCTTTTCGGTAAGCTGAATTTCAATTTTCGAATCCCTGTCGTCGCGGCCGAAATCGGAAGTCCGCCACACCTGAACAATTCTCTTATAGGGTGCGAGTTCCAGGGTGATACCCCAGATATAGCCGTCCCATGCCGAGAATTTCCCCCCGACCTTGGAATCGACTAACGCCGGACTGCCGGTCATCGCGGTATGCCCCGCGCTCGACATCCACGCCTCATAGATATCTTTCGCCGCCGCCCGGAAACTGCTTTTTATCTTACACGATTCGCTCATGCTTACCCCTTTTTTTCGGATATATGATTATCGGTAGAATTCCAAAGGGTTTTACATTCCGGCAAGGGAAAAAGGAAATATCAGACGTTGAGGTCGAAACCGATATCCGTTTCAGACGCGATCTGCCCCCCGCGAATTCCCCAACACTCGAGGCCGGGCTCGTAAAGCACGATCGAAATGTCGTTCACGGGGATGCCGAATCCGGCGGAGATATCGTCGGCCAGACGGCGGTAGAGTTTCTTCTTAGTTTCGGTTTTACGCCCCGGAAAAACAGTGATCTCGATCAGGACAGAGTCCGGTGTCCGGTTTGTCGAGATTTCCATATCGTCCGTGGAATAGATATCCAGACGCTGGGAACGGTCGAAGTCCGGGATTTTAAAGATTTCGACAAGCGCAGTATGCAGGATGTCGAAGAGCTTCTTTTTCGATTCGCTATCCGCCGCGGCGGGATTGGTATCGCGCAGAGACACTTTTACTAACGGCATCATAGTCCTCCTCAGATAAAAAAACGCCCCCGTATCGGAGGCGTATGAGCGGGAAACGGGATTTGAACCCGCGACTCCCAGCTTGGGAAGCTAGTACTCTACCACTGAGTTATTCCCGCGTTTCATTACCGTTTATTATAGCATAGTCCGTACCGGAAATCAATATTTGTCGGCATTCATACTTTCATACTTTCAGCCTGTAGGATTTCGGCGAGTACCCGTTGAGGTAATCGATAACTTCCTTCGGCTCGGCGGCGATATAGTACAAGTCGCGGAAGAGCTCGTCGATAAACCGTTCGCGGAAAAGCTCGTCGAAAAGGTCGCTCAGGCTGGAATAAAACCCCGATGTATTGAGGAAAACGATAGGTTTTCTGTGATAGCCGAGCTGCTTCAATGTGATCACCTCGAGTATCTCCTCGAGCGTACCGAATCCGCCGGGGAGCGCGATGAACGCGTCCGCGCGGGTTTCCATGATCTCCTTCCGCTCGCCCATCGTCTTTGTCACGACAAGTTCGTCGGGGTTCTCGAACACGATCCCCTTACGGTTCAACACCTCAGGGATGACGCCTATGACGCGCCCGCCGCCGGATTTTACCGCGCGCCCGACCGCGCCCATCAGGCCGATCTCCCCCGCGCCGAAGATGACATGGTCGCCCGATGCGGCGATCAGACGGCCGAGTTCCTCGGACTTCTCGAAAAACGTCCGCCTGACATGGTCGCTCGACGACGCGAATACGCAGATTGTTCTATTCATAGTACGCCGCTCAACTAAAGTTTTTAAGACGTTCGACAGCCGGTTTCAGCCCAAGGTCTGCGGATTTCCGGTAATTATCCTTCGCCTTCTCGGTCTCGCCCATCCGTTCGTAGGTCAGCCCGAGATTGTAGTAGGGCACCGGATGCTTGTCGTTCATTTTGATCACCTTCTCGAAATCGGCGATGGCCTTTTTGTGCTCGGACATCTCCTCGAAGATCGCCCCCCGGAACAGGTAGCCGTTGGGATCGCCGGGGACATGTTTGATATAAAGATTCATCGCGGAAACGGCCTCGGTGTAACGCTTCATCTGGAAGTACGACTCGCTTTTGTAATAGTAAGCCGCGCCGAGGTCTTTCTTCCGGGCTATCGCCAGATCGAAGTTTTCAATAGCCTCGCTGTAACGGGTTTTCGACTTGAGGATCATCGCGATATTGAGGTACGCGAGCGCCTGCCCGGGTTCGATCTCGAGCACCCTGCGGTAATCGCGAAGCGCCTCGTCGGCCTTCCCGGTCTCGAAATAAGCGGCCGCTCGGAAAAAATATGTATCCACTGTCTGCTCGTCGTCACGGATCACCGACGAGAACTCTTTAATCGACTCGGGATAATTCTGCTTCTGGAAGTATTCGTAGCCCTTCGCGAAATGCGCGCGTGTTTCTTCAGTCATCTTTTCCTCCGAAAACCTGCGGAGAATAGATTACTCTTTTTTCCGCGATGTGTAATTCTCTAGTTATATAATTAGAATAATTTATCGATTATCGCATCTCGGGATATTTTTAAGTATTCAGCGATTTCTTTTAAGATCGAATTTAATGTACCGCTTTTTAACGGGTGATGATCGGGGAAGGTGATATGATGAACTTGATTCATGTATGAGGATGTTATCCTGATATGGCATCCGCTTTGACGAGTCACCTGATATCCGAATTTTGAAAGTAGACCGATGAATTCGCGGCCTGAAAGATCGCGTGGAATTTTATGCATAGAAAATGACTTCTTCTTTAACGAAATGAAGACGAATTACTTTGGGGATGTCGGCAGGTTTTTCATAATGGCATTGGATCGCGTCCCTGATATTTGCTTTCAGTTCATCGACCGTATCGCCCTCGGTGAATATCGATTCGCCCAATGCTCTCGCGGTAAAACCGCCTCCATCGTCTTCTTCGATTAAAAAGATGATCTCATTCATATTTCCTCACGATTTCCACTACCGGTATTAATTTAACCTATTTTCCGCGATGTGTCAATTTTCCGTTCTGGGGGTGTTAAATTAATCCCCCCGTGTTGATTTGCAAAGTAATAAGAATCAACAAACAAAAAACCCCTTCATTAACGAAGGGGTTTTTAAAGATATAAAGACAGGACCTCGCGACACCTACTTTCCCGCGT
>MIBE01000006.1:0-793 GCA_001829415.1 Spirochaetes bacterium GWF1_51_8
CCGTTCGTGCCAGACCGGTGTTATAGAAAATGCATGGTTATGTATGCCGTAGAGCTGCGCGAGTCTGTTCGTGTCCGGGATGATCTCCAGAAGTTTGTGCCTGTATTCTTGGCGGAGCGGGGAGTGCATCACGATCTGCTGTATCAGAATCGCCTGTACTACCGGATCTTTTGTTCGGTATGCCATGTATATCAGGCTGCCGGTCGCCGTCTTTGTACCGATGATCACGACGCTTTTTACGGTTACCTCGATGCGATCAACTTGCAATTCTCCAATGGCTCTTTGAACGGCCTCAAGCCGCTTGGTGGTGGCCTGGTCGAGTGCCTTTTCCAATGCCTTGTTCATCCTTTACTCCTCTCTTGCTTATGATTTGTACTAGGTGAATATAACCATAGATATAATTTTATGTAAAGGGTAAAAAAATGCGGCCACGGGGGCCGCATTTGTGCGGTTTATGCGTTTGCACAGGCGCAGTCTTCGCCGCAGGCGCCGCGAGTCTTTTCGACCGCCTCGACGATCGCCCAGATGAGCGGCTGGATGCTTATGAGGCCGGGGTCTATGGTGCCGAGTTCAGCGAGCGTTTCTACCTGGGCTTCTGGGTCCAGTCTTTGTTCGAGCAGCTCCTTGTAGTCGTTTCGATACGGTGATATCAGGAGCATAATCGCCAGTGTCTCGTCGTCGATCTCGACGCAAAGCTCTGCGAGTGTTTCGGCCGCCGCCTTGGTGCCGAGGAACGAGAGCTACTCAGCTGCGAGTGATACACACGGTTCTTCTTGCGTACGGATGATCGCAG
>MIBE01000006.1:862-43484 GCA_001829415.1 Spirochaetes bacterium GWF1_51_8
TAAGCGCAATTCCGGCGCGGTCGAAGACCTGCTGTGGAAACTCAAGACCGACTTCAATAAGACGTTCGTGATCGCGACACACAACACGGATATCGCGCACAAATGCGACCAGGTAATCGAATTGAAATAACGGCTCCGCTGTTTTCTATTTCAGCCGCCCGCGTCTGTCAATTTCTAAAAAGGAAACGGATCGTATAAAACAAATTAGTAATACAAATATGAACAACTCCGTCATCATTATTCTTTATTTTAGGAGTCTTCTATGGGTAAAAAGGTCTGGCTGAACGGCGGGCTGGTGGATCGCGAAAACGCGGCCATATCGGTGTTCGATCACGGCGTCCTGTACGGCGACGGCGTGTTCGAGGGAATTCGTTTTTATGAGCGGAAAGTCTTCAAACTCGACGAGCATATCGACCGTCTTTTTAATTCCGCGAAAATTATTATGCTGGATATCCCGGTCTCCAAAGAGGAACTGAAGCAGGCGATCCTGCTGACATGCCGTGAGAGCGGGCTCGATAACGGTTATGTCCGCCCGGTGGTCACACGCGGAACCGGGCCTCTCGGCCTCGCGCCGTGGAAATGCAGTAATCCAAGCGTCTTTATCATAGCGGACACTATTCAGCTTTACCCGGCCGAACATTACCGGAACGGTATGCCGATCGTGACCGTACCCACGAGAAGGAACATCTCTGAGGCGGTCAACCCGATGATCAAATCGCTCAATTACCTTAACAATATCCTCGCGAAGATAGAGGCGAAGACCGCAGGCGTGGAAGAGGCGTTAATGCTCAATCAGGAAGGTTATGTCGCGGAGTGCACCGGCGATAACATCTTCATCATCCGCAAGGGCGTGATCTACACTCCGCCGGTATACGCCGGGGCGCTTCCGGGGATCACGATGTCGACTGTGGCGGAACTCGCCGCGGGGATGGGAGTGAACCTGATCGATAAGCTCTTCACCCGGGCGGAGATCTATACCGCCGACGAGTGCTTCCTGACCGGTACCGCCGCGGAGGTCGTACCGGTGATCAGCCTCGACGGACGTGTCATAGGAGACGGGAAACCGGGCGCGATCACGAGAAAACTCGTAGAGCGTTTCCAGGAATACGCCCGCGCCAACGGCACGCCGATTGGATGAGGCTCGAATCTACCGCTAAGCTGAACCTTTTTCTCGATATTACAGGCAAGGACCCGTCGGACGGCTATCACTTTATCGACAGCGTCTTCCAGGAGATATCGCTCTCGGACACGATCACGATAGAGAAGGATACTTCGGATACCGTCGTGTTCTCCGGGATGGACGTCGCCGGGACGGATACGACGGTGCACAAAGCCGTCCGGCTCTTCAAGGAGCGTTTCGGGGTACGCGGCTGCTTCCGTGTGGAAGTGGAGAAACGGATACCGATGGGCGCGGGATTGGGCGGCGGAAGTTCAAACGCGGCGTTTACGCTGATGGGTTTGGGCGCGATGGCCGGGATTCCCTATGCGGAGTTGGAGATGTTGGGGGCGAAGATCGGGAGCGACGTACCGTTTTTCTTCCACGGCGGGTTATGCCGTGTGACGGGAAAGGGCGAACTGATAGAAAAGCTTCCCGGGCGGCTGGAAGGAGTTTATTTCATCGTGGTATATCCCGATATTCATGTATCGACCGCGAAGGCGTACTCGCTCATTGACAGTTACGGTAAGGGTTTGGAGACGAACGAAATATCGAAAAAAAGCGCGCTTGATATTGATTTTTTGCGGAAAATTATGTATAATAGATTCGAAAGTAAAATCTTTACTCTTGAGGAGAAACTTTCCGCTTTAAAGCAGAAGCTGGACGGAATGTTGGGTGCTCGCGGGTCTTTAATGAGCGGGAGCGGTTCTTCTCTTTTTTTTATGTTTGATGACGAAGTAATCCGTGATGAGAACTTTGAAAGGCTTAAGAAACAATTAAATTGTCGGTTCTTTCGATGTAATCCGGTTTACCGCTAAGCGGTAAAGGGCGTGTTCTTACAAATTCATCACCAGGAGGATGAACTCATGGAGATTACAGACATCAGGATCAAGAAACTGGAAGGCGACAGCAAGCTGAAGGCTTACGCGTCGGTGACGTTTGACGACAGTTTCGTCGTACACAACATTAAGGTGATCGAAGGGAAAGGCGGGTTGTTCATCGCGATGCCCTCACGGAAAACACGTTCGGGCGAAATGAAGGATGTCACACATCCGATCAACACCCAGTTCAGGGAGAAACTGCAGAGCGCTATTCTCGAGGCGTATCAATCCGAATAGTCCTGCGATTTTTAGGAAGGGGAATTTTAGGTCGATGCGGCTTACTTAGTTTTACCGAAATGATGGGGAGTGGTGCAATTGGCAGCACACTGGTTTTTGGAGCCAGGCGTTGAAGGTTCGAGCCCTTCCTCCCCAGTATAATAAATGCGGTTTTAGTGACCGTGAGTAATAATGTCTGTGAAAAGACGGGTCAGGTAAGGAATAAAAGATGCCGGTTTCGAATTTGAAACTGCTGACAGGCCGGGCGAACCCGGTCTTGGCGCAAGGAATTGCCGATTATATCGGCGTCCCGATCGTAGATACGTTTATCACCGACTTCGCGGATAATGAAATTTTCGTGAAAATTCGTGAAAATGTGCGCGGAAAGGATGTTTACATCATTCAGCCCACCTGCAACCCCGGGCATAAGAACCTGATGGAACTCCTGATCATGATCGATGCGCTCCGCAGGGCCTCGGCCGAACGGATCACCGCTGTTATTCCGTATTTCGGGTATGCGCGCCAGGACCGTAAGGCCGAACCGCGTGTGCCGATTTCCGCGAAGCTGGTCGCGAACCTCGTGACTGTCGCCGGAACAGACCGTCTGCTGACACTCGACCTTCATGCGGCGCAGATACAGGGATTTTTCGATATACCGGTAGACCATCTCCATGCGACACCCGTGTTCCTGAAGAAGGTGCAGTCGCTCGGGGATTTGTCCGATTTTGTAGTGGTATCGCCCGATATCGGCGGCGTAGAGCGTTCGAGGTTCCTCGCGAAGCTTCTCAATACCAATCTCGCGATTCTCGATAAACGCCGCGAGAAGAAGAACGAGGCCGAAGTGCTGAACCTGATCGGCGAAGTCGAAGGATTGAATGTTGTGATGATAGACGACATGGTCGATACGGCGGGGACGATCTGCCAGTCGGCGGCCATCCTGAAGAAGAAGGGCGCGAAGGCGATCCATGTGTTCTCCTCGCATGCGGTATTGTCCGGGCCGGCGGCCGAGAGGCTGAAGGACTCGATGATCGACAAGATTTATTTTACCGATTCCATCCCGATCGACGACGCGAAACTCGCGCTGATCGGCAAGAAGATGGAAATACTCACGGTGGCGGGATTGATCGGCGAAGCGATCGAACGGATTCACCTGAACGAGTCGGTAAACAGCTTATTCGTGAACGAAACAAAAGTACAATAAATTGGAATTGAGTGACCAGGAGGATGGTTCCCATGTCAGAAGAATTTATATTGAAAGCAGAAGACAGAAAGAAACTCGGCAAGGAAGAAGCGTCAAGATTACGTGACGATAAAATGCTTCCCGGTGTTATCTACGGCGCGGGTGTCGAAAAGCCTTTAGCCGTTTCAGTGAACTATGGGGAATTTGAGAAGCTGTTCGGCAAAGTCGCCCGCCACAACATCATCAAGATGGAACTCGGCGGGAAGACGTACGACGTGGTTGTGAAGGACTATAAGTTCCATCCGATCACGCGCCGTTTCATGCATATCGATTTCTTAGCGGTAGCGGCCGATAAGCTCTTTATCACCGACGTTCCGGTAAACTATACCGGTATCCCGGTCGGCGTGAAGGAAGGCGGAGCGCTTTTCATTTTCACCAAGAAGCTGAAAATCCGTACTACTCCCAAGAACCTGCCCAACTCCATCGAGATCGACGTCACCCACCTCAAACAGAAGCAGTACATGCTCGTACGCGAAATTGAGGTGAAGAAAGAGTATCAGGTGATGACCAACGAAGGAAATGTGCTCGTCGAAATCAAGTAATCGATTGCGGATGGGATTTTTATCGCTGTCCGCGGGAGGATTCTTTTGAAACTGGTAGTAGGACTCGGAAATCCCGGGGAGGAATACGAGCGCACCCGGCACAACCTCGGATTTCAGGTTTTAGATAGATTAGCGGTCCGTCACGGGATCGTTGTCGATACCAAGAAGAAAAAATCTTTGATCGGCCGTTTTCGCTTAGGGAAAGAACGTGTCATGCTTCTCAAGCCCCAGACTTTCGTCAACCTGAGCGGCGAGGCCGTCCTGTATATGGCGAGTTTTCTCCGGATCATGCCGGAGAATATTATCGTCATCTGCGACGACGTCAACCTTTCGTTCGGTTCGGTGCGTATCCGGAAGTACGGCTCGAGCGGGGGGCATAACGGCATCAAGTCGCTGATCCAGTTCCTGAAGTCGGATAATTTTCCGCGCGTCAGGATCGGTGTGGGCAATTCCCCCGAGCAGATACGGCTGGAACAGTATGTGCTGAGCGAGTTTTCTTCCGACGAGATGACGCTTTTAGACCCCGTGATCGATAAAGTATGCGACGCGGTTTCGCTGATTATCGAAGGCGAAATTGACAGAGCGATGAACGAATTCAATCAATGACCCCATGCGACGAACTCCGCCGCATATTCCTTGAAACTTCCCGGAAATACAGTCTCATCGACGCGGGCGATAAGGTTTTAATTGCCTTATCGGGCGGCGCCGATTCCGTCTGCCTCGCGCACCTCTTGACAGGGCTGAAAGACGAGCTCGGGATCGAACTCTGCGCCGCGCATATCCATCACGGTATCCGCGGGAGCGAGGCCGGCCGCGACCTCGAGTTTTCACGCGGACTTGCCGGACGGCTCGGTATGGAGTTCCGCGAACGCCATGTCGACGTGCCGGGTTACGCCGGTGAGCGCGGGATGTCGCTTGAGCACGCCGCACGTGAACTGCGATACGCCGCGCTGAAAGAGGCCGCCGTCGAGCTCGGCGCGAACAAAACCGCCACCGCGCACCATCTGGACGACCTCGCCGAGACGATGCTTTTCCGCCTCTTCAAGGGCACGGGGCCGTCGGGTATCCCCGCGATCCGCCTAAAAATGGGCGGGGTGATTCGGCCGCTTCTTTTTATCTCCCGCCGCGATATCATGGAATACATCTCCGCGCACGGCCTCGAGTATGTCGAAGATTCGACCAACCGCGACACTGGAATGCCGAGAAACTATATCCGCGCGAACGTGATCCCCGTGATAGAAACAGGCTTTCCCGATTTCCGGGAACACCTGCGGGACTATTACCTGCTTGCGCGGGGAGACGAGGAATACTTCCGGCGCGTGATGAAGGGACTGCGGAAATATGTGACGCGCAGGGAAGGGCGGGTCTGTATCGATAAGGCGATATTCGCCGACACAAAACGCATTCCGGCGGTACGGCGGTTTATCAGGGAAACGGTAGCGCGGGAGATGGATTCCGGATTTCGCGCGAATTTGTCTTTTATGGAGAATCTGATTAAATTTTGCGATAAATCCGACGGCACCCGCGAGATTTTCCGTTCGAAAAAATTCCGTGTTTTTTCCTCATACTCGGAATTTGTACTGGAAAAGATGGATAAAAATTGTCAGAACACCCCGATTCATGCTAAACTATTGGATGGATTTTCCGCGGGGATAGGGAATAGAACCTTCCGTTTCGGAAGCGGGGATTTTTCGCGTGACGATACGACCGCCTGCGTGTTCGATCCCTCGGGGATCACTGAAATCGTAATCCGGGGATGGAAAGAGGGCGACAGAATCGCCATTTCCGGCGGCGGGACGAAGAAGCTCCAGGACTTGTTTACCGATATAAAGGTTCCGCGATGGCTCCGTGCGGGCGCGGCGGTTTTTACCGACGGCGGCGGACGGGTGATCGGGGTCTATATTCCCGGGCGCGGGTTCAGAATTTCGTCCGATTTCTATGTGCATGACGGTATTCCCGGAATGTCGATCCGGGTCATATAAAGGGTGAGGAAGTATGAAACTCCAGACTTACATTTCCGCCGGGAAGATACAGGAGAAGGTCGCCGAGCTTGCTTCGGTGATCGACAATTACCTCGGGGATTCCGAGGCGGTGATGATCGCGAATCTTAAGGGTTCGGTCATTTTCTTCTCCGACCTGATCCGCGCGATGAAAAGCCGGAATATCACGACAGATTTTCTTTCCACCGAAAGCTACGCGGGCACCGAGCATACCGGAACGGTTAAGATTACCCGCGACCTGTCGATGGATATCGCCGGGAAGAAGGTCGTCCTTGTCGAGGACATCCTCGATACCGGATTGACCCTTTCGCACATCATGCGCTACATCCGCGATATTCACCAGCCCGCCGATGTGAAAATCTGCGTTCTCTTAGATAAGCCCGCGAACAGAAAGGTGGAGCTTTCCGCCGATTTCGTCGGCTTCACGATCAAAAACGAATTCGTGGTCGGTTACGGCCTCGATTACTATGAAAAATTACGTAATCTCCCCTACATCGCGTGGGTGGAAGAGGAATAAATAGGAGTCTCGAATGAGCGACATGAAGAATAAAAACCGCGGCCAATTTCCTCCCAATAACCGCAATCAGGGGATGTATTTCGCTATCTTTCTGATTATCGTACTGGGCGTTTTCCTTCTTATTTATCTTTACATGAAGCCGAAGCCGGTTTTGACCTATAACGAGTTCCTGAAAAGCATCGAGGGCAACGCAATCGCCCGTGTGGTGATACAGGGCCAAATGATCAACGGCGAATTCAAGAACCCCGACGCCACCGGCGCGAAAGAGTTCAAGACGGTCATCCCGCTCGACGATCCGACCCTTCTTCCGTTACTCAAGACGAACCATATCGCGATCATCGGCGAGCCGATTCGTGACGGGAGCGGAGACTTCATCTGGTGGATTGTGATTATTTCGGTGGGGATGTTCCTGTTGTGGTTCCTGTTGATGCGCGGAGGCCAGGGAGGCGATCCGGGCCGCGCGATGTCGTTCGGTAAGAGCCGGGCGCGTCTGCACCGCGATATGAGCGGGAAGATTACCTTCGCGGACGTCGCCGGATGCGAGGAAGCGAAACAGGACCTGCAGGAAGTCGTGGAGTTCTTAAAAAGTCCGCAGAAATTTACATCATTGGGCGCGAAGATACCGAAGGGAGCATTGCTTGTCGGGTCGCCCGGAACCGGTAAGACCCTTCTCGCGAAGGCCGTCGCCGGGGAAGCCAACGTCCCGTTCTTTAGCGTCAGCGGTTCCGAGTTCGTGGAAATGTTCGTCGGGGTGGGCGCGTCGCGTGTCCGCGACTTGTTCGCCGAAGGGCGCAAGAACGCCCCGTGTATCATTTTCATCGACGAGTTGGACGCGGTAGGCCGTTCCAGGGGCGCCGGGCTCGGCGGTTCGCATGACGAACGCGAGCAGACGCTCAACCAGATACTTGTCGAAATGGACGGCTTCGATTCGTCCGAGGGACTCATCATCCTCGCGGCGACCAACCGTCCCGACATCCTCGACCTCGCGCTCATGCGTCCCGGGCGTTTCGACCGTAAGATCGTCGTGGATAAGCCCGATGTCCGCGCCCGCGAACTGATCCTGAAAGTACACACCCGTAAAGTCCCGCTCGAACCGGAAACCAACCTCGAGAATATCGCGAGAGGCACTCCCGGACTGACCGGCGCGGACATCGAAAACCTTGTCAACGAAGCGGCGTTAAAAGCGGCGCGTGATAATAGAAAGAAAGTGAACGACGGCGACTTCGAGTTCGCGAAGGATAAAATCCTTCTCGGCCCCGAACGGAAGAGCAAGATCATCCTCGACGAGGATAAGCTTGTCACAGCGTACCATGAGAGCGGCCACGCCGTCCTCGGCCATTTCCTCCCGCTCACCGACCCGATCCACAAGATCACAGTTATCCCGCGCGGGTTCGCCGCCGGTGTGACGTTCAGCCTTCCTGTCGACGAACGGACTCACCTCTTCAAAGAACGACTTCTGCAGGAACTGATGGTTCTGCTCGCGGGGCGCGCTACCGAGGAGATCAAGTTCGGGCATGACTGGATTTCCGGCGGGGCATCCAACGATATCGACCGCGCCACACAGATCGCGCACTCGATGGTCTGCGAATGGGGGATGAGCGAGAAACTGGGGCCTGTCAGCTACGGCGAGAAGGAAGGGCCGGTGTTCCTCGGGAAAGACCTTGTTACCCGCAAGAACTTCAGCGAGAAGATACACGAGACGATCGATAACGAGATCCGCGACATCATCACCGACGCATACAAGAAGGCGAAGGATTTGGTCGTGAAGTACAAGGCTAAGCTCGACAAGCTCGCTAAGGTGCTTCTCGAAAGGGAAGTCCTGAACTCGGAAGAGATCAACGAGATACTCGGGCCTTCGGATAAAGACCGTTTCCCGATACAGGCGAACCTTGAGAAAAACGACGGCCCGGTTGTGATGAAAAGGCACGCCGCGCCCGCGCCCGAAGCGCCGAAACCGGCTAAAAAGCGCCCCGGCGGTACGAAAAAATAACAAGGATATTCCGGGATAGAAAGCCGGCGGCAAGCCGGCTTTTTTCCATGAGAGGCTTGATTTCCCGGAAAAACGCATTACAATATTAGAGAGAAGGATATCTACAGGATGAACCGGATCGGCTTCAACTTCGTTTCTTATATCATGCTCTTGTACCAGTCTGGACTGATCGCTCTGGGGCGGATACCCAATCCGCTCAGCACCGAGGTCGATCTCGATATCGAGGAAACGAAAAGTATCCTCGACCTGCTGGAGATGCTGAAGGAAAAGACGGCCGGGAACCTTGACGACGAGGAGATCCGGACGCTCGACATGGTATCGGAAACCCTGCGGAACGGTTATATCGAGGAGCTCTCGAAGGCCGCCACCGAGAATAAAGACAGAAGCTCGAATGAAATCGACGAGGGGGACGAATTTGAGGTCCATTGACGCGATTTTCACCGCGGTACGCGGCGAATTGAAAAAGGTGATTGTCGGGCAGGAACACGCCGTCGAGCTGATGTTTATCTCAATGCTCGCGGGCGGGCATTCGATTATCGAAGGGGTTCCGGGTCTCGCGAAGACCTTAATTATCAATAGCCTCGCCCGCACTCTCGATCTCACGTTCAACCGGATCCAGTTCACGCCCGATATGGTGCCCTCGGATATCACCGGAACGGAAATCCTCGCGGCGGGCGGTAAGGAAGGCAAGAACTTCCGTTTCATCAAAGGCCCGGTTTTCTCGAACATCGTTCTCGCCGACGAGATCAACCGTACTCCGCCCAAAACCCAGTCCGCGCTTCTCCAGGCGATGCAGGAGCGGCAGGTTACTATCCTCGGCGAGACCTACGAACTGCCCGATCCGTTTTTTGTCATGGCGACGCAGAACCCCATCGAGTACGAAGGCACTTATCCGTTACCGGAAGCCCAACTCGATCGTTTTCTATTATTTATTTATATCGATTACCCGTCGCGCGAAGACGAAATGAAGATTATCGACGCCGACAGCGCGAAGATCGCCGGGATCAAGCCGGTTATCGACGCGAAAGAATTAAAGCACCTCATGGAGACCGTCCGGGGGATTCAGGTGTCGGATAAGGTAAAAGAGTACGCGCTGGAACTGGTGCGCGGAACCCGTCCGGCGGAGAGCAAACACGGATTTGTAAAGAACTATGTGGAATGGGGCGCGGGGCCTCGCGCGTCGCAGATGCTTGTCCGGGCGGCGCAGGCGCATGCCGCTATCGTTTCCAAGAAAATGGTCGATAAAGAAGATATAGACTCCGTTCTCGTCCCGGTCCTGAAACACCGCATCATCATGAACTATAACGCCGTTTCCGAACGGCTGGACGCGGCGGCGCTGATCGGCGAGGTACGGAAAAAAGTAGAGGCGGTTTTATGAACCGGGTTACCCGTTATATCATCTTTCTACTATTATTAATGACTGCTTACGGCTTCGCGAAGTCGGTGTGGACGACGATGCCGTTCTATCACCTGAACCTGAAACCGGGGGACATCCTGAGGATCAAGTTCTCCGAAAAGACACTGATGAAGTATAAGATCGAGCAGACGAAGAACAAGAATGTCGGGCAGAAGGGTGTGACCGGAAAGGGCGAAATGTTCTCGTTCTTCCCGGACATCGAGCTGAAAGGCGACGATACGGTCAAGAGCAAGAACGAACTCAATATCAATAACCAAAGCAAGTTTACGGTGCCCGCGAAAGTCGAGAGTGTCGACGGCGGGATAGTCACGCTGAAGGCGGATACATCGACGATCGTGAACGGGCAGGTGCTCGGGGTAATGATGACCGGAGAATGCCCTGTCAAGTTCATCTCGCCGGATTACTCGGTGTTCTCCTCGGATATCCACAACATGGATTTCGAGATCAAGAACTTCTCGCAGTCCGAGTCGGAGTACTTCAACGCCGACGACCTCGTGTTTTCGACAAACTACGCCGAGTTTATCACGAACTATACCTATTTGACCAATATCGCGCCATTGCTCGGGTGGAATGTCGCCACGAACGGGCGGACGAACTTCTATACGAATATCGCGACGAACCTGATTACGAACTACACGTTCACGACGAATATGTCCTCGATCAGGCTGAAACTCGAGGGATTTACCGACGCCAAGCAGAAGGATATCATCATCAAGTACGTCGGTATCATGATGAATTCGCTTTTCAAATAGCCCATGGGGGCGAATGGTCTACTACTTAAAAATGATTTGTAAGGGAGGGGCAAGGAGAGATGTATCTTTATGCTGGATGACATCCAAAGTCCTCAGGATTTAAAAAAACTGAACATAGACGAGTTAAAAACTCTTTGCGGAGAAATCCGCGGCTTCCTGATAGAAACGGTCAAGCGTACCGGCGGGCATCTTTCCCCGAACCTCGGGGTCGTGGAACTGACCGTCGCGCTCCATTATGTGTTCGACACGCCCGAAGACGATATTATCTGGGATGTCGGCCATCAATGCTATGTACACAAGATACTGACCGGGCGCCGCGCGCGCTTCGATACATTAAGGAGCTTCGGCGGGCTTTCCGGGTATCCCAACCCCCGCGAAAGCTGTTACGATCCGGTGCACACCGGGCATAGTTCGACTTCCTTATCGATAGCGTCGGGAATGGCGCGCGCAAAGGAACTGAAGCACGATAAGTCTCATACCCTCGCCGTGATCGGCGACGGCTCGTTCACGGGCGGCCTCGTTTTCGAAGCGCTCAACACGATTTCGCACCAGAAGCTCCCGGTGATCGCCGTACTGAACGATAACGGGATGACCATTTCCGAGAGTGTCGGCGGCATTACCCGTTACTTCAACAAGCTCCGCACATCCGAGGGATATGTCCGGTTCAAGCGGAAGGTTGAGTTCGGAGTGGCGAAGATGCCGGGAATCGGCGGCGCAATCCAAAGATTCCTCTATCGCACCAAAGAATTCATAAAAAACCTCTTTATACCTGAAAACCTGTTCCGCGATATGGGCATGCTCTATTACGGGCCGTTCGACGGCCACAACCTGAAAGAGTTGATCCACGTGTTCACATCCATCAAGCACACGGTCGACCGTCCGGTTATTCTGCATATCAAGACCCAGAAAGGCAAGGGCTACGAACCGTCGGAGAACGATCCCAGCTCGTTCCATGGGATAGCCGGGGTTTCGATCAACGGCGACGGTAGCATCCCGCTCGAAGAGCACGGTAAGAGCTATTCCGCGATATTCGGGGAAGAGATGTGCGCGCTTGCAGAAAAGGATGAAAACATCCACGCGATCACCGCCGCGATGTCGACCGGGACGGGATTGACCGAATTCGCCGCGCGTTTCCCAGGACGTCTGACCGATGTCGGGATCGCGGAACAGCACGCCGTGGATTACGCGATGGGGCTTTCGATCAAGGGGCTGAAGCCCGTGGTCGCGATCTATTCGACATTCCTCCAGCGCGCCTACGACCAACTGATCCACGATATCGGGATCGCGAACTCGAAGGTGATCTTCTGTATCGACCGCGCGGGACTGGTTCCCGGCGACGGCGAAACGCATCAGGGGGTGTTCGATATCTCGTTCATCCGCTCCATCCCCAACTTCCGGTTGATGCTTCCCGCGACGGGCGAAGAGTTACGGATGATGCTCCGTTTCGCCTACGAGAACTGGGACGGGCCGATAGCGCTGCGTTACCCGAGAGACTCCGTGAACGAGATCGCCGGGTATAAGCCGGAAGACCATCCCCTCGCATGGGGCGAATCGTGCAGGGTGCGGGAAGGAAAGGACGCATTGATCGTCTCGACCGGGACATTACTCCGTGAGGCGGTAAAGGCGGCGAAACACCTTGAAAAAGAAAACAATATATCTGTAGAAATCGTAAATTTACGCTTTGCAAAGCCGATAAATAGAAATAGGATAGAGGAATTTTCGAAGGGGAAGCGCCCAGTGCTGATAATCGAGGAAGGAATCAAGACCGGCGGTGTCGCCGAATACCTGACCTGCGAGATTTCACGGCTCAATCCGGGTAAGAAAGTAGCCTGTGTAGCCGTTCCCGACGAGTTCCCGCCGATAGGATCGCGCGAGAAATTATTACTGCATTATGGTTTGACATATGCAAGAATTGCTGATAAAATTAGAAGTTTATTGAGCGGAAAATTTGCGGCTCTGGGGAGCGGTGAGTGAGAGAATCCAACGGCGACAAAGACGCCAAACGCATGAACTACAAACGTCAATTTGTAAAACGAGACCGGGCTGTTAAGATCCTGAAAGAGCTCAGCGAGTTCTTGAAAATCTTGGACATGCGCGAGAGTAATATTCTGCATACCATGATCGTCCGTTTCGCGATCGAATCGGTCGAAGCCTCCCTCGGTTCCCTCCTCGTCTACGACAACGAACGCAATATCCTCCGTTACCAGGACACTTACCGTTACGAAAACAACAAGATTATCCTTGAAAACTACGGCGAACTTCTCCAGGACATCTATATCCGTCCCGGCGAAGGGATTGTCGGGGAATCGTATATCAAGGCGATCTCCATCCTCGTGGACGATATCTCGAAGAAGGAGTACGAGAAGCCGCTCATCAGCGATATCGTAAAGGTCGAGATCAAATCGGTGATCGCGATGCCGTTGCAGGTAGACAACGAGGTGGTGTCGGTACTCGAAATCGCGAACACATCCGAGAAGGAACCGTTTACGATGGACGACGTAGAGATCATCACGATTATCGCGAACTTCGCCTCGACCATCCTCGACAACGCCCGTTTATTCAGCTGGGCTATCCACGACAGCCTCACCAACCTCTACAACACCCATTACTTCTATAAGGAACTTTCCGACGAACTCGAGCGCAGTAAGCGTTACGGGCGTGTGTTCTCTCTCGTGATCTTCGACGTCGACGACTTCAAGCGGATCAACGACGGATACGGTCACAGCACGGGCGATAAGGCGCTGCAGCTCCTCGCGGAATGTATCAACAAGACCGTGCGTAAGGAAGTAGACATCGCGGCACGTTACGGCGGAGACGAGTTCGTGATCGTGCTCCCGAACACCGCGGCGCAGGAAGCGTTCAAGGTCTGCGCGCGCCTCGCGACGCTGATCAAGAACAGTTCGGTCGTGTCGAGCGACGGGCGCGAACTGAAGATATCACTGAGTATGGGTATCGCCGAATTCCCGAAGGACGGCGAGGAAGTCTATTACCTCTTCAATAACGCCGACGAGGCGCTCTATGCCTCGAAGGGCGCGGGGAAGGACGCGATCGCGATCTACGGCGATAAGCCCAAGAAGCCCGACGGTTCCCGCGCGGTTCCGAAAATCCCCGCCAAATCGAAAGAGTCGTAGCCTCTCTGTCTTTCCATCATTCATCCATCCTAATCCCTTTTTCTACTAATCGAAAATATATTATGCTTAGTAATGAAATTTCTCTTGATATTTTTCAGAAATCCTATAAAATCTATAATATTTTCAATGGAGGAAGCTATGGCGATATTAGAAAGTAATGTAATACAGAATCTGGAAGAGAATTCGCTTTGCACGGTCGTCTCCGTCGCGAGGTACCGTCTGGCCTCCCGCACTATGATGTATGCGTATAACGCGGGAAAGATCTATCTTCTCACCGCGAATACTACCGGTAAGCTTGACGATATGAAATACACCGACAAGGGATTACTGCATATCGGCAACGGGAAGCTCGATGATATGAACTCCTATGACATCTCAATTCCGGGATATTTCGAGGTACTCAAGGAAGATAATCCATTGTTCCAGGAAGGGTATCTTACGCTGGCGAAGAAGAATCCTGAAGTTTTGGGAATTATGAACTCGGACATGAAAAATGCTTACTCGCTGATACTTTTTAAATATCGCGAAATCCGCGCATGGACTCTCCTGCAGGCGTTGAGCGGGGAAGAAAAAACAGTCATTAAAGTTTAGGAGGTAGACCATGTCGAAGGATTTCAACGCGGAAGGCTTGGAAAAAATAAAAGAATCGTTTAGGAGGATGAGCGAGAAGTGCCCATCAACATCGCAATCGAAAGAATTCTTTTATCAGTTTTTAAATATCATCTCCGCTTACGAAGGCGATAATACGAAGATCAATTATCCAGAGCTTCTAAATAGCTACCGGGAAATCGTGATCGAATTGAGAAACAGTCTTTCACCTGAAGATGTAGGCGAGGTCGCCGAAATTATCAAAACAGAGTGCAGGATGTGTATGTTTCATTCCGACGACTGTTTTATGAACGTTTTCTATATTGTCTTCAAATCGATTGAAAAAGATGCCTTTGTCGAGCCCAACAGGCTTCGTCCGACATTGAGGAGAGCGTAAGTCCGCATTAAAGAATATACAGTTAGGGCATACCCGCACCTTCGGAAACCTCGGTACGCCTCTTCAAGGCACTCGGTTTCCGGTGTGGGACGTTTCGATATAAACGGAACACTCTCATCCGAATGAAAACGGACATCGAGTAGCCCCGCCGGAAGAAGTGTGAATCAAACGGACATCGAGTAGCACCGCCGGAGGCGGGCGTATCGAGATGCTATTTTTTAAAACTCTTCTTTGCCTTTTGTTTTAGCTTTTCCAAATCTCCATCAATCAAAGCTTTTTTCTTCGCATGGCTCCAATTCTGGACCTGTTTCTCTCTATGGAAAGCGTCTTCGATCCGCGAGTATTCTTTATAATACACTAAATTTAACGGACGCCGTTCTTTAGTGTAGTTTGCTCCTTCACCGGAATTGTGTTCTGATAGCCGCTTTTCCATGTCCCAAGTGCTTCCAGTGTAAAAAGTGCCGTCACTACAAAAAAGGATATACATATATGGCATGGTAACTCCTTAACCGGCCTCGATACGTCTCTCACGTTGTTCGAGTCTACTCGGCCTCCGGTCTATTTTCGGACATCGAGTAGCACCGCCGGAGGCGGGGCGTATCGAGATGATTTCTTCTTCATTTCTTCCATTTATTCACCTCGATGGGAATATTTTATTCTCCAACTGCGCTTTACGCAAATTTTCACCCTGCTTTTAAAATATCTATGTATTCCCGGCACTTCCCGCATCCTGCGGGTTGCCGGCTTTGGACGTCCATGTCGTCGCACGGCACTTCCTACATCCTGTAGGTCGCTTTCTTGCGCTCTTTTTATTTATATACTAAAATAAGGGCAGTTCCAATACCCCTTTTTTTTCTAACAAACTAAATATTATTATCAATAAAAAGCCCAATGGTCACTTCCTATAGTTAGTAATTAAAAGTGACCATAAATAAAAGACCGAGGAAGGGGTTATGCCGGTAATCAGAAAAAATCTTATCACCAACGACTGGGTGATCTTTTCGCCCGGGCGTTCGAAACGCCCCACGGACTTCCACAAGACCGAAAAGGATAACCTTGATGCGCTCAAGGAGCGGCCCGCCTACCGGGACAACTGCCCGTTCTGCCGCGGTAACGAGAACCCCGAGGATAAGGAAATTTTCCGCACGCCGTCCGGGAAGAAGTGGCAGGTGCGTGTGGTCGAAAACAAGTTCGCGAGCCCCGACCGGAGGGTCCGTCCGGGGAAACGGCATATCCATCTGCATAAGGAGATGGACGGCTTCGGCATCCACGACGTCCTTGTCGACAACCCCCGTCACAACACCAACCATGCCCTGATGGCGACGATAGAGCTCGAGGCGCTGATGCGCGCATACCTGCGCCGTTATACCGAAATCCAGTCCAACGATGATGTCAAGCATATCGTCATCTTCAAGAACCAGGGCTTCGCGGCGGGCGGTTCCCTCGAGCACCCGCACTCGCAGATCTACGGCCTTCCGGTCATGCCGTTCGAGACCCAAACCCGTGTCAATGAGGTCAAGAAGTACCACGAGTTCAACGATACCTGCCTCATGTGCGATATCATGAAAGAGGAGCGTGAGGATAAGATCAGGATCGTCGCGGAGAACGACTGCTTCACCGCGCTCTCGCCTTACGCCGCGCTTTCGCCGTATCATATCTGGATCGTACCGAAAGAGCACGCCCCGTCATTCTCGATGATTACCACAAATCAGCTTCCGTGGCTCGCGGATATGATGAAAATAGTGTTCTATAAGTTCTTCTTCGGCCTCCGCAATCCCGATTTCAATTACGTCATCCAGAGCCTCGCCCGTTCGAGACGCGAGGCCGAGTTCTTCCATTGGTATGTCTCGATCATCCCGCAGGTCAAACGGAAGGGCGGGATCGAATACGCCGGCGGGATGTTTGTCAATCCTAAGATGCCCGAGGAAGCCGCCGAGGAACTTCGGAACGTGCCCGACGGCCAGCAGTTCGAGTATTGCGCCCTCGAAGACGACATGAACGGGGGATAAACGATATTTCGGGGAAGTATATGCACAGGACAAATCTCAGTCTTTATCAGCATAGACACGATTTTCACCGGATTAGCGAATCGAATATAAAAAGAGTTTTCTTCGTAGTCATTATTACCGTTATTACGATGGTATTGGAGATTCTCTTCGGATGGATTTTTAATTCGATGGCATTACTGGCTGACGGATGGCATATGGCGACACATGCCAGCGCGCTGGGTATTACATTGATCACCTATCTGATTTCGAAAAGGCTGAAAAACGATACAAGTTTTTCATTCGGGACTTGGAAGATCGAAATCCTGGGCGCTTTTACCAGCGCTATTCTCCTTGGTTTTGTCGGGATTATGGTAGTCTATTCGTCAGTGGAGAGAATTCTCAATCCGGTTATCATACAATACGATCAGGCATTGATTGTCACATTTATAGGGCTTACCGTGAATATTGTCTGCGCGTTAATATTGACTATTAGAAAAAAGAACGGTCATGACCTTGACCATGAGTATGACCACGGGCATACGCACGAGCATCACGGACATCATCATGAGTTGGGAATAAAATCGGCCTATCTGCATGTGGTCTCGGATGCGTTGACGTCGATCTTCGCGATAGCAGCGTTGTTCGGGGCGAAACTGTTAAACCTGAATTTTCTCGACCCGGTCATGGGAATCCTGAGCACCGTTCTGATCTTTAAATGGTCGTTCGAGTTGTTGAAAGAGACCTCGTCCGCATTGCTCGACCGGAACGACAACGCGGAGATCACCGGGGAAATACGCGGGTTGATTGAAGGAGACGGCGACACAAAGATTTCCGATCTTCATCTCTGGCGGGTTGCCGGAATGGAGTATGCCTGTATAATTTCTTTAGTATCGAGCAAGGTTAAAAATACCGAGTACTACCGTGAATTATTGAAACCGGTGCATGAACTGGCGCATATCAGTATTGAGATTGTGAAATGTATTGAATGTTCCGGCGGCGAAAACGGAATACTCGGAATTGACCGAGTGAGCCCGGAAAAACAGTGCGATAATTTTTCGGTGCAGGACTACCTGAACGGGGGATAAACTTTATGATGGATGATGAAGAATACTTTAATCGCCCTATTTACGATCCACCGAAAGAATATACAGAAAACCAGATCGGCAAAGTTAATTATGATGAAGTAGTTTTCGATATTGTTCTAATAATAACTTCTTTCGCAATTTGGCCTTTTTCTAATAATTCTAAGATTATCGATTATTCATCTGTTCCGCTATTTATCGTATTTGGAATTTTTTGTTTGATTGCTTTTTTTGTTTCTATTCAGTTAAAAATATTGCACAGGCAGTTTCTTTTACTCACTTATACTGATAGGGTTGAGAAAAAGAATATTGATAAACTGTTTGAGATGATAATGACATATTTTATTGTTTTTTTTGGAATTTCGATTTTAATAAAATTTCCATTCGCATCAAATCCATTTTTTACCATTTCTCTAGCCGTCGGTATCGGAATTTCTATTCTCATACCATTACTTTTAGTGAAAACGGAAAAAAAAGTGAAAGACTATGTGATCCTGCCGTATCTCATGAATGTTTCATTTTTACTATTTTCAATTCTTTTTTTGATTTGGCTATATTTTGTTCTACAAAACCTCACTGGGAATAATCCCGATGAAGTCGCCGGGAAAACGACTTTTTTAATTGTATATACAATTACGGTATTGGTGTTTATAGTTTTAAATGTTTTATTAGCGCTGAAAAATGAATCAATCTTCTCATTTTTTATTAAGAGTGAAAAGAAGACGGCAGTTTTAACTAGAAATATCATAAAAAAATTCATCATTCCTTTTTTTGTTTGTCTAATGCTGATTTTATTTCAAGACTTTATCATATTTTCGGCAATCGAAAAGAGAATGTCGCCTTTCATGATCTTGATTTTTTCCGGTGTAATTCCTATCAGGATTATGATGATGATTTCACCGCCATTTAAAACATTCAATGTTGTTACTGGGATTATTTCTGGACTAGTTTATATTTTTTCTTTAGTATTTCATATTATTTCAATCTATAATACAGCGGGGATATAAATGAAAGAAACTGAGGTTAATGATTCAAATGAGCTGAACAAAACTCCTTTCTCCTTCGAATTCCTTGTCTTCGATATCGTCCTCGTCCTGTTAGCGGTGTTCTTCCGCGAGTTCTATATCCCCGACGGCGCGTCGTTTCTCGGCATTCTTTCCGGCGCGAATCCGATATGGATATTCATCGCGGCGATCGTTGTTCCGCAGTTTGTCTATATCCTCTTGCTGGGTGTGGTTCCGGTCCGCATCCTCATGATGTTCACCCCCGGATTCAAATGGTACGGTATCGCGGCGGGCGCGGTCTCGTGCGGGGTGTATATCATCATGGCTTTCCGGTATATCGGGCTGCTTCACGGGATTTCGCTATGACGGCGCGGGGGCTGGGAAACACTATCGCGAAGTATATCAATCTCGACGAGCTTCTCTACGACCTCGCGCTGGTCGGAACGGCAATTTTCCTTCGCGGGACGCTGGTTCCACAGGGAAAGAATATTATCGAAATACTCGACCCCATTACCGGAACCGTGCTTCTCCTTGTGATCTTCTTCGCGGTGTCCTATTATGTCGGGCATCTCGAGACGAGGATCGGGAAGGCCTATGATGACAAGCCGGACGTGCGGGATAACTTTGTCCGTACCTCGATGTTGTTGCTATTCGTGATGATGGTCACGCTGACGATTATTTTCTTCAGGATATTTCCCGGCGCCGATCCCGTGCTCTCGATCGGTTCGATCTTCGGCGGGTTCTGTATGGTGGTGAGCGGGGTGATGGCGAGCGCGTCGAAACAGGACAAACAGGGATGCACGAACTCCATTTCGATTTTCATGCTGTCGCTTATCATCATACATTTTTTCGCGAGCTTTATCGGGGTGAAGCAGGATATCGAGGCGAATATCCTCCGGGCGCTCGGTATTTTCGCGATAGGCGCGGTAGCCTTATTCGGGCTATTCGTCTTGAACGTCTATCTGTCGGAAAAGCTGTTCGACGGGAAAAACCGGATCGGGAAGGCGATCGTCTTCATTCTCTTCACTATCTTTTTCCCCATCCTATCGGCGTTGAGTATGGGGTTTTGGCAGGAGATCGCGGCGGCCGGATTGACCGATGTGCTCCGTAACGGCGACGTGTTCGGCTATATCCTGACCGGCGTCTTGTTCCTGTCGATCATCGGGGTGCGGGTCACGATGGCGCTCGCTCCGCCGTACCGGATTATCAATACCGCTATCGGGATCGCATCGCTCGCGGTATATGTCGTATCGCTCGTCTCGCATGTACTGACTTAACGGGAGGATAGGATGACCTTGAAGTCGTTCAGGGAATCTTTCGCTGAGTTTGTCAACATTGACGAGCTTGTGTTCGATATCGCGCTTGTCGTGCTCGCGTTTTTTCTGCGAGGGATGATTATTCCGCCGGGTAAAACTATTCTCGATATACTCGATCCGCTTTCAGGAACGATATTGCTGCTTGCCGTTTTCTTTTCCGCGGCGTACTTCATCGGTTTCCTTCAATCACAATACGCGGAATCGATGAAGGAAATTCCCGAGAAATATGAGGTCGTGAAGGGAATTACAATGATCACGCTCTTCGGGATGATTTTTACCTTGATTTTCGTATTTTTTACAAAGTTTCCCAAGCCGGAATTTATCCTGATTTTAGTCGCTATTTTCGGGGGGATATCGATAGCGATCAGCGGGTTATCGCTCAGTACACCTATAGGCCGAAAGGCGGGATGCGGCGTTTCGATACCGATTTTTTTAATCTCGATGTTGATTATTAATTTTCTGATTGGCTTTTACGGCATTGATCCGGAACTGATGGAAGAGAATTCCGAGCTGGCCTATCCTGCTTTACGGCAAGGCGGGATCGGTGTCGGGGTGTTTTTTGTTCTCCTGATACTCACCGATTTTGTCACATCAAAATTTTTGAATGGTAAGAATAGGACAGGGAATGCGGTTACTTTCTTAATATTCCGGTTTATTATCCCTGTAATGCTGGCGCTTTCGTCCGGGATATGGCAGGAAATTGCTGGAGTAGGATTGCTTCAGATGCTTTCCGGCGGAGATTTTTGGAGCCTGATTCTACCGATAGTCTTATTCCTTTCGGTTTTAGGGATGCGGGTTTTATTAGCGCTCGCTCCGCCGTACCGGATTATCAATACGGGAATCGGTATTATTTCGTTTACGGTGTATTTGATTTCTCTCGTTTCGCGTCTTTTTGTGTTACCGGCGGATTAGTATGACTTATAAAACGTTCAGGGAGACTCTCGCTAAATATATCAATCTCGATGAGGTCGTGTTCGACGCCGCCGTACCGGGTGATTAATACGCTTTTGGGCGCGGCATCGCTCGCGGTGTATATCGCTAGTCTGAAAAACTACATCGGATCACTGATCGGTATTCTACAATAGTACACGGCGGAGTATCTGACAGTGCGGATTAAAACTTGACCTCTTCCTTGAAATCCGGGTTTGCGAGGAACTGTTTCACTTTTTCCTTGATCCGGTCGCGGACTGTCCGTACCTGCGCCATTATTTCGTCATCCGTTCCCTCGAACTTCGACGGGTCGGAGAAACCCCAGTGCATCCGCATTTTCAGGCCCGGAAATACAGGGCATTGCTCCCGCTGGGATTCGTCGCATACTGTGACGACATAATGGTACTTGCGCCCCTCACGGAAAAAGTCGAAAACCTTATCGACGCTGTTCTTCGAAATATCGATCCCATCCTCGGCCATGGCGCGGACGACATAAGGATTGAGGCCGGGCCCCGGTTCGATCCCGGCGCTTTCGGCGGTATACTTATCTCCGCCGAGCAGGTTGACATAGGCTTCCGCGATCTGGCTCCGGGCGGCGTTATGGGTACAGACGAAGAGAATTTTTATATTTTCCATTTTATGCTCCTCATATCAGGATACACACACAATGTTAGTATTCGATAAAGCGATTGTTAAGATAGAATTAACGTTAATTTACGTCCACGCAGATCATGCAGACATCGTCCTCGTAGTCCTCGTTGCCGTGGAACTCTTTCAGCCGTACCGACATTTGTTCGACGAACTCGCCGCAATCGAGCCCGCGCAGTTCCTTGATCGCCTTACGGATCACCTTCGTCTCGAAATCCGGGGTAGCGGGATCGAGGGTCTTGTCCACCTCGTTGACCGTTTCGACCAGCCCGTCGGTATAAAGAAGGAGCTTACTGCCGAGAGGCAGGATAATCTTCTGGTTGAAGTAGCCCTTGCTGATCGTCCTCAGTTCGTCGTTATCGAGCACCGCGAGCGGAATGCCGTTCCTCTCGATCCTGAGAAAGTCTTCGCTGTCGCTGAGGATCAGGATCGGCGGATTATGCCCGGCGTTGGAGAAAACAAACTCGCGAGTCTCGCGGTTGAATATTCCGTAGAACGCGGTGATGAAATTGCCGTCGGTACGCGCGTTGAGCGAAGTGTTGAGGTACTGTAGAAATTCCGCGGGGTTGTCGATCTCGGGCGCGATCTGGAGCATGAGGCTTTTCATCATCGATGTGATGAACGCCGCCGGGACGCCGTGGCCGGACACGTCGCTAATAAATATCCCCACGATATGGTCGTCGGCGAAATGGACGAAGTCGTAAAAATCCCCGCCCACTTTTTCCATCGGCTTGTAGTAGCACGCGATATCCGGGCCGGGGGTTTGTAACGGAATCAGCGCAAGCTGTATCTTCCGCGCCATCTCCAGGTCGTTCTCCATCTTCTCGTTGCGGAGCTTCAGCCTGTTCTTCTCTTCCGCGAGCTCGGCGGTACGTTCTCCTACACGCTGTTCGAGCAGGAGATTGGACCGTTCGAGCTCCATCGAGATCACCTCGACCTTCCTGAATGCCCGCGAGAACCGCATCGACAGGATGAAGGACTGCGAGAGGATGAAGAAGAACACCCCGAACGAGACCATGTAGCCTGTTTTGACGATACCGTTAACATAAAGGATATCGTTGATCGTGGTCAGGAGTACCATCAGGAATCCGAGCGAAATGATGATCGACCCTTCCCGCTTCTGGATAATCGAGATCGCGAGGACGACGAGGATATACAGGCTATTGACAAGCATGATGATATGGTAGATAGTCAGATGAACGCTGTAGAATTTCTCCGGCGAGAAGATCACGATCAGCGAGTATGCCGCCGCGAGGCCGTAGAATATGTAGTCCAAGATTTTATTGGACACCTTCTGGTAGAGATTATTCAGAAACGCCATGAACGCCGCGACGGCGAACGGCATGCTCAGGTATTCCAGCTTTGCGGCAAATTCCCAATCCACGGTCGGGAAATACTCGAAAAACAGTTTCTCGCCCGTAAAGAGTGTCCGCATCGCGATAATCAGGCAGAACAGCGCGAAGAATACCGGCGAGAGGTCCGAACGGCGCAGGGCGAAGATACCCAAGTGATAAAACCCCATGATAAGAAGTATCCCGAACAGGAACAAATCCATTCCCGCGACCCGTTCGCGCTCCGCCGCGATCTGCGACGCTGTTCCTAAAAACGCGCTGTACTCGATTCCGCTCCGGTTGTGGATGAAGTTGGCGATCTGGATAAGGATGGTCAGATTCGTCGATTCCGAATTGAAATAAGCATTATGGGGAGACCAGTACGGCTTCGACATCGCCTCGTTCGTACCGAAAATTCCGTTTGTCGCGACGAGGAGATTGTTCACCCACAACCTGTAAATGGTCGGGATGGACTGCACCCGTATCCCAAGTATATGCTTGCCCGGCGGAAGGATGATTTTGAGCCGGAACGTCCCGTAACCGTAATCCGGCAGAACCGTATCGCCCGCCTTCTGTCCGTTCCACGGCGCGGGGACATTCACATAACCCGTCGGCGTGAGATTTTTATTCGTGAAGTCGCCCGGAAAAAGCAAAGACTGCCAGTATACTTCCCATTGCCCGTCGAGCTGAACCACTCCCGACGATTCAAAGGAGTAGCCCGAGAGGTCGAGGACGCCGTTCGTCGCGATAATGACATTTTTATTCGTGCAAAACGCTGAATTAGAGAACATAAATAGCAATAGCGGCAATGCCATGAACAGTTTCATAATTTCCCCGATTTATATCGTATTATTATAAATCGAGGTTGAAAATTGTAAAAGGGTTTTTACATTCTAATATGGGATATTTCTGAGGGCGCGCAGTTCGCTATCGGTGAAACGGCGTGGCTTATTCGATGAAAGGGAGGCGAGGAAAGTCAGCATGGCATGCTTTTCGAGTATCTCGAGCACCGAAAACGCCTCGGCGACACTCTTTCCGAAGGTCAATGATCCATGACGGTCGAGCACGACGGCGTTCGTATCCCCGAGGAGTCCGTCAAGCGAACCGGCGCCGTCGGATGTGGACGGTCTCGCGAACGGCGCGGTGCGGACATTGGAGAGGAACATCGCCGCCTCGGCGGTGAACGGCGCTTCGGAAAGTCCGATCCCCAATGAGTTGCACAGCAGAACGTAACGGGGATGCGCGTGCACTACCGCGGCGATATCCGGCCTTGCGCGGTAGACTTCCAGATGCGTATAACGTTCGGTCGACGGCCGGGGACCGGTCGGTTCCAACGGCTCTCCGTCCATGCCGATCGTCGCGATATCCGTCACGGCGATGAACTCCTTCACCACGCCCGACGCTGTGATAAGGACTGTTCCGCCGTCGCGCGCGCTGATATTTCCCTCGGTGCCGGCCAAGTATCCCCTGCGGTAGGTGAGTCTCGCGTATTCCGCGATCAGAGACTTGATATCGTTCGTCTCGGGCATGGTTCCTCCGGTCGATTGATGGTCACCTTTAAAAACTAATGAAAGGAAGTGACCATTGGGCGTTTTATGAGTAATAATGCTTTGCTTTGTTAGAAAAAGCAAGGTTATTAGAACTGCCCTGATTATAAGCCGGGATACGGGGCGAGTCAAATAGGCGCAAGAAACCGGTAAGCGGGGTTACAGGTTTCTTTACAAATTCTTTAGCGCACTATAAAATAAACCCATGGCAAGAAAAATAAATTACGACAACTGGTCAAAAGAAGAATTGATAAAAGAGATTCGCCGAATCAAAGAAACAAAGTACGGCCTTGTGTGGCATAGGGATTTACCGGAAGAGAAAATCGATATTCTTATTAATCCTGACGCTCGCACGCCCAGCGAAATGTTTCCCAATGAAATGGCGGGTAAGCCGTTTCCGATTTTGAAAGAAACTAAAGATAAAGAAATAAACGGCGATAAAGGCAAGCCGGTAAATTTGCTTATCGAGGGCGACAACTATCACTCGCTCGCGGTTTTGAATTTTACTCATTACGAATCTATTGATGTAATATACATTGACCCCCCGTATAACACTGGAGCCAAAGACTGGAAATATAACAACGATTATGTAGAAAATAATGACCCTTGGAGACATAGTAAATGGCTCACGATGATGAATAATCGTTTGCGGTTGGCTAAATGGCTTTTGAAAGAGGATGGGGTGCTAATTTGCGCTATAGACGATTATGAAGTTAATACACTCGGGTTGCTTTTAGAAGAATTGTTTCCGGTTTTAGAAAAAAATTTAATCATAGTAGAACATCACCCTCAAGGTGCAGGGTCAACTGCCGTATCTCGCACACATGAATATGCATATGTTTTAACTCAAAAAGAGATAGGGTTTCAAGGTAGAATTGTGCAGGAAGAAGAAGCTAACTGGTCCTTAAAACGTTCAGGTCAAGGTGAAAATAATTGGAGGAAAAACAGACCTAATCAATTTTTTGCTATTTATGTAAATCCTGAAAATTTATTAGTTGAAGGAGTAGGGCCAGCCCTTAAAGGTAACGACTCTTATCCAACGGGTATTACGGAAGAAGGTTTTATTAGAATTTATCCTTTGGATAAAAATGGACGAGAGCGTGTTTGGAGATATAATCGCGAGTCAATGCAGGAATTAATTAAATTGGGGCAGATAGAAAGCTCAAAAACTTTCAGCTTGAGTGTGCACAAGTCAGCAAGAAGTGTTACAACGCCAATATTTAGTGTATGGAAAGGTGCAAGATATAATGCTGGTACTAGCGGTAGCAATTTGCTTACAGAAATAATGGGAGAAGCAAATACTTTTCCTTATCCAAAGTCTCTATATACAGTATATGATATGATTGCAATGGTCGTTCGCAATAAAAAGAATGCGATAATTTTAGATTTCTTTGCTGGCTCAGGCACAACAGGTCATGCGGTTTTAGAATTGAACAAAGAAGACGGCGGCAATCGCCAATTTATTCTTTGCACAAACAATGAAAACAATATCTGCACAGACGTATGCTACCCGCGCTTGAAAAAAGTCATCGAGGGATATAAAAATCCTAAAGGCGAAAATATAGCCGGACTGGGCGGCAACCTGAAATACTATATTTGCGATTTTGTGGAAGCCGAGCCGACAGACATGAACAAGCGAAAGCTCGTGAGCGAATCGACGGAAATGCTTTGTATCCGCGAAAGCGCTTTTGAACCGGTGCAGGACGAAAGCGGTTTTAAGATTTTTAAAAACAGCGACAAATATCTCGGAATTGTCTTTTACGAGGAAGCGATAGACGCATTTAAGAAAGCCATCAAGAAATTTGAAGGGCATTTTAACACCTATGTTTTTTCGCTCGGTGACGATCCGCACGAAAAACAGTTTGCCGATGTTAAAGATAAGGTTACGCTTTGCGCTATTCCCGAAGTAATTTTGAAAGTATATAGGGAGATTTTTAAATAATATGTGGATTGAATTCAAAAATTACCAAGAAAACGCCATCGTAAAGTTGAAGCGGGAAGTCAACGAGCTTTTGGATGCGGAAGGAAATAAAATCTGCATTTTCAAGTCGCCGACCGGTTCCGGCAAAACGCTGATGATGGCGGAATTTTTAAAGCGGCTCATTGATTCACGCATCGACGGCAAAAAGTTTTCATTTATCTGGATTGCCGTTAATAAATTGCATGACCAAAGCCGCAACAGTCTGAAAAAATACTACGACCAGTTTGGCGTTGGCCTCAAGTGTTCCTATTTTGAAGATTTGGACGAAAGGAAAATCAGCGAAAATGAGATTTTATTTCTGAACTGGGCAAGCATCAATAAAAAAGGAAATATCTATGTCCGCGAGAACGAGCGGGATAATAACCTTTCCAACATTGTCGCACGTACCAAAGACGATGGCCGGATTATTATTCTCATCATTGACGAAAGTCACCGTAACGCCGAAACGGAAAATTCCAAAGAACTGATAGAGGATATTGGCCCAAAGATAACGATTGAAGTTTCAGCTACACCTCAGTTTAAAAACGTGTTTCGAGGTGTAGAAGTGGAATTAAAAGATGTGAAAGACGAGGGAATGATTAAAAAGGAAATCGTCATCAATCCCGGATTTGAAAACTACAAGCTGGATAAAAATCTTGCCGACAAAACGGCTGATGAAATTGTGATAGAGGCAGGTTTAAAAAAGCGGGTGGAACTTGCCAAGTTGTATGAGACCGAAGGGTCAAATATTAATCCGCTCATGATCATTCAAATCCCTGACAATCACAAGGGTATGATTGATAAAAAAGACTCAGTGGTGCAATTGCTCGGAAAATACGGGATTACCACTGAAAACGGACGGCTTGCGATTTATCTTTCAGATAAGGATAACAAAATCAATCTTGAAAACATTGAGAAAAACGAAAATGAAGTTGATGTGATGATTTTTAAACAAGCCATTGCCGTAGGGTGGGATTGTCCGCGTGCCGCGATTTTGGTTTTGTTCCGAGAATGGAAAAACATGGTGTTTTCCATTCAGACCATCGGGCGCATTATGCGTATGCCCGAACACAATCACTACAAAAAGCTAGAATTGAATATCGGTTATGTTTATACCAGTTTGAGTAATATCGGAATTGCAGAGGATATTGCCAAAGAATATATTACAGTTTTCGAGGGTAAAAGGCAAGAAGATTATAAAAATATTGATCTGACTTCCTATCACTCAAAGCGCTTCCGTGAAGAAACCCGTCTATCATCGGATTTCGTGCCTGTCTTTTTCAATGCGGCGGACGAGTTGAAGTTGAAGGAGGGTATATCACTCGAACATAGCATTGTTGATACCAAGCTCATCGCAAGCGGAAAAATAATCGATGTAGATAAAGAAACGAAAAGCATTGAAAAGAAAGGTACATTGGATATTCCGAAAAATGAAGTTGAACTTCAAATCGCTTTTGATTATTTCGCGCGGGAAAATCTCACGCCGTTTGCCCCGGAGCTTCGCTCCATCAAACGCATTAACGATTCTTTGTATCGTTTCTTCGATAAATCGTTCAACATGGGCGTCGATGACTGGACAAAAATACAAGCCATTGTTTTAGCGGGTGAAAATAAGGATAAGGTGATTAATGTAATCAATCGGGCTAAAGAGCTATATCAAGAAGTTGTCGGCAAAGGAAAACATAAACTCCTACAAAATGATGAGCCGTGGAATGTTCCGGAAATGATTAACTACAATTTGATTTTCGTAAAAAAAGATTATAAGCGTTCAATTATCCAGCCGTATTTCTCAAAAACAAGATGTATGAGCACTTTCTCGCTTTTTGAAGAAGACAGTGCTGATGAGGTAGCGTTCATTGAATATCTGGAAATAGCCAAACAAGTCAAATGGTGGTTTAAGAATGGTAGACAGGACGGCTCATATTTTGCAGTACCGTATATTGAAAACGGTCAAGAAAAACCATTTTATCTTGATTTCTTAGTTATGCTCAACGATGGACGGCTTGGGTTATTTGACACAAAGGGCGGTATTTACGCAAAGACCGCAAAAGAACGTGCCGAAGGATTGTCGAAATATATTGCGGCGGAAAACAAAACGGGAAAAAATTTATTCGGTGGAATTGTTATCAAAGAACAAAATAGCTGGCGGTATAACGATAGTAAAGAATACACTTTTGATCCAAACAATCTGTATAATTGGAAGTTTTTAGATTTAGATTAGCCCCTTGCTAAAAAAGTCTGTTTTCTTTTTATACTACACGTTCCGGCGAGGGACGGCTCATGCGTTCCGGCGGGATAGCTTGACCGAAATTTTCTTAATCAGCAGGGCGAAGAAGTAAGAGGCCGCCGAGATCAAGATAATGACGGCGCCCGTAGGCAGATTGCTCAACCCGAACGAGACGAGGAAGCCGAGAAAGATCGCGCCCAGGCATATCAATGTGGACATGACGATCATTTTCCCCACCGAACGCGAAAAGAGTTCCGCGGTCGCGGCCGGAAGGGTAAGAAGCGCGATCACGAGGATGATCCCCACGGTCTGGAGAAGGATGACGACACTTACCGAAACGATACTCAGCAGGAGCAGGTAAACCGCCGTGACCCTGATCCCCCTGATCTTCGAGTATTCCTCGTCGAACGCGAGATAGACGAACTGGCGGTAGAACACCGCCACGATCAGGAGCAGGATACCGTCGAGTACGGCGAGTATCATCAATGTCGCTGAGTCGATCATCAGGATGTTCCCGAACAGGAACGCCGAGATGTCCTTCTTATAGCCCGGCGTGATCGCGATAAAGATCACACCGACCGCCATCCCGACAGCCCAGAACGCGCCGATCAGGGTATCGAGGTTCTGGCTGAAACGGAACTTGAACAGGCCGATCAGGAACGCCGAGAGCACCGCGAAGATAAGCGCGCCGAGGAGCGGATTCCAGCCGAGGAAGTAGGCGATCCCGAGCCCGCCCATCACCGCGTGAGCGATTCCTCCGCTGATGAACGCGATCCGTTTGATGACGACGAACGTCCCCGTTACACCGCACGCCAACCCGGAGAGCAGACCCGCGAGTAGAGCTTTTTGGAGAAACGGTTTTGTCATGACCGCGGTGAAAAATTCGTTCATTCTTTCCTCCCGTGGACTGTGCAGTGGTACATCTGTGACATAATCTCTTCCAGAGACAGATTCTCCGGTTGATGGACGCACGCGCCGCGGTTGACGCTGACGATCTTTTTTACATAGTTGACGATGAAGCCGATGTCGTGCGAAACAAGCAGGATCGTGATACCCTGGCTATTGAGAAGCGACAGGAGTTCCATGATCGAAAGTTCCGCCGATGCGTCGATCTGCGCGGTCGGTTCGTCCATCAGCAGGATTTTAGGGTGCGAGACGATCGCGCGCGCGATCAGGACTCGTTGACGCTGTCCCCCTGAGAGTTCCCCGTAACGGCGATCCGCTATCCCGGCGATCCCCGTAACATCGAGGGCTTCGGCGACCTTCACCCATTCCGCTCGCGTAAATCCCGGGAAGAACGACACGCCGGTCATGAGGCCCATCGCGACCGTTTCCCTGACAGGGATCGGGAATCCGTAGTCCACGTTGACAGTCTGCGGGACGTAGCCGATCAGGCTACGGGCAGTACGCACGGGACGGCCGTCGATAGTGATGCTTCCGCGCACGGGCTCGATCAGCCCGAGGATCAGCCGCAGGAGCGTCGTTTTGCCGCCGCCGTTGGGGCCGATCACTCCTGTGAACTCACCGGGTGCGATATCGAACCCGACCCCGCTGAGGATCGGGACGCTGCCGTAGGAAAAATCCAGGTCTCTGACTTTTATCAAGCTCGTTTCCTTATTTGTGGGCACTTCTATTTACCGCACCTTCGACAGGCTCAGGACAAACGATTCTCGGCGGCTTGTCTACCTGCAAGGAAGTGACCATTGGGCGTATTTTAAGATTAATAATTATTCATCTAATAAATGTAACTAGTTTAAAAGACCGCCCTTATTTTCAGTGAGCGCCGCCGCGGCGGATTTCAGGTTATCGATATAGTTTTCCGCGAGCGGGTCAATTACGACGATCCTGCACCCGGTCTCCTCGGAGATGGTTTTCGCGGATATCTCGCTGAACTGTGGCTGAACGAAGAGCGCGCCGATCTTTTCCTTTTTCGCGAAATCGATGATAATCCTGAGCTGGTTCAACGACGGCTCCTTACCTTCGAACTCGACCGGAATCTGTGTCAGTCCGAACTCGTCCGCAAAGTATCCCCATGCGGGATGGAAGACGAGCAGACGGGTCACGCCGGATTCGGCGATGCGTGTTCGTAGCTCGAGAGAGAGTTTGTTCAGGTCTGAGACGAAGGCCGCGAGGTTCGCGGAGTAGAGCGCGGTTCCGGCCGGGTCGAAATCGCAGAGCGCGGCGCAGATGTTCGACGCCTGTGTTTTCACAAGCGCGGGCGACAGCCAGATATGCGGGTCGTACAGTCCGTGCTCGTGGTCGTGTTCCTCGCCGTCCGTGTGGCCGAAAACCTCTTCCATGACGGGCATTTTTATCAGTTCGATCCCTTTCGCGGAATCGATAATTTTCATCTTGGGATTCGCCTCTTCGATCTTGTCCATCCACACCTCTTCGAAGGTGATGCCGATAGTGAAGTACAACTCGGCGTCCGAGAGTTTCATCATCTGGCCGGGCGTGGGCTCGAACGTGTGCGGGTCCTGCCCGGCGCCTGTCATCGGGACGACCTCGAACTTATCCCCGGCAATCCGTTCGACAAAATACTTCTGCGGCAGGATGCTGACGAACACAACGGGCTTCCCGTTCTTCTTCGGCGAGCCGCATCCGGCGAGAACGAATAAGGCGGCGGTGAATAGTACTAACGCTTTGTTCATTGGCTTCTCCTTTCAACCATAGAGCCTCTGCAATCGGAACAGACGCCCGTGAAGCAGAGGACGTGACCGGTAATCCTGAAATCGAAACGGTCTTCGATATCGGTCTCTATCCCCGACGCCGGGCATTCGTCGAAACCCATAACTTTGCGGCATCCGGAGCAGACCACGAAATGACCGTGGCGTTCGGCGGAATAGAAAAAGCGGGTTCCGTCGAATAGCGTCAGCGAATGGATATCCCCGCGCGATTCGAGGAAGGCGAGGGCGCGGTAGACAGTCGACAGGTTAGGCACGGCTGTAAGCGAGCCGAGAATATCCTTCACGGAAACAGGCGTGCCCGATACCGTCACCGCATGGAGAATGTCCTTCCTGAGAACGGTCATGGAAGGTTTCATAGCACCTCATAACGCGAATAGTTTGCGTAATATATTAACGGATGGGGGGAAAAAGTCAAGGATAGGGCAAAAAGAAACGCGCCCCCGTGAGGGGACGCGTTTGTTAGTTTCAGTTCTAGAAACGGGGCTTTCTGGGCTTAGCCAGATTGACCTTGATGTTTCTGCCCGCAACTTCGGACTGATCAAGGCTGGCGATTGCGCTCTGCGCCTGATCCTGAGTACCCATCTCGACAAAGCCAAAACCCTTGGAGCGGCCGGTTTCGCGGTCGACAACGATTTTAGCGGAAACAACTTCGCCGTAAGGCGCGAACAAAGATGCGAGATCCTGCTCGCTGGTCGAGAAGGGCAGATTGCCCACGTAGATGGATGTTGGCATAAAAAACCTCCTTTAACTTGCCAACGTTCTGATCGGTTAATTTCCGGCGCGAAATTACTTAGAAGAATGAAAGTTTTTGAGATAGGAAAAAGGCGGAGCTGAAAAAACTGAAAAGTTATTAAGATGGGAGATTATCCAATCTACCGGTCTCACCCGGTTCCTCAGTTCCTGAAATTCTTTTCTCAAATCCTGACCAAATACCGAAAAACTGATTCCGATTCATTATCTGAACGTTATAGTATTATACACAATGTTTTGCTAATAAGCAAGTTTTTTTTCATTTATTATCGTAATATATCTTTATTATCGGCAGAATCCGGTTTTTTTTTGACTTCCTGCCGTTTTATGCTACAATTATTCACTTCAAGGAGCCTGAAAGTGAGAATATTCGCCGGAATCGCCCTGCTTTTTATAACTTTTTCGCCGCTGTTTGCCGAGATCGGAACGAGTTTTACCCTGGTATTCCCTGGGAAAGCGCCCGCCACCCCTGAAATTTCGAGCGATATCGTCTCCGATTTCTTTCTCCTGACACTGATCGACGATGTCCTTTTCTTCAAACCTCTCTCGATCCGATATAATCGGGTCTACGGGATGGAAGTCTCGGGCGACAGTTTGGCTAAAAGCGGCTGGTTTTTCGCCGATTCTCTCATGTTCCAGATGTCGCTCGAAGGAAGAATCCCTCTCGGCAGTTTCTTCATCCGCTATTTTATCGGCGGTATCGTGAACTGGAATGTCGCTCTGGAGCCGTTAAAGGGTAATATCGATCAGGACCTCGCCGCCGCGACCGGCTACAACGCGGCATACTCGCAGATCACCTTCCAGAACAACCTCGGATTAGGATACACGTTCGGCGGCGGTCTCGGGTACCGTTGGAGTATCTTCTCCTTCGACCTGTCCGTCTCCTATTTCAGCGTATCCGCCCCCCTCAACTTATCCTATTCGGTGCTTTACGGCAACGAAGGCGGGACGATGTCGAAAGTCGATTACTCGCATCCCGACGCATCGCTCGTATTCTCCGGGTTCGGGGTATCGTTGGGCGTACATGTCATCCTCGACTTCGCGAAGGCCAAAGAGTTCGAATAAGGCTTCGGTTATTTTGTCAGCTTTTTCTTCATCGGCAGGTAACGGATACCGTTCTCGACAGACTCTTTACCGTCGGGGACGAACCCCATCGCGGCATAGGCTTCCACCGCGTTCGGCGAGGCATGCACTGTGATCGCCTTCAGGTTCGGGTCCTTGTCCCAGAAATGGCGGATGAGATGCGAGACAAGGGTCTTCGCGATGCCCTGCTTCCGGCAGGATTCGTCCACGAAGAGCAGGCAGATATGCGAAGGAGTCCGTCCCTCGATAAAACCGACCGGCTTGTTTTCGGTATGGTCGACCGCGAGGTATGAGATATTCCCGCCCGCGCGGCGCGCGGACAGTTTATCGGGCTTGATATAGTCGAGGAAAAACGACACCCCTTCGGGCGGATACAGGGGCGCTATCGAGCTCTTGAAGACCGATTCGATCATGGCTGAAATGGTCTCGTACTCGCCGGACGTTTTCCGGTATGTCCATCTTTTCTGCATAGACGAACCTTATCCTTCGTATATTTCAAGGAGTGTTTCGAATCGCTTGGGAACATCGGCGGGCGCATGGGTGACCAGCACCACGGCGCGATCGTCGGATATCCTTTCTATATAATCGTAAAACCGGGCGCGGTTCTTCCTGCTCAGGAATGCGTCGCCCTCGTCGAGGAAACTGTAGGCGCACGGCGCGATGAGCGCGCGGGCGATCCGGCATAGCTGGCGTTCCCCGCCCGAAAGTTCGAGATAGTCCCGCTGAAGGAACTTATCTATCCCCAAACCGGCGGCGGTTTCTTTCAGGAGCGCGGACGCATCCGTTATCCCTTCCTGCGCGTAGAGACCCTGCAGCACGAACTCCGAGATGACGACCGACGGCTCGACCGGGGTTACCTGCGGGAGATATGAAACCTTCCGCGCGATCCCGGTACGGCTCATCGAACGGTTGTCTTTACCGTCGATCTCGATCTTTCCGCCGAAGTCGTCGTGCAGGCGGAGGACGGCGCGCACAAGCGAGCTTTTTCCGCATCCGTTATCCCCGGCGATCAGGAAGCACCCGGCCGCGGGAACAGACAGGTCGCGCGGAATGGCGATCGAACGGTTCGGATAGCGTATGGTGACTCCGCGGATATCGATCACGCTATTTCCTCCGGGGCGAGTTTGTCTTTTTCTTATTATCGCATGGACTGATTATAAAGGCAAGGAAATATAGAACGATGTTCCCTCGCCCGCGGTCGATTTGAACGTGATGTTCCCGCCGTGTGCCTCGATGATCTTCTTCACGATAGACAGGCCGAGGCCGGTGCCTTCCTTTTTACCCGCCGTGGTGAACGGCTCAAATATCCGGCCTCGAATCTCGTCGGGAATCCCATGACCGTTGTCCTCGATTTTTATCAGCAAATCGAAAATCTTCCGTTGGGTCGAGATAAATATTCTTCCGCCGTCCTGTACCGCCTCGATGGCGTTCGTGATGATATTGCTGAGACTGCGGATCAGGCGGTTCTTGTCCGCGCGGAGCTTGATTCCCGACCTCAGATCGGTCATGATGTGGATTCCGTGCTTTTCGGCGCGCTGGGTGAAGAGGCGGACGAGATTGTCGATCAGGCCGTCGATCTCGAGTTCCTCGAGGTGCAGGATGATATTTCCTTTGGCGAAATCGAGGATATCGTTCAGCATATTTGTCAGACGGTCGATCTCGGTGATGATCATCACGAGGTATTCCTGCTTCTCGTCGGTCGTGAAGTCCTCGTCGGTAAGCGCCTCGATCCCGCTTTTGATCAAGGTCAACGGATTCTTGATATCGTGAATGATCGTGCTCGCGAACTGGCCGAGCGAGGCCAGTTTCTCGGAATGTATCTTCTCCGAGTTTATCCGGATGGAATATATCTTCATGGACATCAGGTTCAGGATCGTTTTCATGGTATCGTGGATAAATCCCATCTTCTTGGTTTCGCAGGCGATCACGATGCCGTATTCGATCTGGTCGATGAAATAGATCGGGAAGCCGAGAAGCGCGAACTCGCCGTGATGGTGACCCAGATCGTCGGACGAGGTGAATATCTTGTTGCCGATCTTTGCTTCGACGGCGAGAAAACGGGGGTCGAGCTCGGAGTACTTCGGGTGCGAGAAGATGAAATTGATCTTTTCGACGGTGCGTCCCTTTATTTGGAAAGCGGAGATATAGTTCAGGTGGAAGAGGTTTTTCAGCTCGAGGATCACGCGCTCCATATACTTGATCTCGGATACGGACTCCCATTTCATGTTGAACGAGCTGAACTCGTTGATCAATGTCAGCACGCGTACTTTATTGAGAAGGTCCTGGGTTTTGGTCTCGACCTCGCGTGAGAGGATGGAGTTATAGGAATTGAGTTTCTCCTTGTTGGAAAGGATATCTGTCGCCATTTCGCTGAAACTTTGCTGGAGAAGCGAGATTTCGTCGGAGACAAATTCCGGCGAGGGCACTGCGCGTACGCCGCTTTGGAAGTCCTTTACCATCGATTTCAGGACGAGGAGCGGGATAGTGATCTTCCGCGCGAAAAGAATCGCGATCCCAGACGCGAGCAGGATTCCGATCAGGAAGATGCCGAGGCTGACCTGCTGGAAGATATTCAGCATCGCGTTCACACTCTCGAAACCGTACATGATACCCAGCTTGATCGTTCCCTTGCCGGGGAGGGTATAGAGCGACGAGGTATAGACATAGTACTTTTGTCCGGGCGCGAATTCGGTGAGCAGGGGCGTCCCGATAACGACCTTATTCGTATCGCGGATCAGGCTGACGACGGCGTCCATATTTTTAAGCTGCCGGCTGAACAGGATGCTCTCCGGGGTCTCGATGAACACGATCAGGTCGGGATTGCCCTGGTCGAGGGTTTTCAGGTAGGCCTCGTTCAGGATCGCGCTGACTATCGACAATCCGACCTTTTTCTTACCCGCCGGATCGAAGATGAACGAGCAGTTCCGCATAATGACCTGGTTCGACGCGATATCCGGGAAGGTCAGCGAATGCTCCGGCGTGTAGTAGGGATTCGACATAAAATCCCATATCTGGTGCAGGACGACCGGAGAAGTATAGTACCCGGATAGCTTGGGGTCTGAGGCGTATTGGTAGACGTTGTTGGTGTTGAGAGTGAATTCCAGCATATCGATGGAATAGGCCTTGGGATTAAAATTGTCCGGCAGTCCCGCCGATTTCCCGGTTTCCAGTATCGAAAGGTTAAGGTTCTTGCTGAATACCGACGAGATCACGCGGTGCTTTTCCATATCCGAGTCGATCAGACCTCCGATCCGCTGAAGAGTGGCCTCGAGTCTGCCGACCACGCCCTGACGCGAACTGTCGATTATCGCTACCGACAGGATGATAAAAGCCAGCATGACAGGTATTACGCCCACGATCAAGTGAGAGACGATCATTTTCTGCTGAATCTTCAAGTACGTCTCCTAATAATACACCGGGAATCTGACCGTCACGGTGGTGCCTTCCCCGTAACGGCTCGCTATTTCGATATCGCCGGAATAGAGCCCGACAGCCCGTTTGACTAACGTGAGTCCGATTCCCAGCCCGGAAGTCCGCGCCGTATCGATTTCTTCCGCCCTGAAAAATTTATCGAAAACATGGCTGATATTGCCGGGTTTGATCCCGATCCCGTTATCGGCGATCTTCAGTTCGTATTTTTTCTGCGGCCCTTCGCCGGTTTCCTTTCCGGTGACGGTGATCTTGGCGGTCTTCTTCTCCTTCGAGTACAGGTAAGCGTTACTCAGGAGCTCGAAGACGACGTTTTGAAAGAGGCGGTCGTTCCCGAAAACGTTCGTGTCCGGCCGGATATCTGTGATGATCTTCACATCCTGCCCGATATCGTAAAATGTCCTGAAACGATTTACGGATTCGATGATGACATTCGAGATATTGATCTGCGTCGAGAACAGGACTTTCGGGTTCATCTCCAGTATCGAGATGTTGATCAGGTTATCGATAAAACGGATCAACTCCTGGCTTTTTTTGTAGATCAGCCGGATGGCTTCGAGGTCTTCTTTATTCCCGGTTTTCTCGAGGCTTTCGAGAAGAAGCTCGGAGTACGCGAAGATACTGGTAAGCGGGGTTTTCAGTTCATGGCTGAGGCTGACCTCGAGCTCGCGCCGAATCTTTTTTTCGAGCACGGCGTCGTGCCGTTCGAGAAATTTCGATGTCATCCAGTGGAACGGGGCGGACACGATCCTGCCGAATGCCGCGAAGAATTGTTTGATCTTATTCATCTCCTCTCCCGATCAAGTCCTCGATAAAACTCAAGAGTTCCTTCGGAGAAAACGGTTTCGCGATGAATCCGTCGGCATTCAGTTCCTGGGCTTTCTTTCTGGCAAAGTCCATATCCTTCGCGGTGAGGAATACGACACGGACGTCCTTGAACTCCGGCGTGGATTTCAGTTCCTCGCAAATCTCGAAACCGGTGATCTTCGGCATCATGATATCGAGAAGGACGAGGTCGGGCTTGAACTGGCGTACTTTTTCCATCGCCAGCATGGAATCCGACAGGATTTCCACCTCGAAGCCGCTTCTCGACAGTTTTGTCTTGATAATGCTCAGAATTTCCTCGTGGTCGTCTATCGCAAGGATTTTTTTCATATTTTTAGCCTCCGGAAAGATTCTTCTTTATATTTTTCGGATTCTGCTCCCGTATTACTTGATTTTACGGCATGATAAAGTTATATTATTAAATAGCAGATAATGTATATATATTTTTATCAGCAACGGGGAGTTGAAAATGATGAAGAAGAAGGTTGTTTTAATAGTGTTTTTCGCGGCGGCGGCATTGCTCACGGGCTGTACGCTTCCCGCTGACGATTCCGGCGGGAGTTCGAAAATCTCGCTTGTCACGAATATCGTCACTACAGAGGTCATCAAGAATGTGTATGTCAGCGGCGGGTATCTGTATGCCGCGGCGGGTTACGACGGCCTGATTGTTTATCAGATTGTCAACCCGAGCAACCTTGTTAAAAAGGACACTTATAGCGATAACGTCCCGGTCAACGATGTGGTCGTGAAGACTGTCGGCGGTTCGAACTATGCGTTCATCCCGTTGGGTAATGTCAACGACACGGCGGGGATGATGGTGCTTAATGTCACGATGGCGACGAATATCTACCTTCCCGACGCCAATCACCTCGAAGCCGCGATCGCGAACGCGAGCGGCGCCGCGATAGCTGTTAAAGACGACGGGTCTGAAGCCTACGTAGCGGACGACTTCAAGGGTTTGATCAAATACGCCCTCGCTATTCCCGCCACGGGAGTAGGCGCCAGTACGATAAAAAGCCTCAATAACAATCCCGGGGTCGATATCAGTGTTTCCGGCAGTATCGCATATATCGCCGGAAAAGAAGGCGGTGTGTTTGTTGTCGACGTGACCGGTGCCGGTACTATCAAAGCGAACCTGAGTTCGTCGTTGAGTATCGTGAACGGTACCGCTATTTCGGGAAGCACCCTCGTGGTCGCGGACAGGATGAACGGTATCCTCGTGTACGATGTTTCCGATCCCGCTAAGCCCAAACTGAAATCCAGTTACGATACATCCGGCGACGCATTCGACGCGGTTGTGAACGGGAGCGATATTTTTGTCGCTAACGGCGCCGACGGAATTCTCTGGCTGACTATCGCCTCCGCTTCGTCGTTAACGCTGAAGGGCAGTTATCACGAGACGAGCGGTATCTGCTACAAGCTGTTTTATTCCACCGACACTACGCCTTATATTTACGCCGCGTACGGTCCGGCCGGGATAAAAATATTCAAAACCGGGAATTAATCGGGAATATCCATACCTGTGCTTGAAAGTGCACTCGATCCTTTCACTTGTCCCGCGTTCCATGTTTCATTAGTATTATCCGAAGCGGGGCTTGTCCCGCGTTCCATGTTTCATTAGTATTATCCGAAGCGGGGGTTGTCCCGCATCCCTTATCGCCTCAGGGCTTTCGAATGCGCGGGGCGTTGCGGTGTCCAGCCTGTTGAAAAACGCGCCGGATGATGATACAATATAGGAGTACTTCATTTAAGGAGAAGATCATGCTGCTGAGGAAAACCGCGTTTTTTTTGATAGCGTTAGGCTGTTTCGCCCAGATACTTTTCGCCCAGTCCGGCCCTGCCGAGTATTTCTTCGGGGTCAGGAAAGCGATTTACGATAAACTTCCCGTTTCGTTCTCCGCGCAGTTGACCGGGAAACAGATCGAAAAGGAACTCGAGAAGATACCCAAGAACGCCATGCTCGACGGAAGCAAGAAACCGTGGGTGGAACTGATCTTCCAGCGCGACGCGGGGGTCAGTGTCAAGGTGAAGAATGTCGACGAGTTCTACGAAGACCTTTTCGGCGACTATGTCCGTTTCTTCACTCTCGGCAATATCCTCTCCAACCAGTCCGAACAGAGCTTATCGGCCAAGTACGATTTCTCCTATTTCATGGACTCGCCCGGCACGAAAATACTGGCTTTAAAACTCAAACCCGCCAATTCCGAAAACAAACTCCATCTGTACGTCGATAACACGACTAAAAAAATTGTCCGCGTGGACTATCTGCTCGGGAAAGACCTGATCACGACGACCAGCATCGTGTATGTCGCGAAAAAGGGGAAAAAGGACTACCTCATCCCGCAGAAGTTCCTGGTTAAAGTGTTCGAGGGAGCGCAGGAAAAAGTTCTGATCTTCGATCTGCTCAATATCACCTTTAAAGAATGAAGAGATGCGTGAAAATTGACAAAATACCGCACTTTATCTAAAATATTAGACATTAATTTGTATATTAAGAGGAACTTATGGAAGCGAATACTCATGGCGACATCTTCTTGCAAGCGATGGAGAAAGAATCGGTAAAGGACACTGAGTCCGAGGGCCCGTTACGACCGGGCGTGGTCATCTCAGTGGACAGCAACGTAGTCTTTCTCGAAATGGGAGGCAAATCCGAGGTTGTAGTACCTTTGGAAGAGTTTGAAAAAGCTCCCGCAGTCGGAGACAAGATCGATGTTGTACTGACCGGCGACCGCCGCGACGGGGTTCCTATCGCTTCCAAGACCCGCGCCGAACGGATGGGGATTTTCGACAATCTCCGTGACGCCATCAAGAACGAATTGCCGGTCAAGGGGACTGTCAAGGAAATGGTCGTCCGCGACAACATCCCGAAGGGCTTCATGGTCGATCTCGGCGGCGACATCAAGGCGTTCGTACCCTATTCCCATATCGATACCAAGCGTTACGATAAACCCGAAGATATCATCGGTCAGAAGTTCGACTTCGTGATCCTTGAAAAGCGCGGCGCGAGTATTACCGTATCCCGCCGTGTCTATCTCCAGAAGACAGTGAAGAAACTCTACGCGAAGTTCTTCGAAGACCATCAGGTGAACGATATAGTCAACGGTACGGTCGAGGAGATCGACCAGAACTTCATTATCCTGAATGTCGAAGGCATTAAGGCGTTTTTACATATCTCCGATTTCTCATGGAAATACCTGAGCGACTTCCGCGGCGTGGTCAAATACGGCGACCCGATGGAAGTACAGATCATTTCCTTAGACAAGACGAAAGATTCGGTCAAGGTCGGTAAGAAGCAGCTTCTCCCGAACCCGTGGGACGGAGTCGAAAATAAGTACTCTATCGGCGATGTCGTCAACGGTAAGGTCGTGCATTTCCGCAAGGAAGGCGCGGTGGTGGAAGTGGAGGAAGGCATCGAAGCGTTCCTGCATGTCTCCGAAATCTCGTGGACTCAGCGTATCCGCGACCCGAAAAAGTTCCTCAAGAAAGGCGCATTAGTTGAAGTGAAAATAAAGTCGATCGATACCGAACGCCGCAGAATGGACGTGTCGTTACGCGACCTCCAGGAAAATCCGTGGCATGACGCGGAAGGCCGTTACCCCAGAGGCAAAAAGCTCCACGGGACGGTTTCTTCTATTCTCGATTTCGGGGTATTCGTTAAGTTCGAGGACGGGATCGAAGGTATTCTCCGTAAAGAAGACGTGGACTGGCTTGATTCGGGTGTCGAACTGAAGGACCGTTTCAAGAAGGGCGACGAGATCGACGTAGTCGTACTGTCTATCGAGCCCGGGCGCGAACGTCTCCGCCTCGGCATCAAACAGCTTTCCGACAATCCTCTCCAGACCTTCGCGATGAACTACCCGAAGAACTCGGTAGTCGAAGGGACGGTCAAATCGGTGCAGGAACATGGTGTCGTGGTCGCTCTCGAGAACAATCTCGAAGGCTTTATCCACATCTCAAATCTCGATAAAAACGATGTCGAGAAAACCGACGGTGTAGTGAAAGAGGGCGAAAAAATCCGCGCGGTCATCCGTTATGTGGATGTCGTGAAAGGTAAGATAGAACTCAGCCGCAAAGACCTGATGCAGGCCGAAGAGCAAAAAGAATTTCAGAAATACATGGCTACCGATTCTCATACGACAGGCGCGTTCTCGACCACGATGGGTTCGTTACTGGCCGACCAGTTCAAGGGATTGAAGATCGGCGAAGAAAAGAAGGCCGCCCCCGCTGAGACTAAGAAAAAGAGCGCTAAAGCATCGAAAGAAACGGAGAAGAAGAATGAGCAAGAGTAGGCCTATGTCAGCCGATCCGATTGTCAAAGAGAAATCCCTTTTTGAAAAATTTGTCGAGTTTGTCAATAGCAATACCCGTGGTCTGTTTATTGCGTTTATCGCGATCCTCGTTGGCGGAGTATTCCTCTATCTGTATCTTCAGAATAGAAGTAAAGACGACGACACCGCCACCCAGATATACGATGTCGCTGTGCTGACTATCGAACAGCTTCGTTATGTCACCAACGAGCAGCAGCGCGGGATGATCTATGTTCAGCAGGTCTCGAACCTGAACGGGCTGATCCAGCAGTATCCGGACGCGACCGCTTCTCTCCGGGCGAGACTCTATATCGCCAATCTTTATATCGAGAGGGCAGTGCTCCAGACAGACCTCGATAACGCGCAGAAGAACCAGATCATCATGATCGCGATGGAGCTTTACCAGGCCGTTAACGATAAGGCAACGACCGATTTTTACCGCGCCCTCGGGACACTCGGCCTTGCCTACTGCTACGAACTGAACAACCAGATCGATATGGCGATCGCGAAGTACCAGACTGTCATCGATAAATACGGTAAGGAAGGTTTTACCCCTTACGCCATGATCGGTATGGCGCAGAATCTCGAGATCAAGCAGGATGTCAACGGCGCGATCAATCTCTACCGTCAGGTAGCCGACAACTTTACCAACTCGCAATGGAAGAAATACGCGAAGGCGAA
>MIBE01000006.1:43504-116739 GCA_001829415.1 Spirochaetes bacterium GWF1_51_8
GCCGCGCAGGGACAGATAATGCCTGTCCAGCCCACCCCGGGCATTCAGTTGTCCACGCCTGTACAATAAGAACAAAGAAAATTATCAGCAAGCGGGAGTTTATCTCCCGCTTGATTTTTTTCGGCGGGATGATTAAGATAGTGTGAATAAAAAACGGAGTGCAAAATGAACGATAAGAATCCGCAGGCGCAGAATCTCAAGGTGGAAGTCCCGAACGAAGAATCGGTGGTCAAATACTCTAATTTCGTGATCGTCTCGCATTCGCCCGAGGAAATCGTGATCGACTTCGCGAGGATCATGCCCGGACAGGAAGGCGCGAAGGTGATATCGAGGATCGTGATGACCCCGAAGAACACGAAGATGTTCCTCAAGGCTCTCGACAATAATCTGGAGAACTTCGAGAAGAAATTCGGCGAAATCGTTCTCCCCGAGAATATGAACTTCAATACTCCCGGCGGAGTGATTCAGTAGATTGATTTATTGATGACAAGGATAAGAGCAGGAACAATTCAGTATCGATGATAAAATGCTCAATGACCGCAGGATGAAACATGGCCGAGAAAAGACCGAATACCGACATAGCGCAGAATAAAAAGGCCTATCACGACTACGAGGTAATAGAGACTTACGAGGCTGGGATAGAGCTCAGGGGCACCGAGATCAAGTCGGTGCGTTCCCGCAATGTCAACCTGAAGGACAGCTTTATCCTTGTCCGCGACGGGCAGGCGCTGGCTCAAAATATCCATATCAGCCCGTGGGGCTACGGCAATATTTTCAATCACGATCCGACCCGCGCGAGACGGCTCCTTCTCCATAAGAAGGAAATTCTCCGGATGCACAACCTGATCATGCAGAAAGGGTATACTCTCGTTCCGCTCAAGATTTATATCAAGGGGCGGTTCGCGAAGATTCAGGTGGGGCTGGTGAAGGGAAAACAGGTTCACGATAAGCGCGACGTGATCCGTGAGAAGGATATCAAGCGCGATATGGACCGCGATATGAAGAACTACCGGGGTTAGTTGACGATCTCGAGGTAATCGCCGTTCATGGCGAGGACGAAAACACCTTTATTCGACGCATAGCCGATCACCGAATCGTTATCGCAATAGAGTGTCCCGAGGATGGAAACCACTTCCTTATCGGGGAAATAGTCAGCTTTAAGACGGGCCGACTTGTCGATAGCCCATTCCACGGCGGCGTGATTGACCTTGCTTTTCACTTCGATACAGTATACCCGTCCATCACTGCCGGTGATGACCAGGTCGAACTCTTCGAGCTGCCGTGTAACAGGATGGCGCATCTTAGCGCGGGCGTATGCGGTGTTGATCTCTATCCCGAATTTTTTCATCAAGGCGTGCGGCGTACCGGGCAGGATGATGTCTTCTATGACAGTGCCCAGACGGTTCGCGAGTTCGCCCCATCGTTTGTTGCTCTCGGACTTGAAGCCCTGCATTTCAGTTTTAAATTCCCGCATCTCGTCTTTGAACTCAGCCATTTCGTCCTTGAACTCGGCCATCTCTTCCTTCAAATCACGGATGGCTTCTTCGGTTTTGATATGTTCTTCGACAAGCCGTTCCATCAGTCCGTCGAGACGGTCGACACGTTCTTCGGTAGTCCGCATATTTTCCTCTCTGTATAACTTAGCACGCCGGGCGAAAACTGTCAATTATATATTCAGCTGTATCCGATAGAGCTTGTCATATATTCCCTTTCGCTCTATCAGTTCCTTATGCGTTCCGCGCTCGATGATCTTCCCGCCTTCTATCACGATGATTGTGTCGGCATGAGCGACCGACGACAGCTTGTGGGTGATGATCAGAGTCGTCTGTTTCCCAAGTATTTTCTTCATCGCTTCGCCGATCAGCTTTTCGGACTCGGCGTCGAGCGAACTCGTGGCCTCGTCGAGGATAAGGATTTTCGGCTTACGGAGTATCGCGCGCGCGAGCACGACCCGTTGGCGCTGACCGCCCGAGAGCGTTACGCCGCGTTCGCCGATCACGGTATCATAACCCAAGGGCATACCCGCGATAAACTCGTGGATATTCGCGATCCTCGCGGCCTCGATCATATCCGCCTCCGACGCCTCGGGGCGCGAGAGCAGGATGTTCTCACGGATCGTGCCGGAGAAGAGGATGGTTTCCTGGGTGACAATGCTGATCTGGCGGCGGATGGAATGCGGATTGATTGTCGAGATGTCCGCCCCGTCGATCATTACTTTTCCCCCCGTCGGCAGGTTGAACACCGGGATGAGCGAGATGAGCGTGGATTTGCCCGCGCCGCTCGATCCGACAATCGCCACGGTCTCGCCGGGGCTGACCTTTAAATCGATGTTGTCGAGAATCAATCTGTCCTCGGTGTATCCGAACGACAGTTTTTTCAGCTCGATCTTCCCCTCGATTACGCCCATATCCGGCCGTGAGAAGTCTTCCTTCTCGTCGGAATTGACGATTTCGAATATCCTCTGCGACGCCGGTTTCAGCTTGCGGAGTACCATGGATATGTTTCCCACCTGCGCGAGCGGCTGAGATAAACCGAGCGCCAGCATGATGAATGTGACTATCTGACCCGATTCCGCCAGATTGGAATTGATACTCATCGCGCCGAGGACGAGAATAATAATCACGCCGATCACACCCAGGATTTCCATAGTCGGGGTTCCAAGCAGGCGGATTTTTATTTCCTGGCGGATCGATTTCAGGTGCTCGTCGTTCGAACGGGTAAACCGTTTGCGGATCTCGCTTTCCACCCCGAACCCCTTGATAACCTCGATCCCGAAAACGGTTTCCTGAATATGCGCCGTGATGTTTGAAATATTCTGCTGGACTTTCATACTCCGGCTTTGTACGAGGGCGCCCAGTCCGCCTAACGCGAGCGCGATCAAGGGGACTATCGAGAAGAAATAGAGCGAGATTTGGGTATTGATAATGAACAGGATGACAACCGCCGCGACCACGGTGATCGGTTGGGCGATCATTTCGACGACCGTATTCATCAGGAAAACTTCCATTACGCCGATATCGTTAATGATGCGGGAAAGGATATCGCCGGAACGGTTTCTTTTATAGTAGGAGATAGGCAGGTCGATCAGTCTCTCATAGATCTCGCCGCGCAGATCGTGGATGACCCGGACTGCCAGCGTGTTGGAGAAAAGAAAGGCGAGGTAATGGGAACCAGCCCAGAGGACGCCGAAACCGAAGAGTATCGCTATAGTTTGAAAGCTGAAATAATCGAAATTCTTGGAGATAAACGTTTCGGAGAAAAACCCTCCGATACTTAATAATCCGCCGATCTGCCCGGCGGAATAAGTCATGGCGAACAGGATCGAGAGAACGAGCGATCCTCTATACCGCCCGATAAAGCTCAGGAATGTGCGTTTGGGTTTCATGGTTTATCTCCTCGGGTTATTTTAATGGCGGGAAACGGAAAAATCAATAAACCGACCGCAGGACGCGGGAGCCCCGCCCCCCTGACTTCGTCAGGAGGACAAGCGAGGACAAGGAAGTCCAAGAGCGGGGTGGCAGGGCGGGATAAACTTGATTTTTATCAAAAATGGTATTAAACTATCAATGACACCTTGGGAGTACAAAATGAAAAACTTGCTGAAATCGCTCTTCACACCTGCGGAAAAACCGAAAACCTATCTCAGGATGAATGTCGAAAGAATGGCATTCGACTCAGTCTCCGGCAGGTTTCTGCTTTTTATGCACTCGGTCGGCCCCTCGGCATCGAAAACCGGTCTGATAGCGTTCGAAGGTCTCGAGTCCGAAGAGGCAGTAGTACTTCCCCTCGTGTTCCACAATAAGATGTTCTCCGGGCTTCTGAAAGGCCTCGGGCTGAAGGTTAAAGAAATCCGCCTCAACAGTAAAGAAAACTCGCCTGATTCCGCCGAGTGTGTGGTGAAAAAGGGCCTGTTAAAAAGAAAGATAAAAATTTCCCTTCTGCACGCGATCATTCTCGGCAACGAATTCGGACTGAACTACGAGGTAGCCGAAGAAATCCTCGATCCCATGATGGTCAGTATCAATATCGAGGGCGAACCCGTTTCGTCGTTCATGAACAATCTCAATCTGCAGAAGATACTCGAAGACGAAAGATTTGAAAACGAGGTGATCATGTGAAAAGGTTCGCATTAATTTTATTACTGCTTATCCCTGTCTACGTGTTTCCCCAGAATGCCGGAATAGAGAATAATATAGTCAAGTCGGAACTGGTTCTCTTCTTTCCGACTTTCGCGTCGTTAAACACGACCCTGAAGTCGTTGATGAAGCGGTTCTATGGTAAGAACTACGCCCAAATGGAGAAACAGTACAGCCTGAATTCCGAGGCGAGTCTGGGTGTGGATATCCTTGACGCGAAAAGCCTCGAGGGAATCGGGGTCGATACAGCGGGGCCGCTTGCTTATGTGCATGTATCGAACAATTACGGCTATATCGTCGTGACCGTCAAGTCCGAAGCTAAATTCAAGGCCTATACGAAAAACATCCTCCAGGACACAGTGCCCTCCGCTATCATAGGGAAGTACGCAATCCTCTCCGAAAACCCGGATATCACCCCCAACCTGAAAGCGGCATTGCTTACCGCCGACGAGGGTTTCAAAATTTCCGCCGCGAAGCTGAATTTCAAATGGGACAAACCGTTCGTCTGGATCGACAGTAAGTACTTGAGCGCGATGTCCGGCGGAACGATGATCCCCGCGAATGTCAGCATCCCCTACGGTTTTACCGCCGCGGTTATCGATTTCGCTCCGGATAAGATTAAGCTCGATCTGTATTCCGCGCTGATGAGCGATAAGCAGAGCGGGTTTATGAAACAGATCCGGATAGTCAACGGGAAGGGCAAATTCGATATCCTCGACTACGGATGGGGCAGTCCGGTGGTTGTCGGTAACGTCTATATGAATTTCGCGGAACTCTACCGTTACTATATCGCGATAGACCAGCTCAATGTCCTCGGGCTTAAGGGGATAGCCGCGGATTTGATGAAAAAGTACAATATCAGTATCGAAAAGGAACTGATCGCCAATACCGACGGCAGATTCAAACTCGTCATCCTCAAGTACGACGATCTGAAGAAGCAGTACCTGATCTACGGCTCTATCGGTATAAAGGATACCAAGCTGTCCGTCAGCTTCATGGAAAACCTCAAGGCGATGATCCTGAAATCCGGCCAGAAGCTTTACCTGTTCGATATTTTTACCTACCCGTTCTATCACTACCAAACCGAGAATTTTTCGATCTACTACGGTCAGGTGGAAAACGATTTCTTCTTCTCGACGGATAAAGACCTGCTGATTACGATTGTAAAAAACGTCTTCGACAATAAAAACGGCTACTATAAAAACCTACCGGCGTTTTTTACTCAGGCCTCCCAGCAGACCAAAGTAGGATACTTTTTTACAATAGACGTTCAAAGTCTGTTCAGCAGCGTCAATTCCAGCGGGATGAAATTCACGAGCGATTTCCTGACAGGGATTAAAGATATCTATGTTTTCGGCAATCCCGATATGGACGAAAATCCTCACGGGTGGAACACCACCGTTGAAATTAATTTTTACAAATAACCCGCGTTAAAATTGACCGCTTCCGTTTTTTCCATTAAGATATATACAACTGCATAACCTCAGGATGGGTGAGTATGGAAAGACAGTTTGTGAGTTTTTTCATTTCGGGGATAAAGTACTGTATCGACATCATGGATGTCGAGGAAGTCGTCCGCGAAACGAAATTCACGAAAATGCCGGATATGCCTACCTATGTCGAAGGGATTATGAACCTTCGCGGGATTGTCGTTCCTGTTATGTCGGTGAAGAAGAAGCTGGGGCTTTACGAAGAAGAGGCGGCGCCTGAGATAATCGAAGCGCCCGCAGAAGGGGCGTCGGCGGCTGACCTGAAGGCGCTGGAACTGCTCAAGGCTAAAAAGAAGAACGCTACCCGCAAGCTGATAATCGTGAGGATCGACGGTGTCCTTGTCGGATTCCTGGTCGACAATCTCGACCGTGTTTTCGCTATCGAGGAAAACAGCATCCAGTCCGCCGACGGCGTATCGAGCGCCGTGGATAGGGCGTTGGTAGAAGGTGTCGCGAAGATCAACGAAGAGGTATATATCATCCTCAATGTTAAAAAAATGATCGGGTTCGACGAAAAGGTATTCATAAAAGAAGAAATAATCGAATAGATTAATAACCGAGGAGGCTATAGAGATGAAAAGAATAGGGATTGTATTATCGGCGATTTTAACCTTGTGCCCGTTATACCTGACCGCGCAGCAGACTGACGCGCCGGATCAGGACGATACCGGCGAGATGGATATGAAAAACTCCGGCGGCACGGTAACTGAAGAGAAAGAAGTCGTCGCTACCGGCGGTGTTTTATACAATGACGGGAGAGTGAATTATGCTCCTTTGGGTGTCGAACTTGCCGTCCAGAGCGAGGATACAGGCGCCGGTGTGAAGAGTATCTATATCTGGGTTGACGATGCGAGCAAGCAGGTTTATTCGACCCCCGTGAAGTTCGAGGGCGAAGGCCAGCACGCAATCGCGTTTCAGGTCGAAGACAATGTCGGTAACTTATCGACCCTCAAGACCTTCGCGTTCGTTGTGGATGCCGCGGCACCCGAAATCAAGGTTGTCAGCGCATTCAAGGGTGTACAGATGACCAACGGAATGTATGTCCCCGCGGATAATAAATTTTCAATTGTCGCGCAGGATAAGCTTTCCGGCGTGAAGAGTGTCGAGTACGCAGTCGACGGGCAGGAGATGCAGGCTTACAACGGCGAAATCGTCCTTGTCGAGAAGAGCGGACAGCACACCATCTCGTTCCGCGCTACCGACAATGTCGGTAATGTCAGCGAGACCGCTTCGTACAGCTTCTTTATCGACGGCACCGCGCCCAGTGTTGAAATCGCGTGCGACCCAGCCGCGTTCAATAAAGACGGTGTAAACTTTATCTCCGGGAAGACGGCTGTCGTGATTACGGCGAAGGACGCCGATACCGATATCGCTTCTATCGTATACTATGTTGACGGCGGCGAAGCCCAGAACTATACCTATCAGTTCAAGCTTGCCGACGGCGCGCATACGATCAAGGCCATGGCCGTCGATGCAGTCGGCAACGAGAGCGAAGTCGTCGAATACAGCGTCACTGTCGACGCCGCCGATCCTTCCGCTTATGTCGAAGCCGAAAAATAACTAAAATTTTATCAATCCGGCCCCGCCTTCACGGCGGGGTTTTTTTATGCCTAACGGATATTTTCTTGTGTAAATTCTTAAAATATACTAAAATATATACCAATAAAATCGCAGATGGAGGATACTATGTCCGGTCATAATAAATGGGCGAATATTAAACAGAGGAAGGGAGCTCAGGACGCCAAGAGAAGCAACGTCTTCTCAAAGGTGGTCAAGGAAATCATAGTCGCGGCTAAAGAAAAAGGCGGCAGTCCCGATACGAATAACCGTCTGTATGTCGCGATCGAAAAGGCTAAGAGTGTCAATATGCCCAAGGACACGATCGAGAAGGCTATCAAGCGCGGAACCGGCGAACTGGAAGGGATCACCTACGAAGAGATCACTTATGAAGGTTACGGTCCGGGCGGAGTCGCAGTTATCATAGATGTAATGACCGACAATAAAAACCGGACTGCCTCCGAAGTCCGCAAGATATTTTCCAAGCACAACGGCAACCTTGGCGAAGCCGGATGTGTGGCTTGGATGTTCGATAAGAAGGGTTATATCGGGATAGACGGCACCAAGCACACCGAGGATGAAGTGATGGAGATCGCTCTCGAACTCGGCGCCGATGATGTCAAGAAAGAAGGCGATATGCTCGAAGTCTATACCGCGGTCGATATGTACAGCACGATCCTCGCGCAGTTGAAGGCAAAAGGTATGACGGTGCTCGAATCCGAAGTCTGCCGCATCCCCCAGAATACGATCAAGCTCGAAAAGGATAAAGCGATTGTTCTCTTGAAGCTGATGGACGAATTCGAGAATCACGACGATGTCCAGGACTATGCCCAGAACGCCGATATCGACGAAGCCGTAATGGAAGAATTCGCGAATATGTAAATAAAGCCGATTTGAATAAAAATAACCCCGCTTAACGCGGGGCTATTTTGTTTTTATATGTGCTTAGAATGTCAATGTGATCGGATGAATAGTGACCGCGATAGCCCCGGTGTTGACACTGTACTCCAACGCTGCGTTGATAATTAGGAGCTGAAATCCCGCGAGGACCCGGATTTCCGTGAAGTAATACGGGATCGTGGAAACGCCTTCTACATTGAAGAATTCCGTTTCGGTCACGACGATCATCTCGCCCTTGGTATACATTTTTGAGGTTACCGATCCGACATTGAAGTTTACCCCTACACCCGCATAAAGCGACAGGATCGGGATATTGAGCGAGGCGATCAGTTTTCCGCCGACAGACGTTCCCATCCATCCGAAATTGATCCCCGTAGTATATTTTGTATCGATAGTTTGGTTAAATCCGGAACCGCCGGGAACGGGAACTTCCAGCGGCTGGATGAAGTATTGCGAGAATTCAATTCCGCCGCTGTCGAAATCGACGGAAAGATTGAGGCCGATCTGGAATATTCCGGCATCGATAATTTTCGAGCGGGCTTCGGCCCCAATATGAAAAGCACCCGTTTTCGCAATAATATTGTTCGTATTGGCAGGATTGTTTTCGGTATAACCCAGCATCGGGCCTACATCGGGAAGATAACCGATCCGGACACCGAGATCGAATTGCGGGAGAATGGGGAGCTTGATCATTCCCAGCTTCGCATAAAGCATAGTATAGGGCATCGGGACGAGCGAAAACGCGCCGACCATGCTGGAATAAATACTGGAGTTGGAATTCCCGGACGCAGTGGCAGGCATATAGTCGGTTTGAAGTCCGCTCAGGATGTACTTGGAAAGCGAGGGAGATGCCACAACCCCTACACCGATACCGATCTTAATCCCGAGGAAATCCCGTACATCGGACGGATAGACGCTTCCGGCCGAATTGTAAATCGTCATTGTCGGCGCCATCGGCGTGGATAACGCGGTCGCTATTTCCTGATATGTCCCCTGCATGTAGTCCATAAAACTTTGAGCGTTCGTTTCCGCGAACGTATAGGCGCCCGCGCATACTATAAGCCCCAAAACGACAGCAAATCTTTTCATACAACCTCCTGAAAATAACCGCATATTTTATTCAATTTACCATAGTAACCGGAAAATATCAAATATATCGGGTAGAAAGTTTCACTTTCGAATGGGCGCCGGAATGCTCGAAAAGAACCTCGCGGGTCTTTTCGTAGATCGAACGGAACGAGCTGTACGGGGAAAATTTCTTGCCGTTTCTCCGCATCAACTCGGCGAGAGAGTTGTTTTCCCGTGCGAACGCGAAATCGGCGGCAATCGCGGCGGGGTAATCCGGCTCGCTGTCCCCCGCGAAGAACGTAAAATCGGCCTGACGGTTAATCCCTTCGACCACCTTGCCTTTGTCCACACCCGTGCTCGGGGAATAGATATCGTCGTTGGGGTTGGGAAGGATATAGATATTACCGTCATGGTAGTACCCGGGATTCGCGACCAGTGTCACGAGGCCGAGCAGGCCGTACTTTTCGAGCAGAATCTCGATATAATAACTGCATCCCGCGCTGACGATATAAAAAGGCCCGACTTCATTGACGAACCAGCGGATAAAATCGGCGGCATAGCTGTCGAGCGGGAGCGACAGAATGTCCTGCATGATCGTGAAACGGTCTTTGTGGATATTGTTGAAGACAAAGCCGAGCAGGTCGAGCACCGAGACCTCGCCCCGGTGAAACCGTTCGTAGATATCGGCGGCGCCGGGCGGGGAATACTTCTCAATAATCAGCGTGTAAAAATCCTTCAGGGTGATCGTGTTGTCGAAGTCAGAAACAAAGGCGAAAGTCATAAAAACCCTCAAATGTTATCCTTAATCCTATCATGAAATCGCGGGTTTGTAAAAGAATGAGAAAAATAACGTTGCGGAAAAGCGCTATTGCGTCTATAATTATCTATCGAAAGAACGGAGTTGGTTTTGGAAAATAAAGAGATCAGGTTGTACCAATCCAAGCGGATACTTTGGGTGATTCTCGCGGTGGCGCTCGCGTGTACCGGCGGTATCGCATGGGCTGTGTGGTTTCTTCTTTCGCGCGATTTGCCGTGGGTCATTATCGGGGTGGTCTGCGCGGTGGGACTGTTCTTTGTCTGGATGGCCGTGATGGCCGTGGTTCAGCTATTCAATAAAGAACCGCTCCTTGTCATCAACGAGCAAGGCATTTCAGGAAGGTATATCCTGCCGAAGGGCGAGATGCTCCATTGGGAAGAGATCGATAAAGTTTTCATCTATCCGTTCCGTTTCCAGAAGTTTATCGGGATCGAGGTGAAAGACCCTGAGGCGATCCTTGAAAAACTTCCCGAGGGGAAACGCCGTTTGATTAACTGGTCGAGGAATATGGGCTATCCGACATTCAGTGTCTCGACCGGGCTGTTCAGTATGTCGCCCGCCGAGTTTGTCGGGGTGCTGGACGATTTCCAGAAAGACCGCCGGGATTAATCTATGAATCCGGAATGTATTTTCTGCAAAATCGCGGACGGCCGCGAACCGGCGCATATCGTTTTCGAGGACGAGATATCCGTCGCCTTCCTCGATATGAGGCCGGTCTATCACGGGCATACGCTCCTTATCCCGAAACAGCATATTTCGACGGTCATGGAGTTTCCGGGCGAGTTTATCGAACGGTTCTTCCTGAATCTGAAACTAGTATCCCGCGCTGTCGAAGAAGGGATGGGGTGCCAGGGGATTTTTAACGCGATTAACAACCGGATCAGCCAGAGCGTCCCGCACCTGCATATCCACATCCTTCCGAGGAACAAGGGCGACGGGATGCGGCATTTCCTGTGGCCGCGCGGCTGTTATGATACGATTGACGAGGCGATTGCCACCGCCGAGAAAATCCGGCTGTCCGTCCGGCGGATCAGGGAGCGCTGACATCCTTGACAGCGGCGAGAAGCCTGCTGAGTGTTTGACGGAAATCGTCTGGAGTCTGAAATATCCCGGTGAGCATGATCAGAATATACCTCTCTTTCTTATCCAACGTTCCGCAGTACCCGGACGCCTTCGCGCCGTTATCAAGGTAGTACATTCCCGTCATCGCGTAACCGGTCAATCCGGCGGTCTCCTCTTCGTAGATGTCGTCCGCGAAAAAGTCTTTCCCGATCTTCTGCCGGAATAGCCATTCCAAGAGGATATGCCGCTCATCGGGGGACTTCCCCGCCCCGTTAGTCGAAATAGACTCGATTGTCAGGCGGATATCGCCCTTCGGAGAGGTCAATACGAACATATCACCCTCGAAACCCGGCTTCCAACCCTCCGGCGTGTCGAAAAGGATTCCGCAGGAATCGATATAGACCGGCTCCGAGAAAAGGGCGGAGACGCAGACGGCGAGTAAGAAGAGCGCTAACCGGAGCAGACGCATTTACTTCACGAGCCGTATCGTGGACATGAGCTTGTCGATCTGCCCGCCGAACTGGCGGTACTGGTCGACCGGCGCGATCAGGATCAGGGAATAGAACGAATTGATCCCGAGGAAGACGACCGCCCTGCCGGAAAGGAAGACCGACGGCGATCCCTTTGTCTGGCCGTTGAACTCGAACTGGAAGAAATCGATACCGTTGTAGGTCATAGTCGGCTGGATCGTCACCCCGGCGGACTGGAGCGAGTTTGTGACGGAGAAAAGGTTCTGCCGGATCGCGAGTTCGCGGTCGAGCACGTCGAGCGGCGAGATATAGATCGTGACGTCCGTCCCGCTCAATACCGCTTCGAGATTATTATCGTTCGTGGTTTCGATCTTCCATTCTTCCGACGGGAACATCATTTCGATCCCGGCGGCGCTGAGGACGAACGGCTTCTGGGCGGAGCAGGACACAAAGACCGCTAAAACAGCGGATAATAACAGGAAGTTCTTCATTTTCATTTTTTTCCTCGGGTTTGGATTAAATACTTTTTTGCGCGGATTTAGTATATCATTTTTTTACGGAGTATTCAACTGTTTGGCGGATAGTGACCGGGGAGAAGGGATAAAAAAAGGGAACGGCCGAAACCGTTCCCCGAATAGTAATTAATCGATTACTTGAGAGCCTTGATGCTTCCTACTATTTCGTCCATAACTTCTTCGTAATCCTCGTAGCCGTCTTCCAATACGTCGACTGTAATGATCGAATAGGTTTCGCCAGCCATGATCACAAACGTGGTGCAGATTGCTACTCCGTAGTCGGGATCTTCATAAGAATAATCGACATAATAGATGTCCATATCGTTGATCGTCTCGAAACCCATTTCGCCGGTCTCGTAATCGTCGCCGATGTCATCGGTGATATAATCGAGGATCAACTGCTTTCCCTCTTCCTCATCCTCGGCGTCCTCGGCTTCGCTGAATTCTTCGATGAAGAACAACGCTACGTCACCCGGGGAATACGCGGAAAGCTTACCGCCGGTGTTCTCAACTTCCCAATCGGAAGGGATATCGACCTGGATATTTCCAGCCTTGAACTTATAGACTTTAGCGAACGCGCCAACGCTCGCGAAGACGATTAAGGCCAAAACACCCAAAAGCATTCTTTTCATAGAAATCTCCTTATTTAAATCTCAAAATCAATATATCACTCTATAAAAGAGTCTTCAACTTTTCAGGAAATTATTTCCAGGGATTCCAAATTCCTTCATAAGGAACCTGTATCACTTCGAGGGACTTTTTCACCTTCTCGATGATTTCCTGATAGTCCTTGATCCCCGAATCGAGCACATCTTCGATATAGACCGCGATGCCGTTTCCGGTATCGATAGCGATCGCTTTACAGAGGGCTTTGGTCTTATCGTCGACCGGGTAATTGAAATCGATAAAGTAGGAATCCTTCGAGTTCAGCTTTTCAAATCCGGTTTTAGTGACTTTCGACACATCGAGACCTATCGAGGTCAGGTATTCCATCAATACGTCTTCCACTCCGGGATCGCGCAGGTTAGGATAGTCCTTCGACATACCGTAGACTTTCAGGATCGCCACATAGTCGGTGGACGCCGCCCAGAAATGGTAATCGTAATCGGCCGAGACGGACTTGGGCTCGTCAATCGAGAAATTGTCGGGCACCCAAATCTTTAGGCAAAGCCGTTCGATCTTGTGGAACGAGCCTTTCTGGTCGACCTTGACCGTATCGCCGCCGCCCGAATCCTTACCGTCGTAGAACGCGACACTCGCGGTAATCTCCGCGATCGTGTCCTTGTACGGATCGGCTTCTTTACGGATAGCGTCGAAGATCAGCATGCTGATCCCCTTGCCGGTATCGACCGCGTGCACGACGACGTCGATTTCCCCGAATGTGCTGTCGCTATAGGTCATCTCGAATTTCCAAGAGTCCATTCCGCCGATCTTCTCTTTCCCGGCGTCCTTCAGTTTATACTCCATACTGGAATAGTAACGGTATTTGATAAACTCGTCGACCGCTTTGAGGAGTTCGTCCTTCTTCTTGTAGTCCTTGAGAGACTTGGTGTTTAACGGGATCAGGTACATGATGACCGTCGAATTGGGCGAGTAAGCGCTCAGATCGCTGTCATACGTGTAGGCCGTCCATTCGCCCGTGATCTTGAGCTGGAGATGTGACGCGGCATGGGTATAGTTCTTCGGGGTACCGTCCGGCTGGTCGGGCTCGACCGGCTGATCGGGTTCGGTATCGTTATACTTCACACTCGCGAGGATCGCGTCGTTGATCCCGGTATAGGAGTCTCCGCCGTCATTGAGAACATCGAAAATGATCGTCGATATCCCCTTGCCGGTATCGATTCCGTAGTACTCGCAGCTGATATCGCCGTAAGACTCGTCATAGTACGTGAACGGGTACGAGACAGCGGTCATACCGCCCACGGTGGCTTCTTCCGCTTTACCGAAAGTCAAATCATAGTTATATTCGCCTTCCGCGAATGCTTTCATGTCTTTTGCGATCGCCTTGATCGAGTCGTAATCGGCAAAGTTCTTGCCGTTCATCTTCTCGACATACAGCAGAACCGTGTCGTTGGGGGAATAAGCCGAAAGCTTATCGGGCGCGTTATCGGCATCCCAGTCGGACGGGATCGACAGTTCGAGCGAAGCGTTAGGTACGACCACAAGATTCATATCGCCCGGAACTTCAGGTTCATCCGAATCGCCGGCGACAAAGGACTTCAGCATCTTGTCGATGACGGGCTTGTATTCGTCCTTACCGCTTTCGAGGATATCGTATGTGAACATGACAACGCCTTTCGGGACGGACACGGCATAAGTAGAGGAATAAGCCTTACCGTAGCCGCCGTCTTCGTAGACATACTCTACGAAATAGGCGTCCATTCCATTGATATCGGTTTTACCGCTATCGGTGACATCGAAATCGTCCCCGATATCGCCCGCGATATATTCTTTGATACTCTTTTCAGCTTTTTTTGAAAACTTATCCCATGTATCGCCGGAGAACAATTCGAGAATAATCAGTGCGACGTCTCCTTCGGAGTATGCGCGGAGTTCCTCGGCCTCGTTGTAGGATTCCCAGTCGCTGGGCACCCAAATCTTTACACCGGTTTTCTTATGCAGGACGAGCTTCCCTTCGAGGTCTTCGGCGGGCGAGCCTTCGTAGTTCTTCAGGGTTTTCAGCATCTCGTCAATCGCGGGTTCGAATTCCTGAGAACCTTCGACCAGCATATCGACAGTGACCATCACCTTGGAGTTCTTCGTCTCGAACGCATACAGCCGGACTTTTGCCTTGCCGTAGTCGCCGTCCACATACTCGAATGTCCAATACTCGGCCTCGAAATCGCCAAGTTTTATTTTGCCGAAATTCCCGATCTCGAGATCGTCCCCGGCATACTCGGCTTCGATATAGGATTTGAGGGCTTCCTTAGTGGAACCGTCGTAGTCCGTAGGGAACGGGTCGATGTAGAAAAGTACCACATCGCTCGGGGAAAACGCGCTTAATAGAGTTTTTTCCGCCGAGACACTCCAATCATCGGGTATCTCGATCGAGACCGCCAGTCCGGACACGTTGTAGAGTTTCAGGGCGCTTTCCGACATCACGGCAACACCCGAATAATCGGTTATTCCGCGTCCGACAGCTTCGAATTCCTTGGAATATCCGCACAACGACGCTTCACGGTTTCTATCGGCGAATAGACCCTGCAGAGAAAGAACAGTAAAAAGCAAAACCGAGAAAATTATTCTCATCATAACCTCCGGGTTATGGGATATAGAATCCTTTTTTTGAAATTACTTAGCCTTTACGCTATTCTTGATGAGGCCGAGATCGGCTTTCATATCTTCAAGCGATTCTTCAAGTACATCGAAGGTCAAGAGAGCGACACCCTTACCGGTATTGATAGCGTAGGTATAGCAGACAGCGGTGCCGGTTTCGCCGGAATCGTAGGAATAATAGACATAGAACGACTTTAATCCGTTGATATCTTCTTCACCGTGCTTGATGACTTTATACTGGTAGTCGGAAAGGTCGTCGGCGAGGAATTCTTCGAGGTTCTTCTTAGGGTCCTTAGCGAAATCGTCCCATGCGAAATCGGTGAAATCGTCTACGAGAATGAGGGCGATATCGTCGGCGGAATTTGCCGTGAGGCGGTTCCCTTCTTCAGAGTACTCCCAGCCTACGGGAAGGCCGATGCTGAGATTGGCAAAACTGACAGACTTTGTCTGAGCGGAGGCTATATCGCCGGTTTTCCCTTCGACACCGCCCTTCTGATCCTTACTGCCGCAGCCTACGGTCAATAACCCCATCAACACAAAAGCGAGAACAGTCAACTTCTTCATGTGAAACTCCTTGATAAATTAGTATTATTACGTTGGAATCGTAAATAAATCACGCATATTATATTAGAAATTTGAAAAAATTCAAATTATTCAAGAAGATATTTGTTGTATTTTTAAAGGGGTAAATTATGGATATATCTAAATTTAATGAACTGCTCGGATCGCTTCCCGAACTGCTGGAGAGTCCGAAAACCGCCATGGCTCTCGACCGTTTTATCCGCGATATGTCGCCGAAGGACGTGTTCGTCTCGCGCGAACATATGAAAAAAGTCCTGCTTAGGGATCAGGTGCTCGCGACACATTTCGTCGCTCAATACCTGCTCCATTCCGCGCCGGACGGACCCTCAGGGGACGATCATATTGGTAAGGTATAGATAAACCACGCCCTTCCCGGCGAGCGCGTCAGAGGCTTTTGCGATACACAGATCGAGCGCGGGGCGCAGTTCCTTATTGGGAGCGATATGCCATGCCAGCTCGAAGCATTGCTTCGAGATCGACATCTGGCCGCCCATATACGCCTTTTCGCCCTCGGTGAGCAGACCGTTGAAGACCATGACACGGTAGTTGACAATCAGGAGTTTAATAATCTTCTTCTTCATCTCGTCGAACGGGGCATAGGGCGCGAAACGCGCTTTATACTCGAATATCTCACGCAGACACAAGAAATTCTTTAACGGGACGGACAGCTCTTTGTCCGCGACTATTGCCGCCATCCTCTTCAATGCCGAGATGTACTCGAAACGCGATATATCCTGGTTGTGCAGCTTGTTGAGACTGCTGATCCGTTCGAACAAGTCCGGGGTGATATCCGGCGAGAGCGACATGAAGCCCGTGATCCTGAGCAATGCGGCGAGGTAGAGTCCCTGCTGTTCGAACTCGAGGCTTTTTTGGAGGATTTTCGCCGCGATCGCACCGGTCTTCCCTTTTTTCAGTTCGGAGATCGACTGCGAGAAAAACGAATAATCCTTATCGATGTAGTAAACCATGAAGCTTGTCAGGGCGTAGTTCTCGAAATCGAAATTCCGGAAATAGGTTTCGCAGATCCTTCTCAGGTAAGCGGATGTGTCGCGGAGAAACTCGATCGCGCGCGAGTACTCTCCCGGAAGGCCTTCGGACTTCTCGAAGGAATAGAACTTCACGATATCCTCGTAAGGCGAGGGCGGAAGATCGGTGAGGTTGTAGTAGCCGATATAATAATTCCATGTCTCCGGGGTGAGCGAACCCTGGGCATACTTCTTCCATTCCGGGGTCTCGGCTGCGTCCTGTGCGAAGAGCGCCATGAGCGAGCAGGATAGGAGCAGTACGATCAACGGGAGCTTCTTCCCTTTCAATGCCTTCTTGAATGTCTTCTTCTTTGACGACGGAGGCTTCCTCGGAACTTCCACAGGGATCAGGGTTTCGAGGATCTCGAGCTTCCATTTCCGGATCAGTTCCTCCCGTCTTTTCCGCTTCCGTTCGTGGCGGTATAGCCAGAGCGCAATCAGTGCGAGGAGAATAAGCAGCCACCACCATGGGAAAATTCCGCTGTCCGGGTCGTTCTGGGGGAGGGCTATGTTCGTACCGGGCGGATTGGTCAGGATGAAGTTCGAGAGGATATTGCTCAGGCTTGTTAGCGCGACTTGCTTATTGGTATTCGTTGTCTGCGGGACGCCGGAATAGTTTGTATAGACCGGGAGCACGGGGACGTCGTCCGCCGGGACGATCATCATGTATTCGTTCTCGAGCACAGGCGGCTTCGTGATCACCATATGGATAATCGGCTGGGAACGGACATCCTCGGATGTGCGCGGGTAGATCATCACTAAGTAGGAGTCTACCGGCTGGTCCTTCGCGAATGAATAGCTGTTTCCCTGAACGGCAAGCGATTTAAAAACATTCCCCTGCGTGAAGTATTTCTCGAGATGGGGAACGGGAATCTTGTTTTTGTTGAGGTAGTAGATCATGTTGAGAAGGGGAAGATTGTCGCTTTTTATGAACGTGACCGTAGCATTGGTCAGGAGCGGGCTTTCCCACGTGATCGAGACTGTTTCTCCGTTATCCGCGATCCCGCCCGGAAGGAATGTATTCTCAATATCGAACACGGTACGGATACATTCGGTCAGGTAGAATTGCAGTTTGTCGCTGAATCCGACTTCAAGGGCGTTGGAGAACGTCTGGATTGTTTTCAGGTAAAGCTTCTTATTGTAGTAGTCCTTACCCTCAAGGTAAACCTTGAGAAACTCGGTATACTTGTCATACATTTTCTCGAGAAGCTCGTTCGCCCGGGTGTCGAGAGGATATTCTTCCATATACTCTTTCAGGATTTCCACCGCGCGGACATAATGCTTTTTTTCATACCATTCGGCCGCAAGGTCGTATCCGCTTTTTTCCGTCTGGGAAAACACAGTCCCGGCCAGCAGGAGCATGAATGGAAGTATCCGGAAAATTTTCATTTAGTATTCACCTTTTTCGCTTTCGATAATCAAGTTCAGCTTCAATAGCTCTTCCAGGTCGGTCAGTTTTTTCTTTACCAGTTTATTTTCGGGATCGAGCTCTAAGGCCTTTAACCATTTCTCCTTGGCCAGCTCGTATTGACCGTGGATGTAGTGATAAATACCTTCCTGATATAGGTGAGCGACCTGATCGACGAACACTGGGAAATCGGCGTACACCGACACGTTATGGTTATTCCCGAGCGCGCCGAGGTAGGAGAACGCGTAATCGACGCGGAGGTCGTTGAAGTACTCGGGATAACGCAGTCCCAGCCCGAAGGCGAGATTGCCGGTCTCTTTGCCGAGATTGAATCCAGTCCGCAGGATCAGGATATTAAATAGCGTGTACTCGATCCCCATCTTATAGAGGAACGGTCTGCCGTACTCGATAGCCACGTCCATCGAGAGCATCAGTTCCTTGACAATCGCCATGGAGAGTCCGAGGGTCGCCTTGAGCGGAGTGACGGAATCGCCCGTGAACCCGATGTTCTGCATGGCGAATCCGATATTGAACGGCATCTTGAAGAAGGCGTGGTCGTAATGCAGGCCGAGCTTATCGAGGGTGGCGGTGTAGTTGATCCCGGCGTCGAACGAGAGTCCCCATGTGCCGGTCTCGGTCATCGAACGGCCGATCACAGAGACACATCCTCCCACCGAGAACCCGGTCAGGAAGTCGAACAGCAGTCCGCCGTCCACCGATACAGCGGCCTTCCAGTTCAGGTCGAACGGGTGATAGGTGTTGACCGGCGCGCCGTAGAGATCGTACTGTGTGAAGCCGCCGTAGTCGATATAGTAGATGCTTGTCCCGATCACCACATCGTAGAACTTCATCGCGCCCGACAAGTAGCAGGAAAACGTGTTGTCTATCCAGTTCTGGAACATGAACGAGAGCGCGAGGTTGTCGATGGTGTTCATCGCGGCGGGATTGTATTCGATAGCGGTGGAGTCGCCTATGATGGACGTGTAGCTGTCGCCGAGGCCGATAGCGCGCGCGCTCCGCGGAATCTTCATAAAGTCCGACTCCGAGGTCAGGGCGCTTGTTTTGACAGGGTTGACGATCAGAAGAAGCATTTCGACAGCCGCGAGGAGCAGTTTCCTTTCGCTATTCATTTATTTCACCATCACTTTACGCACTTCTTTCAGTCCCTCGGAGTCCACGACAATGAAGTACATTCCCGCGCCGACCGCGATACCCTGGTCATCGGCGCCGTCCCATGCGTAGACTTGGTCGTCGAGGCGTCCCTCGAAAATATGCTTTACGAGGTCGCCCGCTATCGAGTAGATGTTGATCTTGCCGTATTGCCCGAGCGCGGACTCCGGGAGTTTCAGGTAGCAGGAGCCGGACGGGATGATATTGTTCATCACGACAGTCTGGTAGCCCTGGTCGTGCAGGTCTTTCAGCAGGTACGTGTAGTTCGTAAGCGAGTTGACGCCGTCGATCTCCAGCAGAAACGAGACATAGTTCCCGGATTTGAGAATACCTTCGCCGATCTTCGCCTTGTACGTGTCGGAGTAAATTTCAGACATCGGGACGCTCTGGTCGGCGGGATTTCCGCCCGTACCGTCGGCGACGCTGTCCACCGCGAACCACAGGTTGATATTCGAGGCGCGCACCGGCGTATTCGAAAGGCGGGCGAAAATCGAATTTTCCGTCTTCCTCAGGTAGGCCGTGCCGTTGAAAATATGGATCGTATCGATGCCGTCGCTGGCGTACAGATCGAGAATCGAGTTGGGCTGAACGACCCGTATCGCGAACGAGGTTCCCGCCGAGGGATACCCGCCGTAAGTGAGGCCGTTAAACCCGGTGTAGACTGCCGCGACATGGTTGGAATTGCTGAGCGTCAACGCGCCGATAGAGAAATAGCCGTAGCTCCCGATAGACGCATCGGCGGGAATCTGCACCGCGAGTACGATATGCAGAATCGCTCCCGTGCCGAATAAGGCGAATGGAACGCTGTAGTTCGTCCCGACATCGATTGCGGCGGACTCCATGTGATAACTCCACGCGGTATTCGTATACCCGATGGAATTCGAGAATGAAGATATAAAGACGCGGGCATCGTTATCGGCGTCGTTACCCATATTCGTCAGATAAAGATCGATGTTAATCGAATAATTCGGGTAGCCGTTGTACGATGTCCCGGAACTAATCCCGCGCAGGCCGAACACGCTCCCCATCGTAAGCGAGGTGTCCATGATGTAATTTGTATAGCCCGTCTCGAAACCGATAGTGAGATTGGTCAGTACCGTCCCGGCGGGCGAGCCTAACGCGGCGAATGACAAAGTTCTAGCCAAAACAAGCAGGATGATCGAGGCGAGAATTCTATTCATACGCCTCCAGCTCCATGAGCTGAACATAGTTTTTATAGTCCTGCAACGCATGCACGGCGGTATCCTTATCGACCCATACCCCGATATAGACCGCTTCGAAATCGACTTTGACCTCGTCGGTCATGACCGGCGAGTTGTCCTGTGCGAGCCCCTTTTTCAGATCGGTATCCTTTCTTTCGAAATACTCCCACTTCACCCCGTCCATACTGTGCATGATATAATATGAAAACGGATAGTAGTTCGCGTTCCAGATCACCTTAAAATTCTTCAAGTGATGCTTCCCTAACAGGTTGACAATTACCCATTGAGGCTCCATCCCTAATTCCGTACTCACCGCCATACCCTTGTACCATTCGACCAGACCGTCATTGATACGTGTGATCGCGGGGGTGGAGTCGTCGACATACTGGCTCTCCGGCAGACGGTTGAATGTCCCGGTCACCGGCTTTCCCAGCGCGGCGTTATAGAGTGATGTGGAGAACGACTGTGCCATCGAAAAATCTTTACTTTTAAATTCCGCTTTGTAGCTTGTCCCTGACGGTATCCCGTCGAACACGGCCTGACCCAGCTTCTTCAGTTCGATCCTCTGGTAAAACGCGGTCTGTCCGTTCGTGTAAAGATAGCACTCGATGAACATATCTCCCGGCGCGGTGAGTTCGAACACGGCCTTTTTCGGTTCAGCGCTCAGAAGTTTCACATGGAACGGCAGCTTCATCGAAAGGGTGCCTTTCTCGAGCACTTTCTTGTTCGCATCGGTAAGGATATACTGGTAATCGCCGTCGGGCAAGGGTAACGAAACAGTAAGTTCGGCGGCGTCTCCGATCAGGGCTTGAATATTGGTCACGGCCTTGGCAAATACTTTGAGGAACAGGGGCTTCGGGATCGCCTTCATGTTTTCGAGCCGCACCGAGACGACCCAGCCGTCTTGGTATTTTACCGAAACACCGGCCCACAAGACCACAGGGAGTAATAACAATATGAGAGCTATTCTTTTCATATCCTATCCTTTTAATAGTCTGGAACCGCCCGTCGCGGGACGGTTCCATCTATTATTAGCAAGCCTTTCTATCGGAGTCCGGGTTAAAACAGCGCGTTACTGTACCCAGTTCACGTAGTAGAACGCGCCTTTTCCGCCCACGTTCACCGTGTTTCCGGCAAGCGGGGTAGCGGTAAACGGAGCGAAGATCACGACATTCTTGTTCGTACATGCGCCGGGATCGCCCACCGCGTTAGTGGTAAAGTTTGCAGCCGCCCAAGGATAAGCCCCGCCCCAGAAATTGGACTTCATGCTGTTTACTTGGAGCGTGACGTAGTTCGTGTTAAATACGTCAATGATCTTAACACTTGCCGCCGAAGCGTCGCCCGCGTTGGAGTAGTTCAATGTCCAGATCAGCTTACCGCCGGGGTACGGACGGGATGTGATCGCGCTGAACGGACCGGTATTCGAGACCAGAAGGGTTTTCGAGAGCACCATCTTCGCGGCCTGTACGGTCACAAGCCAGTTGGTATCGCCGGCGGCGTTCGTCAACTGCACGACGCCGTATCCGGCTTTGAACTTCGCCATATTACCGCCGTAAGCAGTACCGTTAAAACCGGTATAGTTGGTAGCAATAGCGGTAACGACAGGCCCTGTGGCCTTACAGATAAATCTGGCATAGGACGCATTCACTTCATTAGCGGGAACGTAAACCCGGAACCACATATAAGTGATTTGCGCCTGCGGGGAAGCCGACACTACCAACGATGCGGCGTGGGTCTGCGCGGAAGTGTTGGTATACTCGTAGATCCACGTTCCCCATTGGCCGGCGGAATGCACTTCCGAGAAGCTGAACGTAAAGTTCACGGCGAGGTTACCGTCGTTCACGAAGGTCGTCTTGTTATAGACGTTCTGACCGGGATTGATATTGACATTGTTCGTCCCGATCCATGTCCCGCCATAGTTCGTACCCACTTGGGTGGTCACCCCGGGAACGTTAGTCGACATACCGGTGCCCCATGACAGGGTCGCGGTATTGGTGATGGGAAATGCGGCGGGTGTAGGTACCGCGCCGATTTTCCCTGTCCCTAACGGTAACGTCACGAGGAGCGCTACCATCGCTATCAAAACCAGTGACAGCGGCAAAAGGCTTCTTCTGAGTTTCATACTCTATCCTCCTAAAAAGATTATTTCGAAATCACGGCAATCTCGCATAGATACAAATTCGGCCACGGGAGCCATTTCTTCTCGCGCGTGCCCCTCTGCGCCTTCGCGAGGACATAGAGCCGAACAAAACGGGCGGCCTGATCGAGCGGGATCGAGTGAAGGACGAGATAGTCGCCCATCGGCGAACGCATATCCTTACCCTGCGCCGCGTCCAAATGCTCCTTCACGGTCTTCCAGTTCTTGCCGTCTATACTCACATCGATCCGGTAGTCCTTGCTGAACGACAGCGCCCACCAGTAGATGTCGAGCCGTTTGATATCCGAGACCTTCTCGAGATCGATCACGACATACTGGTCGGAATTGTCGGCGTTGTACGATATCGCCATCCCGCCGAAGTAGTTCAGGCTTCCGTCGACTACCTTGCCGACCGTCGACTCGCCGTAGCCCTTTTCCTTGATCGTCGGGTCGATATGATTAAACGTGCCCCATGCTTTTTTACCGAGCGCGATATTGTTCGGCGGGGTATTCAATGTCAGGACTGGGGTTTTGATCACGTTACCGGCGGCGTCCTTCAGGTAGATGACATAGTAATATCCGGTCTCCTGGGTCAATCCCGCGATATCGATATCCCTCGATACGGCGGGCGTTTTATCTTCCTTGATCTTTTTCAGCTTGTCCGGCGCGGGCCCAAAATGCAGTTCGTATGACACGGGCAGATTCGCTTCATAGAAGAGCTTAGCCGTAAACGGCGTAATGTTCTTCGCGGTTAATTGATGGAATTCGGGTAGGGGAACGCCGGGGGTCTTGAACTCGATCTGCTTGCTCTCGACACGGGTGCCGTCAGGCGATTCGCTCACTATCTTGAAGCTATACTCCGAACCTTTCATCAGGCCGTCGATCGTCACGGAATGATTGGTGATATAATTGACCTCGACCAGCATCTCGAGCTTGCCGTTATATTTTTTCTGGTAATAGAAAAAGTCCTGCGACTTGATCTTCGTGTTCCATGTCACCTTCACGGAACTTTCCGTGATACCGGTAACTTTGATATCCGTGACGGCGTTCGGCGGGGATTTTTTCTCGAAGCAGACCACCTCGCGTATTTCAAATGCCGCGGGGGTTTCGATGACGATCTTCAGGAATATCGTCGCGATATTCTCGGCGTCCACTTCCAGCAGGTCGGTCTTCACATCCTTATACTCCGAGACCTTTTTCCAGTTCATGAAGTCGTCGGAAATAAAAATCTGGAACTTCCTGACGGCGGTCTCCTTGACGAAATAGATCTTTATTTTCCCTATATCGACAACCGTACCCATTTGGAGTGAAAACGTGTTTTCTCCGGAATTAAATTTAGTTACGGTTTCCTGTTTGCCGTCGATCAGGTTGCCGGCATCGGGCTGATTGAGGAAAACTCCTGGGATTTTCACCGCCCCGTAGAGATTGACGATCAGTGCCAGTGAAAAAATAAGCGTCCATGTTTTCAGGGTCATCTTCATAGTTCCGTCCTTAATCGATAGTTACTCCAAGGTAAAATGTCCTTCCGTCCTCGGAAGGATAAACCAGCCCCTTCTTCCATCTCACCCATAAAGCGTTCGTAGGATTCGAGTGATAGTCCGCGGAATTGTATCCCTGGTTGGGGCTGGTGTTCGATGAAAACTGGACTGTCCAGCCCGCCGCCGTTCCCATATAATTCGTGTAGTAATGCGTATTCAGCGGGACTTTATCGTAAAGCACCACATTGTAGGCCCGGCCGTTGGATAAGCTCGAGTAGCTGATCTGGTACAGCAAGAGCGCGCCCGGCAAGGCAAGGTTGGTGGACATCACCTGAATACTCTGCACCGTCTTCACAAGTGTCAGGTAAGGCACTCCGCAGATCTGGTATGACGTATTCGAGACCGCACCGTCCACCGGCCCGTCGTTCCAGCTCGCGAGCTGGATACCCGTATTGAACGTATGCGAGTACGGCGCGGGGTTAGCGGGCGTGAGGCCTTCTATCGCCAGCTTCACTGTATTGCCGTCCAGTACCCCCGCGAGGATGTCCGCAGTGATAAAGAAACGCCATTTTGTCACAGCGCCCGTGTTCGGAACGGGGGTCGATCCGCTCCATGACCAGCGGTAACTGCCGAGGTAGACGAATGTCCCGACCAGCGCTTCATCGCCGTCATACCCGGAACTCGCGCTATCCTTCCATAGCTTAAGCGTTATATCAGTATCGATAGCCGTGCCGTTATTTTTAATAGTAATCATCTGAAGGGTATCGGCCGAGCCGTTATTGTTCGGAATGTAGAAATCGAGGATGAGGTTGTTCGTCGTACCGATATCGAGGCTGTAGTTCGAGATGTTCAGCAGGTTCATCTCGATAAAACGGAATCCGTTGAGGTAGCCCGGCGTACCGTGTTTGGCCGACGAGGCCTGATAGTTCGCCGGAAGATGCGTCCCCCACGGGTCGATAATCTCGACGGTATTTGAGAGAGCAGTATAGCTGTTGGTAAAATCGATGATCGCGATGATGGTGGTGTTCTCCCGAATAATGCAGGGCGTATCGGCTGTCACCAGCCCGTTGGCTCCGATCTTCGTGTCGGCAGAGGTCATGACGGGCGCGGACTGGTTTTCGGTATAAAAGTTCGTGAAAGCCTGTACTGTCGTCCCGCCGCCCGCGATCAGAAGGAATTGACCCGCTCCGAACGAGCTTTCCCGGTAGAATGCGAGATTGTCGTTCCCCTGCACGGTCGAGATATTCCATCCCGACGGCGTGACACTCGCGGAAGAGTTATTATAGATTTCGATAAATTGGTAGAGGTAATCGTTAGCGCCCGCCCATCCGCCGTCGGTGAACTCGTTCACCGTAAAATAACCGGACTTGACAGTCTGCGCCGCGGAATTGGTCAACGCGCCGTCCTTCGGCCCGGTAGCCTCGGGGTATGTCGACTGCATGATGATACTGTCCGCGAGGATGTAGGGCTTGATCGTCTGCGCGGCGGCCGCGTTAGTCGCGAGTTTGAGCGAGAAGTAAAGGGTCATTTTCCCGCCGTAGGGGGAATTGGCGATCAGGTTATTGGCAAGGTTCGAGAACACAAACCCGTTGACTGTATTGGAATAGACACCCGTCCCGAGCAGGAGATTGTTGGTGGCCGAATTGTTGCGCCAGCCGTAGTTGAATTGCCCCGCGCCGTTATCGTTCCAGAGCTTGGCTTCGAGGATGTTATTGACAGTTATAGTACCGCCGAGGCAGATTACGATGTTCGAGAGGCGGTCTCCTGCGGTCAACGTATCGTTCTCGGGGTCGGGAAGCTCAATCTGATATGCGAGAATGATCGAACCCGCGTATCCGCCGGCGCTCTGGCTGATATTGCTGAGGTTCTGCAAAATGACAAACTTGTTGCCCCATTTCGGGGTCGCGGAATGGTCGACAGTCCAGTCCGAAGCGAGGTTGTTGTCGTCGCCGTCGGGTAGAAGGACAAGCGAGGAATTCGATGTACAGTTCGCTATCGAGGCGAACGCGCCCGATGTCCAAATCCCCGCCGTCACGGCAAGGTCGTCGCCGGCTCCGGCGTCGGCGCCGTAAGCTATAAAGTCAAGCAGTGTGTATTGGTTCTCCATTGTGGAGGAACAGTACAGTCCGATTTCGTCCTGCGATACCGATAGCATCCCCGCGCCCCATTCGCCGTAAAGAATGCCGCGTCCGTCCGTGAAGTTCAGGTCGTTTACGCCCGCGCCGTCCCGGAGCACGATATAATTCGACGACGGCAGGACGACCGTATTCGTGATCTTGTACATCGGGTACGCGCCGTCGTAATCGTGGATCGCCCAGCCGTTCAGGTAGATAGGGCCGCTCTCACGGTTGAACAGTTCGATCCATTGGCCGTCGTTATTCGCGCCGGAAGGGTCGAACATGACCTCGTTCACGACGACATCCGGGCGGTAGATCACGATCCATCCGCTCGTCCCGGTGATATTGGTGAACTGCGCGTCGCGAATAATGAGCTTGTTCGAGCCGAGGTAGTTGATGACGACGAAGTTCGTGGCGACGCCGTTCTTCCACGGGGTGTTCGATACGATGACCGAAGCGCCGCCGGAGAAGGTCTGCGGGATGATTGCCCGGCTGAAGTCGTAGACCGTGCCGCCCAACGGCGCGAGCGCCTTGACTACCACTGGGAACGGCATTCCCGCGAGTGCGGACGAGGGGCAGGTCACTTGAAACCTGCTTTCTATGATGCGTCCGTTCGTGTTGAAATAAATATCCATATAGACGTTATTCTCGCCGTCGGAAAACTCGTCAGCGGCTGAAACGTTATTTGTGGAAACGCAGTCGAGGAAATTGACCGCGCCGCCTACCTGCTGGAGGTTGTATATCCCGAGCCCGTCCACCACACGTCCGGTATCGACAACGATCCGGAGAGTCTCGGGTATTCCCGAAAAGCCGAGTTCTTCCCACGGGATGGCGATTTCACCGAGACCGGGATTGGCGGTGTGGGTGATCCAGTTCTCGCCGCATTCGTGGAAGTTCGTTGTTACTCCGGTAACCGTGTAGTATCCGGTTCCATCGACATTCGCGATGATCTCCATTTCCCAACGGGATGCGGCGGGCGTCCCCACTTCGCTCTCGACCATCTTGTTCACGCCCGAGCCGGATACCTTGTTGGTATCGATAGCGACGCTGATATATGGACGGGGTGAGTCGTAGGTGACGTCGTCGGAGAGGTCGGGTACGGTGAACATGAAGAAGAGGCATTTATCGTTCGCGGTCACACCGAACTTCAGTAGATCGAGATGGTCGTAGGGTAAGGCGTCGCCCGTGCTGAAGGCGTCGTTGGTCTTATCGTTCCACATCCATTGCCCGTTCGTGATAAAGTCGGTATTAACACCGCCGACCGCGGTGTTCCATTCGCTGAGACTGCCGTCGAGCTTGATGTACGACGGGTTGACTCTAAACGAGTTCGTATCCGACCACGGCCCCCAGATAATACCGTCGGAGGCGCGTACCGACCAGTAGTAGGTGACGTTGTTCTGGAGATAGTTCGTGAACGGGGTCAGGAAGTTGGACGCTGTGGAGACGATGGTATAATTGAATAACGGCGACGCAAGCGAAGCGTTCGGCGATACGATGATCTGGTAATTGGTGACGGAGTTTCCGTCGGGATCGGACACCGGCGCCCATTTGTAACGGGGCTTGAGCAGATAGAAGTTCATGTCGCCGTTCGCAGGTATGGTCAAAACGGGTTTCGCCGGCGGATTGTTCGCTTTTACGATCACGGTATTAGTCGCCGAGTATTTCAGGTTCCGGGTGTCGTACGCGATGGTATAAAAATGGTTCGTACCGGGTTTCAGGATTCCGGCGGAGATGGAAAGGGTATAGTTGGTGTTGTAGTTCGTGACATAAACCGTTCCGTAAAGGGCGTTATAGTTCGTGTAGAATTCGACCTTATAGATGCCGATCTTGTCTATCGCTTTATTAGTCAGGATGATAGAATAGTTGGAATAGACCGTCTGGTTATTCGCCGGGTAGAGAAGCACATTCGAGATCGGGGGGACCGGATCGAACGACTTATACGGCGTAGACCATGGGGTTTTGCTCATTTTCCATATATTCGTTTTGAATGAAATGAAATTGGACGGGTTAGCCTTAAAGCCGTCTGTCAGGGTGTTATTGGGAATTGCGCCGTAAGTCCATTCGGTGCCGCCCGCCTGATTCACCATCTGGAGATAGACATCCAGATAGGCGGGGTTTTTCAGGCCGGACTTACTGACCCTGAACTCGATAAAATTCCCTGTTCGGAAAAGGTCTGTCAAGGTGATAATTGTAAAAGGCGAGTTCCAGTTCCACGCGGAACCGTTCCATGACGCGCTGTTCCATGTGTAGTTATTGATGAAGTTAAACACATAGTCCGCGCGGAACGGGAGTACGTGGAGCTGGTTGTTGTATTTTACCCCGTATGCAGAACCTGTGTTCGTGTTGGTCGATATGTAGACCACGAGAACGCAGTCCGCCGAGGCGTCATGGGCGATGTCCGCGCCCTTATACCCGATATAGAAATAGCTGTTATCCCACGTAATCCAGTTCGAGTAGCCTGACGATGCGGAAGTGGTCACGATGCATTCGTTAGTGTAGAAGTCGTTGTTTCCGTCGATCACGATTGTGTGCCATGTTGTTTTCGGAACGGTGTAGGAATAGTTTGCGGCGCCGTTATTGTTGATACTGATACACAGAAGGTCTGGGTTGGCGGCGAGATCGCCGGAACTCGCGGATGTGGTCAGAGCGTAGTAACGGACGACGGTTCCGCCGGGCATGGCTGGGATCACCGCGGAGTAGGCGGTTCCGGAGCCGGATGCCTGCACGAATGACGATGACGTCCAGTTGTTGGTCGTATAACGGACGTAAACCGCTTCCTCGGCGCATTTCGAGCCGGAGAGCGTGAGATTGATCGAGACGTTCGATTGCGGAAGGACTGTGCCCGCCGAGACGGCGGAAATAGTGATCGGACTTGCGGAAATGGTCATAATACCGAAATCGCCGGTTCCGTTAGTAGGCGATACGAAAATCAGGTAGCTCTTCACCTGCGAGTAATTTGCCCCGTCGAACCGGGCATTGGCGCCGCCCGCGCCGATTGTCCACACCACGTTCATATTCGCGCTTCCGGGCACCCAGAATCCGTTACACCATTTTGTAGCATAAGATGAAGTTTGCCCGATCAGAAACTCATTGCCTTGAGACACGCCTGTGAAAACATTCCGGCAATATCCCGGCGGCGAATTGGCAGTCGTGAAATCGACGCTCGACCAGCCGTTATACGCGCCCATCATACAAACGGCATAGGTTATCGAAACGGAACAAGCCGCAATCAGCAGAGAAAGAATAATCTTCCTAATTCGCAAAAATTACCCCCGCTTTCAGGAAGAAGACAAAGTCTAAGTATAATAGTTTTTCATTGAGGCGAGATAAACCGGATGGCATATTTATTGATTATATTTATACTTAACATATTACCCCAAAAGATATTATACCTTTAAAATCTATACTTTTCAAGCATGATTCTATTATATTTTCGTCATTTGGTTGCGATTCTCTTGAATTCTAAATAAAATATATGTTATTCTGATTGAAGGAGATAAATGTGCGCGAAAAGGCCCTGGAATACCACCGGAACAACGGTATCGGTAACGGAAAGATCGAGACTATCCCGAAGGTTTCCGTGAAGTCAAGGGAGGAGCTTTCCCTCGCCTACACTCCCGGCGTGGCCGTCCCGTGCCTCGAGATAGCCGGTAATGAGGAAAAAGTATACGATTACACGATAAAGGGCAATACCGTACTTGTGGTGAGCGACGGATCGGCGGTGCTGGGCCTCGGGAATATCGGGTGCCGGGGTTCCATTCCGGTGATGGAGGGTAAGGCGCTCCTGTTCCGGATTTTCGGCGGAGTGGACGCGTATCCGATCGTCCTCGACTCTCAGGATACCGAAACGATCATCAGGACTGTCGAACTGATCTCGCCGATAGCGGGCGGGATCAACCTCGAGGATATCTCAGCCCCCCGCTGTTTCGAGATCGAGGACAGGCTGACCGAAAACCTCAACATCCCGATCTTTCACGACGACCAGCACGGAACGGCTGTCGTGTCGCTCGCGGGTTTGATGAACGCGCTGAAGATTGTCGGGAAAAAGATCGATGAGATAAAAGTCGTAGTGAACGGAAGCGGCGCGGCTGGGATAGCGTGCACGAAGCTGATGCTGTACGCGGGCGCGAAAAACGTCATCCTCTGCGACACCAAGGGCGCGATTTACACAGGCCGGACACAGAATATGAACTCCATGAAGGACGAGATCGCCCGTTCGACCAATCCGTCGAATGAAAAAGGCCTGCTCGGCGATGTGATCAAGGGCGCCGACGTGTTCCTCGGGCTTTCCGCGAAGGGCGCGTTAACTGGCGAAATGGTAAAGACGATGGCGCCGAAAGCGATTGTGTTCGCGATGGCGAATCCCGACCCTGAAATTCTTCCCGACGGGGCTTTAGCCTCGGGGGCAGCGGTGGTCGCCACCGGAAGAAGCGATTTCCCGAACCAGGTCAATAACTGCCTCGGATTCCCGGCGATATTCCGCGGTCTGCTCGATGTCCGCGCGAAACGCGTGACCGAAGAGATGAAGCGCGCGGCGGCGCTTGCCATAGCCGGACGGATCACGCCCAACGACCTCGATCAGGGCGTCATCATCCCGTCGGTGTACGATTTCGATGTGTTCGCTTACGAGGCGGAAGCGGTGGGGCAGCAGGCGGTCGAGGACGGAGTCGCGAGGATCAATCTTGAAAAAGGGGTTATTTTTAATAATATGATGAACATCCTCGAGGAAAACAAGCGGAGGTTCTTCGGTGAAAACGTTTAATAAAAAGGAATTGACCGAGGCTAAGGAATCTTTCCTCAAGCAGTACTCCGAGCCGGTTAAATGGGCGGCGGTAATGGGGTCGGGGCTTTCGGGCGTGTTCGACGATTTCAAGATCGTCAAACGTATCCCGTTCTCCTCGATAGCGCATATGCCGGTCTCCGGCGTGCAGGGGCATCCGGGCGAGTTTGTGGTCGCGGAGCATAACGGCAATACGGTGCTCGCCCAGCTCGGACGGGTACATCTCTACGAAGGCTACTCCGCCTACGAAGTGAGTTTCTCAATCGGCCTGTTCGGGGAACTGGGGATCAAGAACGTGCTCCTGACTAACGCCGCCGGCGGGATAGCAGACGCCCTTAATGTGGGCGAATTGATGGTGATCGAGGACCATATCAATCTTCAGGCCGGGAGTCCGTTGACAACGGTACAGGGCTCGGAGAAGTTTCTCGATATGTCCGAAACGTACGCGCCGGAACTGGTTTCCGAGCTGTCGCACCGTTTCAGGCTCGCGCGGGGTGTCTATGCCGCGGTACGCGGGCCCCATTTCGAAACCCCCGCCGAGATCCGTTACCTGCGGACTATCGGGACGGACGCGATCGGGATGTCCACTGTGATGGAAGCGATCATGGCGCGGTTCTACGGGCTCAGGATCGCCGGGGTATCGCTGATTACCAACAAGGGGGCCGGGCTGATCAAACAGGTGCTCGACCACTCTGACGTAATGGAAGCGGCGAAAATCGGTAAAGACAATATGACAAAGGTGATCAAATTCCTGATTACGATATGAGGCTTTTATGGTGATCGGACTATTGACCATTCAAATCGACGTTCCATACTTCGAGACGATCAAGGAACGGCGCAACCTGATCCGGAGTATCAAGGATAAGATACGCAAGAAGTTCAATGTCAGTGTGGCGGAGATAGTCGAAGAAGACCATTTCGGGCAGAAGACATTGATCGCGGTCGTAGCGGTATCTAACGAGACGGACTATCTCAACAGCGTCCTCGCCAATGTTTACAACCTGGTGGAGCGATTCCACCCGGATATTATCCATTCCTATAAGACGGATTTCGTAACCTACGAATAAATACAAGACCCCTCCCAGTGGAGGGGTTTCTTGTTTGGATATATTTAAGGGGGCTTTATTAAAGCACCTCCTCTTACGAGGAGGTGGAATCCCGGCCAAAGCCGAGAGATATATTGGGGGGTGTAATAGTAATCTAGCAAATAATGTGCCATAAACCATTAAATTCATATCTCAATATCTATCAATAATATACGAGCTACGTGAATTAAACATATGCCGGAAACTGCACAGCCGCGCGTGCGAACGGCACATAAATGCACAGTGGCATATGTGTACATAAGTTTTAATTATTCCGCTTTACCATTCCCCGCTTTTTCCGATAATACTATTGAGGAGGAATCCGTATGCGCAGTCGGCTTCTCTTATTGACTGTTTTCACTCTGTTTACTTCACGGTCGGTTTGGGGAATCACGGTCTATCTCCCGAAAACCGTGTACACAGCGTCGCCCTATATCAGCCTCGCGGCGTTATGCCAGACCTCCATCGGAAGTAATTATATCATCCCGCTTACAAACAGTAAAGTTTTTTCCAATAAAGAACTCGGGCAGTATTTTGTTCAGGCCGGGTATGACGATTTTACCCTGATCGGCGGGGGTGTGGAGGTGAAATACTTCCCGTACCTGTCGACCGCGAAGGATATCGCCGACGGTCTTCTGGCGTACTACCCGAACGCCTTGCCGTCGATCAAGCCCGAGTCGCTGCCGGGGAAGTACTTTATCCAGTCCTCGGATTATTCATTAAGCGGGGGAAAAGTGTTGGCTTCGCTTCAATGCATCGATTTTTCATCGGGAATCGGGGTGCCGAAGACGCTCCTTCTGACATTCGGAATGAAGAATCCCTCTCCGGCAGTACAGCCAATGCCACTTGTCAACACCGGCCTTAATCTCCAGCCGGCGTTACCTGTCCCGGCGAACGCGGTTGTCGAGGATGAAGTATATATCGTGAAGATCGAAGACTATAAAGCGTTTCTCGCGTACAAGATGGGCGGGCTTACGATCATCGTCGAGGCGAGGATTATCCGGAAGCTCGACGAGACTTCCTATCTGGTCGAGAACGTCAATTCCGGGAAAATGCTGATCGTGAAAATGCTGACAAAATAGGGGAACCGAATGAAAAAGTCAATCCTGCTCTTTACCATGTTCATGATAACGGGCTCAATCTGGGCGGAAAGCGTCCAGTTAAAGAATATTATTTCCATCGAGGGTCTCCAGATGAACCCGGTGCTCGGGTACGGAATCGTTGTGGGGCTGAAGGGAACTGGCGACAGTATGACCGGCTCGCAGACGAAAGAAGTCCTTTCGACCATCGCGAACAATTTCGGCTTTGTTGTCGATCCGGCGCTGTTGAAACCCAAGAACTCCGCGATAGTTCTTGTCACCGCGCAGATTCCGCCGTTCGCGCCTGTCGGCAGTCAGATCGATATCAATGTCGCATCGGTGTTCGACGCTAAATCGCTCGAGGGCGGCGAACTGATCGTCACCCCGTTACTCGGCGGCGACAACATGATCTACGCCATCGCGCAGGGCAGGCTGATTACCGATAAAGAGACGAAAAGCGTCAGCGGAACCGTCATCATGGGCGGGATCGTGCAGCAGGAAATCCATCACCAGATACTCGATACGAACGGGCAGATCACGATCTATATCAACGAGAAACTTGGGCTCGGCGTAGTCAGTAAGGTGAAAGAAGCGGTGTTTAAAAAGTTCCCCGATTCGATAGTCAAGGTCCAGAATTTCAAGCTCAAGCTCAATATCCCGAACGGGCTCGAGGTCAACGACTTCATCTTTGAAATCAATAAACTCTCGGTCGATATCGAACAGGAACCGCGCGTCCTGATCGACTCCAAGAACGGGGTAATCGTTTCCGGCGGTAACGTCATCATCACCGAGGCCGCGATCTCGTTCAAGGGCACGAAGGTGCAGATCGGCGGCGCGAGTCCGGCATGGGGCGGAGCGGGCGCGGGCGGGGCGGCGTCCGAGACGGTAAAAGTGATGCAGACGAGCACCACGGTCGCACAGCTCGCCGATGGCTTGAACAAGCTCGGCGCGAGTACCGAGGAAATTATCACCATACTTCAGCTCTTGTACAAGAACGGCAACCTGAAGGCGCAGCTTGTTGTGCAGTAGAAGCCTTTGTGCGCGAGTACCGATGGGATTATAAAAACACTGATGCAGCATTACGAGGGATTGGTGATAAATTTAGGAAATGCCGGGAAATGAACAGGGTTACAATAATAGGGGCAGTTCTAAAAACAATTAACATTTATAACATTACTAATGATATATCTTTAATATACGCCCAATGGTCACTTCCTTGCCGCCGAGAATCGGCGGTTATTAGAAGTGCCCATAGTTGATTGGGTCTGTGATCGGTGTTTCTACGCCTTGACTTGATTGAGCAGGATCATCTCGCCGTTCTCGAGTTTTATCTTATAAGTTTTCTGCACATAGAACTTCGTCCGCAGGTTGTCGATAGTCAGGTTGTCGGTCAGTAGCCTGACCTTGAGATTCCTCGAGATCGCGGCGATCTTGTGCGAGTTGTCGATCGACTCACCCACGACGCGGACTTCCTTGAGGTGCTTCCCGGGAGTGTTCATCGCGCCGAAAACAAGCGGCCCTGAGTATATCCCCGATGTGCAGGGGATATTCAGCCCTTCGCTCTGCGCGAACGTATCGATATCTCCCATCACTCGGGTCGTGCATTCGACTGCGTTGTACTTCTGGTGTTCGAAATAGAACGGCACCCCGAATACGAGGATGGCGTGGTTGTGATAAAAGTACGGGTAGCCGTCATAGTCGCCCGCCATTTCACCGATCAGCCCGACAATCCGGTTATTGATCCTCAGGATTTCCTCGGCGCTCTCGATGTCTTTCGGGATATCATAGAGGATGGTCGCGATCGTCGCGTTCTTGAGTTCGCCGTTCATCTGGATGCCGTATCTCGCGGTGTGCTCGCGGATTTGCCCGGAGATGTAGTTATTGTAGAGTGTCACGGTTTCCTTCTCACGGATCAGGCGGGACACGAGTTCCTTTATTTCGGTCTGGATATACCCCATTTCGCAGTCGTCGTTCACGACGGTATGGTTCTTCTCGATGTAGACGTCGATAGGATGGAGAGAGATCGCGGTCTTGCGCGCGCGCCTGCTCCGCAGGACGGTGAGCCAGATCGTGACGATCCAGTTCACACCCAACGCTCCGCCCATCAGGTAAAAGTCGAGGATGTCGAAGGCCTGGGCATAGAAAAAGTGTTTGGCCGCGAAGTATGCGATCGGTACGGCAAAGGCGAAAAAGAGAAAGATCAGGGTCGAGATGAGGCCTGTGCCGTGAACCGTGATTTTAGTATGTTTCAGGATCGATCCGAGCACGGTCTTGTGTGCCGCGAAGTAGAGGTTGCCGATCAAAGCGCCGACCACGAAAATGTATTGCAGGGACTGGTAGGGATTGCGTAACATGAACAGGTAATACATCGACGCGCCCAGCGCGATCAGTTCCATGAAGTAGGTGATGGTCGAGGAGTAACGCTTCACCGCGATATCGCCGCCGGTTTTATTCCCCGCGAGCGTTCCGTAGATATAAAACGCGGTCTGAAACAGCGTCGCGCCGCCGTAGAACGCGGTCACCCAGATATCGGTTTTCAGCTGGAAGTACTGCATCAGAAAATATGCCGCGCCGACTTCGGCGGCTTTAAAAAACACGAATAGCAGAATGTTGATGACTACCGGCATATCGCCCCTCGGATTCCTGATTCTATCTGAATGAATCGTATACAGTCTTTATCGGAAAATCAATTTTATATATTGAATTTTCAATACTTTATCTTCGGTACGATCAGTTTGCCCTTCGGTTTTTCCTGCTGGCTCAGGTGCTTCTTTTCCTCTTCCTCGATCAGGTTGAGCAGGTTCTCCACATCGGTCGGCGAGATCGGTTTGGTCGGCTGTTGAGCCGTTTTCTGCTGTTCCTTCGGGTCCTTGTCTTGAGGATTCTGCTGTTTCGGGTCCTTTTTGTCCTGCTCCTTCTTGTCCTTGTTCTCTTTATTCTGCTGGTCCTTTTGGTCTTTCTGATCCTCTTTCTGCTGTTGAGGCGGGAACTTCTGTTTCAGGAAGATGAAGTTCTTGAGGGCGCGCTGGTACACCTCGGACTTGGGGTCGGCGTGGTCGAGGACGTACTTGTAGGACAGAAGGGCGTTTTTGTAGTCTTTGAGCGAGGCGAAACTGTTCCCGAGGTTATACATCGCCTTCATCTGCATATCGGTGTTTTTGGTGTTCGTCAGCGCGAGATAAGAACTCGCGGCCTTCTCGTACTCCTTGAGCTGGAAGTAGATATTGCCCTCGTTGTAACGGAGCAGGTCGTTTTTGGGGTCGGCGGTGATCGCCTTCTGGAACGACTGGAGCGCTTTCTCGTATTCCTTCTGCTGGTATGCCTTTACGCCGTCGGACGCGCTCGACGCGAATCCCGGCGAGGGAGCCAAAAGCGCGATGACCGCGATCACCGCGGGCATGAACGGTTTCTTCGCGTTGAGTTTCCGGTCGGGCAGGAAGACGAAGATCAACAGGAGCAGTACGGCGACAAGGAGAAAATACTGGTATTGCGGTTCCATAAACTCGTAGATATTGCTTCCGAACTTCGACTTCTGGAGCTCGTTCAGACGGTCGGCGATAGCGAGGACGCCGTTCTCGGTGCCGGGGGCGTAAATCCCGCCCGTCTCGTCCGCGATAGCCTGAAGAAGTTTCTCGTTCAGAGCCGACACGACGGTCTGGCCGCCCTCGTCCATATATCCCGCGAGCGCGCCGTCCTCGTCGTAGACCGGCACTTTTCCGCCTTCCTTCGTCCCGAGGCCGACTGTGAAGATGCGGATACCGTTCTGCTTCGCGAGCGCGGCTTGTTCGAGCGGTTTGAACTCATAGTCCTCGCCGTCGGAAAAGATCACGATGGCCTTATGGGTCAGAGCCTGTTTGTCGAAAAGCTCGATAGCGTTGGCGATACCGTCCTCGAGGTTCGAGCCGGGGATGTCGACCATTGTCGTAGAAAGCTCGTTCAGGAACAGGCTCGCGGCGTTGATATCCGCTGTTAACGGGATGACCTTGAAGCCGTACCCGGCGTATGCCGCCACCGCGATCCGGTTGCCGATCAGGAGACTCATCATCTGCTGGGAAAGCTGTTTCGCGTACTCGAGACGGCTCGGCTGAAGGTCGGCCACTTCCATACTCGCGGATAAGTCCATCAGGAAAACGACGTCTATCCCGGACATCTCGCGTTCCACCGCCTTGGAGCCCCAACGGGGATCGAGGGCGGAGAAGCCGAGGAAGAACAACGCCGCGATGAGGATGATAGTGCGGAATATCCGCGCGCCCGGGCTGAAATTGGATAACAGCGCGGCCTTTTGGGTGTCCGAGAACGCCTTATCGACTATTTTCTTGCGGCGCAGGAATGCCCAGACTATCAATCCGCTCAACCCGAGCATGGCGGCGAGGATGAACAACCAGATGTCTTTATTCGCGAAATGCATATTTCCCTCCGGCACATATCATTTTAATGAAAAAATGGTGAAAAATCAAATCGCTTTGCCGTACTCCCGCATTATTTGATTCTGTCAGCCGGGAGAATTTATTTGTAACGGCCGGGTTTTTCCGATAGCCTGTTTATTCTTCAGTTCGTCCAAGTCGAGGACATCCGTCGCGATTCTCTGTGTGAAGACAGCGTCGTGCTCGACGAAAATCATCGTCGGACTCGATTCGATCACCGCCTCTTCGATTCGTTCGCGCGCGGGCATATCCATATAGTTCAACGGTTCGTCCCAGATGAACAGATGCGCTGGGCTGACCAGCGATCCCGCTAGTTCGATTTTCCTCATCTCTCCCTCGCTGAAATCACCCGGGACTTTCGCGGAAAGATCGCCTTTAATACCCAGACACCCGAGGATCAGACGGAATTGGTCGAAGTCAAGTTTCTTCGTTTTCAGGTATTCCATGAACGAACCATCGCGCCATGAGTTTTCCTGACGGCAAACCGAAACGGAAAGATGCCGCGGAAAATAAATGTCTCCCGTAGCCGGTTTCAGTTCGCCTAAGAGGATTCTTATAAGAGTAGATTTTCCCGATCCGTTCGTCCCGGAAAGCGCGAGGCGCATTCCCTTGCGGACTTCCAACCGGAAGTCGCGGAGGATTTCAAATCCGTCGTAACTGAAAAAAATACTATCTGCACGCACAAGTACCTCGGGAATTTTTTCCGCAACGGGTATTTTGATTCGATACTCCTTATCGATATTGAGAAGCAGCCCCTTCTTTTCTTCGATCTCCTCGAGTTTCCGGCGTTTGATGACAAGCGCCTGCTTCATCATTTTCGCCGCTTTATGCCCTATCGCTCCTTTGTTGTTTCCGACATCGTTGTTCCCGTTATACTTGTTCATCTCCTGTTTATCCGACCAGCCTCGACGTTGTCTCTCCGCCGATTCGAGCTTAACGATAGTCCTTTTTATTTTCTCGTTTCTCTTTTCTTCGGATGCGGTTTTCATCATGCGGGCGGAATCCCATTCGGCGAAACCGTGGAGATGGATTTCAACACCCGTCTTTTCAAATGCGAGGGTGTGATCGGTACAGTTTTCCAGGAAACGTCTGTCGTGCGAGACGCAGAGGAAGCCTTGACGGGATTTAAGGTAGGCCGCGACTATTTCACGCCCGGCCGTGTCCAAATGATTTGTAGGCTCATCGATCAACGGGTAGACGTCCTTCTGCAGGAACAATCCCGCGATCATAAGCCGGGTTTTTTCACCGGGGCTCAATGTCGCGAATGAGCGGGTCAATATATCCGGCGAGAATCCCAGCGCAGTAACTTCGCGTTCCAGCCGTACGTCGATATCATATCCCCCCGCGTTTCGGAATTGATCTTCCAGTAACGTATATTCGGAAAGCGCCTTTTCGCTTCCATCGGCAAGAAGTTCTTCGATCTTCGCCCAAATCCTGCGGTAGGGATAGAGCATCGATAATGCGCATTCCCGCACGCTTCGATTCCAGTCATCCGTATCGAACGGGAAATACGCCACGGGTAATTCCGAGACGATGGCGCCTTTGACCGGATCGAGCGCGCCGGAGATAAGGCGGAGAAAGGTTGTTTTTCCACGCCCGTTTAAGCCGACCGCGCCTGTATGCCACGAGCAGTCGAGTTCTAACTCAAGGTTGTTGAATACTGAACGGTAAGGGGATGTATAATGAAACGAAACGCCCGAAAATCGAATCTTAGCCATAAGCTACCTCCATTGGTTCACAAGAAAACACTCAAAGTCAAACCGAATGTGAGATAGTTAAAGCTTCATCCGTTACCCTCCGGGATTATTTTACGGAACTGATTTAAGAATATAGAATTTTAGCGATCCTTAGAAAAAATTTCAAGTATTTAATTATTTGTCTTAAAAAAGACCTATCCGGCTATACCTAGCGCCTATTTATGTTCGTTGAAGAAAATGCTCAGGATCAGGAAGACTTCGTTGCCGGAGACCTTCACACCCTGCTTCTCCATTTCTTTCACGATCGCGTCCTTGCTCATGGCGGGATTCGCTTTTTTGAAATCGACCACTTTCGCAATATTTTCGATGCTTACTGGATAAACTTCCATGAAGAAGCCCCTGTTCTGCAGGGTGACCATCGCGCATTTATATTTGAAGTTTTCGACCTTCAGCTCGTTCATCTCGTAGCTCATCATCGCGAGTTTAGCCTCGAGGTCCTCGAGCTTGTTCGCGAGGTACTCGATATCGCCGGTCTTGATGAACGCCTTGGGGTTCTGGACAGCGCCGGTGATCTGCTTGCGGAGTTCCTGCTCGTTGACATAGATACCCTTGACACGCAGGAAAAGGTTGCCTTTATAGTTCATACGGAAGTCGTAACGGAGGATGTAGTCGTTGAAGTCCACATAGAAGAAGAGGCCCGACGGGAAATAGGACATGTAGTCGACCGAGTCGATCTCGATCTTCTGGGGGATGAGGACGACCTCGATGCTCTTATCGTTGACAAGGAAACGGAGCTGTGAGATCGGGAAGGACTTCCATCCGAAGAATTCCGCGGCGACATCGGCGATCTTTTTCGCCTGCTTCGCGGTAATCTCGGCGACATAGAGCACCTTGAAACTGTTCGCGCCCGATTCGTCCTGTATCACGAGCGTCTTTTTATCTTCCTCCGTGCCCTCGCTCTGCACTGAAAAGCCGGTGTTCTCCCATACCGATGCGAAACCGCCTGTCGCGAGGCAGAATACCGATAAGAACGCGATTATCTTTACTTTCATTATTTTCTCCTTGTGGTCATTTCAATAATACTTATAAATAAATGACTACTTGATATTGACGAGAATCCGGTCGAGCGGAAGGATCTGTTCGCCCTCGGCGAGCTCGATTATCTCTGCGATCACGGCGTCGGCCTGCGGGTCGAGCTTGATCTTCCCGATATACTCGTCGTCGTTACGGAACACGATGGCCGTGTCCCCTTTTTTGATCGGGTACGCTTTATTGATATAGACCACTATTTTCTTGCTGTCGCGCGGATCGAGGATATATCCCGATTCGCGGCCGATCTTGGTGAAGTACTCGAACGCGTACTCGTAGGTGTCGATCAGCTTGTTCTTCTTCTCGACCGTTTTGAGGAGTTTCGACCACAACATATCGTAGTCCTTGAGCGTGCCGTCGAAATAGTACTTCATCGAAAGGAGCGCGGCCGGTACGGTGTTGGTATACGGCACCGCCGCTATCCGGGTGTAGATAGTGATGAAATTCGCGGCCTTTTTCTTCAATGAATCGAACTCGTCCTTGGTGAGGACATTTTCCTTCCCGAGCAGCATGTTATACTCCGGCGAGGTCCCGGCGGGAGCGCCCTTCGCGACCAGTAAGGACTTCACATTGTCTTCTTTAATAACAGGATTGTATTTCAGGATGAGCACACGGATCAGTTCCTTATGGAGTTTCTGGATTTTCGAAATATCGGTCAGGTGCTGTTTATTCATCTCTTTGATCTTCTGTTCGTAGTAGAGCTTGGTCTTCTCGAGGCGGATTTCGAAGATTTTTTCATATTCGGAGTAGGCCGCTTCTTCGCCTGACGAGGCTGCGCCCGGGGCGTCCTTCATAGTGCTGAGGTTCTGCTTGATATCGTCGACCTCTTCCTGTTTCATCGCGATCTTGGAGTCGTATTTCGACTCCGCGGAATAAGCCTTGGCTTGGCCTTGTTTCTTCAATGCCGCGATTTCGGCTTCGGTCTCGGCGGGAGACATCCCTTTCTGTTTGGCGATCTCGATCAACTGGTCTGTTTCCGAATAGATCTGGGAGAGTTCAAGGTCTTTCTGGAACTTCAGTTGTTTGATATCCTGTTCGAGGAACTTCATCCTCGACTTCTCAGAACTCGAGTTCTTCAGCAGTTCGGTCAGCTTTAGGTCTTCGAATTCCGTGATATCGACCTGGACATTCGTCTGCCTCTGCTGGATGATCTGCACGGTGAAGAACGACGCCCCGGCAAGAAGCACGAGAAAGAAGATGATCGCCCAGACTATCAGGACGCGCTTGTTCTTCTTCGACTTCGAGAATTCTTTCTCAAGGGAATACTCGATCACTTCACGGGTGGTATCGACTACCTCGCCCCTGAGAAAGTTCGATTTAGCCTGATTGATGATTTGATTTATTTGCTTGTCATTGCCCATATTCCGCTCCAGTTACTTGGGGGTATTTTCTTCTGGGTTCTTTCGATAAATACATCAGCGATCGGAAGTCCGACCTTGGTAAATTTATCGTAAGCCTTGACCCAGTCGCCTTTATAATAATCGTTCAGCGCATCGTTAAATGTTTTCAGCTTCTCGCTGAGTTCCTTACTCAGGCGGTCGGGCGGTATCGGCCAGTAGATGGTTACCCCCTCTGTTTTTCCCTTTACCTGTACCGTATCGATCTCGGCGAAGTAAATGCCGAAGTTCTTGGATGTCTTTTCGATCTCGTCCTTGACAAACTCTGAACAGATCACCGGCACCTTATACACACGTGTCAATCCCTCGAGACGGGATGCGGAGTTGACCTTGTCTCCGATCACGGTGTTGGTCATGCGGACATACGACCCGATATTACCGTAAAATACGTTACCGCTGTCGATACCGACACCGACTTCGAGAAGCACGGCCTTGTAGACCTTTTCCTCGAGTTCGGACAATGCGCCGTTAAGACGGAGGATATCTTCCTTGCGTTTGTGCATTTCCATACGGAGCATTTCAGCGACTTCCTGTATCTTGTACCCGGAAAGCACCGCTTTCAGGGACTTATTCTGCTGGTTCTCGTCGATCACGCCGAACACCGCGAGAAGCGCGTCGCCGATAATAGAGCCGATGATTCCGTCGAGAGTGACAATCTCGCGGATCGCGCGGTCGTAATGGATATTCAGGAGTTTGATAATATCGGTACCGAGCGTTTCGGTGATATAGGTGAAACTCTTGATATCCGTAAAGAGTATCGTCAGTTCGAGCTGGGTTCCCTCGAGGCGAACTTCTTTTTCGTTGTACGCCTTACGGACGATATCTTTATTCACGAATTTCCGGAATATGAGGAGCAGGTTGTTGATCGTGGTCGAGAGCGAGTTAAACGCCATCCCGAGGAAGGTCACATCGTCGTTGGGCGCGCGTTTGACGTCGATCAGATCCATAGACTGAGTATCGCTCATCTTCATGATCGAATCGGTGATATGCCCGATGAAGTGAGTGATGCGTTTGATCACGACGATCCCGACGAACATACTGATGACCGTGATGATTGCGATGATGAGCGCGATATTAAGGAAGATCGCCTGCGAAGGCTCGTTAAACTCGTTCATCTCTTCCGCGCGGATGATATAAATACCCCATTTTGAGTTGTATTTGTAGATACCGAGGTAGTTCTCGCCGTGGAACTTGAAGTTGAGCACGCCTTCGGTTGCGGTATTCGTCCCCGATGTGAGCATCAGCTGCAGTGAAGCATGGTCGCCGAATACAGCCTGCTTCTCGAACTTCGAGGCCTGGAAAAAGAACGATCCGTCCGCCTTTACACCGAGGGTGACCGACTTCTTGTTCTTAAATGTGTTCATCGAGCGAAGTTCGATATTCGAAACCGCTGTGTCAAGCTTCGAGTTGAACTCGTAGATTTCGCGCTGGTTGTTACAGAAGGTGTAGATTTCCTTGAGGTCCTTGATCAGGAGCTGTTTCATCGATTGGATGAGTTCGCCCTGGTTCAGGATCAGGTTGATGTAGTTTGTCGCGAAGTTCGACGCGAGAATAAAAACGACGAATACCAGCAGGATTTTGGTGGTTAACGGGACAACACGCGCGGTCCCGACCTTTTTACCGAGTAGAAATTCGGAAAATGTCTTTTTCATGCCCCTTCCTTGGATTTATTCTATGACCGTTATGAATTATATACCCGTGTTAAAAAAATGGCAATAAAAATCTTTAATTGAGCGGTTAATTTTTTATGGGCACTTCTATATAACGCCGTTTCACGGCGCAAAGCAGCGCCCATTGGGCGAAATATTTGAAAAAATAACCTTTTATGTGAAAATGCAAAGTGGTTTTTAACCCACCCTTAACTCTTTGCCTTGGATGTCCGGCGCTTTTTCTGGATCACATCGAAAAGCACGGCAAAGATGATGATGAAACCCTTGACAACATTCTGCACAGGCTCCTGGATAGACAGGATGCTCATCCCGTTCTTGAGTATCTGGATAAAGAGCGCGCCGACTATCGCGCCGAAGATGGTTCCGACCCCGCCCGAGAGACTCGTCCCGCCGATCACCACCGCGGCGATAACATCGAGCTCCAGCATATTGCCCTCGTTAGGCGACGCAGAACTCAGGCGCGACGACGCGACGATCCCCGCGACCGCCGAGAGCACGGTCACTATCGTGTACACCCCGAGCTTCACCCCGAACACGTTGATACCCGACAGACGCGCGGCTTCCTGGTTCCCGCCTATCGCGTAAATCTTCCGCCCGAAGCGAGTGTTGGTCAGCATAAAATGACCGAGGAAGACGATCACGCCCATCAGCGCGACGGGTACGGGGATTCCCGATGTCCCGATAAAAATCCAGCCGGAGAAGCCGAACGCGAGGATTCCGGTGATGAAGCGGGGAAGCCAGTCGAGTACCTTGACCGCGATCTCGTAGCGTTTCTTCCGGGCGATTCCGGCGAATACGCTGTATAGGTATCCCGCGAACGCGACCGCCATGAGGACGATCGATATCTCCTTCGGGATGTACCCGTTACCGATAAAATAATAGTCTTCGCTGGGGATGGATGGCGTAGTGCCGCCGGTCAGGATATGCGCCAGCCCGCGCGCGATCGTCATCATACCCAGCGTAATGATAAACGCCGGGACTTGGAACTTCGCGATCCAGAACCCGTTCCACAGCCCGAGCAGGAGTCCGCATGTCAGGAGCATGATGACTATGGCGAGCCATATATTCACCCCGGACTGCATGAGCAGCGCGATCTCCACACCCGCGAGCGCGGCGATCGAGCCCACCGACAGATCGATCCCGCCTAATAGGATGACCATCGTCATACCCACCGCGACTATTCCCGTGATACACATCTGCCTCACGAGGTTCGAGAAGTTTTCCGGCGAGCGGAACGTATCGGAGATGATGGAGAGTAACGCGCCCAACGCGATCATCGCGAGCAATGTGCCGTTATCTTTGAGGAATTTCGCCATAGGAAGCCCCTTTTCTGTGATTATTAGAGTAACATTGTAATACCGAAACTCCGGAAACGCAACGGTTTTTTTATTCAGTGACAAGTATAAAGTTACAAGTGGAAAGTGGAAAGCGACTCCCATGGATGGGGGAAGTCCCGCGAGGACATGGATGTCCATGAGCGGGGCGACTCGCACGATGCGAAAAGTTCCGTGAGCACAAGGATGTCAAAAAGCGGAAAACAGCAGGGGAAAGAACAGGTTCGCGCGGAGGACGCTGAGAGAAGAATATAAAAGAAATTTTTTTAGAGAGTCTCTGTTTTTTCCTTAGCGTACTCTGCGTGAAATTCTATTCTATCGCGGACAGGAAAAGCCGGATCGTCGAGGTTTCAAAGAAAGTATAATATATAGTTATTTATAGGTATCGTTTGTACCGATTTTTGCGTTTTTGATATTATGAGTATAAAATAGCGGAGTGAAGGAAGGAGGTTCGTGTGAAAACATTATCTTTGTGTAAATTAGCGGCGGTTTCTGTCTTAATTTTCGGAATATCGGCATGCGATTCTATTACCAAGGTGAGATTTTATTTTTATTCTTCATATCATACGAATGTACTTCTTGTTAAATCGCCTTTCACCAATAAAAACGATTTTATTCTCTTGGAAAAGACTAATGATTATTTTTTTATAGATATTGTAGTTACCAATAAATTGCACTACTACTTTGTTGCGGACGGTCAGGATACGATCGACCCGTTTGCGAATAAAATATATGCTCAATATATTGTTTTTCAACCTACATCCAGTTCGTCTACATCTAATATTCAACAGAAGCTGTTTATCAGCGATCATTTCGATTACTTTTCCCGGTCGGGAGTAGATAAAAGCGGAGAATTAGAAGGGTATTTTATAAAACTCACCAATTTCCTCTATCCTCTGAGTCCTAAAATGATGAAACCGAAAATTCGCTACTATACACCGGAATTTGTATCGATACCCGTAAGCTTGTTTGCGAAATACGATACCAGCGAGATTTTCGATTCATGGGACTGTTCCTCCTCACATGAAATGATTCACACGTTAATAAATATCAGCAACCATCCCTTAAACGAAGGGCAAGCGCAGTGTTTTCAAAAAGAGGGTAATCTTATTTATAAAGAACAGAATGTGAATCTCGTCAGTCAGAAATATATGAAGCAAGTCGTAGAAGGAACTGTAAAAGCTAAAACAAGCATTTATAGTTTAATATCGGATCAAAATATGTTTTATAACAACAAAAAAATATATGGTAATTCTTACCATCTTGTCGGTTCGTTTATTTTCTATAACTGGTATGTACTGGACGATGCGGCAAGATTTTCGAAATTTCTGTTAAGCCTGAATACCAACGATAACGGTGATGCAATGACCAATAAATATACCCAGTATACCGGCAGAGATTTTTCGGAAGTCGAAACTCAGTGGGCTGACTGGTTACTGACAATAAATTCGAACTCTGACATCTATGTAGGGTGGGATTAAAAATAAAGAAATATTATTCCCCGCTGCCGTCGTCGGGACTGAGGGTGCTCGACACCGCGCCCTTGGCCTTCAGGTAGTCGATCATTTTTTTATCGCCGAGTTTTTCGGCGATATCGAGCGGGGTGGGGAAGAGAAGTTTGGCGCCGGACTGTACCTTCATCGGCATATTGACATCCCCGCCGAGCGCGGCGAGCAGTTTGAGCATATCGAGGTTGCCGGATTCGACCGCGATGATCATCACGTTCTTTTCATCGAAATAGTCCTTCGACTTGAAACTCGCGCCGCCCTTTACAAGGAGCTTCACCGCTTCCTTCTGCCCGGCCTTCACCGCGTACATGAGCGCCGTCCAGCTGAAGTTGTTGATGGCGTCGATCTCCGCGCCCTGTTCGAGAAGGACCTTGATCGAGTTCGTGAGGCCTTTTTCCGCGGCGAGCATGAGCGGCGTATGGATCCCGGAGAACATATCGGGATTGACGCCTTTATTCTTCAGGAGAACGATCATCTGGGTGAGTTCGTGTTCGACGGCGAAATGGAGGGCGGTGGTTTCGCCGGTCTTGTTGGAGAAGTTCGCGCCGGCCGAGATCAGGTATTCCACTGCGGCGGTACTGCCGTTCGTCATCGCGAAAAGGAGCGCCGTCCACCCGTTCGTAGCGGCCGAGTTGACGTTCGTGCCCTTCGAGATCAGGAGCTTCATCCCTTCGATATCGCCCGAGGCGGCGAGTTTGAAGAAGTCGGTCTCTATTTTCGGCCCGCACGAGACCGTAAATATTAAAATGAATACGAACAGGATACTGAACTTCCCCCGCATGATGTCCTCCTTGCGCGGAATAGCGGTAATAGTATATTTTCGGCAAAAGCATGCCGGATTCTGAAGAACGGGGCGGACACTTGCGATTTTTTCACGGAAGAGGTATAGTTCTATACTTCGATTTTCCGGGAGGGACGTATGGCGCGGTTTATTCCGAAACCGACTATTATCAAAGCGGCGGGAAATATGCCCAAGGAGATCGCCGAGTATGTCGGCAATGTCAACACAGACTCGTCCGATATCAGTATCGCGAAAATGACAAGTCCCGAGGGCTGGGTCGAGCCGGGGCAGACGCCCGGGTTCACGGAGTACACTATCGTGCTGAAAGGCCTGCTTCGGGCGGAATGCCATGACCGGGCTTACGATATCCGCGCCGGGGAAGCGATCCGTATCGGACCGGACGAATGGGTGCGTTACAGCTCCCCCCATCCCGGCGGCGCGGAGTATATCGCGGTCTGCCTGCCGGCGTTTTCGCCCGATACCGTCCGCCGTGACGAATAGGAGACGATATGGAACTCGCACGCCCCAATAAACCGGTCCTGATCGTTTACCCATTCCTGCTCATCGCGAGCACGGCCATCGTGTTCTATTTCGGGACGCGTTACCTCGGACAGTTCGCGGGTTACCTGATCGGCTTCGGGTTTTACTGGCTGTTCTGGTGCCTCCTGATCCCGTTACTCCTCCTCAAGAAAAACTTCCCCACGGTGTTCAGGAATAAAAAGCCTCTTTTCACCCTGAAGAACTGGTGGATTCTGCTCCTTCTGGCATCGACGATCATCGCGCCTGTTTTCATGTATTTCATTCCGGGACTGCCGGTTACGCCGCTTTTCGTTGTTCTCGCCGGGATCGCGTTCGGGTTCGTGCACGCGTTCTTCGAGGAACTATTCTGGCGCGGGGTGTACATCTCGTTTTTCCCCGACGACTGGGTGATGGGTGTGGTCTTCCCGACTGTCATGTTCAGCCTGTGGCATTTCGCCCCGCAGATCGCGATCCCCGACCCGAATATGCCCGTGTTCGTCGCCTCGACACTGCCTCTCGGTATCGTGTACGCGTTGACCGCGCGCGCGTCCGGGTCGGCGTTATGGAGCGCGATCGCTCACGGCATCAGCGGGGCGCTGGCGTTCGGCGGATTCCTCGCGACCAGCCTGTATGCGTTAATCAATGGGTAGCGCTATGGAATTCATGCCGGGCATCGATCTCAACAGGGCTTTTTATTATGAAGCCGTCGCACCTCTTATCAAAAAAAATTTTCCCGATTTAAAGTATTCCGCGGCGTTGATGGGCTGCGGTTCCGACGTCCTCGGTTTCGATAATCCGACATCCATGGATCATAATTGGGGGCCGAGGTTTCAAATTTTCTTGAGCGAAGATCGTTTTCCGGTGATTTCCGCAGAGTTGAACGAGATGCTCCGGAAGAAACTGCAGTTCGAGTTCAAGGGATTTCCGGTGAATTTCACCCCGCCCCGTTACGACCACACTCAATCCATGGAACCGGTGACGTCCCATCCGGTCAATCACCTGATCGAGATTGTAACCTCGCAGGAGTATCTCAGGAAATACCTGGAAATCGACACGGTTGAAAACCTGACCGTGCAGGATTGGAAGAAGTTTCCCGAGCAGAAACTCCTTGAGTTGACTGCGGGCGCGGTATTCCATGACGGGCTAAAATCGCTTGTCCCGCTTCGGGATACTCTTCGTTATTATCCTCCTGAAATCCGGCTCCTGCGGATGTCGGAATTATGGCAGGCGGTATGGGAAGAAGAGGCGTTTATCGGCAGGAATATCGAACTCGGCGAATCCGCCGCAGTGAAAATTATTTCCGTACGGGTGACCGAAATCATCATCCGGCTCTGTTTCTGTATCGAGCGAACATACGCGCCGTATTCCAAATGGCTTCTGACCGCGTTACGGAAATTGAGATGTTATCCCGAAATCAGCACTATCATCGACAGCGTCCTTTACGAGAACGACCCCCTGAAGATCGAAACCGCGCTTTGCGCGCTTTATGAAAAAACGGTCGAGCTTCATAACAACGATGAAGGACTGCCCCGGCTGGAGAATAAAATCCGGGACTTTTTCGGGCGGCCGTACCGTGTTATTTTCGCCGAAACAATTGTCGAAAAACTTCACGGCGCTATCTCGGACAAAAGCCTCTTCGGGAAGTAATTCCTCCTATCCGCTAGCGCTATTCCTTGTTTTTCTGATTTAATCTTTTTGCAGTTACTTTTAACTTCTTACTGAATAGGGGAACCTTTCGACTCTGATTCACTCGGGGCAAGCTCGGTGTCCGGAGATTTCTGTATTTGTATTTTTCCCTGCCTTTTTGTATTCCGGCTGTTTCTCCCCCTCACTTTCGCCGTGCGTGGCTCGTTCGGGGCTAACACCTCCTGTGTGTCGCCCCCGCCTCTATGCAGTAACGAAATTATTTCTTCGCATCCCATATGATTTCCCCGCGTTCCTCGCTGTTACTGCTTGTCACCGAAAGGGGGATTTGACGGCTAATTTTTTCTTTGCCTTCGGCTGTTTCTGTATTAGGCTGTTTGGCTTTTTTCCCGCGCGCTTTGAAGCGCGTTGTACTCCCGGGAAATCCGAGAAAAAGGCATATGTTTGACGACCGAAGGGAGGAGTTATGCCTTTTTCGGATTTCCCGGCTCTTCTCCCAAGCTTCATCCTGCGCGGGCACTCTTTGGATACTTTCTGGTGACAGAAAGTATCATTTAACTTTCCCCTCACCCCAAGCCCTTCGGAAGGCTGATTTTTATATAGTTCGCCGGATTGTTAGGTTCGTGCATATTTGGCATCCTCATTATGGATTATTACTTTCATAAATCTCTGTTCCATAGCCAGCTAACTCTGCCCCTGCTACAATAAATAGGATTAATACTATTAATGCGAACAACACCAATAAATATCTGAAAATTTTTATTCTTTTATCATTCAGATTATCATAATATTCTATTATCTTTTCAACCCTACTCTTATTAAAGTAAAAAATATTAAATATAAAAATAATCAAAATTAATGGTATTGTAATATAATACTGGTAAAACACTTTTGAAAGACGATATAGTTTAAACACAGAAACAACAAGAAAATAGTATATTCCAGCTACCGTAACGGCAATTTCTGTTTTTGGAAGCCACCTTGCGTAAATGGGATCCCCATCTACTAAAATGGTTTCCTTTGATAGGTTGATTTGATTTCTATAAATAGCATAAAATATTAAATCATAAAAGTTGAAATACATTTTTATTCTCCTATCCCAAACCGTCCTCAATTATTCAACTCATTGTAATCTGTTTCACAAAAGATGTCACGGAATCCCCGCTGCCGCCCCGATCCCGCCCTAAACTTCCCTTTTTCGACGATTCCGGTTAAAATATGTCTCACTGCTTTTCCGGCGAGGTGTCCTATGCGTTATGTCAGCACACGGGGTAATTACCCTCCCGTTCCGAGCGCCGAAACGATCCGGCTGGGGATGGTGCCGAAGGGCGGACTGTTCTGCCCGGAGTCCGTACCGGAAGTCGACCTGTTCTCGCTCAGGGGACTTTCTTACCATGAGACGGCGTTCGAGATACTGAAGCTATTCCTGACCGACTATACGGACAACGAGCTCCAGTATGCGATCGCCGAGGCGTACAGCCCCGAACGGTTCGAGACGATGAACCCGGCGCCGCTGAAACTCCTCCGCGATAACCTCGCGGTGCTGGAACTCTGGCACGGCCCTACCGCCGCGTTCAAAGACCTCGCGCTTCAGATCATGCCGCATCTTCTGACTATCGCCGTCCAGAAGCAGAAAACCGAAAAAGAGATCGTCATCCTCGTCGCGACATCGGGCGACACCGGAAAGGCCGCTCTCGAGGGATACAAGGACGTACCCGGTACGAAGATCATCGTGTTCTATCCCAAGAACGGGGTCAGCCGTGTGCAGGAACTCCAGATGGTGACGACCGGCGGGTCGAACACATACACGATCGGCGTGCAGGGGAATTTCGACGACTGCCAGACGATGGTCAAGGACATCTTCGGCGACAGGGAATTCAACCGCGAACTCTCGGATGCGGGTATGGAGTTCTCCTCGGCGAATTCAATCAACTGGGGACGGCTCGCGCCTCAGATCGTCTATTACTTCTGGGCATACTTCCAGATGGTCGACCGGCGGAAGGTGTTCATGGGCGATCCGGTGAACTTTAACGTTCCTACCGGGAACTTCGGCAACATCTTAGCCGGGTACTACGCCCAGCAGATGGGGCTTCCCGTGAATAAGTTCGTCTGCTCGTCCAACAAGAACAAGATCCTGACCGACTTCATTGCGGACGGGATATATGATAAAAACCGTCAGTTCTTCTCGACCGTTTCGCCGTCGATGGACATCCTCATCTCGTCGAACCTCGAACGTTACCTCTACGCGATCAGCGGGAACAATCCCGAGAAGATTGTGCGATGGTACGACGACCTGAAGACGAAGGGCAAGTTCAAGGTGGACGAGTCCACGCGTGAACGGGTGTTCGGGTCGCTGTACGGCGGGTTCGCCGACGAGGAACAGACTATCGCGGAGATCAAACGGGTCTATACCGAGGAGCGTTATCTTGTCGATACCCATACGGCAGTCGGTTTCCATGTCCACCGGCAGTATACCGCCGAGACAGGCGACACTACGCCGACAGTGATCGATTCCACGGCGTCGCCCTTCAAGTTCAATAAAGCGGTTTATCAGGCGGTCACGGGCGATAAGTCGATTGACGACGAGTTCGTCCTTTTAGAGAAGCTGCAGGATCAGACCGGAGTCCCGGTGCACCGTTCACTTGCCGGGCTGGATAAGCTCCCGGTGCGTCACGATAAGGTGATCCGGATAGAAGAAGGGCGTTCCGCGATAAAGAGTATTCTAAAAATATAGACACAAACCCGGAGGCGGCATGAAACGAGCGTTATTCAGCGTGTATAAGAAGGACGGGATCGAGATTTTCGCGAATTACCTCGCCCGCAGGGGATACGAGATCGTATCGAGCGGCGGGACATATAAATATCTCAAGGATAAGGGCGTCGAAGTGACCGAGATCAGTACGATCACCGGATTCCCGGAAGTGCTCGGCGGACGGGTGAAGACCCTTCATCCCGCCGTCCATGCCGGAATCCTCGCATGCACCGATAATCCCTCGCATATCGCCGACCTCGAGAAGCACAAGATCGAGCCTATCGAGTTCGTGGTCGTCAGCCTTTACCCGTTCGAGGAGACCGCCGCCGACCCGAAGTCGACCCCGGCGGATATCATCGAACAGATCGATATCGGCGGTGTCACCCTGATCCGCGCGGCGGCGAAAAACTGCCGCTTCGTGAATATCGTTGTCGAGAATACCGATTTCGAGATGATTATGGAAGAGATTGACGCGCACGGGAGCACATCGGAGGAAACCCGTCTCGCTCTCACCGCTAAGGCGTTCGGGCATACCGCGTACTACGACGGTCTGATCTCGAACTGGTATCTTCAGCGCGCGGGGAAGACACTTTTTCCGAAGGAAGGCTCGGTTCCGGTGAAGATGCTGGATGAGATGCGTTACGGCGAAAACCCGCACCAGGCGGCAGCGCTGTATGTTTCCGGGGTGGAGAAGAACATTTCCATCCCTAACGCGATGGTGCATGGCGGAAAGAAGCTGTCGTATAACAATATCATGGACGCGGACGCGGCTGTGGATATCCTACGCGAGTTTCAGGGCGGCGACCCGTTCTGCGTCATCATCAAGCACACCAACCCGTGCGGCGCGTCTGTCGCCGGATCGGTGAAGGAAGCCTACGAACGTGCACTGGCAGCGGACCCGGATTCGGCGTTCGGCGGGATTATCGGGCTGAACACCACGCTGGACTCCGCGACTGCGGCGATGATCAACGAGCGGTTTTACGAGATCGTGATCGCGACAGGTTACGCACCCGAGGCGCTCGAGATATTGAAGAAGAAACAGAACCTGAGAATTATCGAGATACAGGGTAACGACTGGTCGAAGAAGGGGATGTCCTACCGGCGAATCGAGGGCGGAATGCTTGTGCAGGGATGGGATCATCCGGGGATGGGCACTGAGAAGTTCGAGACGGTGACCGCTAACGAGCCTAAAGGACTGATGGACGACCTCAAGTTCGCGTGGATCATCTGCAAGCATGTCAAGTCCAACGCGATTGTTTACGCGCGCGGCGGTCAGGTGATCGGCGCGGGCGCGGGACAAACCAAACGTGTCGATTCGGCGAGGATCGCCGCGATGAAGGCGAAAGAAGCCGGTTTCTCGCTCGAGGGTTCGGTCATGGCGTCGGACGCGTTCTTCCCGTTCCGCGACACTGTGGACAGCGCGGCGAAGGACGGAGTGAAGGCGATCATCCAGCCCGGCGGATCGATGCGTGACCGGGAGTCTATCGACGCCGCGAACGATCACGGGATCGCGATGGTGTTTACCGGCGTGCGCCACTTTAGGCATTAATCGGTTTATCCTCAGGAGCGCGAAATGGATAAGAAAACCTTGATTTCCCTCGGGGAACTGAAAAAACGATATTTACCGGAAGGATTTTCTATTATCGGGGTTTTCGGTTCATTTGCAAGAGGGCAGGAAACCGAGAAAAGCGATATCGATATCCTTTACGAGGTCGATGAAAAATTCCTGAATAAATATACCGGTCTGGACGCCTATGTCCGGCTCGATAAAATCAGACTTGAAATCCGGAGGTCAATACACAGGAATATTGATCTTGTGAACAAAAACTCTCTCAGAAAGTCCGGTAAGAAAAATATATTGTCGGAAACCGTGTATGTCGAATGAATCCGATATTGTCAGGCTTCAATTCATTTATGACCTGATCGACGATTTGGAGGAAATCCTGGCAAAGTATCGCGATATAAACGAAGCATTCGAGGATGTCGCCGGATACCATGCCCTGACAATGTGCCTGCTTCAAATCGGGGAGAAAATGGCGAAAATCCAATCTCCTGAGTATAAGAAGCGGCTGCCGGTGAAAAAAATCTACCATTTTAGAAATATTTTAGCGCATGAATATGAGAACATAGATATTCAATTAGCGAAAAGTTTGATACAGAACAGTATGCCCGGATTGAAAAAAGAAATAGAAGAAATTTTATCCAAAGGTAAAAAACAGTGATACTGCTCGCGAGTACCATTGGCTTGTGAATTGCTGCGCATGTTGACAAATTCGGTTTATCCTTTAGAATAAATATAGAGAATAAAATCATCAAGGCGGTGAGAATGGGAACAATTAGAAGGAATCCTTACGAAACCCGGATAGTCGTCACCGGATTAGGGACGATCAATCCGCTTGGGAACACAGTGAGGGAATTCTGGGACAACCTAAAAATAGGAAAAACAGGAATTCGGTTATCACAAAGATATGCCAAGGAACTCGAGAACTTTCCGGTGAAGATCGCCGGTGAAGTGGATTATCCCGCGAATATCACGGACTATATCCAGAAGAAAATGCTGAACCGATTCGGGCGTTACGCGATTTTCGCGCATGTCGCCGCCACACAGGCATACAGGGATACCGGTATCACTAAAGAAGAGGTCGAGATCGATCCCACACGTTATGGGGCGATCATCGGCACGGGCGAGGCCGGATTGGGTATGCATTGGGACGCGTTCATCAATATGCGGGAGTACGGACTGGATCACACCTCGCCGTTTTATGTGGTCGGGGTGATCCCCAACACTCCTCCCGGATACTTCGCTAAAGAAAACAACTTCCAGGGCCCGAACTTTTCGGTAAACTCGGCCTGCGCCTCCAGCAACCATGCTATCGGCAACGCGGCGATGATGATACGGATGGGGATGGCCGATGTGATGATGGCGGGCGGGACGGAAGCTGTGGTGATTCTGCCGGGCTTCTCCGGGTTTAACGCGATCTTCGCACTCTCGAGAAGGAGCGATTCTCCCGAGACCGCGAGCCGTCCGTTCGATAAAGACCGCGACGGGTTCGTGCTTGCCGAGGGATCGGGGATTATCTGCCTCGAAGAGCTCGAACACGCCAAGAAGCGCGGCGCGAAGATTTACGCCGAACTGAAGGGCTTCGGATTCTCGTGCGACGCCTACGATCTGGTCGCGCCGCATCCCGACGGAAAGGGCGGAGCGGGTGCTATTCTCAACGCGCTCGAAGACGCGCAGATCGATAAATCGCAGGTGGAACTGATCAACGCCCACGGGACTTCCACCCAGCTCGGCGACCTGACCGAATCTCGCGGTATCAACAGGGTTTTCGGCGAGAAGACGATGGACGTCATGGTACAGAGCACGAAGTCGATGACCGGGCACCTGATCGGCGCGGCCGGCGGCATCGAAGCTATCGCGACTATCATGGCCTTCGAGGAAGGCGTGATCCACCCGAGTGTGAACGTATTCGAACAGGACCCCGAGATTCACCTGAACGTCGTCAAGAACAGGGCGATTGAGAAGAAGATCAAGGTCGCGTTATCGAACTCTTTCGGTTTCGGCGGGCAGAACTCGTCGATAGTCCTGACTAGGTACGAGGGGTAATTCCCGGGATCGAATGTCCCTTAGCGCAGAACGATAAAGAAAACACATATCCGTTTTCAATCCGGTATTCGCCGGGATGGAACGCTTTTCCTCGGGGGGTTTCGAAATGGTACTCGACAGAGCCGTTCGTCTCCCCCGGGAAAACGGATACCCTGTCGAACCAGAACGGCATATCGGTCAGCCGTCTCGTCATTTTGAAAAACGCCTCTTTTAACGAAAAAACCGTCAGTATTCCGTCGGGGACGGATTTCCAGAACTCTTCCTCAGGATTGAGGATTTGCCCGGCGGCGTCAGCGCTCACAGGGCGTCCCAGTATCTGGACGTCGACGCCTATCGCGCGGAACTGAGCGGAATCTCCCGCGACCGCGCAGGTCAGCCCGTCGGTATGCGATATGCTCCCGACTGTGCCGTGAGGGAAAACCGGCTCACGGAACGGGCCGCGCGGGAGACAGACACCGGGGCCGTATCCCAAACCCGAGAGAGCCTGCCGCGCGCAATAACGTCCGGTAGCGAATTCCTTACGGCGGGTGTCGTTGGAATCGCGGACAAGCTCGAACTCCTCGGGAAGAAGGGTCTCGTCCCCGAGCAGCATCCCGGTAAAAAAGTAACATATTTTCAATTCGGCAAGCCGCGGCGCGGCGGATTTCAAAATGCGCATACATGATTATAAAGCATAGTTCGGTTCTGTCAATGAAAAAAGCCCCGCCGGATAGCGGGGCTCGTTCGGAAATCTATCAGTAAATCAGGGTGATATTGGTCGCGGCGATGTAGGTGTTGTTTGTGACGCGCTGTGAAATAATCGTGTCCCCTCCGCCGAATTTGCCGTCGCCGTTATTGTCCTCGAACACGTAAATCTTCAGGTTGTAACTTTCCGAATAAGTGTTCCAGTAGTTCGTCATAACGATGTTCCTGACCGGACTGTAGAGCTTCGACGTCCCGATACCGAAATAGAGAAGCGGATTGGTATAAGGGGCAATGTCGCCGTTAGTTGAAATACCCGCGACCGTTCTCATCATATTGAAATTCGTCGAATAGACCGAGAGGTTTGACAGCACAAACGAGTAGGTATAGATCACGTCGATACCGGGATCGGGTGCGGCATTACCGTTCCAGTCACGGATCGCGCTCAGGATGATGCTATTCGTGCCGTCGCCGAAAACGTAGGAATTCCATGTATGCGACGGCCCCGCCAATGTTTCATTATTCCAATTATCCTTATACTGGATCAGGAATAACGAACTATCGTCCCCGGCGATACCTGCGGTGACGGAAAACTTTTTCACAAAGAAGTCGGCGGTGTTGGTCGAAACTGAGAAGCCGTTTTCGATCTGGATGTTGTTCGTATAAGCGACATTGTCCTCGCCGGTGCTCCAGAAACCGTCGCCGTCAGCGTCATGATAAACGATCATCTTCGCGGCGTTGACATTCACCACGGACGAATTGGTCAGGAGATAGTAAGCGAGTGAATAGTTCCCCGCGGCGATAGGGGCATGGAACACGGCAGAAGTAAAGGCAATGCGGAAATAGTTCATATCGCCCGCCCCGTTACCGCCGACAGCGCCTTTGAAGAGCTTCGCTTGAAGCGGAATATCGACCGTGTTTGTCAGATTGATCAACCCGAACTCGGAGACCAGCAGGCAGTTTTCAGCATCGAGGTTGAGCGGATTGGGATTGACAGTATTCCATATCCCGTCGCCGTTCCTGTCGATATAATAGTACACTTTGATTTCATTGCTGATAGCGCCGATAAACGAAATCGTGTAAGATGAATTTTGAAGTATCGACGGAGCGGAGTAGAGCACCGCGAGGGAGTCGTTATTGAATACCGCCGCGCCGACCCGGAGGCCGTAGGTATTCCCGGAAATGTTCCCTTTCACGGTGTAGGTTTTTAGTATCGGGATGACGACCGAGATATTCGAGATGTTGTTCGATACGACATTGACGACAGGCTGACTGCCGGAGACCGGTTCACCGTCGTCGAAAGAGTTATTCCCGTTATCGTCTCTGAACGCGATCAGTTTCAGGTTGCCGATACCGGATTCCACCGCGATAGAGAAACTTCCATCCGATGTATCCACTGTGCCGAAAAACTCCCGGCTCAGGCTGTCGCCGTAAACCTTCCATGCCGCGGTATAATTGCTGACGAGCGTGCCTGTGACATACACGAGGAACGCGGACGTACCGTTATTGGTAATAAGAAGGGAAAGCGATAGGGTCTGCACGGTAGAGCCGAGCGAATCCTTTCCGTTGATCGTAAAAATGAGGTTGCCCAAGCTGACTTCGTTAGTACCGAAGACTACCGACCAGTTCCCGGCGGAAAGTCCGGCGTTTTTCGTCCCCGCCCCGGAACTGATTGTCACCTGTGCGATACCGGAACCGTATACGCCGGATACGGTAAAGGGAACGGCTATTTCGGAGCCCTGCGCGGGCGATGTGACTGTCAGGTAGTCCGAAGGCAAAACCCCCGGCCCCGAAGACGAAACCGGTACCGGCGCGCACCCTGCTATCAGAATAAAAAGCGCGAATAACGAAAAAACTTTCATAAAATCCTCCTTAACCTGCAACGATATACTTGCCCCCTTCGAATTAGGTTACAGAAAATTTTTAGCTTGACAAAAGTTTCTCCTCAAAGTACAATATTTAAAATATTGATGGAGGATAACATGAAAGGCAACGACAAACTGATTGCGGTGCTGAATTCGCTTCTCGCGGATGAGTTGACCGCGATAAACCAGTATATGGTTCATTCCGAGATGTGCGACAACTGGGGTTATCTGAAACTGCATAAGGTGATCGAGAAACGCGCGATCGGCGAAATGAAGCACGCCGAGAAGCTGATCGGGCGTATTCTTTTCCTCGAGGGCTTGCCTGTGGTGAGCGAATTGAAAAAGATCAATATCGGCGCCGATGTAACGAAGATGTTTGTCAACGACCATATCGCGGAAGAAGACGCGATCAAGGCCTATAACGACGCGATCATTCTCGCGGGCGAAGTGAAGGATTATGCCACACGCGATATCCTCCAGAGCATTCTTGACGACGAAGACGCGCATATCGACGGGATCGAAGAGGTTCAGGATCAGATCGGGCATATGACCCTCCCGATCTTCCTCACCACCCAGACAAAGGAATAACAATCGAGCCTCGGCGGAAGCCGGGGCTTTTTTTATTCTGTGGTGATTTGAATTTCAGTAGACAGAAAATTGTTTTTAAGGATTTCAATTTCTTTTTTACATTGGGATTTTGTAGGAAAGCTCTCACTCGAATAAATGATATCTCCGGTAGAATTCTTTAGTCTAAACTGATACTCGTTATTTTTATTTTTAAAAATTTCATATTTTAAAATAGAACTATGTTGAATGTTTTCCGAATACTTCTTAGCCTCATTAAATAATTCTTCCGCGCTTATTCCTTTGAATATATCTTTTCGCCACTCAGTATAATCGAAATTATCTTTTTTAATAAGATTGATAAACTTTTCCGATTCAACCAACCCAAGGTTTTCCCGCAGGACTTTCATTCCCTCATATCTGATAACGCTATCGGCTTTCATTTCGCCTCCCACATTAAAACAAAATCTACTGGATTGAATACTTCAATCACTTCAAGATTTTTGCTTTTTCTTAAAATATCCTTGTCTGTGGTTAAAAAGTATTCGCATTTCGCATAAATCGCACATGCTAAGTGAAGGGAATCTAAAGACTTCATTCTGTTTTTTACCTCAATTTCCCTCGCAATGGATTTTATCTCTAATTTCGCAGGAATATACTTTGCAGATAAAAATCTCCAGACACTAATATTATCACGTTTATCGTTGTAGGGATTTTTAGAGTTTTCGAAATCCAATGCGAAAGACCAAACCAAACTCAGATTCTTCATTCTAATTTGATCCTGAATAGACAGTTTTGCTTCAGATTCAAGAATTATCGTTTCATTTACTGGATCGTCAAAAGGTCTGTTATAACAGCAATTGTCTAAATATATAAGCAGTTTCTCCATTCATTCATCCTAATATAAATCCTTTGATATTTTAGCACTTTTATTAGAATTCGACAAATATTTAATTAAAAACCGCCCCCATTGCTGAGAGCGGCTATTATCTACTGATCACTTTTAACTTGTTACTTTTCACTCATTCATTCGTCCAAGAACATCACCTCGGCGATCGATACCGAGCAGATTTTGCCGTCGGATATAATCTGACTCAATACCGTGCCGAACGTGCCGTCGTATTCGAGGCGTTTCGCGATCATCTGCGCGGTCTTACCCGGCAGAAGCTGATCGAGGAACATCGCGCCGAGAACCTTTGTCACAAGAACGCTCACCGGTTTCGCGCCGGGGGCGATGTCCGTCCGCTTGTTCACCACAAAGTAGGTGAGGCAGAGACCCAATTGCCCGCCCATTTCGAGCTGGAGCGATCCCGGATAGACCGGATGCCCCGGGAAATGCCCCGCGAAAAGCGGCTCGGCCGGATCGATATAACGGGAACCGAAAATCAGTTCCTCGTTCTCGGTCAGGTCGACACCTTGAAGGCTGTCGACGAGCAGGAACGGGGCGCGGTGCGGGATAATCCGTTCGATAGCGTCACGCCCGTACTCGAGCTTCGCGAAGGAACCGCGTTCCTTTAACGATTCAATATCCGCGATAGGCTTTTTCCGGTAACGCCGAAGGAGCGTTTCATGAGCTTCATTCACCGAGCATCCCTTTCGCTTTTAGTTTCTTAACAATCACGTCTTCGATAATATTCAGCGCTTCGTCCATCACTTCCCGTTCGATCTGCGCGGTCATCGAGAGGCGGAAACGGCGCTCGTGCGCGGGGACGGCGGGGAAGTCCACCGGCTGAAGGAACAAGCCTTTCAACTGGAGCTCGGTCGCCAATTCGAACAAGAGTTCTCCGGACGACCCGACGATGATCGGAATGACCTGAGATTGGGTACCGCCGAGATTGAGCTTCATCGCCTGGAGCTTATCTTTGAAATACTTGGTGTTTTCCCAGAGCTTATCGCGCAGGGACGAATCGCGGGTGGCGACTTCGAGCGACTTCATCAACCCGCAGACAATCGCGGGCGAGGGAGCGCAGGAGAAGTTGAACGCCGAGGCGTAACCGCGGAGATACTTCACGATCAGCGCGTTCGAGCAGATAAATCCGCCTACGCCGCCGAACGATTTCGACAGTGTCCCGTAGTCCATGCCGACCTTATCTTCGAGACCGAAATGCTCTCCGACCCCGCGTCCGTTCTTGCCGAACATGAGCGAGGAATGGGCTTCGTCGAGATACAGCGCGACATTCGGGTAGGAACTGTCGATCATCTGGGTAATCTCGGGAAGTTTCACAAGGTCTCCGTCCATCGAATAAACCCCTTCGACGGCGAGAAGGGTGCGCTTTCCTTTATGCTCGGAAAGGATCTGATCCAGATGCTGCATATCGTTATGCTTGAAAAAGATCATTTTCGCGCCGGATAGAATACCGCCGTCAACAAGACTCTTATGAATCTTCTCGTCCATGACTAAAATATCGCCTTTGCGGAGCAAGCCCTGCAATGCGCCTACATTGCCGCCCAATCCGCTCGAGAAAAGGATACAATCCTCTTTCTTCTTGAAGTCGGCGAGCTTTTTGGCGAACTGCACGTGGACGTCGAACGTACCGGAAAGCATCGGCGAACCCGATGCGCCCATCCCGTACTTCTTGACCCCGTCGATAACAGCCTGGATAACTTCAGGATGAGTGGAAAGGCCGAGGTAGTTATACGACGTGAAATTGATCACACGGCGGTCTTTACCGTCGATATTGCTGTGAATTTTCGTCACTGAACGGGGCGCGTCCAACAGCATCTGATGGAAAAAGCTGAAACCCGCCTGGATTTGAGGGTCCTGTATCCACTCGAGGAAATCCGAAGGGGGAGTTAATACGTTCGGACTATCGTTATAGAAAAAGTCCGCTAAACTAAAACTTAATGCGTTTTTCATAATTTCTCTTCCGATTTTATTTTGCCTGCTCCATGAACTTGTCGGCAAGCTGGTCGATTGTAGAAATGTCCGCGAGTTCTGACCTAGGGATCTTGATATTCAGTTCGCGCATCGAGGTGGAAACGACTTCGATAATATCGAGGCTGTTGGCACCGTAATCCTTCATCGACTTCTTAGGATCGATGTCGGCTTCGTTCAAATCCTCAAGGTTATCGAGGATGTTTTTCTTGATAACCTTAATCACATCTGCTTTCGTCATTTTTATTCCTCCAAACTGATTTATTCTTTATTCTGGGTTTCTTTCCATGTCAGGTACTGGGTCATGATATTGTCCTGGAACGGGTAGCCTTTATCGACCGTGACGATCTGACCGTTCATCGCATCGAAGAGGCCCGAGCAGAGTCCGAACACGGCCTTTCCGCATTCGTCGGGATTGAGGATCGTTTCCTCGGGGATACCGCGCTGACGGACGAAGTCGAAGAACGATTCGCCGAAGATATACATAAACGACTCGGTTTTGACCGGGCCGAAACGGATGACGTTGACACGGCTTCCTTCCTTCTGGAGATGCACCGAGAGGTATTTCCCGAAGAACTCGAGAAGCGCCTTCGACGCCGCGACAAAATCGTAGCCCTTGTAGTAATGCGACGGGCCGTCGCTGGAAATACCGATCACATGATCGGGGTATTTGCCGAACACCCTTTTGATCTGGCGGGTGTATTCGATCAACGGCCATGTGCTGTAGTCGAGAGTTTTATAGAGCGAACGTTTCTGGTACTCGTCGAGGTTCTTGGGGCTTTGGGCGAATCCCACGTTACTGATGAAATAATCGATAGCGGTCTCTTTCTCCTTTACCTGTGCGAGGAGCGCGGCGGTGTCTTCGTCGTTGGAGACGTCGGCCTGGATCAGGACCGGTTTGATCGCGCCGGCGTTCTCGAACTCGGCGAAAAGAGGAGCATAGTCGTCCGAACCCCACTTGTAGGAGAGGTATGTCCGCGCGCCCGCTTTCGCGAAATACAGCGCAGACGATAGTCCGATACCCTTCGTGCCCCCAGTGATTAGAACCGCTTTATCCTTCATATCGATCGAAAACATATGTACCCCTATGCAGATGATAGATTTCTATTGTCCCGCGTAGAACTCTTCGATTGTCTTCCGGGTTTCAGGAAAACCGAACGAAAGCTTGTGCATCATGTCTTCCTGGAGCCGGGCATCGACAAGAAGTTTCCTGCGCCTTGCGCTGAGAGTGTATTTTAATAGCTGAATAGATTTTATATTCTTTTCCGCGATTTGTAAAGCAATATCACCGGCCTTTTTCATGACATCGGCGCGCGGAACGATGTAATTGATGTTCGTGCCCATCCCTGCAAGCTCGCTTCCCTTGTAGCGCTTTCCCGTATACATCATCTCGTTCGACACAAACACGCCGAACAGGTCGGGCAGGAGGGTAGTGCATCCCATCCCGGGAGTGAAACCGAGCGACATGAACACGACGCCGTAACGGCTTTCGCGCGCGGCGATCACGATATCACAGCACGCCGCCATCACCAGCCCGCCGCCTACGGCATGGCCTTCCATCGCCGCGATCACGGGGACTGTCGAATGCACGAGGCGTTCGGAGATCACGAGGTCCTTGACATGCACGGTGCCGTCGCAGAGGTCCATCAGGTTCTTCTTTTCGGCGCCCGCCGCGAATACGTCGGACAAGCCGTGCAGGACGATTACCTTCGGATTCATCGACTCGGCCTTTTCCATACCGGCGACCAGTTCGGCGATGAAGTCGTCGGAAAACACATTCTTCTTCGCCTCGTCGCACATATGCAGGTAAACAATCCCGTGTTCGTCGGCGCGGATTTTAATTCTATCGCTCATGTTAACTCCGTTTAATGATATTCTCTATTGAAAAATGCTACACTATTTGACTGAAAGTCTTGAAAATCGGGAAAGATTTTGTCCGAAGCGGATTCTAAGCGTCTTCTATCTTTGTTTCTGATCACATCAAAATCACGTAATACGCTTACGCTTCTAAACTGGATATTTCTTTTTTGAAACTCCAATAAACAAATGGTAGCGATTTTTGATTTATCCGAGTTGTTTATTCCAAATAAATATATCGGTTTAGATAATGAATTAAAAACATAATCTACCTCAAGATCGTCCCGCTCGGGAATAGGGAAAACATTTTTCTCAAAAGGAAACTCCGATAGATTATCCTGGATAAATTCTTCCAGCATTTCATAAAACAAATCTTGTATTATCTCTCGTTTGAAGTATTCCATTGTAGAAACTTTTAAAACAGCCTCAATAAAAGTCATAATGGAATTAAATAGTAATGGTAAATCGCAAATTAGATAAATACTCATATTATCTTCATTAACTCTATTTTGCGCAATGATTTTTTTAAAAATTTCTTCCTTTTTTGGCGTATCAATTTCATATGAATAGGAGAGACGCATCACAGTCATTCCTAAATCCGAAATTTTTATTTTATTATCCGATAAAGGAATAATATAGACTTCAACAATATCACCATCCTCATAAAAAAAAGGAATGATGACCTGATATATACCTTCTCTTCGTTCACGGATAATGAATTGTCCATGGCATTGAGTATTCAGGGCTTTTTCAATTATTTCTCTCATATAAAACAACTCTTTTTTACATTAATTAAAAAGCGGTATTTCATCTATGCCGTTCAAACAATTGAAGTATTGTTTCGCCTCAATCATATTTGTAAATTCCAAAAAATATAATAAAGCGCTTTCAAAACTAGTATATTTATCGGTCTTTTCAGCGAAATTTTCCGCTTTGTACCCATTTTCTATCGCGTTTTGTGTAGCGATATGAATATGAAATCCTGAAACAATTGACCCGTCTTCATTTTTATGATCACCGTGGTTTCCATTAAATCGTAATAGAACAATTTGTGCTTCGTTTTTTGGGTGATAGATTAAACCAATCGAAAAGGCATCGATTAGATTTTTATTCTTTCTCATGAAAACTGAAAACGTATTATCTTTATTATCCGATACAACTAACAATTTATTTCTTAAATCCTGCCCGCAGTCCTTAAACTCTCTAAGCGGTTTTTCAAGCACATTCTTTTTTTGACGAATAAGGTTTGTTATTTCCTCATTATTCATTCTTCAATCCTTTTTCTCTTAGTCGATCCGCACGAGCGGATTCGAAAATTTCGCTTTCCCGAACCACGGCGGCGTCGATCCTTCGCTGAACGCTTTTATTCCCTCGAGGACGTCGTCCCGCGAGATCAGTTCTATTAATGTTTTCTTGGCGTGGTTGCACGATTCGTCTATTGTCTTGGAGAGGAGTTCACGCGTGAAATGCTTGGTCACAGCCACCGCGGAAGGCGCGGTACGGAATAGGCTCTTGATGAGCGCTTTTGCCCCTTTCTCCAGCTCGTCCATCGGGTAGACCTCGTCGATAATCCCGATCGACTGCGCATCGAGGGCGTTCAGCCGTTTCGCGGTCATGATGAGATAGCGCGCTTTTTGAGGGGAGATCCGGAGCGAAAACAGGAACGGCAGGACGTTCGCGGGGATCAGCCCGAGCAGGGCTTCGCTCAGTTCGACCGTGGTGTCGTCCGACGCGATTACTATGTCGCACGCGGATACAAGCCCGGTGCCGCCGGCCTTGATATCGCCGTAGACTAATGCCACGACCGGTTTAGGAGCCTCAAAGATTTTTAACAGGAGATCGGTGTAGAGACCGACTGCTTCCTCGGCGAGCGTTGTGTCGCCCCGCGCGTCCAGCAGGAACTGCAAGTCCATCCCGAGGGAAAAGTTTTTCCCGTTTGAACGGAGCAATATGACGCGGATTTCGTCGTGCATGATCGCGGCATTGAAAGCGTGGGACAATTCGGCGAGGGTTTCATGGTTCAGGCGGTTCCCGTTCGCGGAGTCCGCGAGGGTGATAATTCCCAGACCGTTATCGGCCAGAAACTCGACTTTTCCCATTTGTTACACCCGTTCGTAGGTCCTGAAAAAGTCCTTGACTTCCTTCAGAACCAGTTTGCCCGATCCTTTATAAAACTTATCGTACCAGTTATCCGCTACCGAGAAATCGGGAGTGAAATTCGGATTCTCGATATAGCTTTCGCGGAGATTTTCGATTTTCTCATACTCGGCGACCGATACTTTCCGGCGCGCGTCGAAAGCCTCGTCGATCTTCATCGAGTCGATGGTCTTTCTCGCCTCGGGGCAGACAAGGGCGCTGTAATACTCGCCCATACATCCCGAGCCGTAGGAGAACAGTCCGATACGGTCGCCCGCTTTGAGGGCGTCGTTCGTCTTGATCACTCCGCAGAGGCCGACAAAGTTGCTGGCGCCGTAGGTCGAACCCACACGTTTCGCGTAACGGAGCGAGGGTAAAGTCTTGATCTTGAAATGCTCTTCGATCTGGGACTTCTTGCTGATCCCGGCGATCTTGCAGAGCACTCTGTGCCCATGGAACGCCATTCCGGGGAAGGGCATATGATAGATGTTGTTGACAAAATACTTATCGAAGTCGATCGTGCCGCCGACCTTGGCGAGATAGTCCATATACGCGCCTTCGAGCGCGTCCTGGTAGCTGTAAAGGCTGACTTCGTTATTCCCGACTTCGGCATGCGCGGACGGCCTGAACGTATCGTAGACATTGGTCGTCCACGAACCCTTCTTCTCGATCTCATACTCGATGACCTTCGGGGTGTCGCTGACTAATACCGCGGCCGCTGTTCCGCCGAGGACGAACTCGTGGTCTTTATTGAAATGCTTCCTGCTGAAGTCGGCGGCGATCACAAGCGCCTTTTTACCGTGGTTCAGCCCCGATGCGATCCAGTTGATCGCGGTATCGAGAGCGGCGACGCCGCTGTAGCATGCATGCTTCGTTTCATAGGTACGGACATTGGGATTGAGGCCGAGCGCGGCGTGGATATTTGTCGAGATCGGCTTCCCGAAATCGACGGAACCTTCCGTACCGACAATCAGCATCCCGATATCTTTCTTATCTTCTTCGGATATGATCGGGATCGCGGCGTTCGCGCCCATAGTGACCGTATCCTCATATGGGGGGTTGAGCGAACGGGTATCGATCATGAAATCGGTGAGGACACGTTCGGGATCGCGGCCGCGCGCCTTCGCGAGGTCGACCTGTTCCATCGAGAGCGAACACCCGTAGATATTGATTTTCTCTATACCGACTTTCTTCATAATAAGCATCCTCCAGAAATTTTTCAGGTTACGGGGCGTAAGTCAATCCGCCGGATACGCGGATTACCTCGCCGTTTATAAAACTTGCTTCATCGGAACTCAGAAAATAAACAGTACTCGCGATATCCTCGCCCGTACCGACACGTTTCAACGGACAGTACTGCATCCAGAACTCATGCAGGGGTTTCGCGAGATTGTCCTTCGTCATATCGGTCTCGACATATCCCACCGTGACGACATTGGACGTGATGCCCTTAGGGCCGTATTCCTTAGCGAGAGTCTGGGTCATCCCGATCAAACCCGCTTTCGCGGCTGAATAGTTGACCTGTCCCGAACACCCGGCTTGCGCGAGCGACGAGATATTGATGATCCGTCCGTCGCGGTTCGAGATAAAATGCATGAGGAACATGCGGATGATATAGAAGGGACCCGAAAGGTCGGCCGCGATCACTTCTTCCCATTCCTCGTTGCTCATAAGAGCCGCGGCGTTATTCCTGACCACGGCGGCGTTGTTCACCACCGCGCGGATATCTCCGAAATCGTCGAGCGCTTTTTCGACGACCGTTTCCACTTCAGCCGACGACTTGACGTCGAGACGGTAGTAACGGACTTCCGCTTTGGGATTGATCTCTTTAGCGAGTTTAACTGTTTCCTTAGCGGCGTCTTCGTTGCCGACATAAGTAAACCCGCAGCCCCATCCTTCCTTAATATATTTCAGGACGATGGCTCTGCCGATACCGCGCGAGCCTCCAGTCACAAAAGCGTTCATAGTCTATCCTTCATATTTTTTTATCAGGGAACAGCAGTTGAGGCCGCCGAAACCGAACGAGTTCTTGATGAAGATGTTTACCGGGTAATCGACGGGGCCGTCCTTGCAGACATCGAGATCGATCGAGGGATCGAGTTCGTCTATGTTGATAGTCTGGTGAAGCCTGCCGTGGTTCATCTGGAGCACCGCGCCGACCAATTCGACCAGCGGAGCCGCCCAGCAGGTGTGACCCATCAATGACTTGGGAGCGTTTACTTTCATCTTGTATGCATGCGCTCCGAACGCCTTCTTGATAGCGGCGAGCTCGGTGTCGTCGCCGAGCGGGGTTCCGGTAGCATGACAACTGATAAAATCGACTTGTTCGGGACGGATGCCGCCCATCTTCATGAGGTTGAGCATCAGCGCCGATTGCGCGTCCGCGGACGGCTGGGGCAGATGGTTCGCGTTGGCGTTCGCGGCCACACCGAGTATCTCGGCGTAAATCTTCGCGCCGCGCGCTTTCGCGTGATCGAGATCTTCTATCACGACCGTCGCCGCGCCGTGCGAGGCGATGAAACCGGATCGTTTTATATCGAACGGGCGCGAGGCCTTCTCGGGGCACTCGAGCCATTGCGGGTCGACCACGAGCGCGCTCAGGTAACCCATCGCGTGAACATCGGATTCGTTCATATCCCATATCGGGCCGGAGATGACCGAAGCGTCGCATTCGCCGGTAACGATATCGCGGAAACCGTCACGCAGGGCGATATTCCCGCTCGCGCATGCCGCGCCGAGGTTGTACGCCGGGCCCTGGATACCGAGCACTTCGCTGATCGTGCCGGGGATGTTCGGGTCGAGCGCCTCGATACCGTAAAGCGGATCGATATATTCCGGTTCCTTATCGAATTGGTGAATCTGTTCCATCACATACTTGGTGTTGAAATTGTGCCCGCCGACCATGGCGCTGATCCGGTACGGGTCAAAATCCTTACCGAACAACCCGGCGTCGATAAACGCCTCGAGAGCGGTGATGACCGCGGACTTGTTTGAAAAGGTCATATTGCGGTAGAGCTTGCGGATTTTCTTGTACTGCTCTTCGCTGAGAAACGGTTTTTTACGTTCGAGCGCGGCGGCAAAATCGTAGTCGCCGAGGTCGCCCCCGAGTTTGCACTCGACCTTCGATACGTCGATCGAATGCCATTTCTTGACACCGGATTTTCCGGCCATCATGCTTTCATAATATCCTTCAAGGGTGTCGCCTATCGGATTGATAGTCGCCATTCCCGTAATCACAACGCGTTTAAGATTTGCCATCCCCAAGTCCCTCTTGTTTATTGTAAGTAACATATCTCTATTCTAACTCTAATATAATAATGGCAACCCCTATTTTTGTCAAGGGACTGCGTACCCTAGTGCCGGTACAAAATTGCTGCCGGAATAGAGACTTCACCCGGAAAGAAAGGGAAATAAAAAACGAGGGACACCCACGGATGGGTGGAGTGCAGAGCGCCGCACCTTCCGCCCGCCTTCCATCTCCGAAGAAAGGCATGTCTGCTTCTGCCCGTCTTCCGTTGTTAGACGGACAGGCGAAGCAGAATGCAGGTGGACAGGCCGATGGCATCGGCGGACAGGATGGCAGGATGCCGAAGACTGACGGCTAAACCCGGTACAAAGCAGAGTAACAGTATCGGGATATGACCCGGGACGGATGCGGGGATAAAAAAGAGTTCAGGCATAGCAATAGAATAGGATGAAAAAGCGCGGACATTTTTCGATGCCCGCGCCGGATTGTTTAAAGGTCGTCGCTTTTCTGGGGAACTTTCGAAAGGCCGATTACGAGGCTGGAAAACTCTTTCACTTTCCAGATACCCTTGTCGTTCTTTATCAAGGTCACGGGACGGGGCATGTTTCCGCCCGATGTCGGGATAAATACCTTGACCGTGGTCTCGTTGATCACGCTGTATTTATTGGTGCTGAAATAGAGCGTGTAGGGGGCGGACGGCAGCGCGTAACTGTCGTCGACGGATGTCCCGTCGATATACGAGTTCGGGACATAGGGATACTTTGCCAGCTGGGTCATGAGATAAACAACGCTTCCATTGGGAGACTTGCCGCCGAAACCCTTAGCATCGTCTTTCAGCATCGAGCCGTCGTTGACAAGGATCGCCGTCATGCACTTGAGGCCGAGACTCTCGTCCTTGACATAGTTCAAGAGCGCGATCACCAGCATCGCCGCCCCGCCTGTCGGGGTTAACGCGATCTCATCGCGCATTTTCACAAATTCCTCGATAGTGGACGGTAACCCGTCAATTGTCACCTTCATGGGGATCTGTATCGCTGGGAACGCCAGCCCGATAGTCAATGCCACAACTGCCGCGGCTAAAATCACTTTTTTCATATCGGCCTCCTAAATTCATACATCGCATATCTGAATATTATAATATATCATGTACTTGGAATTATTACAAGTTCCCGCTCATAAAGTAACGTTTTTCGGCGGATGAATTGTTTTATCTGTAAGGAGAAATAGATGCTGAGGAAAGCATACACCGTAGTCAGGATCATTTTAGGCTTGCCCTTCGCGGTAAGCGCATGGGACGGAGGCGGGGTCGCGGTGAGCATTCCGTCCACCGCCGAAGTATCTATATGCGGCAGTGTAAGTCTTATCGAAACGATGACGGTTAACATCAATAACAACACACCCATCTCGCTTCCATAAAAAAAAGGGGCTGCCTTTTGGGACAGCCCCTTTTGATTCAAGAAGACGCTTAATTACATTCCGAGACCGGAATCTTTAAGTCCCTGTTCGATTCTTTCTTTTTCAGCATCGAAAGCCTTCTTCTCAGCGTCGGACAAAGTGGGATAGATCGCATCGAGTTCAGCGCCGAGCTTTTCGAGTTCGACACCGACAGTTTCGATACGTGAAGCGGCGTTAGTATCGCCGGTGAACGCCTTCATGACCAATTCGAGCATTTCGGTGGTCAAGGATTCAACTTTGGCCATTTTGGCCTTCCAGTCTCCGCCGGTAGCGGTGTTTCCGCAGCTTACGACAACAGACATACCCATAGCAAGAACAACGGCGGCGATTAAAAGTTTCCGCATAACATCCTCCAAACGATATTTTTCGGATTTTCCGATTCCCATAATATAAAAGGCGGTGCCTATTTTGTCAAAATATCTCGGGGATTCGGGCGGAAATTCCGGCTTATCAACCGAAAATCACTTCTGTTTCATATACCGGTCGAAATTGTTCGTAAAGAACCAGATTTCATTACTCACCAGTTCCCGCTGGGTCAGGTTGTATAACGCCTGCTGATCCGGCGGAAGCGTCTGGTAGATCGTGTTGAGTTCCCCGCCCAGCTTCTCCATTTCGGCGTTGATTTTGTTCATCTCCGCGATCATGTTCGTGTCGCCCATCCGGAGAGCCTCGTACTTGACCTTCGCCTGCGCGATCAATTCGGACGCCCGCGCGAACTTGGCTTTCCATTCCGGGGCGGTATTGTTCCCGCATCCCGCCGCCGACAGTCCGGCGATCATCAAGACGGCAATCAATTTCTTCATAGTTTCTCCATCATTCTCGGCTTACTCGACGGTCAGCGCGTCGATCAGCTCGTCGTTCGTCAGATCCATCGCCTCCTGAAGCATGTTCATCGACGCCTGTTCGACCTTCTTCTGCTCTTCGGGCGGAAGTTTCGCGTAGACCTCGTCCAGCTCGGTCTGCACCTTAACAAGTTCGGCGTCGATCGCCTCGATCCGCTTGACCGCGTTCGTGTCGCCCTTCTTCAGCTCCATCATCTCGGCCTTCATCTGTTTTGTCAACTGGGCGATCTTCTCGATCTTCGGCTTCCAGTCCGGCAACGGGGCCTGCGCGCATGCAACAGCCAAACCAATCGCCGCCAATCCTATCAAAATCGCTTTCATATATCCTCCAGTGCTTTTTATTCGCCGTAGCTCATTTCGGGGATTTCGGCAATCGACATAATTTTATCGTACCTTTCCTTGAACTGAGCCTTCGATTCTTCCGAAAGCTGAGGCGCGATATACCCGAGTTCCATTTCCATCCCGCGAAGCTCGGATTCCATCTGGCCGCATTTCGCCTTGGCGTCCTCGTCGCCGGATTCCGCCGCCTGTTTTGTCGCGGCATAATCCTTCATCAGCGCTTCCATCTTATCCAGGCGCCCCTTCCAGTCCGGCTCGTCCGACGCGGACGCCGCCGCGGAGTTCGTGACCGGCTTCCCGCCGGAGTTCCCGCAGCCCGCGAACATGACGGTACACACCGCGGTCAATCCCAAGAGCGCTATTCCTTTCCACACAATTTTCATAACTCCTCCTTCACGTGATATGAGAAATATGGTCACCCCTAATACCCGCCGATTCTCGGCGGCGAGGAAGTGACCATTGGGCATCTTCAAAAGATATATCATTATTAATGTTAAAAATAGTAACTGTTTTATAGAACAGCCCATATTTTAACACATGTCCGGGAATTGTCAATCGCCGGCGGGAATTCCGCGTAAAAAAAGCCCCGTTCGCGCGGGGCTTCCTATTCGATCATAATCTACTGTCATTAAGAAATCTACATCGAGTCGATCATCTTCTCGACCGCGTCTTTGCGTGCGTCGAACTCCTTCTTGTCCGCCTCGGACAGCGAGGGATACATCTTATCGAGCTCTTCGCCGTACTTCTCGATCTCGGTTTCCAACGCCTCGATCCGCTTCTCGTCGACGGCTTCGCCAGCGAGGTACTTCACGAGCAGTGTCTGCATCTCAGCCGCCAATGTTTCGACCTTAGTCATTTTCCCCTTCCAGTCGCCGCCGCCCGCGCATGACGAGAGAAGCCCCGCCGCGATGATGAGCGCCGCGAACACCGCGAAAAATCTTTTCATTTCGACCTCCGTAAAAGTGTTTCGTTTATCGAAATACGCCCCGTACGGGGCTGCCTATTCGATTTTAAACTAATGTCATTGAGAAATCTACATCAAGTCGATCAGTTTCTCGGCCGCGTCCATACGGGTCTCGAGCTCTTTCTTGTCCGCATCGGAAAGGGTAGGATAGATGTCTTTCAGTTCTTCACTGAGCTTGGTGATTTCGGCTTCGAGCGCTTCGGCCTTCTTTTCATCGAAGGCTTCACCGGAAAGAGCCTGCATCAGGATGGTTTTCATTTCAGCCGACGCCTGCTCGACTCTCGCCACCTTAGCCTTCCAGTCGCCGCCGCCCGCGCATGACGAGAGAAGCCCCGCCGCGATCATGAGCGCCGCGAACACCGCGAAAAATCTTTTCATTTCGACCTCCATAAAAGTGTTTCGTTTATCGTAATACGCCCACGCCGGGATGTCAAATATAGGCGGGATTTCGTTACGTCATCCTGCTTGTCCTGAGCGAAGCGAAGGATGCGGATTTGATCAAATATGCCTCGGCTCCGCTCGGCATCCGGTGGTTGAGCCTGCTGCGGTATTTTTTCACGGAGGCAAGGACTCATTCGGCTGTTCTGTTTTCGCTAGTTTGTCTTTTCCACCCGCCTCTATGCCGGAATGAAAT
>MIBE01000007.1 GCA_001829415.1 Spirochaetes bacterium GWF1_51_8
GACCTACCGCGACCAGGACAAATGGGTCAAGATGGCGATTATCAACATCGCCCGAAGCGAACGTTTCTCGAGCGACCGCACTATCCTCGAGTACGCGAAAGAGATTTGGGATATTAAAGCAACAAGTGTAAAGTAGATTTATATCGGGGCCGTGTTGACAAACACGGCCATCATGAGGACAAAGAGTTTTAGTCCCATAAATTTTTAAGTTCTTGGTAATATGAACTTTCGTAAATATCTTTTCTTGCAGTATTGTTTTTTGGATCTTTTGAATCTAAAGTCGTTTTAATCTCCAGATATAATTCTTGATTATTTCCCATACCTTCATGGAATTTTTTTGCTTCTTTAAACTCATCTAGAATTATTTTTTCACGTTTAAAAACATATACTTTTGAGATTACCATAATAAATAGAAAGAATAAACCTAGACCAAAAAAAAGAGAAGTAATTGATAATATGAATGAAGGAATAAAATCGAAATTAAGAAGATTTAAATTATTGAAAACTGGAATATTATTCCCTTTATTGGACTCGGTATCGTATGGCAATAAGAAAAGTGGAAATAAAACTCCAAAAATGAATATAATCAGTATAAAAATAATTGAAAATATTAGAATATATTTAGTTGAGTAAAGAGTTTTAAAGTTCTGAATTTCAAGATTTACTTTTCTGACTAAACTACTTACTACAGGAAGTTGCTTTTTCATACTTGAGAATTTTAATTCATAATCAGCACTCTCTTTATCTTTTTTTAAATCTTTATGCTGATAATCAATATTCTCGAAGGTTTTTAATATTTCTTCAAATACATATTTCATTTCAGAAAATGGCAAATATTTAAACCTTTTATATTCTGAAGATATTACTTTATAAACACTTATAGATTTATCACCGCTTAATAGCTTTTTTGCTTGACCTTGAAAAATATGTAGGTCTAAAGTTTTAATAGGATTAAAATGAATAAGAGATAACTCATCTCGAATTGCTTTACATTCTATTATTAACTTTTTCCACTGGTATGAAAACTCATTAATTTCCTTTTCAAAGTTTATATATTTTGAAATAATAAAAGCTCCAAAGATACCAACTATTGCGGCGAATGATTGTGCGACTGCACTAAAAAACCAGTTATAATCCAAAATGAACCCCTTCAAATACTACTTTTTCAGCTTCTTGTCGATGTACTTCTTGTAGTAAGTGAGCTTGCTGTCGCCGGGGAACTTCGCGAGCGCTTCCGTGCACACGGTGTCAGCCTTCGCGTAGTTCTGCGCGTCGATCAGGACGTAGACCCAGTTGATATAGAGTGCCTTCAGGTTATCCAGCAGGTTCTTGTTATCGGCCTGATAGGTCAACGCGATCTTCATATAGCGCACGGCGCCGTCGAAGTCGTTTTTCTCCATCAGCGTGTTGGCGTGATTCCCCGCGATATAGATAGCGTTATTCTTCAATACCGACGATTTGGGGAGCTGTTTGATTGCCTTATCGATCACTTTCAAGCCGTCGTCGGGATTGCCGTCCTCGAACTTCTTGATCCCCATCTTGGAGTAATAGTTCTCGAATACGACATCGAACTGGTCGTTTACTTTCAGCTTGTACCAGCTCAGGAAGAGTTCCTCGCCCTCGGGGTACTTGTCCGCCTTCGCGGAAAGGGCCTCGTAGATATTATTGAAACCGTTGACTGCGACGTTCTGGATGTACTTGGAGTTCGGGTAGGCCTTCAACGCATCCTGCGCGTACTTCAAGGCCTTCTCATAGTCCTTTTCGTTATTGACCATGCTGTACAGGACGCGTGAGTAGAGGTTTTCCTCGATATCGGGCATCTTCATTCCGGTAAGCTGTTCGGCTTTTTTGAGCGTCTGGTACGCCTCGTCGTATTTCTTCGCGTCGATCAACTGCGTGATATACCCGTCGAGGGCGGCGCGGTAGTTGTTGTAGATTTTAGCCTTATCGACTTTGAGTTCGACCATCGCCTCTTCGAGAACGGCCATGGCCTTGGTGAACTCCTTTTTATCGATCAGGGCGGCGGAGTAGTTGACGAACGCGCTGGCGGTGTTGGTCGCGATGATCGCGCTCTGGGGGTAGATCGCCACGGCTTTCAGCATATTCTGGAACGCGTTATAGGTATCCTTTTTCTGGTCGGCGAAATACGCACGGTTCACATAGAGGAACGCCAGCAGGCCGATATTGTCCACTTCCATCCTGTCCTTCGACTGCGAGGAGTAGACCGCGCCGGTCAGTTTCTTGAGGTTGGTCTGGGCCTCGGCGTTATTTGCAGAGTCGAAGCCGTAGGGCGAAGTGGTCTCCACTTCTACCAGCGGCGTGAACGGCAATAACGAGAACACGTGCTCCTGCGAGGGCAGAACCACCGCCTTAGCGGGAATACCGTTGCCTTCGAGCAGGATATTGAATAGGATCGTGGATGAGACACAGTTATACTGGTTATTCTTGAAAACGTTTTCGAGCGATGTGGCGTTCGCGACATACTTTTTCAGCACCGTCTTATGCATAAACTCGAAGACCTTCGCCGCGAGGGCTTTCTGGTTTCCCGCCGCGAGTTTCTTGCTCTCCGCGATCATATTGTCCAGACGGGTGAGGTTGTCCTCGTTGTACACTCCCGATGCGATCAATCCGCCTTCTTTCAGCGTAAACTGCGAGGGGTTCTGGATGAACAGCGCTTCTTTGGAGTCTGGTGTCAGGTCGAGGAACTTCGATATGTATCCGTATGCGGAACCTATTCCCGCGATTATGGTCAGGGCGAAAACCGCGATCAGTCTTTTCATATATTTCCTCACTTTCTTTTCTATAATTATATTCAAAAAAAGCCCATTCATCAAATTTTCCGGTCGTCTAAGCCCATTTTTTGTTCGCGATCACCTGAATCGCCTGCGCGAGGACCATGGCGATAACTAATGGATCGAGGATCGTTGCCGCGCGTCCGAAACCGATTATCAGGGCTAATAGCAGACCTGTCGCGCAGACCGCGAGCAGGATCGACAGCACGGAGAATATCCTCGCAATCCGGCTTTCGGCGGTGGCAAGATGATACGCGCCGAACACGAGGACGAAGAGCGCCTCGAAAACGAACGCCCACTCGTTTTGGGTGAGCAGTATCGCGGCCGCCGTCGACGCGATCAGCGCGATCCAGACCCAATCCAGCGTCTCGATCCGTTTGAACAGGAACGACACCAGCATGAGGCCGTAACCGAGCGCGGAATACTGAAACGTGTAGTAGTAGATATCGAGGGTAAACCCGGCGAGGGAAAGCACAAGCCCCGCGCAAAAGAGCGCCCGGAAGTTCATAACTCGACCTCGTTCCACTTGAACGCCGGGCCGTCGGTACAGCAGAGCTTCATCGCGCCATCAGGCTTGGTACGGACACTGCATCCCTTGCATGCCCCGAAGCCGCACCCCATATACGTCTCGAGCGAGAAGTAGGCGTCCGGCGCCGTGGGCCGGCTCGAGAAATGCTCCGTGAGCGCCCGGAACATCGGGGTAGGCCCGCACGCGTAAATCGTGTATTTCGACAGGTCGTATTCCTTTAACAAATCGACGACAGTTCCCTTCACTCCCTCGCTTCCGTCGTCGGTGGCGATTGCGGGATCGCAGACCTCGCGGAATTTGTCCATCAAAGGCACGAGTTCCGCGCTTCTCGCGCCGAAGAGCAGGACGGGCTTCGGGTAAGCCTTCGCGAAAAAGTAGAACGGGGCGATACCGATACCCCCGGCGATGAGAAGCGGGGGCTTTCCCTGATGCGGCGACGGGTAAGGATTGCCGAGCGGGCCGATAAGATTGAGCGTATCGCCGGGGTGTTTATCGAGCAGCGCGCGGGTGCCCTTGCCCCGGAGCATTACCATCACGGTCAGCAGATCGCCGTCGGCGTCGTGTATCCCGAACGGGCGGCGGAGGAGCGGGTCGAAGCTCTCGCGCACACGGATGTTCACGAACTGCCCCGGCTTCGCCTCACGCGATATTTCCGGACAGCGCGCCGTGATAGTGAGATAGGCGCCCTGTTCGCGGGTATCGACAATTTCAGCAAGTACTTTGTGCTTCAACGGCCTCTCCTTAAGGTGATTATCATAGCTTTTTTTTCCGGTAAAGTCAAACAGAAAAAAGCCCGGAAACCCATTTTAGAATTGACAAATCCGGGGTTTACGGTACAATATATTCGGGTTGAATGAGGAGCGCATATGCTGGAATTAAAAAATATCCTCGAAGATATTGTGATGGACGTCATCGATGATTTAGATACTTCGCAAGCCCAGGAGGTTAGCGAAAGCCAGAAAACCGAGCTCGCTTCTTATGTGCTCAACCGGCTCAAGCCGATGTATATCACGAGCGACCGCGGTTTTACGCATATCGTCAATAAGTATAAGAACGACCCTCAGTTTCTCGCGGATATCATGATGCGCGTCAACGAAGGGCTGAAACTCGTCAAAAAAACGTCGATCAGCGTCCAGCCGGTACAGGCCTACGATAAAACCAAGCCGTATTTCATCTTCCCGAAGATCAGCGGGCGGGTTTTGTCGTCGCGCAGTGTCATGCCGGTCGAGGGCGCAAGCGCCCAGCTTTTTATCAACGGCAAGCTCGCGAAGATGGAATTCGCGGACTGGAACAATCCCGTCGAACTGAAAAACGGCGACGACGGCACTTATTCGTTCGCGCCCGCGCCGATTCCTGCAGATCAGCCCGATCAGACCATCCGTTTCGAGATAAAGATTCAGGTAGAGAAAGAAGAAAAAAGCGACAGCAAGTTCCTGTCGCTCGAACTCAAATCGGCTTATATCCAGAATATAGAGATACAGTTTAAAGAAAATGTCCTTCAGGTCGAAGATTTCTACGTTGCGATGTAGCCTATGTGTTATCGGCGGGACGGTCTTTTTCGGCGCGGTGAGTGTCGGTGATCCTGCCGATCAGATACGCGACCGCTTTCATAAAGTTTTCCTTTTTCAACTCTTCCAGTAAGTGCAGGCTGTAACGGCTCTCGTTGAAGATTTCCACTATCCTTTCGATCACTTCGGTTTCTTCGGGGATCGAATTCATTACTTTTTCCATGTATTCGAACGGGCCGTAATAGAAGCGGTACGGGATCAGGAAACGGTTCGTGATATCGATCAGTTTCACGAACTCGCGGATGATCGTTTTGATCTCTTCCTTTTTCTCGTCGGGCATTTCCTTGTCTGAGTCGAAGAGCGCGAATAACTGGCGCGCGACCGGACTGCTCAACTCTTTTGGAGCGGAGCTTTTAAACTTGCTGACACCCAGCAGGGTCAGGAACAGTTTCCCGATAAAAACGAGGACGTTCAGGATGCCGTCGACAATCGCCCGGACCCGTTTGTAGCGGCGGATCAGGAACTCCACGAACGGCGAACGCTTCTTATAACGCATCGTGACGCCAAGGATACCGCCGATGACCGCGAGGACGAGGTACAGCCCGACAATCCCGCCCAGTACATAAAGGAGCGGCAGGAACGCCTCGATTCCCTTTTTCGGCTCCACGGTCTTGCTTTCGTCGACCGTCAGGGGCGCGTTCGTCTCAACCGCGGCCGTGTTCGTACCGTTAACAGGCGATAACGGGGGTTTGACCGAAAAGTCTATTTTCTTAATTCCCGACGTCTGTTCCGCGATGAAGCTATTCAGGAATTTCAGTTCGACGACCTGATAGTTCCACGGGATCGCGAGCGGGATGACGATCAATGGGATAAAAAACCACACGAATATCCGGTTCCAGCGTTTCGTGATATCCTTCGGGACTTCATACCCGAGTATCTTCCAGTCCAGTATGGATTTCATCTGGTAGAGCACGAGGTAGATGCCGATGGAGCCGAATGTGTAGAATAGAAGCAGTATGGAATAGACCCATTTCGTTTCGGGACTCCGCATCAGGGTGAACAAGGTGAGCATGAGAAAGAGGATGCCCAAGTTGGCGGCCATCCCTATATAACGCTCGAGCTCGCGGTGCTTCCTGTTCCCCGCGAAGACTTCTTTCAGGTAGGAGATATACTTTTCTTTGTCGGTGATCGAGTCTTCCATCGCGAGGATGTCGTCGAGCGCGGTGAATTTCGAGTTGACCATGACGAACACGCCGAGGATGAGCAGGAAGAGCGTGGAACCGGTCACCGCGACCCCGATATCGTCGAGGTTGTAAAACGTTTTAGGCGGAAGGAAAAATAAAAGGGCGAATTTCGCCGCATAGATCAGGATCATCGATAAGGTGAACGACGAGAGGATCGCGAACGCCTTCGATATCTTCGGGATGAAGTAGAAAAAAGACAGGATGAGCGACGAGATCACGATGTACCCGATCACCCAGAGGTACTGGAAAGTAATATCTAAGAGATAGATACAGAACGAGTAGTAGAGGGTGCATACCGCCGACGCGGTAAAGAACCACAGGAAAACTTTATAAATAGCAGTGCTTCCTTTCCGCATATCAAATCCTTAATAGATTGATCAGATTGCCCTCGATCTCGGCGAAGAACGACTGGAACCCGACATTCCAGAGGCTTAGGTCCTTGACTATCTCGGGGCCGAAGTTTACGATGGTGATATTGTGCCCGGAGCGCCGGAACTCGAGCAATTTGTAGAGCGAGGCCTCGTTGAGCCGGGGAGTGATCACGTACATACATGTGCCCCATTTGAGGTTCAGCGCGGACGGGTCGAGCAGGTTCTGAAACGGCATGTTCTTCGTCGATTCCATCACCGAAAGCTGGGTGAGAAGCCTTGTGAAATGGGCTTCGCCTTTATTGATCTCGGATATCACCTTCGTATCCTCGCGGTCTATCGTGCAGTTCGCGGCGAGCGCGACTTCCTGACGGTAGATAAATAGCTGGCGGACGAACGACGCGGTGATCTCGATAGCGTGTTCGGTGTAGTACTCCCGGCTCCTGAATGAATAATCGTCGTCGTAAAGATTGAGCACGATCATGCTTCCCGCCGATATCGCGGGCTGATAGGTGTTGATATAAAACTTGTCGTACTTCGCGGATACCTTCCAGTTGATCTTCTTGATCTCGTCGCCATACTGATATTCCTTGAGTCCGATGATAAGAGTCGGGTCTTCGAAGATGCGGAGATTGTTCCGGATCGAGCCGTAGGGCTGGAGGCTTTTGAACGGCATATTCGTGATCAGGTAGATATTCGGGAAAACGATGATGTCCTTCACGGTGTCGTACTCCAGCGAGAACGAATTGATCCCCATGAAGTCGGTGAACTTGATGCGTGTCGGCCCCACATGGTACTTACCGCGTTTCCGCCCGTAGAGCTGGTAGTTGGATAGCGACGTTTCCAACGGGTCGACGCTCATGAAGAAATAGTGCATCTGCTGAACCGAGATATTGAGGTCGGCGGTATCGTGCATGATGATGGCGTGAATCGGGAGAAAGAAGCCGTTATTGAGCACGAGCGCCGTATCCTCGGAAAGCCCCATGAAGACCTTTTCGGTATCCATGTAGCGTTTCACGGAAAGCTCTTTTTTTACCCCGCGAGTGTAGAAGTAGGCGAACAGCCCGATAACGAACGCCATCGCTATGATAATCTTGGCGGCGGGGAAATCGACAAGGATGAAATTCAAGAGCAGGATGAATCCGATCAGGACGAGCTTTCCTGTTTTCATCGCGTCAGGCGTTCCTCATTTCCATCGACTGTTTGGCGGTGAGAGCTTCCGGAGTTGATTCTTCCATCGGCACCGGGATTGTCGAAAGAATGCGGTCGATCACGGCGTCGGGCTTGAGGTTCTTCAGTTTCGACTCGGACTTCATGATAATCCTGTGCTTGAGCACCGAAGGCGCGAGTTTCTTGATATCCTCGGGGATGACATAGTCGCGCCCGTTGATCGCGGCGTAGGCCTGCGACGCCTTGTAGAGCGAAATGCTTCCGCGCGGGGACGAGCCGAGGAGCAGGTTGGAGTCGTTACGGGTGGCCTGCACTATTTTCATGATGTAACTTCGCAGCGTATTATCGACATGGACGTTGGGGACGAGGAACTGCACCTTGAGCACGTCCTCCGGGGTCAGCACGGGTTTCAGGAGCTCGATAGGGTGCGAGGTGCGCTGACGCATGATGATCTCTTCCTCTTCCTGCTCGTGGGGATAGCCGATCGAGAGACTCACGAAGAAACGGTCCATCTGGGCTTCCGGCAGGGGGAAGGTTCCTTCGAACTCGATGGGGTTCTGGGTGGCGAAGACCACGAACGGCGCGGGGAGTTTCAGCCCCATACCCTCGACCGAGATCTGGGTTTCGCCCATCGCTTCGAGAAGCGCGGACTGGGTTTTCGGGGTCGCGCGGTTGATTTCGTCCACCAGCACGAGCTGCGCGAAGATAGGCCCGGGGCGGAACTCGAACTTTTTCGTCGACGGGTTGAAGATCGACACGCCGATGATATCGGCGGGCAAAAGGTCGGGTGTGCCCTGGATACGCCGGAATGTCCCGTCGATGGACTTCGCGATGGAACGCGCGAGCATGGTTTTACCGAGCCCGGGGACGTCCTCGATCAGGATATGGCCCTTGCAGAACAGCGCCACGAGCGCCTTCTCGATCACCTCGCGTTTTCCCACGATTACCTTTTCTATATTGGCGATAAGTTTTTCCGAATAGACCTGGATTTCAGCGAATTCCATACTTGGCTCCTCGAATGGTTTTAATTATTATATCGATAAATCATATTTATGCAATATTTATTTTATAACACCCGGAATCTGAATGAAGTGAAAATTGAGGAAGGGAGTGATTTAGGATATAATGATTTGAAATAATTTTGAGAGGCGAACGATGTCGGTTTTCAGGTTGTATCTTTTTATTCTGATAATGTTTACGGCGGTATCCCTGTTCTATGCGGAGGACGCCGATGAAACTGTGATCGCGTCATATATGACCGGCGGGAAAAAAGTGAATTTTTATATCGGCGATATCCGCAAGGAATTGTTCTATTACGCGGTCCAGAAAAAGATCGCTCCCGAAGACCTGAACAGCCTGAAAAGTTTCGTGACCGAAAGTTTGGTCATTCAGGAATTGAAGGCGATGGATATGATCGAATCCGGCTATACCAACCGGCCCGAATTCAAGCTCGAATACGACAAAGCCGTACAGCAGATGTACTTATCGCTTTTGAAACGTTACGGCGACGAGATTGTCCGCAAGCTTCTGAAAGACGGACAGTTCCTGCTTGCACGCGCGTCCCATATCCTTTTTGCGGTGAATCCGTACAGTTATGACGAGAACCACGATAAGATCGGGGATTCGCCCGAGATTGCCGGGAAAAAGTGGGCGGAGGCGAAGAAGATGGCGTCGAGCACGATCGAAGAACTGAAGGCCGCGGACGATCTCGATTCTGTATTCGCACAAACAGCGGGTTTGAAATCCCAGGATCCCGGTTCCGCGGCGCGCGGCGGCGATCTCGGCTACTTCCCTAAGGGTCAGATGGTTTCCGAGTTCGGCGACGCCGTATTCGGACAGAAAACTAAAGGTGTTATCGGAACTCCGGTTAAGACCGATTACGGCTACCATGTCGTCTATGTCACGGTTCCCCCGAAGATGATGAGCTATAAAGACCTTGAGAACGAAGTCGGCCAGGAAGCGGATAGAATATGGTTTGCGGTCGAGAGTTCCTGCAAGACCGAAAATACTAAGATGCTGTATGCCCTGGATAATTCAAACTCGAACATTGTGATCGGCGATAAGTCCTATAAGATCACCGAACTTCCCGACGATGCTGTCGTGATGGAAATCTGGGGCACTTCTTTAACATGGAAGAAGAGCAGAGAGATCATCGATGTGTTTGTACCCGGTTTCTCGGACAATATTTCGTTCTTCTCGTTCGGCGAGCAGATGCGGAATTGCATGGAATTTATGTTCTACGCGGAGCTTGCGTTAACGAAGGGGATCGGGAAGTCTCCGGAATTTACAGCCGAGTACTCCAAAAATCTGAAGAAGGTCCTGATTAATTTATGTACCGCGGAATTCGATAAAATGCAGATCGAAGCGGCGAAGAAAACCGTTACACCCTCGATGGTGCTGTCGTATTACGAATCCCATTTTGAGGAGCATCAAAAGTGGGAAATAACCACTAAGGAAAAGAATTTTCTCGAAAACCTGAAACCTGTCAGAATGTTCTGGAGCCTGAAAAAAGCGACGAACCAAATCGTCAATATTTTAGTAAGTCAGCAGATGGAAACCGAAAAGGAGTCGTGGAAAAAGGATGTTTTTGAGAAGTATCAAGTCGGGATTTCGGAAGAGGGGTTGAAAGTATTGAGCGAAAAATTAGAAGGCGATTTGGATGCATATTATCAGGAAGTGAAAAAGAAGAAGGAAGAGTGGGAGAAAAAACAGTTGGAGAATCAGATAGATTATCAGGATGACGGTCAAAGCATGCCGCTCGATTAGCGGTATATGCAGAATCTCCCGCGAGAATCTTGATAAAAATCCCATTTTACCTTATAGTATCTACCTAACTATTTCTCGAATAGTATAATAAGAAAGGAGTATCCTATGAAGATGACGAAATTCGCCATGCTTGCTCTGGCGGTTGTTTTCGCCGGAATGTTTTTCTCCTGCTCGAACTATGACGGAGTCGAAATGGCTTCCTACCAGTTCCAGGGAAAGAAAGAAGCTTTTAAAGTAGGCGATATCCGCAAGGAATTGTTCTATTACGCGGTCCAGAAACAGATCGCTCCCGAAGACCTGAACAGCCTGAAAAGTTTCGTGACCGAAAGTTTGGTCATTCAGGAATTGAAGGCGATGGATATGATCGAAGCCGGTTACACCAACCAGCCCGAGTTTAAGCTCGAATACGATAAAGCCGTACAGCAGATGTACCTATCGCTTTTGAACCGCTACGGCAACGAGATTGTCCGCAAACTTCTGAAAGACGGACAGTTCCTGCTTGCACGCGCGTCCCATATCCTTTTAGCCGTCGAATCGACTTTCAAAACTAACGGCACCAACGCCAACCTCGAACAGGCGATTATCGACCAGAAGTGGGAAGAGAACAAGGCGATTGCGCTCAATACAATCGAATCCCTCAAGATGGCGAAAGACCTCGATAAGGAATTCTCGATGCTCGCGCAGGGTATGTCCCTCGATCCCGGTTCCGCGGCGCGCGGCGGCGATCTCGGCTACTTCCCTAAGGGTCAGATGGTTCCCGAATTCGGCGACGCCGTTTTCGGACAGAAGGACAAGGGCCTTGTCGGAACTCCCGTGAAGACCGACTACGGCTATCATATCATCTACGTGACTGTTCCCGGCAAGATGATGAGCTATAAGGATGTCGAAAACGAAGTAGGGCAGGAAGCCGGCAGAACATGGTATGCCGTAGAGAACACCTACAAGACCGAAAACTCCAAGATGCTCTATACCCTCGATATCCCCAACTCGAACATCGTGATCGGCGACAAGTCCTATAAGATCACCGAGCTTCCCGATGACGCGGTTGTCATGGAAATCTGGGGCACTCCCTATACATGGAAGAAGAGCCGCGAGATCATCGATATCTTCGTTCCCGGCTTCTCCGGTAACCTGACATTGATGGCGTTCGGCGAGCAGATGAATAACTGTAAGGAATTCATGTTCTTCGCTGAAAAGGCCCTGAAAGACGGCGCTGACAAGAAGTCCGAGTTTGTCGAAGAGCTGAAGAAGAACCAGAAGAACATGGTTGTCAATTTCTGCGCTTCCCAGATGGAAAAACAGCTTCTTGAAAAGGCGAAGGCGATGGTCAATGTCGATATGATCACCAACTACTACCAGAGCATGAAGGCTTCTATGTACCAGCAGGTGAAGAAGGATAAGGCCGGTAAAGTGATCACCAACAAAGCGACCAAGATGCCCGTGATGGAGACGATCCCGCTCACTCAGGTGTCGAACAGTATCGCTATGCAGCTCGCGAACAGCTCCCAGATGCAGCTTCTCGCGCAGTGGAAAGAAGGCGCCTTCAAGAAGTATAACGTTGTCATTTCCGACGACGGTATCAAATCGCTGAGTCAGGCGATCAAGGAAGATGTCGATAAGTATATGCAGGAACAGGAAAAGAAGAAGAAAGAGTGGGAAGAGAAACAGAAGAAGATGATGGAAGAGCAGCAGAAGGCTCAGGGCGGCCAGCCTCAGGGACAGCCCGGCGGTCAGCCTCAAATCCAGATACAGCCTCCTAAGTAAATCGTACATTTTGATAAAAAGCGGGAGAACTCTCCCGCTTTTTCATTATTAGGACAGAATATGAAAAAATTGATTTGGTTCGGCTTAATTCTCGCCGCGGTTGTTTACGGCGCCTGCTCACGGCCCGGAATCGCGGGGTTTATCAAAAACGAAAAAACGGAATGGGTCGTCGGGTATGACGACGCGAAGAGTCTCCTTCAGCGGCAGATCCTGATAACGGGTTTTTCTACGCCCGATATCTATTGGATGAAGTCGGCACTGTTCGATAACGCCCTTTTTCCGTTACTCGCCCGGATGGAACTGATCGAAGCGGGCTTGACAAACCAGCCCGATTTTCAGGCCTATTACGAACGCGAGGCGGAGAAGATTTACTGGAACCTGCTTTACGAGAAGGGGCGGATCATGACGGGTAAGGAGATGTCCGAGGCGTACTTCAATGTCGTCCGGGTTTCCCATATCCTGATCGATATCCCCTCGTTATTAAAGAAGAAACAAATCGATCCGGCTGTTTCGCCCGCGCTCGCGGCGGAATACTGGAGTAACGGATATATTCTCGTGACCAACATGCTCGAGAAGCTTCAGTCTTCGCCTACCCAGAAACAGTTGTTCGAGGGCTACGCGAAAAGGTTGTCGCAGGATGAACTGACCGCGCCAAGCGGCGGCGATATGGGTTATATCGTGGAGGGCCTGCTTTTCCCGGAATTCGACCAGGCCGTGTTCCAGTACTCCTCTCCCATCCTCGTGCCCCAGCCGTTGAAATCTCAATACGGTTATCACATCCTTTATATTACCGAGGCCCGGAAGAAGATGACGATGATGGAGATCAAAAACGTCACCGGGGCGGAACTTTCGCTCATGATGCCCGTGTTCGAGAAGACGCTTAAAAGTATGTATGCGAAAGAACTCTACACGTTCGATCCGGCGGCCGGGATTGTCGGTATCGGCGGGAAGGACTATGTGACGGAGGTTATCCCGGAGCATGCCGAACTCCTTAATATCTGGGGAAAGCCCTATTCATGGAAGGAGTGCCGGAAGATCATCGCGGTGTTCAACCCCTCGGCGGCGTCCAAGATCGATGCAGGGCTTTTCGGGGCGGAGATGAAGTCGCTCAAAAACTTCCTGTATTACGCCGGTCTGGCGCTGGTGCGCGGAGTCCCCGGAACCCCGGAGTTTCAGGCGGAACTGAAAGCTAAAAAAGAGACATGGCTCAGGATGTACTGTACGGACAGCCTGAAGAACCAGCTTTATTCGCTCGCGCTGAGTAAGGCTACGCCTGAGAAGGTGAAGGCGATGTTCGATGCGATGAAGCCGGTTTACGATAAACAAGATTCGATCAAGACTTTCGAGAGCGAATCAAACGCGATTTTCAAGTCAATTACGGAGGACGAATACACAGGTATATTTTTAAAATGGCAGACTAACGCCGTCAAGAAATACGGCGTCGTATGGAATCAAGTGGTTTTAGAGGAACTGCACAAGGAATTGCTGCATTCCAAGTAATGATCCGGTAATAGCCGGACGGAGAAAATTTTGAAGAGAAAAGAGATTTTACGTTTAGTACAGGAAATGGGGCAGATCGAGTTGATTAAGCTTCAGCAGATTTTCGGCGCGGACAATAGATCGAAACGCAAGCGCTTGAAGATCGTACTGGTCGAGTTCGCGGAGAAGGGGATGATCGCCCTGTCCGGAGACCCGTGCATGGTGTCGTGGTCGGGAGGCTCCGAAAAGATTGCCGACGATGCACCCGAAGAGCAGACCGCGGTGAGAGAGAAAAAGAAACCTCTCGGCGCGAAACCGTTGGCGAAACCGATCAATGTCCGCAATCCCGAGACCGACCTCGACCGGATGGTCGAGAAATACAACCTTCGCAGGGATTTCCCCGCGGCGGTACTGCAGGAAGCTAACGACATCCCGAAGATTGCCGCGCCGGAAGAAGTCGCGCGCCGTGTGGATATGCGTTCGAGACTCGTCGTCACTATCGACGGGATCGACGCGAAGGACCTCGACGACGCGGTATCGCTCGAAGTACGGATCGGACCCGACGGCAAGATCGAAGGATGGAACCTCGGCGTACATATCGCCGACGTATCGCATTATGTTCCGCTCGGTACGAAGCTCGATAAGGAAGCTCTCAAACGGGGCAACAGTTATTACTTTGTCAATAAAGTCCTCCCGATGTTCCCCGAGGCGTTGTCCAATCACCTTTGCAGTCTCAACCCGCGCGAAGACAAACTGACCGTCTCCGCGTTCATGGAACTCTCCGCCGACGGGCATGTCAAGTCGTATGAAATAAAAGAATCGATCATCTGTACCCGTCATCGCCTGAACTACACCGACGTCCAGCGTTACTTTGACGGCGAGCTCAAGCTCGAGGACGCCGAACTCGCGGAAACACTCGACAAGATGCGCGAGCTTTACCGTCTGCTCTACGAGAACCGGATTAAGTCGGGGAGCATCGACTTCGATTTCCAGGAGCAGAAGATCAGCCTGAATGAGACCGGCGAACCTGAAAAGGTCTGGCTGAAGGATCGCCTCGATTCCGAACGGATCATCGAGGAATTCATGCTGCTGGCGAACAAGGTGGTCGCGCGATATCTCGCCGACAAGGGGCATTCCATCTTCCGTATCCACGAGGAGCCGACGACGGAGAAGATCGCGGATTTCGTCCGCCTCGCGCTCCGTTTCGGACACAAGCTCTACGGAGTACCCGTGCCTACGCCGGTCGAGATACAGAAGGTCTTATTCGAGATCAAGGACAAACCTTATAAAGAGTTCCTGAGCCAACTGCTCCTGCGTTCGATGATGCAGGCGCGTTACGACACCGAAAACCTCGGGCATTACGGGCTGGGTTTCGAGTACTACACTCATTTTACCTCGCCCATCCGCCGTTACGCCGACCTGATCGTCCACAGGCTGATTAAGGAAGCGCTCGCGGGGCAGAAGTCCGACACATACGACTCCGACCGGCTGAACGAGATCTCGCGGCATATTTCTACTACCGAACGTGTGGCGATGGACGCGGAACGCGAGTTCTTCAAGATCAAAGCCGTCCGCTTCATGAAGGATAAAGAAGGCAAGGTCTACGACGGGATGATCACCGGCGTGACCGCGTTCGGGATGTTCGTCCAGATCACCGAGTTCGGGATCGAAGGGCTTGTCCGTTATATGGATATCGACGACGATTACTATATCGCCGACGAGAAGGAATACACCGCGCACGGCCGCGACCACAGACAACGGTACACGATAGGCGATAAGGTCAAGATCAAGGTCAAACGGGTGAATATCGAAAGGGGCTTCCTCGACTTCACGATCTACTTCCCCGACGTCCCCCGGAACTACGACGGTATCAAGACAAAGGTCAATAGAGGCTCGATAGCCAGAAAGAGTCCGTCGGCGGGCAAGGGCTCGTTCTTTAAAAAGAACAGGAGTAAAGAGAAGTAATGAAACTGTTTTTCATCGGAATATTCCTTTTGTCCTGCGGATCGGTTTATCCGCAGGCGACGAACGGCGTCACGGTGATCGAAGACCTGAGTCACAAGGTGGACGCGGGGATAGGCCTCGTGTTTAACCGCACACTGGGGACAAAGCTGGCCGTGCCGTTCGCGTACACGCTCGAATGGAAAAAGAGCGCCGTGTTCGAAGCGGGCTACGAGATGGACTTGACCCACGGCATGACCGGGGCGTATTTCTTCAGCCTCGGCTGGAATAACATCCTCGATACGGGCGCGGGGGTATATCTGAAGTTCCTCGGCGACCCCAACGGGGAATACGGCCTCGGCGCGAACTCGGTCATTCCCTACGCCGAACTCCGGCTTTCCGGGTTCATCCTGAGACTCGGGGTGAACTTCCGCTTTACGGTCTCCGGCGATAATATCTGGAATATCTTCTATTATAATACGCCCGAAAAGGAAACACAGCTCTATTACCTGTTCGGCTACGGTTTCGGACTTCTCGACGGCCGGCTCCGGATGGAAGTGCTTTTCGGGAATCACGAAAGGTTTTTCGCGGGGAACTTCGGGAACTACGGGCTGTATGTCCGTGGTTTGCTCGATATGGACGATCCGCTTGGGATTTATCTCGACCTCGGGTGGATCAACGCCGGGAGCATCGCGCTCTCGTCGGTGTGGTACAAAATAAAAATCGATATGGGCGTGACATTAAAATGGTAAAGAAAACACTGGTACTTTTTTCGGCGCTCGCGGTTTCCGCCTGCTCGCTCGATATATTCGGGATTTTCGCGACAGCCGCCGACGTGGATACCCGTTTCAGGGAGTCCCGCGCGGCGGTTCAGCCGTCCGGTCTTGCGATCGGGACGAATTATTTTTCGTTCGTGGTTATCGCCGACACCCATGTCTACTCTTGGGCGAACGGCAACTTCACGAGGCTGAAGACCAAGCTCGATACCAACGACCGGTTCGTCCTCGCGTGCGGAGACCTGACCCAAGAGGGCGGGCTGGAGTATATGACCGCTTACCGCGGCCTGATGGACTCGCTCGGCTTGCCGTACTATTCCACTCCCGGGAACCACGACACCTATTTCGGCGGATGGAACAACTACCGCGACATTCTCGGCCCGTCGAGCTACACGTTCACAGCGGGAAACTGCCGGGTGATCGTGTTCGACTCCGCGAGCGGTACTCTCGGGTGGGATCAGCGGAAATGGCTCGAAGGGGTGCTCGCGGG
>MIBE01000008.1:0-10186 GCA_001829415.1 Spirochaetes bacterium GWF1_51_8
TGTAAAATCCTGTCCATATTGGTACCTTTCGCCAGCGAAAGCATCGAAGCCTTCGCGATTATCGGCCCGTCGGCAACGGGATCGGAATAGGGAACCCCGAGCTCGATCATACTCACACCGCAATGCTGAAGGGTGAGTATCATATCGAGTGTAAATTCCATGTCCGGAAAACCCGCGGTCACATAAACCGCGAGCCCCTTTTTTGTAAAATCAATCAGCATTCCCTTCCCCAAAAAACTGCTGAATCATTATAAAACATTTTCATAAAAAATCAATAGTTTTTGTGAAATATTTCTATATTCACATGTATTTTAGCTCAATCCACCTCCGAGGATTTATTTGCCTGTATCCGCGGGCAAACCCTTCAGATATTCCGCCACATCGTCATTTCCGGCTTCAATCGCGATCTGGAGCGGTGTTTCACCGTTGGCGTCCTCCAAACCCGGGTTAAGCCCGAGCGACACAAGATACTTCACGAGTTCAAGGTCTTCCAGCCCGTGAAAAATGCTTCCCTCATCGGGGGAAATCGCGTCGATCTCCACGCCTGACCCCACGAGAAGCTTCACGATATCGAGGTTTTCTCCCTTCACCGCGTATTTAAATGGCGTATTGCCTTTGAAGTCTTTCAGGTTTTTATTGATCCCGACATACAGCAGGTACTTCACGACATCGATATTGTCCCAGTAGCAGGCTTCGTGGATGATATAAGTCCCGTTGACCGTCTCGCGAACCGTGATCGCCGCGTTATGCCCGACAAGGTACTTCACCATATCGAGGTTCCCGATCGCGCACGCGTTGAAAAGCGCTGTCCGCCCCGCGCCGTCCGCGGCGTCGATTTCCGCGCCGTTCTCGACCAGCATCTTGACCATATCCAGATCGTCGTTCACCGAAGCGGTATGGAGCACCGAAATATTAAAATTGTTCGAATTGATATACTCCTTGACCGTGACATCCGCGCCCATCGCAATAAAAAACTTCGCGGTTTTGACATCCCCTTTTAGTATCGCGAGATGCAGAAGAGAATCCAGCCCTATATTCGACGTATCTACACCCGTATTGGACGAAAGAATCATTTTCACCTTCGTTAAATCTTTAGCCGCAATAGCACTGTCGAGCTCGCCGGCTGTACATGATATGAAAGTAAAAACACACGCTATGAAAATCCCGTGAAATCTCAAAGTATCCTCCAAATGATTAAAAAAGGGGGGAAGCGAACTTCCCCCCGTTATTCTTTAGAACAGAGCCATTTCGGTTTCGATATCGAATAGGTGTGAGTTCTTCATATCGAATACGACTTCTTTGTTCGTGTCGCCGATATGGATAATCACCGAAGGATCGTACTTCGCTACGAACGGATGGTTCGCGGTGGTGAAGTATACGAATTCTTCCGAACCGAGATGTTCGACGATTTCGACATTAGCAATCACTTTGTTGCCGTCGATCTGGGCATTGTACATCGAAGGATCGTAAAGATCCTCTGGGCGGACACCGAATGTGCACTTCTTGCCGATTTCGGGTCTCGCCTTTTCAGCAAGGTCCGAAGGGAGCTTCAACTGGAAATCGCCGAGGTCGAGGATAACACCGCCGCCGGCTTCTTTAACATCGCACTCGAGGAAGTTCATAGGCGGGCTTCCGATAAATCCGGCGACAAACTTGTTGACCGGTCTGCGGTAAACTTCGATCGGGTTCCCTACCTGCTGGACGAGCTTGTTGTTCATAACTACAATCTTGTCGCCCATGGTCATAGCTTCGGTCTGGTCATGTGTCACATAAATCGTGGTCACTTTAAGACGCGCATGAATCTTAATCAGCTCGGCTCGCATCTGGACACGGAGTTTCGCGTCAAGGTTGGACAAAGGTTCGTCGAAGAGGAACACCTTGGGCTTACGGACAATCGAACGTCCGACCGCCACACGCTGACGCTGTCCGCCGGAAAGGGCCTTCGGCTTTCTCTGAAGGTATTCCTTCAGGCCGAGGATTTCGGCGGCTTCATTCACACGCTTCTTGATCTCTTCCGGGGGATAGTTACGGAGTTTGAGACCGAATGCCATATTTTCTTCCACTGTCATATGCGGATACAACGCATAGTTTTGGAATACCATGGCGATATCGCGGTCTTTCGGCGGTTTGTTGTTCACAATCGTACCGTCGATCGATATCTCTCCTTCCGTAATTTCCTCAAGACCCGCTACCATACGAAGAGTCGTAGACTTACCGCAACCGGACGGACCGACCAATACGACAAATTCCTTGTCCTTGATCTCGAGATTCACGTCCTGCACGGCAACAACGTTGCCTTCGTAAATCTTGCTGACGTTCTTGAGTAGTACCTCAGACATCTATAGCCTCCTAAAGTTTTTTGCCGTTTTAGGAAAAACAAAATAATTTCTCGTTTACGGTTTATTTTAACGCAAAATTAATTTTGGTCAACACTTTTATTGAATTTTCCTCACTTTTTATTTTATGTCTTTCGTAATTCGGGCGGTTCATAAATTCCTGTTTTTCTGACAAGTCGATGTAAAATCACAAATAATACGCCCTATGGTCATTTTCTTTCAATATTTTTAAAAGTGGTAATATTTTTATGCCATATCCGCTAAATATTTACTTGATAGAATGCCGATAATCAAGATAATATAACAAGCCCTGAGGGAGGTCTGATTTGATCTACCTGATCTCTATAAAAAAATACCTGTTCGCTTTTCTGAAGGTTCTCATCTTCGTTGTCATCATCCTGCTCCTTTATTTCCTCGAAGTGCTGACCTACGAAAAATACGCCGGAAATCCAAACTTCATTTCCGCCGCCATCATCAATTACCTGACCGTGCTCTTCTTCTCTCTGCCGTTTCTGCAGGTGGTCGCCACGGTGATGTTCTTCGGGTTCAGCCTGACGTTCGACAAGATGCTCCTCTACCGCATCATCCCCATCATCGGGGGAATCAACGCGATTCTGCTGATCGTGTTCTTCGCGGTCAACATCGATTTCGAACGTTCGCAGGCACCGCAGAACTTCGCGGTTCCCGTTGCTATCCAGCCGGGGTTTATCAACCCGATCAACCAGTATAACTTCTACGCCATCAATATGATCGATACAAAGATCAGGGAAGGCGTCCTGTTCTATAAAAACACATATTTCATCAATAGCGGTAAAGTCCAGGACGACAGGATCATCCTCGATGCCTACAAGGCGGTCGGTACGGGCGGAGTGTATAACAACTCCAGCCATTTCTCGATCCCGATCAAGGAGCCAATCGTCCGTCTGCCGGAATCCGGCATATCCTCTTTCCTGATCGACAGTTACCTCAGCACCATCCAGCGGATCAGGCATATCTTCCAGACAGCGTTTTTCTCTACCGGCCTCTTCGTATCGATCATCGCGATCATCCTCCTCAGTGTCGGTTTCTTCGGGATCGTAGCGAGCATCAGTTTCTTCCTGAACGAAAAACAGATCTATATACTTTCCGCGTGCGCCCTGCTTGTGGTGTCGTTCCTGTTCTATTATTCCCTGCCCTACTTCCTCAGCCTTGTGGAAGTCATCAAACTGGGAATCAAGAGCCCGTTCGGGAGCCTGTTCCTCCCGAGCCTGTTTGTCGGGATTTTCGCCGGACTGATGGCATTCGGACTCCTTGAACTCAAAGACCTGCTGATGAAGCGCGCTAAAGGAGCCGCCTAATGAAAAAAGTACCTAAATTTTTATTGTTTCTGCTGGGGCTTCTTCTTTTTGTTTCTCTCGCGTCGCTCATCTACCATCTCCGCGTGGATAAGATCGATCAGACATGGCTCTTCTACGTCATCATGCAGGACATCAGCCGTTTCCTCCCGCTGATAACACCGTTAAGTATCGTGTGGAGTCTCGTGTTTCGCGGGACAGGCCAGACTACGAATGCCGATAAGCTGGGATTCCTATTCACCTTTTTCTTCTATGTCATCTTTACCGCGGCGGCGTCATTCGCGATGAACGAACTGCTGATCCCGTACCTGCACGAATCCGCGTCGCATAAGGCGCTTCTCGCCCAGACTCAGGAAAAGATACCTCCCTCACTGAAGGGTGTCGTGTTCGACAAGTTCGATTACAGCGAGGTAAAAAACCTCAAGTACTTCCTGCATAAGAATAACGTAGCGTTCATGATGGGCCGTGTGGCGGTTTCGTTCGATAAGATATACAAGGCCGGGCCTTATTTTTATATGGAAGGCGTGCGCTTCCTCGGCTTCGATAAGAACAATAAGCTGAATTACATTATCAACGCGCAGTACGGAAAATACTCCGCGGGAAAGATCATGCTCCTCAGTTCCAAGTTCATCGAGTACCAGAATAACAGTATCAGTAAAGATTTAAAGATGGCCGATTCGAAGAGCGTACCGGTAGTCTACGATATGGCCGCCGTCTATCACCTGTCCAATCCGGTGAAAGAGATCAGCATGCTCGAAGTATTCCTCAATAGCGACTATGTCTTCGAATCGCAGTATAACTTCCTTCAGGTCGGCAATTTGATCTTCAACAAAATATCCTATTATATCATCCTGACAATCCTGCTGATCTTCTCGTCCTCGGCCGGATGGGCATTCCGCAACCAGCGCCCCGTTTCGATTCGCGATATCTTCCAAGCGGTATCGTTCTACGTGGTATCGTTTATCGTGGTGGCATTCAGTCTCGATATGCTCATCAGGTTGGCGAATATGATCTATTCGATGGCGGTCTGATTACATTCTGCCGAATCGTTCCGATTTGATAAACGCCAACTGTACGGAATTATGCAGAGGGGCTTGCCCCGTTTGAATCTGCCCTGTTTTAGGGGTGTGATTCAATTCTTCGGAGAATCCTTTAAAAATACTGCCGAGAAGCAATCCGTAAACCACTATTGACAAGACGGCGGCGGTTACGATCATCACGATAGAGAGCGTCTGTCTCACTTTTACAGGTCTCATTGTGTCCTCCTTTTGCGCCCATCCCGCATTCCTTTTTTTAAATGCGGTACTCACCGTCCAACCCTTACTATAAATATACTCCTTTCCCGGGATTTTTCAAGTATATTAAAAAATATTATATTGATAGAGTTTTTACAAGGGATATGATAAAATATTCTATCACACTTTCGGAGGATAAGATGGACGCAATTATAAACGCGAGGATTAAGGAATGGAGTTCCGCCCCTTACGACAAGGAAACGATCGATGAGATAAAAGCGTTGATAGATGCCGGTAACGAGAAAGAGCTCGCCGACAGATTTTACCGCGATCTGGAATTCGGAACCGGCGGCCTGCGCGGGATTCTCGGCGCGGGCACGAACCGGATGAATATCTACAATATAAAAAAAGTGACGCAGGGCCTCGCGAACTTTATCCTCTCGCATAACGGCGCGGAGCAGGGTGTCGTGATCGGACGCGACTCGCGTATCCAGTCCGACCGTTTCGCCGAAGCCGCCGCCGGAGTCATGATCGCCAATGGTATCCGTGTGCACTACTACGACGATATCCACCCCACTCCGACAGTCTCCTTCGCTATCCGCCACCTCAAGGCGATCTGCGGTATCATGATCACCGCATCGCATAACCCGAAAGAGTATAACGGCTATAAAGTCTTCTGGGACGACGGCGCGCAGGTCACCCCGCCGTATGACGACGAAATCATCGCGGAAGTCGGAAAGATCACTAGCCTCTCGCAGGTGAAGTCGATGGAGTTCTGTATGGCGCTCTCCTCGCCCGTATTCCGTATCATCGATCAGACGGTCGATCCCATTTACCTGTCGAAGGTGAAGGAGCTCTCGATCCACCCGGAAATCATTCCCGACGCCCCGGTCAAAATCTGCTATTCACCGTTACACGGCACGGGATATAAAATGGTGCCCCTTGCGCTTACCGCATACGGTTTCCGGGATATCGTGATGGTGAAGGAGCAGTCTATTCCCGACGGGACCTTCCCGACCGCGCCCCGCCCGAACCCTGAAGAACTGGGCGCGATGCAGCTCGGGATGGAATACGCGAAGAAAACCAATGCCGATGTTTTTATCGCGACCGATCCCGATGCCGACCGGATCGGCGCGCTGATCCGTAAGAAGAACGGCGAATACCTTTTGCTGAACGGCAACCAGATCGCGACACTTCTCGTTTATTATATCGCGTCCGAGCTGAAAAACACCGGCAAGATGCCGAAAAATCCCCGCATGGTCTCGACGATAGTGACGACCGACCTGATCTTCGCGATAGCTGAATCTTTCGGTGTCAAAACCTACTCCACCCTGACCGGATTCAAATGGATCGGGCTGATTACCCGCGGGTTCGAAAAGACGGGCGAGACGTTCGTCTTCGGGTGCGAGGAAAGCCACGGCTACAATGCCGCCGAGTTTGTCAGGGATAAGGACGCTGTCAACGCCGCCTGCCTGTTCGCTGAAATGACAGCCTTTTACAGTTCGAAGGGCCTCTCCGTTGCAGACGTGCTGGACGATATCTACAAGGAGTTCGGGTATTACCGCGAATCGCAAGTTTCCATCACGATGAAGGGTATGGACGGCGCCGAGAAGATTAACGCGTTAATGGATTCGCTCCGTTCAGATGCGCCGAAAAAGGTCGGGCAGTTGGATACGTTGAAGGTCACTGACGTCCAGGAGAGCACGGTGAAAGATTTAGCTTCCGGTGCGGTTACCCCGCTCGATCTGCCGAAGTCCAATGTGATTTGGCTCACCCTGTCGGATCGCGCCAAGGTGGTGGCGAGGCCTTCCGGGACGGAACCGAAAATCAAGTTCTATTTTACTACATACGGGAAATCCTCCGCCGACCCGATAGAAAAGGTCAAATCGGATACCGATGCGGCGCATGAGACCCTGAAAAAGGACTTTTTGTCCATTCTCGGCCTACAGGAGGGCTAAACTTGAAACCGATGGGAAAGATGCTGACGGCGCTCGCCGCGCTGACGTGTCTCCTGCTCGCTCAATGCGATAAACAGACGCCGCCGGAAACCGCGCTGAAAAGCTGGCAGGTCTTCCTCGGCGAGTATGAAAACAACGTCAACGAGTATATCGGGCTTGTGTCGCCGGGAACCAATATCCCGGATACCGCGCGTATGAACATATTGCTCCAGACTATCACGAATATGCAGTCGATGGCGCCGGGGATCGCCGAGAAGCTGTCCAACCACGATCTTCAGGATTTTCTACTAACCTACGGTAAGATCAACACCCGGCTTTCCGGTACCGCGAATACCCAGCAATAAAGAAACCGTCCCTTCCAGAGCGTGTTAACAATGTTGTATTGTCATTGCGAGGCGTCATGGTGAGCTTGCCTGCCTTCTCCTTCGGAGAAGGAGACAGGCCGAACCATTGCCGAAGTAATCTATCTTAATATCAAATATGGTGTTATACAGACTGCTTTGCCGCTTCGCGTCCTGTCTACCTTCGGTAGCCCGCCTTCCGCCTTCGTCAGAAGGTGGACAGGAAGGCAGGCTCGCAGTGACAAAAAACCATGTGTATATTATTTCGTCATCAAGCCCCGGAAGGAACGGTTTCTGTAATTTTACTCTGCTTTTATCTCCCAGGAATTCTCCCAAAGCCCATGTACATTACAGTAAGAAGCCGCGATGATCGTTCCGGACTTCTCCGTCTTGAACGTCAGTGTCACATCGGGATCGGAATAAACCGTGCTCGTATCCGCGCCGTTGGCGGAAGCGCCATGCGCTGAAAACTCGAAACGCCCGAGGAGATAAGGGAACTTGTCCTCATCGCCCTTGAAAAACACTTCGATATACGAAATATGATGCGCGGTGGTGTTCGGATGCGCGATCTCCGCTCCGGTGATCACGCGTACTTTTACCTTTTCGCCCTTCTTCACCGACTTGGGAGCTTCGATAGCGGGAATATGCTTTTCGGTCTTCCAATCAGCCGACTGAACCAATTCTCCTAACTTCATAGAATGCCTCCTTAAAATGACGCGAACTTGCTCTTCTTCGCCTTACAGACAGGACATACTTCAGGAACATCTTCGCCGATATGCGTGTACCCGCACACCGGGCAGATATAGACCTTCCCAATCTCCCAATCCTTCCCCTTTTCGACATGCGATTTCGCCTTTTTATAGTAATCATAATGGATCTTCTCGGCCTCGAGAGCGTAGTGAATAGACTTTATCGCTCCGTTCTCTTTCTGGAGAGTGGCGATAGCGTCATAAGCGGGATACATTTCTTCCACTTCGAAATTCTCGCCGCCCATTGCCGCTTCGAGATTTTTAATAGTTTCGTCGAAATAGCCGAGGTTTCTGGCGTGGTTCGACGCGTGCACCTGCTCGGCATACGCGATAGCCTTAAACAGACGGGCTACGTGGGGGTAGCCTTCTTTATCGGCGGTTTCGCTGAAGTTGAGATACTTCATATGCGCCATCGACTCCCCGGCGAACGCTTCGCCCAAAGATTTTTTCGTCATTTCCTTCATGAAAATCCTCCTTAAATTCTTATTCTTAACATAGGATTAACAATAACAAATTTATCCGATTCTGTCAAGCGGGAAAAAAAGAATATTTTTAAACAAACACCTCATCAATGGAAATGAACATTTAGCAATTTATTACTAACAATACTTATTTTTAAAAAAGCGCGATTATGATTAATGCCATAAAAAATGGGGCTGTCAATTAAGCCAGCCCCATTTCGTTAAGATAGTTACTTCTTTTTACCTACACCCTTGAAGGCTTTTTCAACCGTCGCGGGATTTTCAACCTTTGTCAAAAGCGTGACAACGATTGTGAAAATAATCGATACCGGTAGAGCGAGGACAAGCGGGTCGACCGAGGCGAAAGGTCCTTCGATCAGGAACGGCTTGCCGAAGATCAGCTTACTGATACCGAAATAAGCCGCTTCCTTCTCATGGAAGAACAGGAACGCGATGGCCGACGCTATGACACCCGCGAGAATACCCGCGATAGCGCCCTTACGCGTAAACCGTTTCCAGAAGATCGCGGCTGTGTACGGCGCGAGGAAGCTCGACGCCATCAGGCCGAAGAAGATCGACGTCGCTCTCGCGATAATCCCCTCTTCGAGATTCAGGCCGAGGATCACTGTCAGCAGGATACCCACAAGGATACCGATACGTGTGACAAGGATGCCGCCTTTCATTTTGCTCGAATGCCCGTCTTCCTTGCTGAAGAATGTAAAGAAGATCAGGATTAGCCAGAGGAACAGTAGCACGATAATAATAGTAATGATCTGTATCTTCGCGTTAATCATGATGAGCGCGATGAGCACGGAAAGAACCGAGGCTACAGCGATAATGATAAGCGTCTTTGCGACACTGACTCTCGGCTTCTTGCCCTTTACTTCACTTTTAACATTATTCTCCGCGGGTGCGTTAGCCATTATCCCGTTCTCGAAGAAGTCGCGTCCGAAGGATGTTCCGATAGTGTGGAACTGTGAGCTCAGGGTCGACATTCCGGCCGCGAGGATCACGAGCATAAACACATAACCGAACCAGTCGGGGAAAGCGTTCGCGATAAACGCGGGAATGACAAGGTCGTGGTTCCCGCCGACAAACGCCACTGATACCGAACCGAACTTCTCGAACAGATATACGTTCGATAGAGAACCGACTATAAACGCCGTACCTGTCGTCGCGAGGATAAATATTCCTCCGATCAGGATACTGCGGTTGATCTGCTGATTGCTCTTTACTGTCATGAAACGGACGACGAGCTGGGGCTGAGCCAAAACACCTATACCTACCCCAAGCACGATAGTCGAGAAAATCAGCCACCAAAGAGGACTTCCGCTGGGCGGCGATGATGTCCAACCCCCGGCGGGAACACCCATCTGGGGAACCTTGACCATCTTCAGGTTCAAACTGATGATCCCGTAAGACTTTGTGAGCGCCTTGACATCGTTTGTCCCGCCGCCGCCGGCAAGCATCTGTTCGAGCTTATTATCGAACTCGATCAGTGTTTCGGCATAGCGTTTGACAAATTCAGGGTTAGCGTTCGGGGGTAGATTAGTATTGGCCAAAAGGGTCGTAACCATCAGGTTATTGTTAGCTTCTATCGCCTTCAGTTCAGAGGTAATTTCAGGCGAGAGCTGGTTGGACTTATCATTGGTCATCTTCGAATAGAGTTTACCGAGTCGTCCTTCCGCGTCTTTAACACCGTCGAAGACGCTGGTGGCGGGAACTATATTCGTGACCGAGGTTTTATTCGACGGATTCACTACTATATCCGG
>MIBE01000008.1:10244-16747 GCA_001829415.1 Spirochaetes bacterium GWF1_51_8
ATAATCATCGAAGGCTTCAACTGGGTCAGTTTCTGGTGCGCGGGCGTGATACCGCCAAGCATTACATATATCCCCACCAGCATGATGATCATCCCGACAAACATCAGTGTCGCCTGTAGCGCGTCTGTATACATCACACCTTTCAATCCGCCCATCAGCACATATACTGCCACAAGGATACCGAAGATCGAGAGTCCGACATCGAACGGTATCTTAGTCAATACAGTCAGTACCTGCGATCCGCCGATCAGGACGGCTGCGGCATATAACGGCATCAAAAGGAAGATTAATAACCCAGAAAACCACTGGATGAATTTCGAATCGAGACGGCGTCCCAGAAATTCCGGGAATGTATGCGCGTCGAGATTGAGGCCCATTCTGCGGGTGCGTTTTCCGAAAACAACGAATGCGATAAAGATACCGAATCCGATATTAAATACAGTCAGCCACAAGAGACTCATCCCGAAACGGGAAGCCAATCCTCCGAAACCGACGATCGCCGATGTGGAGATAAACGTCGCTCCGTAGGATAGCGCCATGACAATAGGATTGACACGGCGTCCGCCGACCATGTAGTCCGCGGCGCTTTTCGTGCGCTTGAACCCGATATATCCGAGATACGCGGTGACCGCAAGATAAATTACGACAACAATAATAAGCCAGCCGATATTCATTTGTCACCTCCGCCCGAGACTTCTTCTTCAATCTCGATTTCTTCCTTGTTCCATTGTTTCTCTTCTTTGACTTCCTCGTCGGAAATATCGCCTTCTTTGTTCCAGTTGATAATTCCGTAAACGACACAAAGGAGAGTTAACCCGATCAATAGCAGGTATGCGATCCATATAGACGGATCAGGGATTCCTAATACCATATCCACCTCCTGAAGTTGTTTTGATCTCAGTAAAGCAAACCATTCAAACTTCTATCAATACTCTCTTTTACCTATTCTTCTTCGATAGTTGATTGATCGTGTTTACGTCCTTATCGCCCCTTCCTGAAATATTGAGAATAATGATATCTTCCTTTCCGAATCTTTTTTTATCTTTAACCAGATAAGCCACGGCGTGACTTGACTCGAGGGCGGGAATGATCCCTTCCATCCTCGTGAGGTAACGGAATCCTTCGACAGCCTCGTTATCCGTTACACTGACCGCTTCGAGGCGGCCCTCGTCATGCAGGTATGCAACTTCCGGCCCTACGCCCGGGTAATCCAGTCCGGCGGAGATGGAATGAACATCGCCGACCTGACCGTAGTCGTCGAGGATGATCTTGCTCTTGGAGCCGTGAAGGACGCCCTTCTTGCCGTAGGTGAGGCTGGACGCATGCTCTCCTGGCTGGGGCCCGCGTCCGCCCGCTTCCACCCCGATCAACTGCACCTCGTCGTTCAGGAACGGGTAAAACAATCCCATGGCGTTCGATCCGCCTCCGATACACGCGACCAGATAGTCCGGAAGACGTTTTTCTTTGGCGAATATCTGTTCCTTCGCTTCCTTTCCGATGATGGATTGAAAATCTCGGACGATAGTGGGATACGGGTGCGGCCCGGCGACCGTGCCTATTAGATAATAAGTGTTTTCGACATTGGTGAGCCAGTCGCGGAACGCCTCGTTCATCGCGTCCTTCAGGGTTCGGCTGCCCTCGGTCACCGAAACGACCTCCGCACCGAGAAGCTGCATCCGGAAAACGTTCGGTTCCTGCCGTTTGACATCTTCCGAGCCCATATACACCACGCATTCCATTCCCATGATCGCGGCGGCGGTCGCGGTCGCGACCCCGTGCTGTCCCGCGCCGGTCTCGGCGATGATCCGTTTCTTGCCCATCCGTTTCGCGAGCAGGATTTGCCCTATCGCGTTGTTGATCTTGTGCGCGCCGGTGTGGTTCAGGTCTTCCCGTTTGAGGTAGATTTTAAAGCCGAGGTCTTTCGACATGTTCTCGGCGTAGAATAGCGGCGACGGTCTCCCGACATAGTCGCGCATCATATAATCGAACTGGGCGATAAACCCGGGCTCGTCTTTGTACTTGAGATATGCCGCTTCCAGTTCGTCGAGAATAGGAATAAAGCTCTCGGGAATAAAGGCGCCGCCGAAATCCCCGAAATACCTTGATAAATCAGATTCCGTTTTCATATATCCTCTTCGTGATCTCCTTCGCGAGCTTCAATGCGCCGAGGTCGGCTTCCGAATTGTAGTCCGGCTCACGCCCTTCCGCGACACATTCGATGAAATGCTCGAGTTCGAGTTTCAGCGCGTTGTCCTTGTGGATAAACACGCGTTCGACAATCGACTCCTGAGTATATTTGATCTCTTCGCGCATCACGAGATACTCGGTATGCGGCTGGCGGAAGATCGTGATATCCTGAGTGGCATAGTCGAGCAGGATGAACGATCCCTCCTGCGAGATGGACAGCGTGCGGAGCTTGTTGTCGGTGACACGGCTCGCGGCGATATTCGCGATCACGCCGTTATCGAAAAGAAGCGAAACGTTCGCGACGTCTTCGTAATTGCTGTATATCTTCTTCCCGTAAGCGTTTATCTCACGCACCGGAGCGCCGGCTATCGCGAGAATGATATCCACGTCGTGGATCATCAGATCAAGCACCACCCCCACATCCATGATACGGCTGCGGGGCCCCAGACGCTGGGCTTGGATCAGGTACGGGGTTTTAATGATGTGTTCCAGTTCCTGCACAGCGGCGTTAAACCGTTCGACATGCCCGACCTGGAGATAAAGGTCTTTCTTTTCGGCGATCTCGATCAGCTTCTCGGCGTCGGGAATATTCTCGGTGATCGGTTTTTCGACAAGGACATGTTTCCCGCGTTCCAACGCCTGCGAGGCGAACTGAAAATGAAGGTTTGTGGGAACGGCGACTATGACAGCATCCACCTGTTCGAGGAACTCGTTATAGTCGGTATACCCTTTGATACTGTAGGCGTCCGATATTTTCTTGACCGCTTCGGCATTGACATCGCAGACCGCAGTCAATTCGCATTTTTGGATGAGGGAAAGAATGTTCACGTGATAACGGCCCATGTGGCCTATTCCGACAACTCCGATCTTCAGCATGCGGGCTCCTCGTCAACCGATCCTGAGATCGGCATATTGTTTATTCTTCTGCATATATTTATCTACAAACGAGCAGGTGGGTTTGACTTTGAATCCGTTCTGACGCGCATAATCGAGGGCGGCCTTGACAACGATCTGAGCGATCCCCCTGCCGCGAAGTTCCTCGGGCACGAAGGTGGTATAGTATTCGAGTTCGGTATCGGATATCTCACGGTATTTCATCCGCGACTGGAAACCGTCCGTGTCAAGGGTAAACATCCTGTTCTCGGCGTCATGAATAACCTCGCCCACACCTTCCTCCTTGCATCCATCTCTATTCAAACACTGACCGTGACTGACTGTATTATGCAATCAATTCAACCCGCTTACAATCGTCATCCTCACCTTATTTTACGCAGTATTATGCATCACTTACCGATTTTTTTCAAGGATAATTTTATTATTCTTTCGGAACTAATGCCCGTATTCCGGCGATCGACGGCGAGTTTGTAAATGCTTCGAGGTGGCCGAAATAAAGCGCCGGATCGAGCCACTCTATCAGGATACCCCGTGCCGGGAGATAGAGTATCGACGAGTGAGGCTTATTCGTCGTCCCGGGCGGTAATGGCATCAGACCCGCGAGCAGGTTCGTATCGCCGGACAAACAAACCCTTACCGTTTTATCTTCAGCGCTTTTGTATATAAGCATGGACGGGAACGAAGCCCCCTGCCAGATACTGATCCTGAATAGCGCGAAATCCGAGGGATTGCCCGGATCGTCCGCCGGGATAAATCCAAATAATACCCGGTCCAGTTCCTTCAATGACAACTTGGGAGTAAGCTCCGATATCCTGCTTTCGATATACGGCGCGGTGACCAAGGTCTTTATCCCCGAATAAAGGAGCGCCGCGGGCAAAAACAGCACAAGGAACAGAAGCGCCGATTTACCCAATAACCCGTTGATCGTTTCGTCCCGGATCATCCGGATCACCCGCAGGCCTGTGAGGATACCGTTACCGCACACCGCGATCATGACCGGCGCGAGGAGGATCGCCCACGGCAGGAGATAGGCCGCCGCCGCGCCCGCTCCGAGCGTAGTTGTAAGAACCGCAATCGATACACCGAAGACCATTCCCTGAAATACCAGCATCGCGGGCGAAAGCACAAGGGTGAACCCGAAGACCTGTAGGATGAAGATTAGGGACAACGTATCCCAGAGCACCTTCGGGAAAGCCTTCCCGCCCGAGAACGCCTCGTTGAGCACGATCCACATCAGGCTCCCGTTCCAGTTCCGCCAGAGGAATAACCCCAGCACAAGCCCGAGGATAAAAATCCCCGCCGAGAATAAATATACTCCCGGGTACTTTTTGAATAACCCGAAACCGTCAGCGATGCGGAGCTTCATAATGCATCTCCTCATTGATTTTCCAATCCGCGAGCGCGTTTTCAAGATCGGCGACAGTCCCGATAGAGGAAACACGCCCCCGTATCTCACGGCAGTTCCCGACACCCCGGATCGCGCAAAGGAGCGCCGAACGGATCGGGACAAGGTTCTTCGCGCCGGAGTGCTTCTCGAACAGACGGGCGAATTCGACCATTCCGCTTTTGATCTCGTCGAGGCCGGGCGTCGTATAAGTCCCGTTCCGGCAGTAATCTATCGTCTGCGCGAAGAGGTACGGCCTTCCGATAGCGGCGCGTCCGATCATAAGCCCGTCCGCCCCGGTCGCCGTCATACACTCGTCCGCTCGTTCGGGAGTATCGATATCGCCGTTTGCGATCAGTATTTTATCAGTCAGCGCCCGCGCCTGTCGGATCAAGTCCCAGTCGGCATGCCCCGCGAACATCTGCGTCCCGAGGCGCGCGTGCAGGATGATGATATCCGCGCCGGCCTTATCGACTATCGGGATCGTTTCCTCGAAGTTGTGATAGGAATAACCCGCACGTATCTTCGCGGACACGACCGCGCCCGTCTCTTTCACCGCCGCGACTATTTCGCCCATCAGTCCGGGATCGCGGAGCATGATACATCCCGCCCCGACCTTCATCACCTTCTTCACCGGACACCCGAAATTGATATCGATGATCCGGTAGCCGAAGTCGTCCATCATGATTCTCGCGGCCTCACGGTACCTCGCGGGATCGGGGGTACCGAAAAGCTGAAGCACGGTCCGGCCGTCCTCGGGCACCGCCATCCGGATCGTCTTCCGGTCGCCGCGCACTATCCCCTCGACGCTGACCATCTCGGTATAGGCCAAGCCCGCGCCGAACTTCTTCGCGGTCATCCGCAGGGCCATATGGGAATACCCGGCGAGCGGCGCGAACCAAAGGTTGTTCGGGATAGCGATCCCGTTTATCTCAATCGGCTTAAGCCAGTTTTTCAGCATATATTTCGAATGTGTCTCCTCTTTTTATCAAAGCCTGTAACCGTTTGACGAACTCCCATTCGGGAAGACCCGCGCGCGCGGGGTGCAGTCCGAATATATTCAGCCGCCTGGTCCCGAAGCCTCTATTGATGAGTAACCTTTTAATCGCCGGGATGGACGGCTCGAACTCGTGCTCGCGCGGCCTCGCCGTGAGATATTCATCTCGGTTCTTCAACGCGTACCATCCGCGCGAATGAGGCAGGCCGAGAGCGAGAATCCCGCCGGGTTTGAGTAATCCGCGCGCCCGTTCGATCCAGAGAGCCGGGTTCTTCATATGCTCGAGGGTGAACCAAAACGTCACGCAGTCGAAGAGGCCTTGCGCCTTCGCGGTGTCGTCATGGATATCGAGCCCGAAATGCCCGCGCGCGAACTCCCTCGCGTGTGCGCTCACTTCCGCCCCTTCGCTTTCCCATCCCCGCGCGCGTGCCTCGTTGACAAACACGCCGAGCGCGCACCCGATATCGAGAATACGTTTTTTCCCGATGCCGGGTTTCAGCAGGCACTCAATCTCCGAAAGCCGCCTCGCGGAATACTCACGGATCGCGGCGATATCTTCTTCGTAGGTTTTACCGTAGGCCTTTTTATATGTCTCCTCGAAATAATCCTTCGAGTAGTCCTGTTTCACTTTTGACACCGCGTAACCGTAATTCGTCCGGCAGTCCCGGCACTCGAAGAGTGTCAGTTCCGAGTCGCGTGCGAGCGCACGCCGGGCGCCGCTTCCGCACATAGGGCATACCGCCGCGCCGTTATCTATAAGCGTTCCGGTAAGCGCGGCGAACCATTCCCGCGCCGCGCCGGAATCGAATCCGCCCGTATCCATCACTGGAAACGGCTCTCGGCATGCCTCACGAAGCCGCGCGGGCGAAAAACTCTTCACATGTCCGAGGTCGGTCAACTGTTCGACAGAACCCGCGACACGCGTGTGGTAGTCCGTAGGGTGGATTCCGACTACCTTTCGCCCGAGATTGAGCGCTTCGATCATCGTAAGCCCGACAGTAGTGACGACCGTATCGGAATTCGCGATAAACGGCGCGAGGC
>MIBE01000008.1:16770-33237 GCA_001829415.1 Spirochaetes bacterium GWF1_51_8
ACAACTTCCCGCCCGATACCCGATAACGCCCGCGCGGCCTTTTCGCCGATACCGGCCGGGTCGCTCCCGCCGAACGCGATCAAAATTCCCCCCGACGGTTTCACGGTGGGCGCACCTTGCTCTAAAGGGTTATATTTCAACTCGGTAAAATTCGCATTTTTCGTCTCGAAGTGAGGCAGGATATTCGCCGCGCATTCGCTTTCCACGCGGCCTAAACCGTAGTCGTCGAACGAAAGGACCGGTTTCACGAGCCGCCGCGCCTCGCGGTACAGCCGTAACGGCGTCTCTCGTGTGTCGAAGACGATCAAGTCCGGCGAAGGGAATTTCTCCAGAATGCGCTCGAGTCTCGATGTCTCATGAAACACTTCCGCCGACCGGGCGCTGTCATCGAGATGGAACTCTTCGGACAATACGGCGATGTAGGTCTCGAAAGTAGCGTCCGGGAGGCATGCGGCATAACGCTTCGCGCGGACATAATGCCCGGTGCCGTGAGCGCGCCCCGCCCGGCAGATAAACAGCGCCCGTTTCACCCGAATACCCTTTTCCCTTTTTGCACGAGCGGCAGACGGGAATAAGCGTCCGTTTTCATCCCGCCGGTCTTGCCAGCGAGAAAATCGACATACCCCCGCCCGGCGACCATCGCGGCGTTATCCCCGCAATAGGCGAGTTCGGCGGTGTAGACCTCTATTCCATCGCCGCGCAGTTCGTCGAGCCGGGAGCGCAGGCAGGAGTTCGCCGCGACCCCGCCCGATACTACGAGGCGTTTGATACCCGTATCGCGGATTGCGTTCAGCGACTTTTCGATCAGCGCCGCCACCGCCGCGGATTGAAAACTCGCCGCCACGTCCGCGACAGTCCCGCTGTCGAGCGTCATCCCCTTCATCCGGAACGCCACCGCGGTCTTGAGTCCGCTGTAGCTGAAATTATATCTGTCCTCACGGCGTTCGCTCAGCATCCTCGGAAGCTTCATGAAACCCGGATCGCCGTTTTTCGCGGCCTTGTCGATCTCAGGGCCGCCCGGATACCCGAGCCCGAGCACCTTGGCGACTTTGTCGAACGCTTCCCCGGCCGCATCGTCGATAGTCGTTCCGAGCAGTTCATAGTCCTGAAACGAATCGACCTTCAGAATCAGGCTGTGCCCGCCGGATACGACGAGAGCGATATATGGAAACGGGATGTCGTTCGTGAGGTGCGGGGCGTACATATGGCTCTCGATATGATTGACCGGAATGAGGGGGACGCTTTGTGTGAACGCGATAGCCTTCGCGGTGGAGAGGCCGACAAGGAGCGAGCCGAGAAGCCCGGGGCCGTTCGTCACCGCGACCGCGTCAACCGTATCGAGCGGAGCGCCGCCGAGGGCTTCATCCACGACGTCAAGGATTTTAATAAGATGGTTGCGCGATGCGACTTCCGGCACCACGCCATTGAATTTTTTATGAATTTCTATCTGCGAAAAGACCGTGTTCGAGACGATACGCTTCCCGTCGGCGACCAGCGCGGCGGAAGTCTCGTCGCAGGAAGACTCTATGCCGAGTATCAGCATTGTTTATTTCCGGAGTTTATTTTGAGCCTGCGCCGCCGAATAGATTTCCTTCTCGAGGGTGTAGACGCCGAAACGGACGGACTCGATTTCCCCGATCCGTTCGGGCGTTATTCCGAGTTCTTCGAGCTTCGCGAATTCCTCGAGCACCCTGAGCGCTTCCTGGGTGCGCTTGAGGTTGGCGTCGATCACATCCTGCAGTCCGGTACGCGCGCCGGAGCCGTATTTCAATACGCCCTTGCCGACATCGTTCTCGCTGTCCCTGTGCGGGAGCAGGCGTCCGGTCTCCATGATGTCGCGGATGCGATGGCGGGCGTGCTTCAGCCTGTCTGACAGTCCCGCGTCGTTCAGGATGAAACGGCAGACCTCTTCGACCACACGCAGGCCTTCGCAGGCGCGGTTGATATTCGCGTCGAGGACGCGCAAAATGTCGACCGACACCCTACGCTCCCGTCACCGTTTTAATCACGGCGGCCTTGATCTCTTCTATCTTATCCAGTTCACGGTAGTAGGACGAACGGTTGCAGATGAGGCGGGCGGTCGACTCGAAGAGCTCTTCGACCACATCGAGCCCGTTTTCTTTCAGCGTCCCGCCGGTCGAAACGATATCGACAATGCACTCGGACATCCCGGTCACCGCGCCCAGTTCGACGGAACCGTAGAGCTTGATTATTTCAGACTGAGTGGAGATATTCGAAAAGAATTTTTTCGCGATGGAAGGATACTTCGTGCCGACTTTCAGGAAATCCTTCGCGAAAAGTTCCTCACGGTTCACGCCCTTCTTGGCGGCGACCGTCATCTTACAATACCCGATCTTCATATCGGCGAGCTCGAAAACATCGCTCGAATGCTCGATCAGGACATCCTTACCCGCGATCCCGATATCCGCCGTTCCCATCTCGACATATGTCGGGACGTCCTGCGCGCGGACAAGCAGTATCTTCATATCCGTTCCGATCTCGAAGATCAGTTTCCTCGAGTCCTGCGGAATTTTCTTTTTAAGAATCCCCGACTTAATCAGGATATCCTCTGCCTCTTCCCCCAAACGGCCTTTCGGCAAAGCAATCGTTATCATCACGCACCTCGCAGATCTCTACTTTTCTTTGATAGGTACAGGTTTGCCGTTTTCGTCCACGGCGACCATCGTGAAACAGGCGTCCGCGACCTCGAAGACCTCGCCGGTCTTGAGTTTTTCCGCGCGGATACAAATCGTAATATCCATCGACGAACGTCCCACCCGTGAAATACGCCCGTCGAGTTCCACCATATCGCCGATCCTGACCGGTGCGCGGAAATTCAGCTCGTTCACCTTCGCGGTGACGACGTTTTTCCTGCTGTAACGGCTCGCTATCAGATACGCGAGGTTGTCGGCCGCGTGCATGATCTCGCCGCCGTGTACGTTACCGTAATGGTTCGCCTCGCGGGGCATGACCACGAAACGGTCGGTCAGGCCGAACTCTTCGCTCATTCTTCTATATACCTCGTGTGATACGCCTTCTCCGCTTCCGCGAGAGAGAGGTCGATCACAGTTTTCCCTTTAACCTTGATGACGATCCGCCCGGTGTCCGTCACGCTCCCGATTTCAGTCATGGGCACGTCGTGGGACAAGCAGATTTCGTGCATCGTGCCGTTATTCGTATGATCGCCGGGGGCATACGACACGAGGATACGCGACTGGGATTCGCCGAACAGGAGCGCATCGAGAGAGATATCGTCCATGAGGTCGATCTCCGCGCCGAAGCGTCCGGAATTGATCGCGCATTCCGCGAGTGCGACCGCAAGTCCGCCATCGGAAATATCCTGCGCCGAATGAACCCTTTGCTGGTTGACCAGGTCGCGCACAAGCTTTTGGAGCTTCACCTCGAACCCGATATCGAGCGACGGGCATTTCCCGGCGACCTTCCCGGCGTATTTCACCAGGAAAAGGCTTCCGCCGATTTCGTCTTTATTCGTACCGATCAGCGCGATTTTATCGCCTGCGTTTTTAAATCCGTTGAACATCGCGTGCTTGTAGTCGTCTATCACCCCCACAGCGCCAACGACAATCGTCGGCAGGATAGGCTCGCCGTCTGTTTCGTTATACAGCGACGCGTTACCGCCGGTGACCGGCGCCTCGAGTTTCCGGCATGCCTCGCCCATCCCCTCGATAGCTTTAACAAGCTGGTAGTACGGCATGGGTTTCTCGGGGTTGCCGAAATTAAGACAGTTGGTGATCCCGTAAGGCTCAGCGCCCATACACGAGATATTGCGGCATGCTTCCGCCACTGCCTGCATCCCGCCGGTGTACGGATCGAGATAGGTGTAACGGCCGTTACCGTCCACCGCGATGCCGATTCCCTTCGTGGTGCCCTTGACACGAAGCATCGCGCCGCCTGCCATCACCGGTTCGGCCAGCAGATTGGTCTGCACATGATGGTCGTAACGTTCGTAGACCCATTCCTTCGATGCGATATTCGGATCGGCAAGGAGTTCCTTCAGGACATCGTTATATGACGACTTAAGTGTATATTGAGGGGTGACATTCGCCTTCGCGAGATAGTCCGGCACAATCACGTCGCGGACATAGGTAGGGACGTCGTGCACGAGCGGCCCGATGGGCAGATCGACCACGGTCTTGCCGTGCTCCTTGACTACCACGCGCGGGCTGTTCGACGGCGCGGACGTGACCTTCCCGATCACCGCGTAATCGATCTCGTACTTTTTCATCACCTCGACCACTTTGTCGAGCATCTTCGGCTCGATCACCGCGAGCATTCTCTCCTGGCTCTCGGAGAGCAGGAACTCGTAGGCGATCATATTCGGTTCCCGCGCGGGAATCGTATCGATATCAATTTCTATGGACGAGTTGCCTCGGGCGGCCATTTCGCACGAGGAACTCGTAATCCCCGCCGCGCCCATATCCTGTATCCCGACGACCAGTTTCTTATCGATCAGTTCGAGGGTCGCGCCGAGGATCAGTTTCTCCATGAACGCGTCGCCGACCTGCACCGAAGGGCGTTTGTCCTCGCCCTCGCTCGAGAGTTCCGCCGAGGCGAAAGTCGCCCCGCCGAGGCCGTCGCGTCCGGTCTTCGAGCCGTAGTAGAACAGCAGGTTTCCCTCGCCCGTAGCCGTCGCCTTACAGATACCGTCCTTCTTCGCGAGACCCACGCACATGACATTCACAAGCGGGTTACCCTCGTAGGAGTCTTCGAACACCAACTCGCCCGCGACTGTCGGGACGCCGACACGGTTGCCGTAGTCGCTGATCCCCGCGATCACGCCGCCTACAAGGTAACGGGTGCGCTTGGAGTCGCGTTTGCCGAAACGAAGCGAATCGACCATCGCAATCGGCATCGCGCCCATCGCGAAGATGTCGCGGAGGATACCGCCGACCCCGGTGGCCGCGCCCTGGTACGGCTCCACCGCCGACGGGTGATTGTGGCTTTCGATCTTGAACACGATCGCATAGTCGTCAAAACCGACCACCCCGGCATTCTCGCCCGGCCCTTGGATCAGGTGCTTTCCCGACGTGGGGAGCTTTTTCAGCATGGGCTTGGTGTTCTTATATCCGCAATGCTCGCTCCAAAGCGCGCCGAACATCCCGAGTTCCTCGAGAGTGGGCTTCCTGTCAAGCAGTTTCTCTATTAACGCGATTTCACTTTGGCTCAAGCCGGACAATTCCGCGGCGCGTTCGAAGGTCATCTAAGGACTCCTATAATTAGTAAGATATTATAACGGAAAACAACGGGTAGCGCAAGGTATGGAAAAGGGAAAAGAGACTTGTTATTTTTTGACTAATGTCATCATTGCCATTTTTAATTGTTCTTCCATTTTTCTCAAACCTTCACCATTGTTTAAATATTGTAATACTCTATGATGCTTTAAATCAAAAGGAATGTCATCTAAGCTTTGAGTAATTGGAATAACAGTCTTTCCAAGGGTATGAGCAATTCCAGCCTCGTAAAAAACATTTGGCTTTCTATTTGAACAATCTATAATAACTAATTTTGAACAATAAATTAACTCAAAAATATCTTGAATAATTATTGAATTTTCCCATATATCATCTGCTCTCTTACAGTTTAAATCCAATTCATTACAGACATTTTTAATTGAAATATATACATCGTCGAACTCTTTAGAAAACGGCATCATTACTGAAACTAACTTTTCATCGAATCCCTTTTCTGGGATATTAAAAACTTGGGGGTGTATAAGCACAATTTCGTTACTTCTATTATTTTGGTTCTTTGATGATAAATCAACATCATTAATTGAAAAAAGGGAAACACTATTGTTTTTTTTGTTTTTTACTACTACTAAATTCTGTATTTTTATCATTTCATTGACGGCATCTATTGCTTTATCTTGATTGATTTCAGGCAAATTAGAATTATAAATAAAATAAATTGGGTTTAATAAATTCTCAATTGCATTTTTAATTTCTTGTGATGGTAGGTTTGGAGAAATCTCAGGGATTTCATTAAGTTCTTCTAATACACCCTGAACCCACCATTTTCTAGTTGTCCCATCATGAATATACTTTAAGTCAATATCTCTAAAAAACTGGGTTAAATAAGATGATGAACGATAAGGGAAAAAACTATATGGTAAATCTCCACAAATCATTAAAGCAATTTTGTCTAAAATACTCGTTTTTAATTTCATTTCATATATTCCTTAAAATCTTCCAGCGGTGCGTCGAAATCGTCCGACATCTCGATCTCGCCTTTCATAATTCCATCCAAATCCCGGCTGGTATATTTCCGCGCACCCGACATATCGATAGCTACCTGAATTTCACCGTCATCCCATGGTAAGGATTCCGCCAGCTTTATGGTGTCATGATTGACGAGACGGCCTTTGATAACATACTGCTGATTCATAGTTTTCCTCGATGTTTATTATTCATTATAATATACTCCATCGGGTTGCGCAAGGGAAGGCGCGGTCGCAAATTCCCACGCGAATTGCAATATTCCGCCGAATTCGGTAAAATAACCGGGCGGGAATAGCAGCACTTTTTTCTGTCAGGAGCGCGGAGTATGCCGAAAATCGTCCCGGTTTACAGTCTGTCATCGAATAATATCCCGTTCGTCAAATGGGGTTTCGGCCCGAAAACAATGCTCATCTTCAGCGGCGGGCCGGGGAACTTTCTCCCCAAGGGGCTGGGATTCCGGGCAATGACCTCGGAATTCGATCCGTTCGTTCGTACCCACACCCTCTATATGATCGGGCGGAAGCGCGATTTAAAGGACGGGGCGACCACACGCGGCCTCTCCGACGATTTCGCCGAGATGGTGAAAAACGACCTCGGCGGGCAAGCGGATACGGTGATCGGGACATCGTTCGGCGGTATGATCGCACAGCACTTGGCGGCCGACCATGCCGACCGCTTCCGGCATATCGTGATCGCCATCGCCTCGCATAAAATGAGCGATCTCGGGAAAAAGATCGACCTCGATTTCGCTCACCTCATCGCACGCGGAAAATACCGGAAAGCAGCGTTGCGGGTCACTGACGCAGTCTCGGACAAGGGTATCGCGCGTTTTTTCACTAAGGCGCTGTTCTGGTTATTCGGCAGTTCGATGATGAAGGGCGATTATCCCGGCTACAGTAGGGATATCGTGATCGAAGCGGAAGCGGAGACCTCGCATAACGCGGATGAAGCGCTTGCCCGGATCGCCGTTCCCGTGCTGATTATCGGCGGAACGAACGACGTATATTTTCCGTTGGAGACTTACCGGGAAATGCATGCGAAGATCAAAAACTCCGTGCTGAAGATATACGAAGGGAAAAACCACATGAGCACTATGAGCGACAAGCGTTTCGCCTCGGATGTCCGGGAGTTTATCGGCTGATAAAAAACACAGTAATGAGCATACATCCATCTGTCTGTCTATTTGTGAAATATTAAGTATTAGTAGTTGAGGTAGATCATGTCCGAAATACTATTGAAAGAAGGCGTGCCCGAGATGAAAGCCTATATGAGGCTTTACAAATCCACCGGCTGGAAGGAACCCGGCTACTTCGGAATCGAACGTACCCGCGAAGCATTGAAAAACTGCTGGCTTGTGGTCTGCGCGTATTCCGGCAATGAATTGATCGGATCGGGAAGGATTATTTCCGACGGTGTGATCCACGCGCTGATTACCGAGATGTTCGTTCTCCCGGAATGGCAGGGAAAAGGGGTCGGCAGAACGGTCATGCGGCACCTGCTAAAACGCTGCAAGGAGGCGGATATCCGCAAGGTCCAGTTATTTTCCGCGCCCGGAAAGGCGGAATTCTATCATAAACTAGGGTTTACCGGCCGCGAATCGCATTCGCCCGGCATGGATTGGAATTTTGATACGGGATTGTAATTCGGTTTATATCACCGTCCCGTTTGCGATCACCGTTTTTTATAGCTCAAGCATCAATGCTTGAACATCAATCGATATCGCTCACTTTGTTTTGAAGAAGAAAAATGACTATCAATATCATGAAAGATGATAAACCCCAGCCTTTCAAGTTTCCGGTTTGAATAGAATCAATTACTTTAATAACAATTCCCCCACCCCAAATAATCATTATTAGCATTCTTCCCCAATCTTTTCGATAAAAAACCCCTAGACCACCCACGATTGTTAAAAACATTTCAAGAAGTGCAGAATAAAAAACCACAGGGGAGAGCATTTGCTTAACAAATAATATAAATAAAAAGATAAAATTCAGTATTGAAATGAAAATTGAAAAACCGAGAATTCCTTTCCGGGTAAAATATAGACCTTTTCGTTTTTTATCTTTAGAATCACTGTTTTCTTCTTCTGAAATTACATCCTTTTCAGTAAATGCATTCTTAAAATCCTCTTCTGTGGGTATAAAATTTATATCGTTATTTTGTCCAACGATGCTGTTATCATCCGAAGTAACAGTCTGAACTTCATTAACAAATGGAAACAATAAATTTGAATGCAAATTTTCGGAGAGTTCGACGGTTTTTGTTTTATCTTTTGTTTCATTAATAAATAGATTCAAAATTGACTGATTGTTTGTTTTTTTTGCATAATCAATCGCTTTATTCCTATGATTATCACTTAATTCAAGATCTGCTCCTTTTTGTATTAAAAATGATATAGAATTTATATCCTCATTGTCTATCGCATAAAAGAGAGCTGATTTTGCACAACCATCGACTGCATTTATTTTCGCCCCAGCTTCGATTAGTCTCTCAACACAATCTTTATTGTTCAATCTAGCAGCACAAATCAATACTGTTTCTCCATCGATATCACAACTCTCTAAAGAAATTCCTTTTTTTATTAAAAATTCCAATGTAGGCACCTGATTCCCCATCACCGCGTAAAAAAGCGCGTTTCTACCGTCGTAGTCCCGGTGATACAGATCGGCGCCCTTCGAAAGAAGGACTTCCATCTCTTTGATATCCCCTTTTTCCGCCCGATCCAACAGCGCGTTATTCAGTTTCGCATCCGTCATACCCGCTCCTTTCCTCTATATTACCGTCCCGTTTGCGATCACCGTGTTTTTCGGGATCACGATTATCCCGTCGCGGATCACATACGGGATTTCCTTGCCCTCGTCGTTCTTCAGGCCGAACTTGTTGATAATACGGACGTTATCCCCGATCCGGCAGTTTTTATCTATAATCGCCTTACGGATAATACAGTTCTTCCCTATACCGAGATGCGGGATTCGGTTTTTCAGGTTGTTCTTTTTCTGCACGAGGCTTTCGTAGAAGTCGTTGCCGAGAACAAGCGACTGCTCGATCTTCGTATCCCGTTCGATCACACTTCGCACGCCGACAATACTGTCGATGATCTCGCAGTTTTCGATATAGATACCGTCGCTCAGGATCGAGTTTTCGATCATCGCGCGGTGAATTCGCCCGGGCGGCAGGAAGCGCGGTTTCGAGTAGAAAAGGCGGTTCTCCTCGTAAAGGTTGAACTCGGGGAACTTTTTCGTGAGGCGCATATTCGCGTAGTAGAATGTTTCGATCGTACCGATATCGTCCCAGTAGTCCTCGTGCACCTGCCCGCAGACATTGTACTTCGGGAGCACCATCGGGATGATCTGCTCGCCGAAATCGAGGGCCTCGAGGTCGCCGCGCAGGACTTCCTGCAGGACGTCGATATTGAAGATGTACATGTTCATCGATGCGTAGTAGTGCGGCGAACTGAATTTGTCCGACTGGATATTCCAGCCCGCGATGTCCTCTGGGCGGCCGGGTTTTTCCTTGAATTCGGATATCTTCAAGTCCTTCCCGATTCTCAGGATACCGTAACGCGAAGCGTCGCGCTCAGCGACCGGGTGCACCGCGAGAGTGATATCCGCCCCTTGCTCGATATGACGCGCGAGGAGCTCGCGGAAGTTCATCCGATAGAGCTGGTCGCCCGCAAGCACGAGGATGTATTTGATATCGCGTATCTGCATGATATGCCGGAGCGCCTTGCGGACGGCATCGGCGGTACCGTGAGGGAAGGTTTTCGCCTCCAACTCGGACGTCTCTTCCGACGCAAGCACTTCGACGAACCCGCGATGGAAGATATCGAACTTGTAAGTCTGGTTGACATGACGGTTCAGCGAGGCGGAATTGTACTGGGTGAGGACGAAGATACGGTTGACGCCGGAATGGAGACAGTTGCTGATCGGGATATCGACAAGGCGGTAGTTCCCGCCGAACGGAACCGCCGGTTTGGAACGATACTTTGTGAGCGGATATAGCCGTGTCCCGGCTCCGCCCGCGAGCACCACTCCCAGCACCTCGTTAGTCGGAGCCGAATTGATTAAAAGGTCCCAGTCTCTACAACCTTTAGACTCCCGCTTCATACCCATACCCCTATATTTCTATCGTCAGTCCTATCGGGCAATGATCCGAACCTGTCACGTCCTGCTGGATAAACGAATCCTTAACATGAGGCAGGAACTCCTTGTTCACGAAGAAGTAATCGATACGCCACCCGACATTGTTCGCGCGGGCGTTGAAACGGTATGTCCACCAGGTGTAACGGCCGGTGTCGTCGGGATGAAAGTGCCGGAATGTGTCGATATAGCCGTGCGAGAGGAACTTGTCGATCCATTCGCGCTCCATCGGCAGAAACCCCGAGTACTTCTCGTTGGCCTTGGGGTTGGCGAGGTCGATCTCGCGATGGGCAGTATTGACATCGCCCGTCACGATCAAATTGCGCCCGGCTTTCTTCAGGCCGCCGGCGTATTCGAGGAACGCGTCGTAGAACTCCATTTTGTACTTCAGCCGTTCTTCGTCCTGCTGACCGTTGGGATAATAGATATTGATGAAAACGAAGTCGCCGTAGTCGGCTTCGATCACGCGCCCTTCATCGTCGAAACGCGGGATGCCGAAGCCCATCTTGACCTCTTTAGGCGGCTTTTTTGTGAGGAGCGCCGTTCCGCTGTAGCCCTTTCTCTGCGCGGCGTTCCAGTACCCGGTGTACCCCCTGGGGTTAAGCAGTTCGGGTGTAAGCTGGCCGGGCGAGGCCTTGGTTTCCTGTATGCCGATAATATCGTAGTTACCCGAGTCGAGCCATTCGTAGAACCCTTTCCCAGAAACCGCGCGGATCCCGTTGACATTCCACGACATCAGGGTAATTTTCATAGCGCCCCCTTGTTCGTCATCACCACCTCGAACGTCCCGATAACCTGCACGGACACGATGACCGAGAGGATGCCCTGCGAGACCGGCATATTGTAACGGGCGTCGACAGTCCCTTTTTTTTCGACCCATTGTCCCTTCTTGTAATCGAACAGGTCGATGAAATCCATCGCCGCCACGCCCATTTTGATCGGCTCGACCGATTTCAGGTACTGCATCTCGTCGTAGGTCGTAAATTCGATATGCGTCTTGATTTCGATATTCTGATCGTCGTACCCGATAATCTCCATTTCCTTCTGAAAGGTATTCAGCGTATTGTTGCCCGCCACATCGGCAGGGTAGTTCGTTTTGAAGGTATACTTGTCCCAGAGCGCATCCATCGACGTAAGCTCGGGAATGACGGTCTGCGCGATCGTATTCAGCACGATATGCGGCTTCCCGGCATAGAGCACGTTCACCTTTCCCTGCGGAGTGATATAGATAAGCGAGAACCATTCGCGGAGCTTGTTGATATACCCGATGAGCGATGCGTTGACCTTGCTGTCGCCGCCGTTGACCTTCGGATCGCGCATCAGCATGAGGATGCCCTTCCCGTAAACCGCGCTGTTCTTAGGCGGGATATTCCTGAGCTCGAGTTCCGCCGAGATTTCCATACTGCCCTCGTAACGGACTATCGCGGCATCCACCACCACATCGAACTTACCGGAAAGATGATAGTAAAGCGGTATGTTTTCGCCCCAGGTATACTCCGGGCGGATATCCGCCTTCACGATCTGTTCTCCGCATGAGATTAAGGCCGTACACACGAGGCTAATCGCGGTTAAAACCGGCCATTTCATTTTCATATATTTCACCTACCCGTTTGATGAGCTCGGCTTCTCCGAGAAACTCTTTTTCTTTTGAATTCCGTAATTTCAGTTCGAACTTCCCTTCCGCCGCGAAACTTTTCCCGACAGTGATCCTGATCGGGATACCGATCAAGTCCGCGTCGTTGAACTTCACCCCGGCTCGCTCGTCACGGTCGTCCATCAGCACCTCGTACCTCGACGAGAGCGACTTATGGAGCTTTTCAGCCGCTTCCATCTGCGCGGCATCCATCACGTTCACCGGAACGATCAGGATATGAAACGGCGCGATGCTCATCGGCCAGATAATGCCGAATTCGTCATGGGACTGTTCGATCACGCTCGCCATCGTGCGCCCGACCCCGATTCCGTAACACCCCATGATCGGCTTCTGTTCCTTACCGTCCTTATCGAGGAAGATGACATTCATCGCGTCGGTGTATTTATAGCCCAGCTTGAAAATATGCCCTACTTCGATCCCATGGTAGGCGTTTAACGGGCGCTTGCACTCGGGGCAGAGATCGCCCGCCTGCACCGACTGGATATCGGCGGCCTTTTCCCATTTGAAATCGCGCCCGGGATTGACATTGACAAGGTGGAGGTCTTTTTTGTTCGCACCGGTGATCGCGTTCACAAGCGGCGGGATAGAGATATCCGCGATTATCCTGACATTCTTCAGCCCGACCGGCCCGGCAAAACCGACCGGTGCACCGGTCACCTCGCGTACCTTCTCCTCGCCAGCGAGTTGGAGTTCTACGGCGCCCGCCGCGTTCTTCAGCTTCACCTCGTTCACTTCCATATCGCCCCGGATCAGCGCGACCACAGGCGCGCCGTCCGCTAAATAGACCAGTGTTTTGATAAATTTATCCGGCGTAGTCGAGAAAAACGCCGTCAGTTCTTCGATCGTCTTAACCGCGGGGGTTTCCTTCTCCGCAATCGCGAGAAGCGGATCGCCGGAAACAGAGTATTCCCTGTGCGCGACCGCGCGCTCGGTATTCGCGACATATCCGCACTCGTGGCATTTCACGATCAGTTCCTCGCCGACCTGCGACGGCACCATAAACTCCTCCGACGCCGAACCGCCCATAGAACCGGTATCCGCGAGCACGGGATCGACTTCCAGCCCGCAGCGTTTGAATATCTTTCGGTAGGCAGTCCGCATCGCTTGGTAGTTCGCCTCGAGTCCGGCCTCGTCCGTGTCGAACGAATAAGCGTCTTTCATAATAAACTCGCGGCATCGCATTACGCCGTAACGCGGGCGAATCTCGTCGCGGAACTTTGTATTGATTTGATAGAGATTGACCGGGAGATCGCGGTAGGAATGGACGGTCTCACGGACGATATTGGTGAACGCTTCCTCATGGGTAGGCCCGAGCACCATCTCGTTATCGTGCCGGTCCTTGAAGCGGAGCATCTCCTTTCCCATCGTATCGTAACGCCCGGTCTCTTTCCAGAGTTCGGCGGGAGTGACAAACGGCGGCAGGATTTCGAGAGCCCCCGCGCTGTTCATTTCCTCACGGACGATTTGGGTTACCTTCAGGAGCGCTCTGAAACCGAGCGGAAGGTAGGAATACAAGCCCGCCGCGCTTTTCCGGATAAGCCCGGCACGCAGCATTAATTTATGCGAATCGATCTCCGCGTCCTTCGGGTCTTCGCGCAATGTCGGGATCAGCATTTTGGAATACAGCATAATTCCTCCGAAAAATAGATGTGATATTATAGCGTCAATACCGAGGAAATTCAATTTATCGCCGGGAACCGGAAAGCGCAGGAAAATTGATTTATTTTCAGAAAAGGGCTATAATTCTCCATAAGTTAATCGCGGGCTGTAGCGCAGATCGGTAGCGCACTTGGTTCGGGACCAAGGGGCCGTGAGTTCAAATCTCACCAGCCCGAATTAAGCCGTCTCTTCGGGGACGGCTTTTTCTTTTCAAAGACAAATCTATTTCGTGTAAATAATATGATAATACTAAGATTTATTTTGCTTTTTATTTGACATAACGTAAAGTAAAATATATATTATAAATAACCAAAGCGGTTTATTTAACAATTATTAATAATTGTACTTTTTAATAATATTTTTCGTAACTGCCCTAAATATTTTCCTGAGGGTACGGATATGATCGCACAGAGATTTAGAGAGATTCGCAAACATCTTCAAATGAATCAGGAGAATTTCGGTAAAATTCTCGGATTGTCCCAGGACTCGATTAGCGCAATCGAAACCGGAAAGAACCGTCCCACTATTCCTGTCATGCAGATCATGCACAAAAGATGGAATGTCAACCTCGAGTGGCTGATGCTCGGTAAGGGCGCATCGTTCCATCACCTCCCCGTCCCCATCAACGAGGAGTCGATCCTGATGCTCCCGTTACTCAATAATCAGGCGTCGCAGGCGAAGGACTCCCCCGCCGAGACTTACGAGACCGTCGACTATTTCCCTCTCTCGTCTACGCTTTTCAAGGGTTTTCAGTTCGACAGGCTTTGCGTGATCCGTGAGAACAGCGATTCCATGGAACCGGTCATTTTCCGGGGCGACTATCTGGTCTGCGAGCACGAGACTCAAAACCTTTCCGACGGGCTCTATGTTCTGAGCCGCAACGGCTATCTGTTCAGCCGCCGTCTGTATTTCCGGCTTGACGGGAAAATCCAGATCAGCCCGGATAACAACCGGTATCCGGTCGAGGAGATTTCCGCCGCCGATCTGAAAAAGCTTTGTATCTACGGTAAGATTATCTGGCGGATACAGCAGATAATTTAAGCATTTCCTTTTTTGATTTAATTTCTTCTTCGGTGCTATAATAGTTTGTCTATAATTCTTCCCGAAAGGTTTGTTATGGATAAAAAGTCGCTGCGCAGTACCGGGAAACGTGTGATCGGATTCGCCAATCAAAAAGGCGGCGTAGGTAAAACCGTATCTACTCTTTCTATCGGCGCGGGCCTCGCGCTCGCCGGGCAGCGCGTTCTTTTGATCGACGGCGACCCGCAGGGTAATCTCACTCTTTTTTTCACTTCGGATAAATCCTCGGGATTTTTCGATCTCCTGCGCGGCCTCACCGAGGGCGGTTTTTCGCAAATAGAAAACTATATTCTTCCCGAAGTCCGTGAAAACCTTTATTTAATGCCGAACTGTCAGCGCGAATTGAGATCGCTGATCAAGGACGCGCAGATCACCTCTATCGCAGAAGCGTTTATCGATCATGTCCGCTTGCTGAAATCCCGTTTCGATTGGATCCTTCTCGACTGTTCGCCTTCCAACGGAGCCCTCGAGAAAATGCTGGTTTCCGCCTGCGACGCGATTGTCGTCCCCCTCGAATTTCAGGTCTTTTCGATCACGGGGCTCTCCGGCCTGCTCGACGAGATCAAGCAATGGGGCGGAGAGATCGGACGGGAAATCCCGGTCGAAGCGCTGGTATTTACAAAAACCGAAAAGCGTATCAGCCGGATGAACGAATACCGCGAGATATTCCGGAACTTCCGCATCCCGATATTCGAAGTGTGCAAGTCTGAATGGCTGCCGAAGGCCGTCGAGCTAGGGAAAACAATCTGGGAAACCGCGCCGACAAGCTATTCCGCTGAAGACTATTACCGGATCGTCTCGCAGATTTTCTTAGGAAACGAAAATGAGTGAAAAACAGAAACGTCCCAATACAGCTCAATTACTGCGCGAGAAACAGGGCTTGATCGAGAGTATCAAATCCAGGCTGTCCGGCGATAAGCCGCCGTTCGCCTCGCAAGTAAAACCAAGCGAATCCTTTGCGCCTGTTTCCATGATACCCGATACCGATGACGAAAAGCCCGTCCCCGACTTCGAGCCCGAGGATAAAACGATTATCCGTACCGTATATGTGGAAAAAAGCCCGGCGCCCGCAGACCCGACGGCTGATACCTATAAAACGCTGATCGGAAAATGGAAAGTCGTATCGCATACGACGAGCGGCGACGATTACCGCCTGCATTTCGAGATGACTCACCTGAACGGGAAAAAGTTCCGCACCGCCGCGATCACTGAGACGTTCGAGTTCCGCGAGCACATCTGCCTGAAAGAGACATCAATCGACGGCACCCTCGACGACGGCCGGACTTACCGTTATAAGCTCAATCTCACCACGACGTTTACCATTCCGCGCGCGGACACTCTCGCCATCAAGATCGAGAGCGGATACCTCAGCCGGACAGTCGGTACCGAGGCGCCAGCGGTGAAGGACTATTCCGGCGACGGGAAGACCGACGAGATCGGTTTCCGTTTCGACGGCGAAACGCTTATTATGGAAGATGTCTACCGTGACGACCGGAAGTCTTTAACAAGATTGGCATAATTTTATCTCCCGTTGAGTTTCCCTTAAAAGAAATAATCTCTCTTTTATCAAGCCGATTACGAAAAACGTTATTCTTATAAAATGGTTCCTTCGCACTTTAAGTGGGTAAGTAAGCGGAATTGATTTTGGAAAAATCCATTTTACCCGTCAATAAATACGCTATGATTTTGAAATTTT
>MIBE01000009.1 GCA_001829415.1 Spirochaetes bacterium GWF1_51_8
GGCCTCTCCGAAAGGTCGTTCGAGCAGGCGATGGAGCACTATATCCGAAAATACAATCTCAACCTGAATATCTGACCCTGCCGGACGGGTAAGCTGAGTGCGTGTCGAAATTTGTTTATTCCCGCCGGATGAAATATAATATCACGCTTCAAATCAAGCGAAAAAGGAGAATTCGATGCTGAAAAAACTGACCGCCATAGCGGTATTCGGGGCAATCGCTCTGGTGACCGCGTCGTGCGGAGCCGATCTGAAAAAGGTCAAGATCGAGGTGAGCGCAGGGATGGTCGATATGATCGAGATCGCGAATACATCCGTAGCCAAGATAGAATCCGCGCCGAGCGCCGAGGATGCGGCTCTCGCGTCTGAAAACGCCGCCGCCGAACTGAAGAAAGCGGGCGACACCCTGATGGTGCTTGTGAACAGTTATCAGTTGTCCGTACAGCAGGACGACGAGCTTGAGAAAATGCTCGAAGCGGAAATGACCGAACTGATTGCGGCGATGGAGAAACTTTCCGGCACGATTGCAGTATCCGCCGAGAAGTATGCCGGGGACGAGGGTGTGCTCAACCGAATGAACACGGCTCTTTCCGTGCTCAGTACAGTTCTTCAATAACGGAGGTTATAATGAAAAAATTGATTGTCATTCTCGCGGTTTTCGCGGCGGTTACCGGATGTAATACGCCGCCTGTACCGACCCAGTTCGATAAGGCGAAAGCCGAACTCAATATGCTGATGAACGATGTCATCCAGCTTCATGAGCGCTCCATCAAGATGATATCGGAATCCAGCAACTTCGACGATATCGCCATCGCGATAAAGATCACTTCCGATACGAAGATGGGGATCGGCTCCGAGATCGACCGGATCGCGCAGACCTATCCCAACCTGAACCAGCAGGAGATCGAAAAGATGTACGCCTTCATGGGCGAAAAGGGAAAGGAGCTTGACGCGGTCTCCGCGCGGTTTGTTCAGGCGATCGACGATCTGATCCGCGCTAATCTCAATGACCAGGCGAAAACCCAGCCGCTGATTATCGCGCTCAAGCAGTACCAGATGATCGGACAGTAGCCGTTTTCCGCTGAAAACAATAGACTTAGCTCTTTAACAGTCGTGTTTTTCTTGTTATTTTCGTACCGCGATATTATAATACTTCTCGAATAAATCAGGAGGGGAGCCTTGGCCCTAATCGTGCAGAAATTCGGCGGAACTTCCGTCGGCAACCCCGAGCGTATCAAGAATGTCGCCCGGAAGGTGATCCAAGAGAAGCTCGCGGGCAATCAGGTCGTGGTCGTGGTTTCCGCGATGAGCGGGCAGACCGACCAATTGATCGGGCTGTGCAAGCAGATGTCCGACAATCCTTCCAAGCGCGAAATGGATATGATGGTTTCGACCGGCGAACAGGTGACGATCGCGCTCCTCGCGATAGGCCTGATCGACCTCGGGCATGACGCTATCTCCTACAACGGCTGGCAGGTCGGGATCAGGACGACCGACGAGTACTCCAAGGCGAAAATACTCGATATCGACACCAAACGGATCCGCGAATCGCTCGACGAAGGAAAGGTCGTGGTGGTAGCGGGGTTCCAGGGGATCGACCATAAAGGGAATATTACGACTCTCGGGCGCGGGGGAAGCGATACGACCGCGGTAGCGGTGGCCGCCGCACTCAGGGCGGACCGCTGCGATATCTATACCGATGTCGACGGTGTCTATACCGCCGATCCGCGTGTGGTGCCCGATGCCAAACGGCTCGATAAGATCTCGCACGACGAAATGCTCGAACTCGCGTCGATGGGCTCGAAGGTCCTTCACGACCGTTCGGTCATCTTCGCGATGAAATATAACGTTCCCCTCCGGGTTGTGTCCTCGTTCGATGACGGCCCCGGCACATTAATAGTAAAGGAGAGCAGTGAAATGGAAGACGTACTTATCAGCGGTATCGCGAAAAAAGATAACGAAGTCCGTGTCAATATAGCGGGTATTCCCGACAAGCCGGGCGTAGCGTCGAGCATATTCAAGAAGCTCGCCGACGCCAATATCAACGTCAACATGATCATCCAGAGCGTCGGGTTCGAGGGCGAGAGCCAGATATCGTTCACGGTCATCAACACCGACCTCGACGAAGCGAAGAAGGTGATGGAGACGCTTCAGGCCGAATTGGGCGCGAAGAATGTGAGCTATGACGCCGATATCTCCATCGTCTCGGTCGTGGGTGTCGGGATGAAGGTCTATTCCGGCGTCGCCGCCGCCGTGTTCGACGAGCTCGCGAAGAACAGTATCAATATCGAAATGATCTCGACTTCCGAGATCAAGATTTCGGTCGTAATCCGCAAGAACCTCGCCGAGAAAACGGTGCAGGCTCTGCACAAGCGTTTCTTCCTGAACGCGTAGCTATTCACTGTTACCTATAGCTTTCTTTTTTCAGCTAATCCGTGTCAATCGCTGTCGTCTGTGATTTATTGGGGTTAATTGTAAAACCCCAATTGGACGCGGATTCTACGGATAACACGGATTGTATAGAGATAAAGAGAAACGGAAACGAGAAAAAGAAAATGTTTTCTGCGCTTCTTCAAAAAAAACGACAAGAAAATTGCATATAGCCACCTGATTCTTTAGAATAGTTAGGTAAAGTTTAATATAGACTTGAAGGAGTAACTTATGGCAACTAAACCGGAAGGTGAAAAAAGTATCAAAGTTGATTTTCATTATATAAAATCTAATCAGTATCGTACATCATATGCAAATGGAGTATTTGGTGGCATTACACCGCGAGGTGAATTACAAATGGATTTCTTTGTTGAAAGACAGGTAATTCCACAGGTAGCTACCTATGCAATTTCAAATGAAGGCATTTTAGGTGAAATAATCAAAACAGAAGGAAAATCAGGATTCATTAGAGAGTTTGATTGTGGCGTTCTGATGAGTATTGATGTTGCTATAAACTTTTATGAGTGGTTGGGACAAAAAATCGATGAGTTTAATAAAGTGAAAAATGAAAAGGAGGGGAGATGAGTTTCACATGTTTTGAAGTCAGTGCGATTGTTGAAAGCAAACCTTTACTTAACTTCTCGAGCGGTGCTTTGAACGCCCCTTTATTTATAACAAGCGATAGTAATTACACTTCATCGGATAGTATTGAAGAAAAAGAATTTATACACACATTGATAAACTTTAAGTATAGCCTAAAACAACCAATTATCGTGAACTTTAAGAGAGAAAAATTTGAATATATTGGAGATATTCCCGAATTAAAACTCTATAGCTATGGTAAAAATAAATTTGAAGTACTAAGAGAGCTGAACGAGGAACTTACAGAATTATTTGAAAAACTACTTAGTATGGATGATAGCAAGTTGGGGAAATACCCCAAAATATGGAAAAGTATTCTGAAAGAGTACATTTCTAATGAAGATTAAAGATTTTCTTGAAAGTGAAATAAGGTTAAAAATAATATCGAAAGCTAATCCAAAAGAAATCGATAAAAATGGTAAACACTGGAAGGGTTATATTTATTCGGATGATATTTTGGTGTTAAAAGTTAAAATCCCTAATGATCACAAAAGAGTTATGCACCAAAGTAAATCGCAATACATTGCAAAAGACTTAAATCTGACAGAAGAAGAATTTAATCGGTTTATTGAATGTTCGTTTTCATCAGAAGATTTTAAAGAAAAAATGAAAAATCTAATATAGCGCGAAATTAGATTTTATGAGTACAAGCGTTTCTTCCTGAACGCGTGACTACTCTCCCTTGATCTCCGAGACGTGGATTTTATCGCCGTTTTCGGGGTCGAGTTCCAGCATCAAATGAACGAGTTTTTTCGCGACGGTGTCTGGATGGATCGGCTTCTCGAGGTCGCGCTTGATCCTGAAAAAGTACAATAGCCGTTCGCCGATCCCGCGCCGCTTAAGCACCTCGCCGCGCATATCGGTATTCATAATACTGGGCGCGATCGAGACGATCTTCACCGCGTTTTTTTCCTTCTGTTTTTCCTTTCCCACACATTTCGTAAAATAATCGATCGACGCTTTAGCGGAGAAATAGCACGCCCAGTCCGAACGCGGCTCCTTCACGGTGGCGGTGATATTGAGGATCATCTTGCGCCCGGCGAAGTCCCGGCTGAGATCGATAAACCTCGCGGCCAGGATCATCGGCGCGGCGATATTCACACGGACGCTGTTGAGGATATCGGAACTCGAGGCTTTTTCGATCATCCCGAGCGGCTGGATCAATCCGGCGTTATTGACCATATATATCCCTTTCGCGGTCTGCTTGTCGATCTTCTGGAAGATCATCGATATCAATGTGTCGATCTGAAGAACGTTATTGAGGTCGTAGAGGAGCCATTCGATCACGGCGCCTTTTTCCGACGCGGAACGTACTAACATATCGTCACGGGTTCTCGAGATGCAGAAAAGGGTGTTCTCCGGTGCGGAAAGCGCCTTCACAAGCGCCGCCCCGAGGCCTTTCGATGCCCCGGTAATGATAAAATAATTCATTGCGCCTCCGTATCGTATTTTTGGAAATGGGGGGTGCTCAGGTTGAAGATTTACCTTCCGTTATTCTCAAAACCGGTGGTGCGGACGAAAAAGTTGATTCCTTCGTCGACGTTTTCGACGAATTTCATGATACGGTCGACGTTAGCGACCGAGAAGACGCGTTTGACATGAGGCTGGTTGCAGACTACTACGATACTGGTCTCTTTTTTCATTGCGTTAGTCGCGAGACGGATAATCACGCCGATCCCGGACGAGTCGATATAATTGACGCTGTCGAGGTCGACGATAAACCTGTAGATTCCGAGCTTGAGATAGGCGATAAGTTCCTTCTGGAAGACCTCGAAGTCTTCATCGAAAATGCTTAATTCACCGGAGATAGTGCAGATAACAAGGGTCTCGCTGAGGACGTTGATCTTAATATTCAATTGACTCTCCGGGAGATTATACTGATACGTTCAGGATTTGATCGTCCAGGCGGGACAGGTTCTTCTTCATATAGGTAATATTTCCGCTTTTTCCGTCGTAATGAACGTTAAACTCGTCCATAATCTTGCTGATCATATAGATACCGCGTTTCCGCATCTGGAAACGGTCGATTTTTTCCGGCGGTTCGAGAGGCTTCTGAATCGCGGGGCCGGAATCCTTGATCTGGATTTCCAGAACTTTATCTTTCGCCTCGTCGCTTCCGCTGACAATCAGCTTGACATCGATCGGGAGGTCTTTTTTCCAACGGTACGAATGCTGGAGGATATTGAGAATCGCCTCATGAATACAGAAATGGATCTCGTGCGCGACCATATCCTGATCGCCCGTGATCCTCGTGAGAATCTCCAGCAGTTCACGCTCAAATTGTACGATTTGTTCTTCGGTTCCGGAAACAGTGAAATTGAAAATCATTCCTTTCTCCTATGTCCGCGAACATTTCGAGATATTCCCCCGCAATATCTTATCAAGGAATACAGCGAATCACAAAGAAATAGCGGGTTATTTTATTGATTTTGTAAAAGAAAAACACGGAGTTTGCGGTAACCGCTATTTCTATATTATAATAAAGGAAAAAATTTTTTCGTCAAGACTTTTTTTCAGGAGGGGAAAATGGAAGGCAAAAAGAAAAAGTACCTGTTTATCACAGGCGGAGTCTGCTCGTCGCTGGGTAAGGGAATCGCCGCTTCCTCGCTCGGAGCGATCCTGAAGGCCGACGGCTATAAGGTCAATATGATGAAAATCGACCCCTACCTGAATGTCGACGCCGGTACGATGCGTCCGTACGAGCACGGCGAGGTGTATGTTACGGGCGACGGGACTGAGACCGACCTCGATCTTGGGAACTACGAGCGTTTTGTCCGTGTGGAAACCTCGCGACTGAGCAGTGTCACGACCGGGCAGGTCTACCAGTACGTGATCGACGCCGAACGCAGGGGCGAATATCTCGGGCAGACGGTGCAGGTCATTCCCCATATCACCGACGAGATCAAACGGCGCATCCGGGTGCTTGACGAAAACCAGGATTCCGATATCGTTATCGTTGAGATAGGCGGCACTGTCGGGGATATCGAGGGTATTCCGTTTATCGAGGCGATCCGCCAGTTCTCGATCGAGGAGGGGAAGGACAACGTCAAGTTCGCGCACCTGACCCTTATCCCGTCCATCCGCGGCTCGAACGAACTGAAAACCAAACCCACTCAGCATTCCGTCAAGACCCTTATGTCGATGGGGATACAGCCCGACTTTCTGCTCTGCCGCGCCCAGGATATGCTTCCCCCGCATCACAGACAGAAGATCGCGCTTTTCTGCAATATAGAGGAACCATGTATTTTTTCGGGTGTGGATGTGAAGAAGAGCATCTACGAGGTGATCCTGAGCTTTCAGGAACAGGGCGCGGACAAGATCGTGCTCGACAAGTTCCGTCTGGAGCACAAAAAGGGCGATTTGTCTCAATGGCGCAAACTGGTCGAGATCGAAAGCAATCCCAAGAACGAAGTCCGCATCGGATTTATCGGAAAATATGTCCGTTCGACCGACACATCGGATACCTATAAAAGCGTGGACGAGGCGCTCAAGCACGGGGGGTTCGCCAACGACTCCAAGGTGCATATTGTCCGGATCGACGCCGAAACGTTCGAACAGGACCCCGAGCAGTTCCTGAGGGAGATCGACGGCATCCTTGTGCCGGGCGGTTTCGGAAGCCGTGGGATCGAGGGTAAGATTCTCGCCGCGAAGCTCGCCCGTGAACGGAAAATTCCCTATTTCGGTATCTGCCTCGGGATGCAGTGCATGGTGATCGAGTATGCCCGCAATATCTGCGGGATGCAGGGCGCGAATTCCACCGAGTTCGCTCAGGAGACGACCTACCCGGTGATCGAACTGCTCGCGAACCTCAAGGGGATCACCTACCTCGGCGGAACGATGCGGCTCGGGAAAATGAAATCGTTGCTCAATAAAGGGACGCTCGCGGCTCAAATCTACAAGAGCGAGGAGATCACCGAACGGCACAGACACCGTTACGAGGTCAATCCCGAGTTTGTCGAGCTTCTCGAGCAGAAGGGGTTGGTGATCTCGGCGCGGGCGGAGAACGGGCTGGTCGAAATGGTCGAAGCGGCGGGACACCCGTGGTATCTCGGCGGGCAGTTCCACCCGGAATTCAAGTCGTCGCCTCTCGAACCCGCGCCCTTGTTCGCGTCGTTTATCAAGGCTGCGCTGAAGTTTAAAAAGGAACACGGCGGTAAATAAATGAAGTGGTTATTGATCGCGGGGGGCGGCGCTTTAGGCGCGGTAGCCCGTTACGCGCTCTCGGTCTGGATCAACGTACGGACGGGAGCGGGATTCCCGTGGGGCACGTTCATCGTCAACCTCGCGGGATGCCTGGGGATCGGCATTCTTCTGGAACTCTCCGAGTTCTCGATAGTGCCATTCGAACTGCGTATCTTGTTTGTCACGGGCTTCCTCGGGGCGTTTACCACATTCTCGACATTCGGCTGGGAGACATCGGCTCTCGTCCGCGACGGCGAATGGCTGTATACCGCGCTCAATATCGCCGGGAGCGTCATTCTGGGGATCGCGATGGTGTTCGCGGGGGTATTCCTCGCGAAGGGAATCATATTTTTAATTCGGAGGCCCGGATGAGGAACAGGACGATGATCCCGGCACCCGGATATTTCTTGCCTTTTTATATTCCCGTGATAGAATAACCTGAGATAAGGGGAGAAGAGGAGCGAGTATGCGGCAACTATTGGAAGGAGTTTATCATCAGGGGCATATCGATATCGACAGTCCGGTCGATCTGAAGGAAAACACTCGAGTCAAAGTGCTAATTGTCACAGACGCCGAAGAGAAAACCGAAGCCGAACTGGGTGTTTACGATTTTGGGAAAAAGCTGGATAAAGTAAATATCCGGGATTTCGCGCATGAAGATTGACGGGTCTCAAGTTTTTAAGGAGTAATGTTATGGAAAAGTACCTTAAAATACTTCGAGTATTAAATCTTTCAATTAAAAACTTTAATGTATATCTTAAAAATGAATATTGGGTGGATGGTTTAGCTGAGGATAAGATCGAAGATAAAAATTATTTTTTTAATATTGTTACGGGTATTGAAGAATGGTTGAAACAAACGTGGCCAAATTCAAACAAAGGTGGCGTATACTTTTTGTTTGGATATCAAAAAGATAATATCGAAAAAGTTGGGGTGTACATCGGAAAAGCATCACTCGGTTCAAAGATAGGAGATAGATTTCATAGTCACCTAAAACCATTTAGCGAAACTAATAATTTTGAAAAGGGCGGGTTCATTTTGGATTATATATCATCCATTGATCTTGAACGTAAAAAAATGATACCTTTTGCTTCTGCTCTAGAAGAATTTATTATATCTGATGTAAAGGAAAAAATATATCTATTAAACTCTACGGGAAACAAGTAGAATATATATCGGATATTCCATAATTTATCATTGCTTGGTGTTCGCGGGGGTATTCCTCGCGAAGGGAATCATATTTTTAATTCGGAGGCCCGGATGAGGAACGAAGAACCGGGGATGCTTCTCAGGATATTTATCGACGAGCGCGAGAAGTACGGGGCGAGGCCGGTGTATGAAGAAATAGTCCGGCGGGCGCGTGACGCGGGACTCTCCTGCGCGATAGCGTCGCGGGGAATTGTCGGCTACGGCGCGGATAAAAAGCTCCATTCGGCGAAATTAGTCGAGCTCGCGGAAGACCTGCCCGTGGTGGTCGAAGTGCTCGATTCCGAAGAGAAGCTCGAGGCGTTTATCGGGACGCTCGGCGAGGTGATCGAGAGCGGGCTCGCGACCCTCGAAAAAGCGAGAGTCTTCCGCTTCGGGAAGTAATTCCTTCAGGAAAAGCATTACCGTCCCCGCGCAAATAGATCGCGGGCTAAGGAGATATCTATGGGCGAACTACTGATCTGGGTGTATATCCTCAATTCCGTTCTGCTGATCGTTCACGAGATGGACTCGGCATACCGGAAGGAATGGGTGCTGTTCGGACTGCCGGGCGGGCCGGATTTCTTCATGATCCTGCATATCCCGCTCGCGTTCGTGATCCTCGCCGGGATCGTGATGATCCTCCGGGGGAACATCTGGGGCATCGTGATGTCGTTTATCGTGTCCGCCGCGGGTATCGCCGGGTTCGTCATCCATCACATCTTCCTCGCGCGGGGCGACAAGAGCTTCGACAGTTTCTTTTCCCGTGCTCTGCTCTGGGCGATGCTCGGGGTGTCGCATGTCCAAACCCTCCTCACTGTGTATATTTTGCTCTAGAGGTATCGATGACCCAACTTTACATAACCCGTCACGGCGAAACCGAATGGAATGTGCTCAAGAAGGCGCAGGGTTTCGGCGATTCGCCGTTAACACCACGCGGGATAGCGCAGGCCGAATGCCTCGCGCGCCGTCTGAAAGATATCAGTTTTGACAAGGTCTACGCAAGCCCGTTACCGCGAGCGTTCAGGACGGCGGGGATCCTACTCGGCGGGCGCGGTCAGGCGATCGAGACCGACGACCGTATCCGCGAGATTTACCTCGGTGACTGGGAAGGGAGGACGTTCCACGACATCTCCGCCCAGTACCCGCAGGAGAACGCGTACTTCTGGAGCTCGCCCGACCTTTACGAGCCGATCACGGGCGAGTCGTACCATGACCTGCGCCGCCGGATCGAGGCGTTCCTGCGCGAGAAGGTCAGACAGCACGACGGCGGACGCATCCTTGTGGTATCGCACGCGATGGCGGTGATGACGATGATCTCGGTGTTCGATGGGTGGCCGACGTCGAAGTTTTGGGAAGCGAAGTTCATCGAGTCTGCGAGCCTGTCGATAGTCGAGGCGGACGCCGGTGAAGCGCGGATCGTCCTGCACGCCGACACCTCGCACCTCGACGGTACTGCGTACGGCTAACCCCATTACGATAGTCGGCGATTATTGTCTTTGTCAGCCTGCGACCGCCAAATGCGGGATATCGAAGGTTTAAACAATGGAGGCGAAATGAGTATCCCGTCGCGCGAAGAGGCCGAGCGCCTGATGAATGAAGCGGAGCGGTGTCACCCCGGGCAATGGGCGGATCATGTCCGTTACGCCGCGAAGGCCGCCGAAGCGATCGCATCGAAAATCCCCGGCCTAGACCCCGAACGAGCCTATATCCTCGCGCTCCTTCACGATATCGGGCGGCGCACCGGCAAGTCGAAGTTCCGGCACATGACCGACGGCTACCGTTACCTGACCTCGCTCGGATACGCCGAGGCCGCGAAGGTGTGTATCACGCACGGCTTCCCGGTGCGGGATATCGAGACCGTCAACAGCGAACGCGACTGTACGGACGAGGACTGGGAAATGGCGAGGCGTTTCCTCGAAACGGCGGAGTATGACGATTACGACCGCCTCGTGATGCTCGCGGACATCGTGTCGATGCCCCACGGGTTTGTGCTGATCGAGAAGCGTCTGGTGGACGTCGCGCTCCGTTACGGCACCACCCCACACACCGCGGTACGCTGGCGGGCGTTCATGGAGATCAAGGACGATTTCGAGGTGAGGATGGGGTGTTCGATCTATACTGCGCTCCCCGGCGCTGTGGAGAACACGTTCGGGATTAAATTATAATTTTCTATAATTTCCTTGCCCAAGAAATTTTATATATCCTTTATCTCTAAGTATTTGTAATTGTTGTCGTATTTTATCTTTGATATTATTGTTTTCAGAATGTTTCTCATGGAGTTCGTTTTCAAATTTGTATATATCTTTTAAAGAGAACTCGACGTTTTGAATTCTTGCAAGTACGCCTAAAACATCAAAAACCCAGCCTCTTTTATCAATTTCTATTTTTTTAACGAATGAAGTTTTTTTCCAGTTTTTAATCGCTATAGATTTTTCAATTTCTACTCCTTCTTTAACAATACTTACTTGTCCATCAATCGGAATTTGATGATAAAGAATGTTACATCCAATCCAACCTGCACGCCGAGCATTAATACTTAATGCCTTCCGTTTTTCTATAATACTTTCAGAGAAAAAGTATCCCGGAATTGCTATAAAGTCGGTAACCCGATAACTTTCTGAATAGTTTAACAGAAGCAGGCTTGGATTGTTATCTGAATAAATTCTTTCGATTACTTTTTCATATGCGCCATCGACAATTTTTGATGACCAAAACCCAAGTTTACTCTTTAATTCATATTCTATTTTGCAGTCGCTACAACAAAAATCCGCTACAGGAGAGTTATTTTCAAGTTTTAGTAATGAAGGGAAACCACATGCGGGACAAAACGCATTTTCTTTTACCCATTTTTCAGTTGTAATCCTTGCGATTTGAGATTTTGAGTGATACTTTTCGAGACCATACAGGTCAAAGGACAATTCCATTTATTCATCCGTCTCTTAAACGTTCTATTTCACTTCCATGCAAACTAAGCAGATGTCGTCGTTGAAGCTCTCCGAGCCCCGGAAGTCGTTGAGGTGCTTCACGAGCTTGGCGATGAACTCGGCGGGCGGAAGGGTTGAAATCTCGCGCAGGATCGGGAAGAGCCGCACCGCCTCGAAGTCCTGCCGGAGCGCCTTCGGGTCCTTTTGGACGTAACGGATATTGACCGCTTCGGTGAGGCCGTCGGTGTAGAGCAGGATGCGGTCGCCCTTGTCGAGCTTGAGCTTTTGGTTCTCGAACAGGAAGCCGCGTTTCTTCAGCCGGTCGTTCGTCATCACCGCGAGGATCACCCCGTAGTTGCCGGTGTCGATAAAGTCGGCCGAATGCTTCTTCGCCAGAAGGGGCGGGTTGTGGCCGGCGTTGGAATAGACCAGCTCGCGCTTCATCGGGTTGTACACCGCGTAGAACGCCGTGACGAAGATTTCCGGGATTTGGTTGTAAAGGTAGTCGTTCATATCGAGAAGGAAACGCGCGGGATCGCCCGCGTCGAAACCCTGTTTCAGGACGAAGCTCTTGATCATAGAGGTGATGAACGCCGCCGCGAGGCCGTGGCCGGAAACGTCGCTGATCAGGATGCCGATCCTGCCGTCGCGGAAACGGATAAAGTCGAAGTAGTCCCCGCCGACCAGTTCCATCGGCTGGTAATGGAACGCGATATAGGGAACCGGGCTTTCGCGCGGGATGAAGTTGAGCTGGATTTTCCTCGCGAGCTTGAGCTGGTCGTCGATCGTCTCGCTTTTTTCGGTCAAAAGCTCCTTTTCGAGAAAAAGCTCGCGGTTCGCGGTCTCGAGCTCGTGGGTGCGTAACGCGATTACCTCGCTCAGGTCCTGCTTGGTGCGGATACCCATCCGTTCTTCTTCCTTGGCGATCTCCATGAGTTCACGCGAGAGCGAAACGGCGAGGAACGAGAGGTAGCCGCAGAAGATCAGCGTAACGATCAGGGTCAGGAACGCCGCCAGCATATCCAATGTGAGTGCGTTATAGTTATCCGAGGATCGGGCTATAGTGAAATAGACCGCGAGGAGAAGGATTTCGACCCCGGTCAGGATTAACGGAACCGCGCGGAAGCTCGAAAAAATCCCCGCCGCGAAGAGCAGGATGATGAATGCCGTGTTGATCTCGGTCAGGCGCGGGTAGAGATAGAACGCGTCGGTGAAGATACCGACATTGATCAGATGGATCGTGATGACCGCGATGATGCCGAGGATAAGGAGATACCCCGCCCCGTTAGGTTTCTTCTTCTTGATCAGGAGGATGGACGATAACGCGAGCAGGAGAGCGCAGGACTGGCTCACGATCAGGAAAAGGTGCTTGCCCTCGACGATACGGAAGACGATACTGGTGAGGATAAGGACGATACCGCCGAGATCGGTCAGGACGGCATACTTCAGCTTAACATAGATCACCGGCGAAAGGTCTGTATAGTCCCTGAGGAAGAAATCGATCATTCGGCGAAACATAAACGCTCCGGGTATATCATAAAACAGTACGCTGAAATGTCAAGAGTTACGGCGCGAGGATAGCGTGGAGTTTTTCCGCCGCCGCGAGGAGCGAGGTGAAATAGTAATACATCGCCGGAACTGCGACGGCCAGGTTGATTATCCTGAAGGGCGGGGCGAGCGCGGCGAGGAGACGGATCGGAATGAGTCCGCCGAGTGTCATCATGATAATCACGTCCTCATGCCGGACTGGGAGCTTGTTATTCGTGAAGCCCGTCACTGTGCTGATCAGGCTGAGTTCCTGCCATGCGGCTATCGCGACGGCGGTCAGCACCGGGAGCGCGAAAAGCATGAAGGCGGAACCTGTCCGGGTGACGAGCCGGGGTAACGGTTCCTTCCGTTTCGCGATGCCGTTTTTTATCATCACCGCCGCGACGACAATCCCGGCGGTCACGATCAGGAATACAATTCCCCCGATAACCGAGCTTGCGAAGACGTGGAATACCGCCACGGGAAAACAGGCTACTCCCACAACCATCGGGACATAGATCGTATATTTCACGGTCGGGAAATCGTCTTTGGGCGTCCCGATATAAACAGCGAGAGAGATCAATAGGCCGGAAAGCGAGAGAATGACAAATCCGAATTCGCTGTTTTTTCCGGGCATCCTGTCGATGTAATGAAATATCTCGAGCGGCATGAGGATATACAGCCCGGTAATCCCGAGAAACATTACGACTTTGATGACACCCTCGACGAATTTGGAATCCTCGCGTATCTCGGTGAAACGGCGGTAGATCGCGGTGAAGAAGAGGGCGGTGAAGAATTGCGCCCCGAAGAAGAGAAACAGGCCGGATAACGGCTCGATCCCGATGAAAATGAAGCCGCCCGGAAGGAGGATCAGACGGTACACGATGAGCGACACCGCAGTGATCGTCAGGTCGAAGATCAGTTCGTAGATATTAACCAACGAAACGAGTTTCTCGATGAAATCCTTTTTATCCATTTTCGCCCCCGGATTATTCTATTACAAGCGGGGAGAATGTCAAGGTGCCGGGAGTTTGGCGATAAACTCGCGGAATTTTTCGGCGGCGGTAAAAAGAGAGGTAAAATAGAATGCGAGCGAGAGGACGGCTATTACCGTGTTCACCGGCTTATACGGCGGGGCGAGTGCGGCAAGAAGACGTATCGGCAGCAGCCCGCTCACCAGCATGAGGACGAGCAGGTTCCACCCGGTGAACGCCTGCCCCGGATCGGACATAACCATCACCGAACGCACTACGACAATCTCCTGCCACACGGAAAGTGCCAGCGCCGCCGTGATCGGAAGCAGGACCGCCGCGATAGTACCCAAGACCTTACTGCGCGGTTTCGCCTCGCCGGAACGGGCGGCCCGCTCTTTCAGGAAAAAATGGATGAGATAGGCGGTCACGGGCATCAGGGCGTAAAGAAGGCCCGCGATCACGCCGAAACTGAAAACGATATAGAGGACACTGACCACCCCGAGTAATCCCGTGATCGCGAGAGGAATTGACAGGAACGGCTCGACTTCCTTGAACTTATTCAGCGGGAATCCGACGCTGACACCTATGATGATAAACGCGCCCGAGACCGGGACGATCGCGAATTCGACGCCGTGCTCGAAGTCCGGGAAGGTCAGGAGCATCGAATAGATCGTCGACGGCATCGAGAAGAATAATCCGTTTATCGCAATGAAAAGGACGATACCGGATAACGCCTCGATGACCGGCGGTTTTTCAATCGCGGAATTGTTGTAGCGGCGGTATATCTGCCCGAAAAAGAGCATCAGGAAGAACTCGGAAAGCGCCATTACCGCTATGGCGGCGAGAGGCCCTGTATCGAGCAGGATGAACCCGGTCACCGGCGCGGCGGCGCGGTAGACCGCTCCGGCGATAAGCGCGATCGCGAGATCGAAGATCAGTTCGTAAGGATTGATCCATTTGAGCAGAGTTTCGATAAAGGGTGATTTCGGGGGAGTGTTTTCTATTACTGAGCCTGTCATACGAGCTTCGCGAGTTTCATGAAGAGGAACTGGCATATCTCATGGCGGTCGCCTTCGGTCAACTGGGTGAACATGATCGCGCAGATATCCTTTTTGTACGCGACTACCATCCCGTCGATATGGATTTCATGTCCGAGCAGGATGAAATTGATATTCTGGAGGAGCATCCCTTTTTCGATTGCGTTCTTGTCGTAAGTCCCTACCAGCCGGATTGCCATCCCGCCCAGGCTTAAGTCGAGCATCACCCCCAGGATCGATTGCCCGGCGGCAGGCGAGAGGAGTTTGACCGCGATGTATTCCGGGCGGATATCCGGGTTCAGCTTGACGCTTTCAAACCTCAGCGAAGGAGGTCCCTTCTTGATCTGGTTGTACATCTTCATAATATATTGGATCAGTTTATCGCTTCTCAATGTGCTCATCACATAGCCGTCGGCGCCGGACAGCAGTACACGGGCCACTATCTCACGGGTCACGTTGCCGACAAAAAGGATGACGATGATGTCGCGGATCGCGGGTACGTGATACCCCCGGATATCCGAAAGGCTGTTGAGGATCGGGCGGAGGTTTTCCGCGGTCAGATCGGCGATCAGCACGTCAATTTTGTTTTTCTCGATCTTGTTATGGATCATGAGCGAGCTTTCGATATGATAGACCGAGATTCCGGCCGGGAAGAGCGCGTCCACGAACCGTTCGAGAATAAATTTCGACTGGGTATAGACCAGAACGTTCATCCATCCCCCTTTTCCTGATATGAATGAATTATCGGCAAAACATCCGGAAAACAAAATCCCCCGATAAAGTTGACTAACAGGTCATATATCATTATATTCTAATAAATAATCGGAGGCTGAAATGAAACAGAACATGGGCATTATCGACCGGATAGTCCGGCTTGTCGTGGCCGCCGCCGCGGGTGTGCTTTACTTCACGGGCACTGTCACCGGGGTGTGGGGCATCGTTCTCCTCGTTGTCGGCGGAATTTTTATCGTTACCTCGATTCTTGGTTTCTGCCCGCTTTATCTTCCGTTTGGGATCAGTACCAAGAAAGCGGCAAAATAGTTACCGTTTGAACGTCCCGATCAGCTCGCCGTAGCCGATAATATGGCCTTTCATTGCTTTTTTGATCTGGCTGAGAGACGACCCCATCGGCATTTTAGGCGCGATGTCCAGCGCATAAAGCTTGAAGAAGTAACGGTGCGTTCCGCTGGGCGGACATGGCCCGCCGTATCCGAATGCGCCCCAACTGTTCTTCGCGCTCATCATGCCGTTATTGTATTTCGATTTGTCCGCCATTCCCTGGGTGGTGTTTGTAGCCGTCGGGGGGATGTTGTAGAGCACCCAATGAACCCAAGTTCCGCCGGGAGCGTCGGGATCGTCGCAGATCAGAACATAGGACTTCACGCCTTTCGGCGCGGGATACCAGTACAGCGCGGGCGGGATATCGCTCCCGTCGCAGGAAAACGTGACCGGTATCGCACCCATGTTGGTGAACGAGGGGCTTTTTAGATTGATCTGAACCGGTTTCTTTGCCGCGCCCGCGGAAAGAACGCCTGCCGCCGCGCAGACGATTGCCGCAGTGAAAATAATTCCGAATAGAGATTTCATCATCATTCCCTCCTAAACTCCGATAGTAAATCTAGTATATATGAAGATTTGTGAACTTGCAAATATCGC
>MIBE01000010.1:0-46792 GCA_001829415.1 Spirochaetes bacterium GWF1_51_8
CCGATGATACTGCCTACGCGGGAAAGTAGGTGTCGCGAGGTTCTGTCTTTATCTTTGAAAGGGCTGATTTGTCAGCCCTTTCTTTTTGTACGGAGTTAAATCCGATGAAAACGATAGTATCTATCCTGTTCTTGATTTTCCTCTTTTCTTCTGTCAATGCGATTGGGCATAAGATAAGATTCATGGGCGGGGCTTCTTACTTGTTTTTGAATGAGTTTAACGGTTCGACATCTGTTGGCCCCCATGCGGGTTTCGAGATCACGTATATACTTACCCCGAAAACAAAACTTATCAATACCGAAATGTCTATCGGAACACTGTATCACTATTATCCCGGAAATCCCGCGAATATGCAGACCATAAAATTCGGTTTGGGCATCAGGGTACATCTCAATATTTCTGATAGTATTCGGCCGTATTTCGACCATCAAGTCCATTCGGGTATCGTGAGCTTTATCGGAAATGAAGGATATGCTCAGGCCTACATGATAAAACTGGGATTAGGTGCGGATTTCCCCTTATTTCCGGATGTAGGCAAAGAATCGGATTCTATTTTCTTCGATATCTCGTACAATTTTTTTCATTTGAACTATTTCGGTCAGAATGAGAAAAAAATGGGATATCTCGGCTTGAATATCGGGTATTCGCTTTGTCTTTAAAAATCTTATGTCTATCAAAAATATTCTTTGTTATAAACAACCGGCCGATAAAATCTTGATTTATCAGATCACTTGAAATATAATTCTATTGACTTAGGAGGTGCGTATGAAGAAACAGATATTTTTCTTTTTAGTATTTATTTCGGTTCTAATCGTTGCCGGATGTCAGACACAAGACCAAACCGCGGTCAAGGGTGAGGTTGATACGGTTGTTGGGGATGTCACCCTCAACGGTACGAATGCCTCGGTGGGCGATGATATCGATTATGACGATCTGATCGTCACGGGCACGAATTCTTATTGCGATATCGTGTTTGGTAAAAAGGATATGTTCCGGATAGTCGGGAATTCCTCGGTGAAAATCGATATCTCGAAGAATCCTTCCATCATCTATATTAAAAACGGACAGGTCGCGTATGTGATGGGCGATTTGGGCGGCAAGGGTTTTGTGGTCGAGACTGACGTCGCGGTCGCGCTTGTCCGAGGTACGGTTTTCACTGTCGTCGCCGAATGGACAAATCAGGTCTATATCTGCACCTGTAACGGTTCGATCGATTTCAACTTCGGGAAGTACGGTAAAACAAATATTACCGCCGCGCATCATGTGTCAATCCGGCTGGTAAAAGAGAACGACGGTTCTTATGCATTCCTTCCCAGCGGCTTGGAATACCATGACGACGAAGGGGTGGAGGCTTTGGTCGACAAGATCGGGCTCAAAATAGACTGGACGAAGACGGACGGATTATCCGATAAGTAACCGCATCGCATCATGGAGTAACTTGATATGCCGGCAGGTGTCGCCCCTTTCACGGGATTTTCCCGCGAGATGTTCCGTTTCTTTCACGATCTCGGGATGAACAACTATAAGGAATGGTTCGAACAGCACCGTATGGAATACCTGAGCGCGGTTCGGGAACCGATGCGTTCGTTTACCATGGAACTGAACATCAGGATGCGCGAAATGGATCCCGAATTGGAGGAGATAGTCAATCCGGATAAGGCAATCGCAAGGATCAACCGCGATGTCCGTTTCTCAAAAGATAAATCGCCGTATCGGACGAATCTCTGGATCACATTTAAACGCTCCACCCCGGATTGGCAGACCGACCCGGCGTTTTACTTCGACATCGGATTCGACCGTTACTCATACGGTGTAGGATATTATATTTTTACCCCGGAGATGCGGGCACTGATGAAGTCAGTCGTCCGCTCTGAGAGGGGGGTGCTCGATAACGCGGTTAATGCGCTCTCGAAATCGGTGTTCACCCTCGGCGGGGATCGGTATAAGCGCCCGATCGATAAGAGTCTTTCCGAACTCGAACGGGAATGGTGCGAACGGAAATCGCTGTATATCTATTCAGAGCACGAACCTGACGATGTACTTTTCACACGCGGCCTGATCGATCGGGTAACTAACGATTTTCTCACTATCAAACCGGTCTATCAGCTTTTCCGTTCGATCAAGGGAGGATGAAAAACCCAACTTTAATTCTAAAGTATGAGTTAACTTTTATTCGTCGAGGAGCGCACGATGGACAATTCGGTTAGAACTTCGGCGAAGGCTATTATTATCGACTGCGGACGCCTGTTGACGATCAAGTGTGTCGACGACGGCGGGACGCCGTTCTATCTCCTTCCGGGCGGCGGTCAGAATCATGAGGAAAGTATTACGGATGCGCTGATCCGCGAGTGCCGCGAAGAGATCGGAGTGACTGTACTGCCGGGCGATCTCCGTTATGTCAGGGATTATATAGAACGGAACCACGAGTTTAGTCATCGAAATAAGGACTTCCATCAGGTCGAGTTCATGTTCGTCTGCCGGATCGACGGTGATAACGAACCTCGGACGGGGCATATTCCCGATACTTGGCAGAACGGCGTCGAATGGCTCGATCTGGATCGTATCGCGGAATACGCGTTATACCCAAAAATTCTGAAAGAACTGATTACCCCCACGGGCGAACTTACCGGCCCGGTCTATCTCGGCGATGTGACTAATCCTTCGAAGAGAAAAATTACCTTTCCCTGAAAAATATTTTCAAAAAATCCGTCAAACCCCTTGACATGGTCACTACTATACAATATACTATACTATACAAAGTGATGTATTGCACGAGGTGTAGATGGATATTCAGTTGAAAAAGGGCGCCCTCGAACTCTGTGTCCTCGGCCAGCTTCTCGATCAGGACCTTTACGGGTACAACCTTGTCGAGAGGATCACGAAGCACATCGATATCTCCGATGGCACGGTTTACCCGATCCTTCGGCGTCTGGAAAAAGAAGGGCTGGTCGAGAGCTACCTCAAGGAATCGTCCGAAGGTCCGGCGCGCCGTTACTACCGGATCAACGGACAGGGAAAGGCGCATTTCGAGTCGCTGTTTTCGGACTGGCGTTCACTCAATCATGGTGTTGAAGAAATCCTGCGGGGAGATAAAAATGAATAGAGACAAGTTTATGAAACGGCTCGAATTGAAGCTGATGGAGAGGGGTTTGACTGTCAAGGAGCGGATGGAAATACTCCTGACCTACGAGGAGCATTTTAACGCGGGTAAGGATGACGGGAAGACCGAAGCCGAGATCATCGCGCGGCTTGGAAAGCCCGAAGAGATCGCGTTGGAGTACGGGGAGGTTTTGATGGAACCTCAGATCGGGAGCGCCGCGCGTCTCACGAGCATTTCCGGTAAGATAGGGCGAAACCCCAAGCGGAACTTTTTATTAGCGTTACCGGCGTTTATTGTGCTGATATTTATTCTGCTGATATGGCTTGCGGCCGCGGCCGTAGCTGTATCGGGACTGTTCGGGGTATATGCCGCTATAGCAAAATGGTTGACCGGCGCGGTTCCGGGATTTCAGCAGTTGATCATACATGAAAAGAGCGAAATCCTTTTACTTCTCATATCATTAGGTCTTATTTCCGGCGGGACGCTTGCGTGTATCGGGATGTACTATGTCCAGCGGGCTTATTTGGGTTTTGTCGATAAACAGTTAGCCGATTAGGCGGGGGAAAAATGAAACCGATAGCAAAATGGGTTTGGGTGTTAACCGTTATACTCGCGGTATCGTTGATCGGCTCGGTAGTGTATTATATATACAATAAAAAGTACATGGGGAATATTGCAGGGATTTATCAGCTTCAGGATTACAAGCTTGACATTGAGAAAACTGTTGCCATCGATAGTCCTAAACCGGTCTGTATGGTCTTCGGGCAGGATAAGCTAGTGGAATACATCTGCGTCATCGAGTCGAATTATATTTCCGTGCGTATTACCGGTTCTGCGAAGTCGACGTGCAAAGAAGCATTACCCTATATCTTTATCCATGATGAAGGTGACTCTGTTTATCTGTTTATCCAGAGTGGGTTGAATCCGAATAAAGAGTACGAATCGGAATACTATCGCGGCGATTACAAGATAAGTATCTTTGCGCCGGACGGGTGTTTTCCGGTGAAGGCTACGAATTTTAATCAGGACTACTGGTGGCGGGCGTTAGAGGAAATCCAGTCCAATTCCGCGGAACGGGAGCCTTCCGACGAGGAAATAGCGGGGTTGTTTGATAAGTATATTATTTATCTGAAAACACACAATACAAACGGTCTGGTTTCGCTTTTCGTTCCTTATCCCGGAATCACGGATTTTTCGAGCGAAGAAGAACGGATAAAATCGGCAGTTTCACATTTTTGGATGAACGATCTGCTCTTTAAGGAATCGGGCGATTACTGTCTCAAAGGAATAAAAAAGGTAAACTTTCAAGGGAGTATTCAATATATATTGACGGCGGAATTCCTGTTCCATGGCCAATGGCGCCCCGCCGATTTCTGGTTCCGTGTAGCCTACGGTAAACTCGGTATCGATAATTTCGATATCAGTTGGTAGAAGTAGACATTCAAGGAGGAGAGTATGAAGGTAAAATTGAATGCGGTTTTTATTCTTTCGATTGTGTTTACGCTGTCTTTATTGTCTTGCTTGGGGTACTATGTGATCAACCGGAACAGCCTCTGGAGGGTCTTCAATATTTACGATCTGAAGGAATATCAGCTCGATATAATAAAGACGATTCCTATTAATAGCGCGAAGACGATCGAACTGGTTCGGGGCGAGTATGAACTTATCGAGAGCGAACTTCCCGACGGGTCGAATGTTATCACGGTTCAAATTAACGGAACAGCTCTCTCCACGGAAAAATACGCCTTACCCTATATCTTCATGAAGGACGAAGGCGATGCGGTATATATCTCGATCCATAGCGGAATAAGTACGAAAAAGTTATTGAAGAATACCGGGTATTATCGCGAGAAGTATACATTAACAATTTTCGCACCTCATGATTGCTTCCCTGTGCATAAAGCAGGAAAGGAAACTGAATTATTGATCGAAGCTCTACAGGAAAAGCTGAGCAACTCGATGGAGCGGGAACCGTCGGACAAGGAAATAGTCGAGTTATTCGCAAGATTTGTCGATGCGGTAAAAAACTATGAAACGAATACAATCGCAGAGTTAATCAATCCTATCGAGGGACTGGATAGCATGCTTACCGTAGAAGGAAGAATCGGTTTTGTGGAATGGATGTTTGAATACGGTTACCCGCATATTTTTAATAATCACTGGAATTATAGAATAACAAAGATAAAAAAAGTAGTTCTCAAGGAGAAAACGCTCTACCTGATGAACGCCGAATATGAGGAGGATGGGAAATGGCATCCTTATTCCGCGAATTTCTGGTTCAGGATAGTCGAAGGTAAACTTGGTGTCGAGAATATCGATTAAACCTATAGGAGGATGAAAATGAGAATGGTTCTGTTTAAGCTTTTTTTATTTTCGCTATTTGTGGCGTTCACTGGGGGATGCGCGAATACGACAACGGTGAAGGAAAATGGGTATGTTCGAGTTTACAATGAAAAGGGACTGCTGCTGGAATCGGTAAATGAAAAATTAGGCATCAAGATGGTCTATGAGAATGACGGAAAAATCGTCAAGTATTATAACGGTAAAGAGCTTCAATTCACGGGATATAAGATTATCGCTACAAATAAGATTTATACCGTGAAGGATTTAAGTTACGATTTTGGGATAAAACTTGCTATCCCTGAGGCGTATATCGTGGTGGGCGAGACCCTGAAAGGAATGATGACTGCCACTATTGTACCAAAATCGCCGATGGACGCGGTATATCATAAAGTGAAGGGGGAGATTGAGTATATTTATATCCGCTCATTTCCCAGCTGGATCGAAGAGAATTTTCTGAAGAACGCGGTTCCGGTAGAATCGGTGATTTCTGAAAAGGATGATCTTTTAGCGATTACGAAAAAATCCCTCGACGAAAATTTTAATAGCTGTATTCATATCAACGATTATGCGGTATACAACGAAGAATTCTATATTGCAAAGATAAAAATCGTTCCCGCAAACATCGGCTTGATGTGGCAGTCGACGAGCGAAATGATCAGCCCTGTCAATTTCGTCGATACGGGGCATATGGGGGGTAAGGCTTATGAGGCATATTGGAACGAGTACGCTGACGGCATCTTTCGTGTATACTATCCCAACGGCAGTGTGATTGAGAAAGACCCCGCAAAATGGCTCGAATCCCGCAAAGAAGCGTTTACGAAAATCACTAATTTTCTCAATCTGAAATGGACTTATGGGAATATCAAGTTCTATGTATTTAATGATAAAAAACAGGGCAAGGATATGGGTGAAATGTCGCTGGGATACGCCAGCCCCTCGGCGTGCGCGGTGTACACGACGTTCGACCAAACACCCGGCCATGAGTTGACACATGTCGTAGCATACCGGATCGATAACGGCTTGCGGATATTTTCCGGCGTCGCAAACGAAGGACTGTCCACTCTTTTAGATCAGAGCGGGCGAAACTATCACCTGCTTGCCAAGCATCTGATCGAGAATAAGATCGCGTTACCGAAACTGCTTGCCGAAAACTTTCATCAAAATAAATATGGCTATTGGCTCGGCGCGTCATTTGTAAAGTACCTGATCGACATATACGGATTGGAAAAGTACAAAAGTTTCTTTGCGCAGGAACAATATGACGAGAAGGCGGCATTTAAACAGTTTTATAATAAAAGCGGAATTGAACTTGAAACGGAATGGGTCGATTTCCTGAAGAAAAGCGATTTCGGCAAACTCGGCGAGAAGGAAGAAAAAGCGTTGAAAATGATGGAAAACTCTTCTGAAAAATCAGGAAAAAATAATTTTTAAGAAGGATATGGAGGAATTACCGAAGAGCGATCCGTTATATGCTGAAATCTCGCTTGTTTTTAATAAATGCATGTCTTGTATCGGTAGCAAGGATATGACCGGCCTTCACGCCCTGATAGTAGATTACCCGGGAATGCCCGCGCCCTCCCTCGATGAATTGAAGAATGGAGAAAAGGGTTTAGGTAAAATCTACAGAGGTTTAACGGATATCCTTTTTAAAGAAAACAAGGATTTCCATATCCTGAGTATACAAAAGGCTACAATCAAGGGGACGGATCAATATATTGTGACAGCGGAATTTTTGTTTATGGAAAAATGGCGCCCTGCTGAGTTCTGGTTTCGCATGGTTGAAGGTAAACTCGGTATCGACAATTTCGATATCGAATGGTAAAATACTCGATCGGACATCCCCTTCGCCTCACGCGGTGGGGATTTTGTTTGTGATGCTATATTTCATTCTATTGATTCTTTTTTTACAGTTTAAGAGAAGAGACATGGCGAACTCATGGAAAATTGACTAATCCTCTGTCATTATTTAATATTTTATATGAGGTGAGTATGAATAAAATTTCCGTTGTTTACTGGAAAGAAAATGATTTCTGGATCGGGTATCTGCTTGAATATCCCGATTACCGGACTCAGGGCTCGACATTGGATGAACTGAAGGAAAACATAAAAGACATCTATAAAGAGATCGACGAAGGAACGGTTCCAGGAGTTCATAAAGCGAGTATTATGGAGCTAATTGTTTGAAGAGAAAGGATTTAATTAGACAAATCGAAAAGTCGGGGTGTATTCTGAAACGCCACGGTTCCCGGCACGATTGGTATGAAAATTCGTCGGAAGGTAATTGCCAGCCGATCCCGCGTCATTCGGAAATCAATGAAAACCTTGCCAAACACATCCTAAAAATGCTTTCATAGACTATTATTTCTTTAACTCTTTTGTCTTTGAGCGGGAGTCTGTTTTATAGTATGGAAAACAACTCTTTCAATTCGTAGATTGTGAAATCCGGTTCGTATTCCGCGTTTTTCGGAACCTGTACTTTTGATATACCCCGTAGTATTCGGATTGTTCTCATTCCGATCTTTTTCGCAGGATAGACATCGTTTTCCAATCTATCTCCGATCATTACCGCCTTTGAGGGTTCGCATTTTGCCTGTTTCAATGCCAGTTCAAAGATTTGTAAATCGGGTTTTCTTAAACCTATTTCCGAGGACGATAGACATATGGAGAAATATTTTTTTATTCCGAAGTTTTCCAATCTTTTCTCAGTTCCTTCTTTCTGATTTGCGATTATCCCCAAAGAATATTTATTACAAAGTTTTTCCAAAGTTTCCTTTGAATCCGGATAAATTTCCTCGAAATCGTGGTTATACCTTGTTTGGTCTATGAAGTTAAAATATTCCTCTTCGGTTCTTGCAATCATGCGGATAGTTTTATCAAAAACCTTTGGGGCATATTCCTTTACGGAGTTTTCAATATTTTGAAGTATTTCAGAATAATTCATTGAATTCCCGGTTTTAGCCGATAATCCGAGCAATTTTTCCATCTGGTATCGAACTACTTCATCTTCGTTTATTAAAGTACTACCTAAATCGAAGAATAACCACTTAATTTCATCAAATTTCATATTACTTTCAGCCCCCGTTCTCGGATCGTATCCAGATCCCCGGCGTCCAGAACACCGTGACGGTACAACGCGAGGAACTCGTCTGAGACCGTGTTCCCGAACACGAAAATATCGTCCGAATTGATAGTGACGTTTATTCCCCCGTCGACAAGCGCGCGGATTGGGTGATCGGCGATACTCTTCACACGACCGAGCATGAGGTTGCTGGTGGGGCAGACATGAAGGACGGTTCCGCGCCGCGCGAGGAACTCCATCACCGACGGCGAGCCCGCGGCGGTGATCCCATGCATCACTTCGTCGAGATCGAGAGTCTCGACCGTCCGGCGAACTTGTTCCGCGTCGCCGAACTCGCCTGTGTGCGCCTTCAGCTTCATCCCATGATCGCGGGCGTAGCTGTAAATAGGCGTAAACTCCCCGGGAGCGCGAGCCGTCTCGACACTGTACAGGTCGAGCGAACAAAAGTACCCGGTGTCGATACATGACTTCGCCATAGTCTCGAGCTCGGTTATATCCCGTTCACGGATCATCCCGAGTTGGGGGATCAGTTCGATTTGGGGAGCGGTGTTCCGATGGATATCCCGGAAAGCCGCCGTCATTTCATCCGCGCCGCCGGGATAGTACTTTGTATTGGAGCAGTCGATACTGGCCTCGAGCAATACTACCCCGTCGTCGAGGGCGGTCAGGAGCGCCGCCTCGAAAAGCTTCTCGATCACTTTACGGTCTATCCCGAATGAAAATACATCGTCGAGGTATGAGTTCATTACTTCTATGCTGTTCATCCCCGATGGCGGCGGGACAAGTTCGCGCCCGAGCAGACGTGACGCGGTTTCACGTTTTCCCCCCAGGAGGCTATGGCAGTGACGGTCGGCCTTCGGGATATTCACCATGGCGGCGCGGTCGCCGTTAGATAATGCCGTGATAAATTGAGCGTTCATTATTTTTCTCCGGACTATGATAATAAAGGCCGGGACTATCTTTGTCAAAAATGAACAACCCGCGTATTGACAGAATATCACGATAGGATTAAGATAAGGCACAGGAAAAACATGGAGGGCGATATGTCGGAAATGACGATTATTACAATTGCGGTATTCGGTTCATCGGCGATGTTGTTTTTCATCCTCGGGATACCGATGGCGATCCGGAAGGTGAAGCCGAATCAGATCTACGGCGCCCGGACGAAATACACGTTGATGGACGAAGAGATATGGTACGATGTCAACGCGGTGGCCGGGAAGTTATTGATGGTCACCGGGGTAGTTCTAGCCGCTATCGCGATTGTGCCGGTGTTCTACAAGCTTGAAAAACCGTACGATCTGTATTATCTAGTCGGAGGAGCGGGCGTCGAGTTCATCCTATTGATCCTGATGACGGTCAAGGTGGTCACGATGTCCCGGAACATGGCGCGCGAAAAGGGATTGCTGAAATAACTCTATACTTATCCTATTCGCTGAGCCTGAATTTCCCGATGATCGTATTTAGTTCCCCGATCTGGTTTTGAACATTATCCGAAATGCTCATTAGTTCCTGCGCGGATTGAGTGTTGTCAATTGTTACTTTACTGATCAGGTGAATCGCCTCTTTAAGTTGGTTCGATGAACGGGAGAGTTCCTCGATCTCGTTCCGGATCGTATCCGAATGGGTCTTCAATGTCGACGTATTCTGCAGGACGATCTGCGATACGGCGTCCTGTTTTTCTGACACCGATGTAATCTCTCCGACCATACGGTCGATGGACTCGATACTGACCATGATCGATCCCAACGCTATCCCGGCGCTCTCGGCGAGCTTCCCGTCCTCCTCCGCGGTTTTCAGCCCTATGTCGGCCATAGCGACCGATTCTTTCACACTGCCCTTGATCTGCTTGAGGATACCGGAGATTTGAAGTACCGATTGGGCGGTGTTTTCGGAAAGATGCCTGATTTCGGCGGCGACGATTGAAAAACCCTTGCCGAAATCCCCCGCGTGCGCGGCCTCGATGGATGCGTTCATAGCGAGAATGTTTGTCTGGTCCGCGATCTCTCGGATGATCTTCAGGATATTGTCTATCCCTATAGTATGCGCTTCGACGTCGCGGATTTTTACCGAGACTTGGCGGATACTCTCGTTTACCTTCATGGTTTCCGATACCGACATTTCTACTTTTTCCTTCCCGACACGCGCCGAGATGACGTTCGCTTCGGAGTTTTTCCTTACCGACAACGCGCTTGCGATAATAGTCCTCATCCCGGCGATTAGCTGTTCTATCGATCCGGCACTCTCGGTGATCAGGAGGTTCTGGTTCAGAATGTGTTTTTTCATATCGTCGAGCGACTTGGAAAATTGCTCGATCGTGTTGTAGATTTCTTCCATACTGCTCGCCTGTTCTTCGCTTCCCGAGGAAATTAATTTCGACGAGCGCGAAAGGGTTTGGGTCGCGTTGTCGAAATGAAACGCGGAACCCTTGACGGTGATCATATTGTGATTGAGTTTTTCGATGAAGCTGTTGAACGAGCGGCTGAGCTCGCCGATCTCGTCGCGGCTGATGTATTCGATCCTGTGGGTGAGGTCGCCCTCGTTGCTGGCTATATCCCGCATCCTCGCGGTGATCATTCTAAGCGGTTTGATGATCGAAACCGAAATGATATTGGACAGAAGGATGAGCACAGTCAGGCCGAAAATACCGAGAAGTATTAAAAAAAGTGTACGCGACCGGATAATATCCTGCGCAAGCTTTTCATCATTGATATTTCTCTCTGTGGCTATCTCGACAATCTCGTCGATGAATTTCCTGTGGTTTTCGTAGAGAGGGGAAAGCTTGCTTTTTAAAATCGATTTCGCGGCGGCAAAGTCTCCCGAGAGCACAGCCGGATAGTACTCGTCGTTCCGTACCTTGAAAAACTCCTTCGCGTAGCCGTATGCGTCAACTACCATTTTTTGTTTCATCCCGTCGTCTTTCAAGTCTTTTACCCAGAACTCGTGACGGGTATCGTAATCCTTTTCTAAAACCGCGCCGCGTTCGATCAGGCTCTGGATAACATCGGAATCGGTTTCGTTGTCGATTTGCAGGACGAGCAGGTAGGTTTCAATGATATACTCCGGGGGCGGAAGGATATCCGCGATCAAGTCCTTACCCTGCACGATACTTTTATAAACCGGCCCGTTAATTTTTACCTCGTCGAGCGTAGTGAATGAAAAATAGGCAAAAGATGTGAAGAAGATTAAAAATAGAGCAACCAATATTAGAAGTTTTTTTCTAATCCTAACATTATTTAACATACCAACCCCCTTATTACTATAGAATATATATTTATTCTCCATCATAGTCTAAGTACACGACTTATTCTTAGAAGATATCATGCATAAAACATGCCAATTTGTTTTCAGCATAGGATGCCTTCGGCGCGTTCGCTTGACTTTCCGCCCGCGCTCCTTATAATAATTCCTTACAGGATTAGGAGACAGTATGAAACCCTTCTATCTTTTGTTCTTATTCTTACCGATGCTCGCGTTCTGCAAGCCCGGCGATGTGATCTGGAAGTTCCACACGGACGGCCCGGTTTACTCGAGCCCGTGCGTGTCCGGCGGAAAGGTGTTCGCCGGGAGCTACGACACACATCTCTACTGTCTCGATATGAACACCGGCGCGGAGATATGGAAATACCAGACCAAGGGCTTCGTCGTGTCCAGCCCCTGCGTCGCGGATAAAAAAGTATATTTCTCGAGCGACGACTGGTCGTTATACAGCCTGCATACCGATAATGCCGCGCTAATCTGGAAAGGCTACCTCGGATACAACAGCTCCTCCAGCCCGACTATAGTCGGCGACCGTCTCTATATCGGATGTATGTACTACCTCTTCTGCATGAGCACGAAGAACGGTAAACCGCTTTGGAGCAATTGGTCGTGGGGGGTATATCTCTCCAGTCCCGGCCTCAGCGATACTTCTGTGTATGTCGGGGTGAACGACGCACTGCACTGTGTGAACGCCAAGAGCGGAAAGGTGCAATGGCGCTATGAGATGACGGGCGGAGTGCTGTCCAGCCCGGAAGTCTGGGCGAATAAAGTCTATTTCGGCGGTGACGACGGTTTTGTCTATTGTCTCGACGCCAAGACCGGGAAGCTTGTCTGGAAATACGACACCGGGATCGACCTCAACTCGAGTCCCGCGATTATCGATGGAAAAGTCTATATCGGCTCGAAACAGGGTTATCTCTATTGCATGGATGCCTCAGCCGGGAGTGTTGTCTGGAAGTTCGATACCGGCGATTGGGTAGAGACAAGCCCGTGTGTCGCGGACGGCAAGGTGTTCTTCGGCGGGCATAACGGTCAGTTCTATTGTCTCGACGCCGCAAGCGGGTCAGTAATATGGCAGACAGCGATCGGCGCGGTGATCGAGTCGAGCGCATGTGTCTCCGGCGGGAAGGTCTATTTCGGCGCGGACGACGGCAATATCTACTGCCTCGAATCCGGCACTCCCCCGAACATCTCGGCGGGGAATTCCATTTCCGGGCAGAAATACTAAGCAAAGCGTCAAAACACTCAAAACAAAACTTCACTCATTTCGGGATTCCGGTTAAAATACTCCGGGAGAATTTTATGAAAGCACTGATCGCGGGAAAGAACGGAACGTTGGGAAAGGTACTGACAAAAACTCTCGGGGCGAAGGGATATACAGTCGAGGGCTGGGACCGTTCGCGTATCCCTATCGACGACTACGCCCGGATGGAGTCGTTTGTCCGGGAAGCCGCACCCGATATTTTCTATCACCTCGCGATCCTGAGCGCGCCCACCGGTCTCCCCAACGAGGGCTGGAAGGTGAACTACGAGTGGCCGAGTGAGACGGCATGGATATGCCGGACGCTCGGAATCCGTTTCGTTTTCACGAGTTCTGTAATGGTGTTCACGAATAACGCCCGGGGGCCGTTCACACCGGAATCTATCCCCGACGAGACCGGAGGATACGGCTACGAGAAACGGATGGCCGAAGAGCGGGTACGGAGCCAGTGCCCGGAATCTATCATCGCGCGTCTGGGATGGCAGATCGGCGACGCCCCCGGATCGAACAACATGATCGATTATTTCGATAAACAGACCTCTGCTTACGGCGAAGTGCGCGCGAGCAGGAAATGGTACCCCGCGTGCTCGTTCCTCGAGGACACAGCGAAGGCGCTCGCCGAAATCGCCGTGCTGCCGCCGGGATTGTACCAGATCGACTCGAACAAGAAATGGAATTTTTACGAGATCGCGCGGGGGCTGAGCAAGCTCCACGGCGGTAAATGGAAGATAGTCCCCACAGACGATTTTGTGTACGACCAGCGGATGACGGACAGCCGGATCGAGATTCCCGCGCTGGATACGCGAATTCCCGGGCTGAAATGACCGTAGCGAGGATCGGATGAAGATAGAGTTTTGATATCCCTATAACCGCACGAACACTTGATTTGTAAATGGGGTCGGGATTCCGGTTTCGCGGCCGAGGCGGATGATCGTTCCGCCGAAGAGGTCGCTTTCGTTTTTCCCGCCCTTCTCGTAGTCCCGCTGGAACGACGTTTTCGTGCCGGCCGGAAAACTCTTCGCCTTGTCGAGCGAGCTGGCGGCGGCGTTCTCCGGCAGACCGACACCCTTCCGTTCGGCGATAGCCGCGATCTCGTGCATCACGGATAGCGCGAGTGTGCGGAGTTTATTATCGGCATAGACCTCGTCGAGCGTCTTCCTGTATGCCGCGGTGACCATTCCGTATGCGGCGATAAAAATATATTTCATCCAGATAGACGGATACGGATCGGGCTGGTATTCGTGCGCGATACCCGCCGCGCGGAACAGTTCGATCAACGGGGCCGGGTCGTAACGCAGGCCGAGCGGGTCGTCGCCGAAGATGATCCTGCCGTCGCCGCCGTCCTGGGTGATTTCGCCCGGTTTCGAGATATGCGTCCCGACATAGACACAGCCCGGCAGGACGACCGCTGTATCGACTACATTGCGTATCCGTTCGACTATATCGACCCCGTTGAGTAACGGGAGGATAGCGCCGACCGCGCCAGCGACCCTTTTGACATGAGGAAGGCAGTCTTTCAGGTCGTAACTTTTAACTGACAGAAGAACGAGATCGCATTGTGGGATTTCGGCGGGGTTGTCGGTCGCGAGCGCGGGACGGCAGACTAACCCTTTTTCCGATGCTGTATTGAGAATGAGGCCGTTCTTGCGGATCTGCTCGAGATGCTCTCCCCGCGCGATGAAATAGACTTCCCGGTCATTCAGACGCGAAGCGATCTTTCCGCCGAAATATCCGCCCACACCCCCGGTACCGAAAACGCAGATTTTTTTCATGAGGTCACCTCATCTCTTCCGATGTGATTTTCAAAATATTGCTGTGAAATATGTAATTTGAGAAAAAGGTTTCCCCGTCTTGTGTTTCGATTGACGCAGTAACATCCATATTTCTTAATGCTAATCCCCGGATTTCGGAGCAGATAGCCCGGCTCATCGGAATCTTGTAGAATGCGGCTTCGCCAGGAGGGAGAGTTTGCGGAAAACGGGTATCCGGGATTAAACCTTGAAGGCTTATTCGCTCCGCATTGATATCTCTCCCGGTAACAAGGACGGCTTCACGGATAACCACGCTCTTTTTTAAATGATTCATTAACGCAATCAGGATAAAAGGGGCGAGATCAGGATTCTCTTCACCTAAAGGGATTTTCCCGCAAAATAACTTGATGATGATACCTTTCTTCCTGAAAATTATCCCGATAATGATTGCGAATATCAGCAAGGAGACGCCCGCGAGAATTCCAAAAAAAATATATTCAAAATTCTCATTCGGGATTTTACTTTCCGGTACTACGGTAATTCCTTCCTGTGTTTGGGAGTCAGCGGTAGGGTTAATTTCGGTTTGATGGACAAGAGTTTCATCGCGTGATGAAGGATGCGCTCCGGAAGAGATTGAAAGTAGAATACTTTTCTCATGCATAACAACTGCTCCTGCAATCGAACTTAGGGTAAGACCTTCGGCGCTTCGCGATACACCGAGGGCGCAATTTCCTGTTGACATATTATAAGAAGGTTCTATTTTTCCCGCAAATGAATAACTCTAAAGGGAGGCTCTTAACTTGTGACAAATATCACCTATGATGTGTTAAATACAATAAGTTTCGTAAAAGGCGCTGCTTTCCCGAAGTATAACAGTAGTTAAAAAGAGCTTCCGGATAGTCATACTATTTCAAGGAACGGGAAGAAAAAACGTTGATTCAATGACGGAAGGATGAGATAAAAAAGACCGTCTCTTTCGGGGGTTGTTGACAAACCCATTTTGTCATTGCGAGGCAAAAGCCGAAGCAATCTATCTAAATATCTAATATGATGTTATACCGACTGCTTTGACGCATCGCGTCTCGCAGTGACAAAAAACCATGTGTTATATTAGTTTGTCAACAAGCCCTTCGAGGCGGCCTTTTATTTGATAATAATTTTTGAACCGTTCTTATTCCCAGATCGTCCCGGGCGAGACGGTGTAATTTCTTCCGAAATTGTTATCCCACGCAGCCGCGCCGTTCAGAGTGTATGAAATAGCGAAACTGACATTTTCCGGGGTGCCGGCGAGCGGGGCGTATGCCCACCAAACGCTGGCTTTGTTTCCGCCGGTGAAATCGGAATCGTCATAGACATACTGGGCTTGAGCTTCTTTCACGGTAGCCCAGTTGTCTTCGGTGTAGACGATTTTTACGCTTTTATCTCCCTCGGCGTATTTGGTGAAGATGCGGCAGTTGAAGAATTTTTCGGTATCGTTCTGGCCGTAGGAAGCGTACTGCATCGCGACAATGCTTTTCCCCCATGCGAACTCCGCGCTGAAGTTCCTGGGGCCGGTCCCGGTCATGTAGTCCTGACCGTTGTTATTATCCCAGTAAGTCTGCCCGTTCACGGTGTATCTGACCGCGAAACGGACATCCCATCCCGCGAACGGATTAAACCCGATGCCGTCGAGAGCGAAGTACCAGATTTCCTTATTTCCGGGTATCGACTTCAGGTAACTCGCGGCGATATCTTTCCACTCCGAACCGAGTGTATAATGGACGACGACTTCCTTCCGGTAAGCCGCGTTCTCAACCTCGATATAACCGATGAACTTCCCGGTGCCGAACGTGTAAGTGGCATAGCATTTCGAGTAGTAAAGTTTGACCATCGTACCCTCGCCGTAACCGAGCGGATCGAGTGAGGCGGAGCCGGAAGGCGCGGGGGCGGAAGGATCGAGACGGTCCGCGACCGAGCAGGCCGCACCGGAGATCAGGAACGCAAACACGATGAAACCGAACAGCTTTTTCATAGTAAACTCCTCATTTTTAAATAGGCAGATATTATAGCGCGAGGGAGTGGAAAAATCAAGAAAGCGCTTACATTATTTCATGCCTCCGCGGTTTGTACCTCTTCTTCCACAAGGGTTTTATTTCGATACCTGTATAGCCGAAATTTCACCGGAGACGGCAATTTTTATTGACTTTCAGCCTGAATACATTAAAATATTAAGTAGAAAGAGTATTAACGGGTAGGTGATATGAACAGGGATATTGGGCGAACTTCAGGGGGCGGAAATATGAAAAACAAAACTCCGGGTATCATATTGGGAATCGTTCTTGTCATGGGGCTGGTCTCGTGCGGGTCGGGTGTCGAAGGATTCCTGAAGCAGGGAGAATACGCGAAGGCCGACGCCGAATGCGGTAAGCAGACCGGCAAGGGAAAGATCGAGTGCCTGGCAAAAATCGCGGATTTTTATTACACCTCGGGAAATTACTCGAACTCGGCGAAGTATTATAAAAAAGTCGAGGACGTCATCTTCGACAGCAAGATCGCCTCGGGCAGTTTAACCGTGCAGTTCGATAAAGAAACCCTCGCTATCCCCAACAACGGGTATCAGAAGATCGCCGAGGCTTATTTTACGATTGGCGATTATCCCAATGCGGTGAAGTACTACGAAAAGATCGGGTTTAAGGATGGGTATAGAATTGTTGCCGAAGCCTATCTCGATAAAAAAGACCCGTTGAACGCCCTGAAGTACTACGAGAAACTCGCGGACAAGAACGGCTACAAGAAGGTCGGCGATCTCTATATCGAGCTTCAGAATCCCGATGCCGCCGCGAAGGTCTACGATAAGCTGGACGATAAGGACAGTTTCAAGATGCTTGCCGATAAGTTCTTCAAGAACGAGAAGTTCGAGCTTGCAGGGAAGTATTATCAGAAGATAGACGATAAGGCCGGACTGAAAAATATCGCCGATTCCTTCTTCGCGAAAGAAAACTACGAAAGCGCCGCGAGATATTTCGGTTTGATCGGCGATACCGCGAAACAGCAGGAAGCCTACAAGTTCGTCGCGATCGATTACGAAGACCTCGAGAATTTCATCAAAGCCGGGGAGTTTTACGGCAAGGCCGGCGACACGTCTAAAGAAAAAGATATGTACTATAAGACCGCTATTATCTTCATGGAGCAGGGCGACTTGACAAACGCCGCGGATTATTACGGCAAGGCGGGGGAGACCAAGACTAAGCAGGAAATATACCAGAAGCTCGCGAAGGACGCGGAAAAGATTAAAAATTATGAATTGTCCGCTCTGTATTGCCAGAAGGCCGGGGATGAGAAGGGAATGAAGTCCTGTTATATGAAAATAGCCGAGGATTTCGAGAAAAAGAAGGATTACCAAAACGCAGTGCTGTTCGCCCAAAAGGCCGGGGATACCCATGCGGAAAAAAAGTACTATAAGAAAATGGCAGATATCATGATGGAAAACGAGGAGTTCGAGGACGCCGCGATCTACTACAAGAAAGCCGGTGACGAGAAAAAGGTCAAGGCCGCGCTGAAAAAGGCCGCCGACAAAGAAAAGATGATTATGGACTACGGCAACAAGATCCTCGAGTATATCATCGAAAACTTCCATGGCATTATTATCGATAAGTCGTCGACCCCGGCGTTTGAAAAAATGATCGAGTCTTACGGGAAGAAGATAGGTAAAAACGATTTGATTCAGGCTGTTATCTTCGCCCGCGATTTCGCTATCGAAGAAGCTGAAAAAATCCTGAAGAGTGTTACGGTCGAGAATATGTCCGACGAGCAGATTCACCAGCTCGAGATGTACAAATCGACCGCTGACTTTTTAAAGAAGTACGTGGAGAGTTCCGGGCAGTAATCACACGGAGCGATCCGGAAGGGTATATGCCGATCGAAATAGTCGAGGGTTCGCCCCGGTTTCATTCCCAAATCCCCAGATTCGTTCTCGACAGCGGGGAAGGGATCAACCGGGCTATCCTCGGTCGAAATCCGGAATCATTTCTATCATCAGTCTATCGTAAAAAACACGGGTACTACAGTTATCGGCGGTCGTTTATCGCGGAATGTGACGGCAAAAAGGCCGCCGGTTGCATTTTTGCGCTGGACTATGCTATAATTAAAAGGGAATATATCCACGAAATATTCATTCATCTTTCTCATCCGATTGTGCTCCTGAGACAGATGAAATCCCTGCTCGATGCCGAACAGATCATCAAGAGCGTCGGCGCAGGCGATTGTTATGTGACGCATCTCGCGGTGCTTCCGGAATACCGTTCTCAGGGATTGGGCGCGAGGCTTCTGGACAAGACGACGGACTTTTACCGTGACCGCGGCTGTGTGAGACTGCTTCTCGATGTGGATACGGACAACGAGGGCGGAATCCGTTTCTACAGGCGGTACGGACTCTCTATGATACAGGAACGCGCGGTCGTGATCGGCCGCAACAGATTCCATTTGACCCGGATGGGTATGAATATTTAACGGACGGTGAGGGAATATGCTTTACTCGTTATTCTATCAATTCAGCGAAAGTTTTACGCTTCTCAATCTACTCAGGTATATATCTTTCCGCTCGCTCGCGGCGTTCTTTACCGCGTTCCTGATCGGGATGGTGATATTCCCTTGGTTTATCCGCAAACTCCGCGAACGTAAGATGGGTCAGGCTATCCGCGACGACGGTCCCCAGAGCCATCAGACGAAGGCCGGTACGCCGACAATGGGCGGGCTTGTGGTGATAGTCGCGGCGCTTCTCGCGATCCTGCTCTGGGCGCGTTTCGAATACTATGTCCTTGTCGTGGGGCTAGCCATTGTCCTTTTCGCCGGGATAGGTTTTATCGACGATTATCTCAAAGTCCGGTATAACAACTCGAAGGGTATTTCCGCGAAACTGAAGCTCGTACTCCAGATCACCGCGGCGGGTATCATCCTCGCGCTCCTTTACTTCAATCCCCAGCACTGGCGCGAGAACACGTTCTCGGTCATTGTCAAGGACGAACATTCCAAGCTCGTGATCGAGTATCCGTACACATGGCAGAACTCCGGGACTATCGAATGGGTACGGACGAACAGCACTGGCGGTATTGTCAGCCCAGGGCGTTATCAGATATTCTTTGCCGTGGCGGATATTTTCGGCAATAAGAGCGAGAATCTCCTGTCGCTCGTCCGGTTATTCGACGACTACGGCCCGGTGCAGATAGATATCAAGGCGATGAATATGAAACCCGACGAGGCGGAATCGCCGAAGGACTCGATTCTGAATCTGAACTGGGCGCTGACACTCTCGGTGCCCGCGTCGGCGGTAAAAGTGCAGGAGATCAGCGGGATTCTCGAGGTGAAACGGAGTTCCGATTTCTTCTTCAGTTTCTATCTCCCGTTCTTCTCTAAGCCGATCTTTATTTGGCCGCCGATTCTGGGATTCCTCTTTTTCGCCTTCGCGCTGATCGCGTTCTCCAACGCCACTAATCTGTCTGACGGGCTGGACGGACTCGCGGCGGGGATGGGGATCATCCTTTTTATCCCGTTCGGCATCTTCGCGTATGTAATGGGTAACATCAATATATCGGAATACCTTCTCTTTCCGCACCTGCCGGGTTCCGGCGAACTCGCCGTGATCGTAATGGCGATGATCGGCGGGTTTGCGTCGTTCCTGTGGTATAACGTCCACCCCGCGCAGATATTCATGGGGGATACGCTCTCGCTATCGATGGGCGGAACTATCGCCACGATCGCGATCATCCTCAAGCTGGAAGTACAGCTCCTGATCGCGGGATTCATGTTCGTACTGGAAACGGTGTCGGTCGTGCTCCAGGTGTTTTGGTTTAAACGGTTCAAGAAGAGGATATTCCGCATGGCGCCGATCCACCACCATTTCGAACTGGGAGGGTGGAAGGAAACCCAGGTGGTACTGCGGTTTTATATCATCAGCGTGCTCTTTGCGCTGATCGCGCTCTCGGCGCTGAAAGTCCGTTAGGAGGGGCGTGATGGAAAAACTCAGGCTGTCGGCCGAACAGAAGAAAGAACTTCTGCGTACTGTCAGGGCGACTATCGAGAGAAAGCTCGAACTCGCCGACCCCATTCCCATGCCGGGATTGAACGACGAGATTTTCGGGCAGAAGTTCGGGCTATTCGTTACCTTGACTATAGAGGACAATCTGCGGGGCTGTATCGGGTATGTCGAAGGGGTGAAGCCCATCCGCGAGGCGGTACAGGAGATGTCGGTGCAGGCGGCGTTCCACGACCCCCGCTTTTACCCGTTAACCGCGAAGGAATACCCCGGGCTGAGCGTGGAGATATCGATCCTTTACCCTGTCGAGGAAGTGGCGAACCTCGAAGACATCGCTGTCGGGCGCGACGGACTGATCCTCGAAAAGGGATACAGGCGCGGGCTTTTGCTCCCGCAGGTGGCGACAGAGTACGGGTGGGATAGGACGCGCTTCCTGAACGAGACATGCCGGAAAGCGGGCCTCGAGCCGTTCGCATGGGAGAACGGAGCGAAAGTATACAAGTTCGAAGCAGAGGTTTTTAACGAAACGGATACCGGCCTAAAATAGATCCAAGGGAGCGGAAATGCGGTACGGATTCTTCGGACATCGCGGCATTAACGAATTCCTGAACGAGAACGGCGAAGGTTTCTTTTTCTCGCTACTGAAAGACGGCAAGAGCTGGAGTAAGTTCTTCCTGAATGTCGGGATGCCGGACCGGTATCCGGCGTTCAATACCGCCCATAAAGACGACCCTTCCTACTGTTCCGAGATCAAGCTCGGCCCCTGTTCGTTTACACCGTTCTACGCGAAGTACAGCATTTTCGATAACACATTCGAATGGATACAGTATAAACACGTCATTCTGCTGAAAGCCCATTTAGTCAACCCGGCGGATTTTCACGCTAACGGGCTTGTCAAAAGGGTGGAAGAATACCTTGTCATCGGCGGGCAATTCTTTATCCGTGGGATCGATTTCGAACTGTCCTATCTCGGCGACATCGAACTGGTGATCGCGGATAAGCAGATCGGGTTTATCGAGTTTGAAGAATACTACGCCAAGGCTAAAGAAGAGCTTGGAACGGCGATATTTAAAGAGAGGCCGCTCGAGGTCGCGCGGGGCGCGGTGTTCTACAACCTCGCGGTCGCGGGAATCTGGAAAAGCAAATTTTACGTGCCGGTGAACAAAGCGTGGTCGGGCTTCATGTCCGCATTGTTCGGGGTGCCCGAGGCGAAACACGGGCCGCTCCTGTTCGCATGGGACGCGTCGCTGTCCAGCATCATCTTATCCCGTTACGATACCGAGCTCGCGAAACTGACCTTGCAGACGGTGCTCGAATGTATCACTCCCGACGGGCGTATCCCGCAGATCGTGATGCGCGAACGGGTCAGCAACCGCTCGAATCCGCCGGTCTGGTTCCTCGCCGCCAAGGAAATCTACGACCGCACCGAGGACGTCCATTTCATCTGGGGAATTTTTCCCGCTCTCGTGAAAAACTATAAATGGTTCAAAGCGAACCGGATGAACGAGGACTATACCTTTAGTTGGGGAAGTGACAACGAGGACGACGAAACTCTCCTGCGCCTCACCGGGAAAACCGGGGCGGTACTCGAATCCGGCTTGGATAACTCGCCGATCTTCGACGAGATGGGTTTCGCGAACGGGAAGCTGGATTACGCGTGTATCGACCTGACCGGTATGATGGCTCTCGCGGCGGAAATCCTTCTCGAGTTCTCGAGGATTCTTTCGTTACCGTCCGGCGAGTTCGTCGAAGACCTGATCTTCTTCGGGAAGTCGCTGAACGAGTTTTTCGACTGGAATACCGGCACAGCCAACTCGTTCAAACGCGCCGGATTGGGCAAGGTCTTCGCGAAGGAGATCACGCCGCTGTCGTTTTACCCGCTGCTCTCCGGCCTGGTGGAGGAGAACGAGGTTAAACTGCTCGAGGGGATGTACCTGTCGAAGCATTTCCAGAATCAGTGGGAGATACCCTCGTTAAGCATCCAGTCGCGGGACTATCTTCCCGACGGCGATTATTGGCGCGGGCGGATTTGGCCGCCGATCAATTTCCTCGCCGCGTGGGGATTCAAACGGCACGGGTCGGATATCTACCGTCTGATCAAGGAAAGCTCCGAACGCCTCCTGATGACGGAATGGCTCCGGCATAACCATATCCATGAAAACTACTCGGCGATCTCCGGCGAGGGCGAGCCCAGTCATGGGATTTACGCGCGTTCCTGCCCGTTTTACTCATGGGGCGGCCTTTTGGGGATTATGGATTAGGTTTGAACTCTTCTGTCAGATCGAGATTGGAACGGATCATGAATTTCAGCAGGAAATCGTCCAGCACTATTTTATCTTCCGGGTGAAGCTCCTCGATTCGGATGCCGTACTCTCCGCTATTTTCACCCTTGTTTTTAACCACACAGAAGAACATGATCGTTCTACTCTCCAAGTCGAGGGTGATCTTCAGCAGGTCTCCGGCTTCGAGAATCTGGCGGGTGCCTATCTTCAAGCCCTCCATGGAGAGATCGAGGACTTCGCAGGAATAAGTGGATGTCTTTATCGTATAGGTGGCTTTTATATTAACGAAGACGCGTGTACTTCGAATCATGATCCTCTCCTGTATACATTGAGGCGCTATTATACTACTTTTCCCGCGTTTCGTCTAATATCCGGGTTAGAAATATGCCGGATACAAAAACATTCGCTTGACGGGAAACCTTCGTTAGAGTATAATATTCTATTAAATTATCGGGAAAGTTATGCGCGCGGTGATACAGCGGGTAAAAAAAGCCCGTGTGACGGTCGACGGAGCGGAAACAGGCTCTATCGGAAAAGGGATACTCGTGTTCATCGGGATCGGCCGTGAGGATAACGACAGGGATATCGAGTATATCGCCGGGAAAGTGCCCGGGGTGCGGATTTTCCCGAAGGGCGATCAGGAAGCGTCTATCTCGGTACTGGACGCAGGCGGGGAGATCATGGTCATCTCGCAATTCACCCTATACGGCGACCTCCGCAAGGGAAAGCGCCCATCGTTCACCGGGGCGATGGAACCGGGACGCGCGAAGGAAATGTTCGAACGGCTGTTATCGTCGATGAGGCAGAACGGATTGGATGTAAAGACAGGCGTTTTTCAGGCGATGATGGACGTAGAGCTGATTAACGACGGCCCGTATACGGTTTTGATAGATTCCGCAAAATCGTTTTAGGAGAGATTATGAAGTTGACATTCTGGGGGGTTCGGGGTTCGATTCCCGTACCGGAAATCAATAAAATGAAGGTCGGCGGCAATACGTCATGCGTAGAAGTCGACCTGGGTATCTCGACCCGCCTGATCCTCGACGCGGGCACCGGTATCCGTCCTCTCGGCGCGAAGATCGCCAAAGAGATAGCCGAGGGTAAGGTCAACGAGGTCATCATCCTTCTCAGCCATTACCATTGGGATCACATCCAGGGCTTCCCGTTCTTCAATCCGATTTTCAACCCGAAGTTCAAGATATATATTTTCGGCCCCGCGAAGGCCAACCGTAAGCTCGAAGGACTGCTTTCCGGGCAGATGGAATACGACTACTGGCCGGTGAAATTCTCACAGCTTCCGGTGAACATCGACTTCTATGAGTTGAACGAGGGTTCGCATCTCTTCAAGACGGGGCTCCGCGTGATCGCGAAACGGCATATCCATCCCGGAACCGCGCTCGGATACAGGATCGAGTTCGGCGGTAAGTCGTTTGTCTACTGTACCGACACCGAGCATTTCCAGAACCAGGTGGATAAACGTGTGGTGGAGCTTTCGAGCGACACCGGGCTATTGATTCATGACGCCCAGTACACGGACACGGAGATCGAGTTCCGTCTGGGGTGGGGACACAGCACATGGCGGCAGGCGGTCGAGGTCGCGAAACAGGCATCGGTAAAACGGCTGGTGCTGTTCCATATGGACCCTGAGCGCACCGACGAGGAAGCGCTTGGTATCGAGGCCGAAGCCAAGAAAGAGCACTCCGGCGTGATCCTCGCGAAAGAGGGCATGACGATCGAAGTATAATTTTATATTCAGATTCCCCCAGTTCACATCTTTCAGGAAAGGTAATTTACCGTGACGGGACTATGACTTTGATTCCTATTTCGTTAGTACGGTATTGATCCGTTCGATGAACTCAGTCCTTGAAAACGGTTTCGAGATAAAATCGTCGCACCCCGCGTCCATCCCCCTCTTCGTCTCTTCGGTGCCGCTGAGGCCGGAAAGCAGAACGACCGGGGTATTCGACGTCCCGGGATTGTTTTTAATCATCCTGCAAACCTCATACCCGTTCAGCTCCGGCATCGATACATCGAGAATAACCAGATCGATTCCCCCGCCGGACAGTTTTACAATTCCGTCCTTTCCATTAAGCGCCCGATATACCTCATAACCCTGCGGCTCCAGGATCGCTTTGAGAAGTTCGAGATTCATAGGTTCGTCGTCGATGCAGAGTATTCGTTTTTTATCCATTCTTTACCCTCCCGGACCGATATATCTCTCTATCATTTTCGGTAATAGACGGGTGTCGATTGGTTTTGTGATGAAATCGTCCACGCCCGCGGCGAGAATTTTAGTTTTATCCGAGACCATCGCGAAGGAAGTAACGGCGATCACTATAAGATGTTTAGTTTTAGGGTTTTCCTTAAGTTTCTGGATAGCCGAATATCCGCTCATCAGCGGCATTTGGATATCCATCAGAATCAGGTCGGGATTGATCTCTGCCGCCATCCGGACTCCGTCCGCGCCGTTCGTCGCCTCGATCACACGATATCCGTAGTAGGTACACAAGTCTCTGATGAGAGTGCGATTCAGTTCGTTATCCTCGACCAGCAGGATCAGCTTTTTCTTCATGTACTTTCCTCATTAGACTGTCTATTTAACATCCGGACGCGATGCTTGCAAATCGATCGGAAGCGAGAAATAGAAACGGCTTCCTTTGCCGAATTCGCTTTCAGCCCAGACACGTCCTCCGTGAAGTTCGACTAATCGTTTAACGAGCGAAAGTCCCAATCCCGTACCTTCGTACTTCCTTTGATAGGCGGTCTCCAACTGACCGTATCGTTTAAAGAGCTGCGACAATTCGTCGGGCTTTATTCCGATCCCCGTATCTTCGATACGGAAAATCAGTTCGACGGTTTTTTCGTTTCCGCCGGGTGATTTATTTGTATAAACCGCGACCGAAACCTTCCCGTGATCCCGGGTGAATTTGACGGCGTTGGTGAGGAGATTGACGATGACCTGCTTCAGTTTGCGTTCATCCGCCGATAGCGTGATATCGGCATCCGGGGCGATTTCTACGGCGAGAGAGACGGAGTGCTTAAGAGCCTTTTCTTTTACCATCAGGAGCGAACTGTCGATTACCCCGCGTACCGGAACTTCCGAGACCTCCAACCGCATATTCCCGGATTCTACCTTTGAAAGATCGAGAATGTCGTTGATGAGGGTGAGCAGGTGACGGGAACTTTTTTCTATATAGGATAGGTATTCTTTCTGCTTATCGTTCAGTTCGCCGAAAAGGCGGTCTTGGAGCACCTCGCTGAACCCGATCACGGAATTAAGAGGTGTCCGCAGTTCATGGCTCATATTCGCGAGAAAATCGGACTTCGCGCGGTTTGCCTCATCAGCCTCTTTCAACGCGGCTTCCAGACTTCGGGTACGTTCCTGAACCATATTCTCCAATTCGACATTAGTCCGGCTCAGGATTGTCTGTGCTTCTTTAAAATCGGTGATATCGAGGGAGAGAATAAACGCGCCTTCGGGAGCCGGCTGAATTCTGAGATCATACCACTTCGACGTACCGTCGGGGTATTGGAACAGGTTTTCCATCCTGTGTGACTCATTATTGTCCAAACAAAGACGGAGCTTTGCGAACATTTCGGAGTTATCAATTCCCGGAAACATTTCGGCCATCGAATGTCCGAGCAAATCCTCTTTTTTCATTCGGGCGTGGATCGCGGCAGTATCGTTCAGATAGACGTACCGGAATTCGCGGTCGATAATCTGACAGCCTTCGATCATGATATCGAGGGTTTGGCGAAAGCGTTTCTCGTTCTCAAGCTGGAGAAATGCCGACCGTTCGGATGCCAGGGCCTCGGCGGCTTTTTTATTCGCTACTCTCGTCCGTTCCTGAGAAAAGCCGTAAAGAATACTCATACTTATAAACATGAAGACCGATAAAATCGAGTAGGGGTTTTCAAACTGGAATGAATTAATGACAGGAATGAAGAACCACCACGCGAGAGCGGTCGAAATTGTCCCCGCGATCAGCGCTCCCATTATTCCGCCGACCCACGCGCTGAAAAAAACCGCGGGAAAGAAGAAAAACCACGCGAAAGGTTTCACAGCCCACCAGAATAAATTTTCCATCACCAACGCTATCAAAGGGAAAATAACGGCGAGCAATGGCGGGAGTATCTTGCTGTTTCGGAAAAGTTCCAAGATGCTTTTCAGTTATTTATCCTTATTATCGTATCCCTATAAGATATAGTAATCCTTCTATAAATATTTTGCAAGAAATATATGAAAAATAATATTGAAGAAATAAATGAAAATTACCCAACGGATGAGATTGATTATAACTTATATTCTGTTATAAAAATAGGGGTATGGTAAAATAAATTGCATATTTTCTATGAATAGATTTTTACCCTGAACTTCACGTAATAAAAACGTATACGATGTTTGTAGCGGCGGCAGACGGTCGAGGTCGCGAAACAGGCATCGGTAAAAACAGCCGGTGCTGTTCCATATGGACCCTGAGCGCACCGACGAGGAAGCGCTCGGTATCGAGGCCGAAGCCAAGAAAGAGCACTCCGGCGTGATCCTCGCGAAAGAGGGTATGGTGATCGAAGTGTAGGTTATTTTAGCTTTTTATGAAGTTCATAGAAAGGTTCGGGCTTTTTCTTCGGCTTGGTTTTTTTCGGCGCATCTTCTTCTTCGTCTTCCATTCCAATAAATTCCTGCTGATAAACTTTTTTCATCATAATATTCGAACTAATAAGAATGGTACTTTCTTCAAGATAATTGATACAACAGCAATCCCCGGTTGCATCGATTGTATATTGACTTAGCCCGTTTTTTGTTTTCAGTTTATATGGTCCATCATAGGAATGATAGAACATATTCTTTAAATCTTCGAAACTGCTTTTCTTCAGATTTGTCATGATAGCGTTCATTTCCGCCCAATAGCATTTGTTTTCATCATCGGAAATAAACATGAAACTCTCTCTGTTTGTTCCATTGGGATAATTCTCACATGTGGATGCGGAAAACTCGAGCCAAATGCCCAATAGTTGTTTTTGTTTTATCGGTTCGGGTTTCATCAGATTCCAGAGGTATGCCTTGTATTTTGTAAAAAACTGATTTTTCGATTCCTGAACGGAACTCATAGTGTACTTTTTTTCGCCGTTGTATATCTCAATCTCACTCATACAAATATCCGAATACTTGGTACCGGGATAGACCGAAACGATTTCGATAGAAAGAATATTAGTTTTAAATGTTGTGTCGAACTTTACTGTCTGAGGGGAAGGAGTGTCAATCAAAAAATACTTCTTACCATTAATCAGCATCTCATTGATACGCGCGTTTTTAAAGTACAAGTCGTCCTGCTTGAGATAGCCGTTATAAAAAATAAGTCTGTCAAACATGATAGACGCATTAAAAGCGATTTTATAGACAGGATTGGTTTTGCTCTGCGAAAAATAATCACCTTTAAGCTGAGCCGATGTGTTGAGCGAATTGTCGAATAGGTGAAACGGCGCATACTGGAACGGATCGAAATAATCGATGACGACCTGAGACGGATGAAGCATCAGGCTTCCGTCGAGTTTGATTTTTTCAGTACCCTTCGGCAGCTTCTTTGTCATCCCGGTGAATTGAATGACGATCTTATTCGACTGTTCGTCGCTAAAACCGATACTCCCGCAAACGAACAGGAGTAGAGATGAAATGATAACGATGGTTATTTTCATGAATCATTTTAATTCTTCGCTGACAAACTGTCAAATTCCGAAAACCTTCCTGAAATTCCGCTCAATTTGCGCGGAGAGACTATCGAAATCGAGCCCCAGAAGTTCCGAGACATAGCGGTAAGTAATCCCGACATACTCTGGGCAGTTCTTTTTCCCGCGGTTCGGGATGGGCGAGAGGTAGGGCGCGTCGGTCTCCAGAAGCAGGCGGTCATGGGGGACAAGCCTCGCGGCCGCGCGTAACGGTTCGGCCTTGGAGTAGGTGATATTCCCCGCGAACGACAGGTAATATCCTTCGGGGATCAGTTTTTCAGCCTCATCCGGTCCGTAGCCGAAACAGTGAAAAACTACGGGAATTTTCAAGGCGTAGTCCTTCAGGATACGGAACGTGTCGTCGAACGCGTCGCGGGAGTGAATGAGTAACGGAATATTCCGCGCGATAGCTGTTTCGATATTGAAGCGGAAGAGTTTCTCCTGTTCCGGGGCTCCGGCGTAATCCCAATGATAATCCAATCCGACCTCGCCGATTGCGTGCGGGGGAAACCGTTCGATCAGCGAGAGGAACTCGCCGCGCATCTTCGTGCCGAACAAAGCCGCGTTCTCGGGATAGAGGCCTGCGGCGTGCAGAAGCCATGGAACGCCCCGGAGCGCCGCCGAGGTTAAGATTTCATCGTTATTTGTCGATATTTCAACAAGATAGCCTAAATCATCCGGCGGATTGCTTAAAAACGCGCTTAATTCTTCCGGGGAATAGGTGTGCCTGAGATGAGTGTGGCTGTCGATCAGCATATTTGCTCCGTTAGGGAATCTATGATGGGTCACTTCAATTAACAAATGATAGGAAGTGACCGTTGGACGTATTATTAGTTATGATACTTTAGAATGTCAGAAAAGGCAAAGTTATTTGAAATGCCCTGATCGTAGTGAAGGAAGAAAAAGCTGTCAAACCCGTGAAAGGCCGAGCGAGAAATAAATAAGGAAATTACTGGCAACTTTTTCGGCGATATGTTAAAATATTACGGGGTGGAGTGAAATCAGAGACTCCAGGAGGAATTCATGGTACATTACAAGAAAAAACGTCCTGCTCTCAGATCTTCGGCGGAAGTCTACAAGAAGTCCCGCTGGATGAAATTCAAAGAGCAGACCACGCTCTTTTTCAGTAACATGAAACGCTTCTTCGCAAAAATCGCCTTAAAGATCCATGAAAAAGGCTCGCAGAAGCTGACTATCATGCTTGTTCCGCATAACGAGAAGAAGATTTTCAACATTCAGATTTCCAACTATATCATGTTCTTCGCGATGGTTATCCTCGGCGTGACGATTATCACGTCAGTAATCACGATCTCCGGGAACCAGCAGAACGCGAAACGCCTGGTGAGCCTGAGTGATGAAAACCAGTCGCAGGTTCTCGTGATCGAGGGCTTCAAAAACAGTATCCAGAACCTGAACAGCAAGTTTACCAAGTTTAAAAGCGATGTAAACCAGATTTTCCGCGCCGCGGGCGGGGAAAGCGATATCTACCAGTTCAACGAGATCAAGATCGGCGGAGATTATACCAATAATATTATGCCGCAGGAAGCTCTTTCCCTCGAAAAGCTCGCGACCGAACTGGAAGTGACCAAGATGAAGATCGGCGAGATGCTGATGTTCAAGGCGCAGATGGGGACGCTCTTAGGCGAAATTCCTTCGCTTTATCCGTTAGCCACCCGCGCGAGGATCACCTCGGTCTACGGGCCGCGTGTCGATCCGGTCTACCGTTGGAAGTACGCCTTCCATTCGGGTATCGACCTTGCTGTTAACCCGGGAACTCCCGTGTTCGCCGCCGCCGACGGTATAGTCGAAAGCGCGGGATGGCATGGCGGTTACGGTATCATGATCAAACTCAAACACAAATACGGTTTCGGTACGAAATACGCCCATATGATGAAACTGGGCGAACAGATCACGATAGGCGCGCAGGTAAAGCAGGGCCAGGTGATCGGATATGTTGGTTCTTCCGGTAAGGCGACCGGGCCGCATCTTCATTATGAAGTGCTGATCGGCGATAAGACGGTAAACCCCGAACCGTTTATCTGTATGAGGCCCGGGAACTAAGATTTAGCTCAAATACTATCACTCAGTTGGAGGGGATGTGTCCGAGAAAGAGAAGACGCCGGTAGCGGGCGACGGTCAGCCGAGGGCGGAGTCGCACAGCGTCATAGGAATATCGAATGCGTTCAGCGGGGAATTCCGCGCGGACGGAATCCTCAGGATTGACGGGGATTTCAAGGGTGTTGTGAAGGGTAAAGGGACGGTGCTTGTCGGCGAAAAAGGCCGCATTTTAGGCGATATCTATGCGCGTTCGGTGCGGATAGGCGGAAAGGTCAAGGGCAACATCTACGCGATGGAAAAGGTCGAGATCCTTTCGACCGGCAAACTCGTAGGCAATCTTTGGGCGCCCAAGTTCCTCGCCGAGGAAGGAATGGTCTTCACCGGTAACGGCAAAACCCTTTCGAAGGACGAAGTTGAGAAGTTATTCAAGCAGAATGTGGAAAATCAAGCCGCAATCATAAACGAAGATATATAGGGGATCGATATGTCCGAGGTATCCCGGGTTATGGTAGGACCCTTCGAAGGAGGGGTCTTGGTTAAGGTTCAGGGCCGTGGAACGATGGAGTTTTGCTCCCAGTTGTTCGACTATTTAAGCGCCCGTATGGAAAAGAGTCAAAAAGAGAATATCTATTTCGAACTCTCCGAAACTCATTATCTGGACAGTTCTTTTATCGGCGTGATCGTCTCGATAGAGAAGAAGCTCCAGAAAGACTCGCGCGGTTCGATCGTCATCCTCAACCCCACCGAGAAAGTGAAAGAAATACTTTCGATGATGGGTCTGAGCGAAATCCTGCCGATGCGCGACAACATGACAATCAAAAACCTCGATCTCAATGAAGAAATTCAGCAAAAACTCGAAAAGGATTATAAGGATATCAAGCTCCTGCTTGAATCCCATCAGAGTCTGATGGAGATCAATCCTGAAAACAAGAAACGCTTTGGGCTTGTGGAAGAGATGCTGAAGCAGGAACTCGAAAGGAACAAAAATGAATGATATCCATCCCACGGCGATAATCGGTCAGGATGTTGTCTTAGGCGATGGAATAAAAATACACCCCTATGCCGTATTGGATGGTAAGGTGGAGATCGGCGACGGATGTATTATCGGGCCGTATGTTCATCTCACCGGATGGGTAAAAATAGGTAAACGTACAAAAGTCTACGCTCACGCCTCTATCGGCGAAGACCCCCAAGATTATACGTTCGACGGTACACCCGGCCTCTGCGAGATCGGAGACGATTGCCTGATCCGCGAAGGGGTTACAATCCATACTCCTGTTCACGGCGACGAAGGATGTAAAACGAGCGTCGCAAACGGCGCGTTCCTGATGGCGAATTGCCATGTGGCGCATAATGTCGAAGTTGGCGAGAAGGCTATAGTCGCGAACGGCACCCTGCTTGCGGGATTCGTCAAGGTCGGAGAAAAGGTCTTTCTTTCCGGTAATATCGGCATTCACCAGTTCTGCTGGATAGGCGCCTACAGCATCGTTTCCCCGTGCGCGAAAGTGGTACAGAATGTGCCGCCGTTTATGACCGCTGACGGGAACCCCGCTATCGTACACGGGCTGAATGTGGTCGGGCTGAGACGAAACAATTTCCCAGAAACCCAGCGTTCGAAGATAAAAGACGCATACAAGATGCTATATTATAGCGGAATGGGATTCCGTGACGCGTGTGACGAAATCGAGGCTAAATATTCGAGTGACGAATGGGTGATGAAGCTCGTGACATTCGTCCGCGAGTCGAAGAGGGGGATTATCGGTGCCGCCCAGACATCCGAATAAACCTATTCCTGAACAAGAAGCAATTCAAGATCGAAACCAACCAAAAAAGTCGTTTTTTTTCTCGGCGGGTGAAATATCCGGGGACGCCCATGCGGCCGAATTGATCCGCGAGATGGGCAAGCTTGGAGATTTCGAGTTCGCCGGCCTCGGCGGTAAAAACATGTTCGCGGCGGGACTGCGTTCCGCGTTCGGCGATGTTTCCACCTTGAGCACCGTCGGGTTTGTCGAAACAATCTATTTCCTCGGCAAAAAAGTTCGTCTCCTGAACCGCGCCCTCGGCTACATCAAACAGAATCCCCCCGACGCTGTCGTCCTGATCGATAACCAGGGTTTCAATATCCTTCTCGGTCGCGAGGCGAAAAAACTCGGCATCCCGGTGTTTTATTATCTCCCGCCGTCCGTTTCGGTTTGGGCGGAATGGAACGCGCCCAAGGTCGCCGAGATTTGCGACCACCTGATCTGCAATATCGAAGCCGATACCCATATCTATAGAAAGTTTTCCCGGAATGTGTATTTTCCCGGCAACCCGGTGATCGATAAGATATCCAGATTCAGTCCCGACCCGGCGTTCCTGCCCAATCTCGGGCTCGATCCGGCGAAGACGACTGTGTCTATTTTCCCCGGGAGCCGTCACCAAGAACTGAAGAAGCTCCTCAATATCATGCTCGACGCCGCGAAAATCCTGATCGAAAAACACGGGTTTCAGGTGCTATTACCGTTGTCGCACGAGGGCTACCGTGAAAGGATAGAGCGCGCGATCGAACGGAAGAAGCTTACCGGTAAGGTGACACTTGTCGCTGACGATCCGTATTCGGTGATGAACGCTTCCGCGGTGAATATTATGGCGTCCGGTACCGCGACCCTCGAATCGGTCCTGATGCGAAAACCGCCCGTGATCTGTTACCGCATCTTCCCGATTTCGTTCATGATCGGTAAGCGGCTTGTGAAGAAACAGATGATCGGGCTTCCGAATATCTTTCTCGATAAAAAAGTCTTTCCCGAGCTCCTACAGGGCGCATGCGGTCCGGAAAATATTGTCCGGCATGCACTGCGGTTTCTCGATTCCGACGCTGCGTATCATGACGAACTGAACGGTTACTACGGGCTTGTCCGCGGTATGATGGGCGCGCCGGGCGTTTCGCTTCGCGCCGCGCGGTATATCCTCAAACATCTCTGATATGGGACGCATCTTAGCCATCGATGTTGGCGAGAAACGGATCGGCCTCGCGGTCTCCGACGACCTCAGAATGGTCGCTTCGCCGTTAGATGTCTACCAAAAAAACGGTGATATTTTTATCCGGCTTGAAAAACTCTGCCGTGAATACAAGGTGACAGGGATTGTCCTCGGCCTGCCTGTCTCGAAGAAGCATATCGAAGCGGAAACAATGGTAAACAAATTCGCCGACGGTTTAAGGATGTCGTTCGCCGAAAAGCTCGATATTGAAATCCTGTTTCAGGACGAGAGTTTCAGCTCGGTCTACGCGGAGTCGTGGATGAAAACCGAGGGGTATCACCGAAAAAAAATCCGCTCGGATTCTGACAAATACGCGGCGCTGAAAATCCTCGAGGACTATCTGACACGCGGGGCTGAATGAGTGTATTATTTATGAGACAGTTAATCAACTGATTAAAGAAACAGGAAGCCCAACTCTTAACCCCATCAAGAAATAACAAAACAGCACGATGGCATAATAATTGCACTAAGAATGTAACACAGGGTGGGAGTACATCATGCGTATTCAGAATACACTTAAAAATAAGATCACGTTCAGAGGCAAGGGGCTGCACAGCGGGAGTATGGGGAATTTGACCCTTCAGCCCGCTCCCGAAGACACCGGTATCGTCTTTGTTCTCAAGGATGGACGCCAGAAGCAGTTCATCCCATACATCCCGGATAATATCATCGACACACGAAATAATATCACTGTCAGTAACGGTAAAGCGCTTGTGCGTACGGTCGAGCATCTGGTCGCCGCGCTCTACGGGATGAGGGTGGATAACTGCCTCATCGAGACCGAGATGAACGAGATCCCGATTATGGACGGAAGCGCGCTCGAGTTTATCGAGGGCATTCAGGAAACCGGGGTGGTCGAGCAGGACAAGGAACGCGAGGAACTCAGGATTGTGAACCCGGTTTGGGTCACCTCCGAAGACAAGTTTATCGTCGCCCTTCCTTACAACGGCCTCAAGCTCAGCTACACGATCTCCTTCCCCAATTCCCCCATCGGAACCCAGACCTTCAACCTTGATTTTTCCACGGAATCCTTTTTAAATAAGATCGCGGGCGCGCGTACTTTCGGGTTTATCGAAGACCTCGACTACTACCGGAAGAACGGCCTCGTACTCGGCGGCGATTTTGACAATGTCCACGTCTTCAGCCGCAAAGAGAACCGTTCGCTCAACAGCCCCCGTTACGACGACGAGCCGGTGCGTCACAAGGTTCTCGATCTTGTGGGCGGCATCGCGATGCTGAACTTCGATATTAAAGCGTTTATCATCTCCTATAAGGGCGGTCATACCCTCGATACGCTGTTCGCCCAGAGAGTGATGAGCACGATTTCCGGAGTTCAGAAGGTCGGCAATGTCTACTCCTACGGGTCGGACACAAACTACTACTATATGCTTGCCGATATTCTCGATCTGGAAAAGTATCCTTCATAATTGAAATTTGACGATTTTTTAGAAAAGTTATATAATAATCTGCGGTTGAGAGAGCTGCATAAGCGGTTCGTTGGATAAAATCCACTCAGCTGCATTTTTTTTGGAGACATAATGTATTTCTTGTATCTTGATGATTCCGGCTCAATAAGAAACACAAATGAAAGTAATTTTGTAATCGGGGGAATATCTATATTTGAAAACCACATGCACTGGTTTATCAAAGAGTTGGATGATTTGGCTAAGCAAATTCTTCCCCAAAACCCTCATTCTGTCGAATTCCATGCTTCGGAAATTTTTTCCCGGCGTATTCCGCCGTGGAACGGAATGTCGAAGCAATCGGCTATTGAAGTAATTAAACAGGTATTGTCTATTGTAGCGAAATCATATAGTCAGAATTCCGCGTTTGCATGTGTTGTGCATAAGAAATCGTTTGTAAAATTTGATCTTATGAATCTTGCTTTTGAAAACTTATGCAGTAGATTTGATCTAAAATTAAAAAGAATTTATGCGGTTTCCGGAGAGTCCCAACGAGGCTTGATTGTAATGGATAAAAATTCATATGAAGCAGGGCTAAATCTTCTCTCGATAAATTTTCGAGAATTAGGTACAAGATGGGGTATTCTTAGAAATATCAGTGAGGTTCCCTATTTCGTTGATTCTCGGGCTTCCCGTTTAGTACAATTAGCCGATACAATAGCATATTCAGTGTATAGGTACTATGAGGCAAAAGATTTATCCTATCTTGAACCAATATTACCTAAATTCGATTCTGAGGATGATAAAATTCATGGACTTGTTCACTTGCATAATACCGGGGCTTGTTATTGCCCCGCATGTTTATGCAGACTTTGATCTAATAAAGAAAAAATATCTTCCAGTTTTATGAAATGGGATACTATTCATTATCTTTCCGGAGGCGAAAGTGCCCGAGAACAAATTCAGCGTCTGGGGAGACCTCGGTCTTTCCGCGTCCGAAACCCTTTCCGCGGTCATCCAGGATAAACACTCGAAAAACGTGATCGCCGTGGTCGCCATGGATCGCGAGTCGTGCAGGCTCACCAACGAAACGGGCGACATCCATTACCTCAAAGGTATCACCGTGGAACCCTACCAGTACGGCGGGAACAACATGTCGTATTTGTCGGTCAGGCTGAACATCGATAAGACCGCGCTCCTGATCGAGACGGAACTGCCGTTCGGCGTTCAGACTCAAAGCGAGTTCGGGACGATGGAAGCAGATAAGTCTTCTATCCTGAACGCGGTCTACGACGTGATCCGCGAACGGAAGATGCACCCGCCGGAAAACTCTTATGTGGCGAAAAAGCTCGCCGAGGGTATCGACCGGATATTAAAAAAAATAGGCGAGGAAGCTGGCGAAGTAATTATCGCCGCGAAGAACGCCGATCCCGAAGAGATGGGTTGGGAGATGGCCGACCTGATTTTTCATATGTGGCTCGTACTCGGCTTCTACGACCTGACCCCGGAGATCGTTTTCGATAAACTGATCGACCGGAGAAAATAATGACGAACCGGGGTGTAGTATCGGGCATTCTGACTGTCATACTGTGTATCGGCGCGGGTGTCGCGGGATATATCGGCCTGTTTGCCGGAAAGCCCACCGCCGCTATCGAAGGCAGGATTACATCGTCGAAACAAGACGTCGCGGCGGGAGAAAGCGCGGATTTCATCTTCTTCCCCTCCGCCGCTACAAATAGACTCATTCTGAACTGGGAAATCGTACCCTCCGGCGGCGTGGTTCTCACATCCCCCACTAATTCCGAAGGTAACCTGAAAGCCAATGTTTTCTTCAAAGAATCCGGCAGTTATAAGATCAGCGCCGGTGTTCCGGTCGGCGGAAAGAAATGGATCGTTTCCGAATATGTGATCGATGTGAAATAAAGGGGTAAAATGAAAAATCTGATAATCCGCGACGACCAGATATCTCTGGATTTCGCCGTGATCGAGGGCGAAGATTTCAATAGTCTTATCTATGCCGAACAGAAAGGGGTAGGGCAAAATATCGACGCGATGGACGAAAAGGGCAATACGCTCACTCTCAGGATCGATTCGATTATCGACGGCCGAATGGTAGTCCAGATCACTGAAATGATCCCGCCCGCGAAGAAACCCCGCGCATGAGGCGTTTTTTTATCCCCGCCGACAGTATCCGGAAAGAACGTGCCCGGATCGGCGGTACCGATTTCCATCATCTTGTCCATGTCCTTAGGAAATCCTCCGGCGATACGATCGACGCTGTAGACGGATGGGGCAACTTCCTAAAAATAAGGATCGATAAGGTCGAGGCCGGTGCGGCAGAAGGAACGATACTCGAACGGATTCCGGCGACCGAGCGAAAGATTTCAGTGACGCTCTATCAGGCGATCCCGAGGCAGGGAATTTTCGACGATATTGTCGAGAAGGCCGTAGAACTGGGTGTCCGCCGGATCGTGCCGTTAGTGACCGCACGGAGTACTGTACGTTTCGACGACGAGCGGGGGGAGAAGAAGCTCGCGAGATGGAGACGGATCGCCGACGAGACGATCAAACGGGTGGGGCGCGCCGACAGCGTGGAAATCCTTCCGGTCATTGCCCTTCCGGCAGCACACGAATGCCTAATCGAAGGGTCGTTAAAACTCGCGGCGTGGGAAATGGAACAGGATGTCACATTAAAAAGCATCCTGCATGAAGAAAACAACCTTTCAGCGGCGGAAGTGTTGATCGGGCCGGAGGGCGGGTTGAGCGAAGAGGAGATCTGGATACTGAAAGAAATGGGCTTCAGGACTGTCAGTCTCGGGAAACGGATACTCCGCGTGGAGACCGCCGCCGTTTCCGTCCTGTCTAATATATTCTACGAACTGGATTTATAGCTAAATCCCTTTCAGCAGGTTCGCCCTGAACTCGTCGATAATGTCCTGGAGCGTCGTCCGCATCGGGATGTCGTCGTCGAACGCAGGCTGCTGTCCTTTCATCGCGGGATTGAGAATATACTTGATATTCGCCTCGCTCTGCCCGTAAACAACCATTATCTTATTCGCCGAGTTCTTGGCATGATAAAAGTCGATCAGCGCGTCCTGCTGGTACTTGTCCTTATATCCCGCGTATTGGTATGCGTAAATCAGGTTCACAACGCCTTTATTGTTGTAGGCTCTCGCGAGCTGGGAATAGATTTCGATATGCCGCTGGAGTTCCGGGTTGATATACCCCATTTTCAGCGCGATACTGTCGTAATACTCGATCGCCTTCTCGTACTGGGTTTTCGCGAGACTGTACTTCCCGGTATGGAAATATGCGTTCCCGAGCGCGTAGGACAGGATAGGATTGTACGGCTCGTCGATATACAGGTCCTGCAATTCCAGCGATGCTTTCTCAAAACTTTTCTCACGGTAATACAACCACGCGAGATTGTACTGCAGGAGGAAATCCTTCTGGTTTTTCGGCATATAGAAACGCGCGGTCTTGTAAGCCATCAGCGCCTTATCGAGCGATTTCGAGGGGTCCGGGAACTGGAGATTGTTGTAGTAGAAGATATGCCCGAGGTTGGCATAAGGCTTGTAGTAGTACGGCGCGAAATTCGTGGCGGTTTCGAATTCCCGTTTCGCGAGCTCGATATTGCCCGGCAGGCCTTCGCTGATATAGTAGATTTCGCCCCGGAGGTTGTACGCCTTCCCGTTCTTGTTGTTGAGGATGATCGAGTTCGAGGCCGCGATCAATGCGTCGATGAAGTTCATGTTGAGTGTGAGGTGACGGGCGTACTCGTAGTATGCTTCGCTGTATAGGAACTCCTTCGGAACTGCGGCGCTCTTGAACATTTTTTTATCTTTCTCGGAAGGTTTCTTCGCCTCGTCCTTCTTGGGAAGGTTTTGGTCGATATAGTCGATCAAATTGACAAGCACTTCTTTCGCTTCTTTCGGCATACGCTTATCGTTATAGTACTTCGCGAGATGGGTCAGGGTTTCGACGTCGATCGCCTTCGGATCGGCGGCCTTGATACGGCCGAGGAAATAGGTGATCAGTTCGTCATCCTGCTCGCGGATCGCGATATCGACCTGACGGAACATCGCCGCGACATGTTTATTGTTCTTATCGAGGAACTCCTGATAGATTTTCGCGGCCTCGGAATAGTACTTCGACTGCTGTGCGGGCTCGGTTAACGTATCGCCCCATTCGATATAGGTCTGCCCCAGACGGTCGATGATGTCGAATTCGTCCGGAGACTTCTTCTTTAACGAGTTCAGGAGCGCGACGGCCTTGTCGAACTTCTTGGGATAGATAGTTTTATAGAACTCCGAGTAATTGAATACCGTCAGTTTATCGAGCGGCTTCTCGACCAGCGCCTGCTGGAACTTCTTTTCCGCGAGGGAGTACTCGTTCTTTTCGAGATAGGCTATCGCGAAACGGTTATACCATTCGAGATCGGGGCCGCCTTTATTCTCACCCTCGGTAAACTTCGCCTCGGCGGAGACATAATCGCCCTTTTTCAGATCGGCGATACCCTCTTCATACGAACGGCTGGCATTACCGGGAACCCAGACCAAGCGCCAGATGAGGATTGCGCCGACAAGCAGCGCGCCGAAAAGGATAGCCGCGTATTTGGTGATGTTCTGGAGTTCCTTCTGGAATTCCTGGGCCTTACGCGCTTCTTCGGCGAATATCACGCGCCGGGTCTTAGACTTCGGGACCTCGGGGCGTTCTTCCAACTCTTCATCGATATGTATCTTGTCTTCTGGAACATTGTCTTGTATAAAGTATTTGACCGTCTGCTCGGGCTGTTCGAGGATCAGCATCGCGACAAGCTGTTCCATGAGGTCGCGCGGCAGGAGTTTGTCGATAAATATTTTTCTTAGTTTCTTGCGGAGTTCGGTGTCCTCGAACATGTTGATCCGGTTTCGGACACGGAGCGCTTTCGATTCGTCCAGTTCTATATCGTTCTCGCCGGAGAATTGCTGCGGTTTTTGGGTATACTCTTTCTGGGTGAAGGACGGCTGAGCCGGTACAGCCTCGGGCTCTTCGGATATTTCCTCGGCCTCGCCGAAGCCCTCCATATCCATGCCCATATCCAAATCCATCGAGGGTTCGGATGCGGATGGTTCTTCCATCGGGAACTCGGGCATTTCGCCGGACGTCTCGCCGAAGTCCATCGAGGGTTCTTCCGGCATTCCCATCTCCGGCTCCATGAGAGCGGAAAGGTCGTCGGAAGGCGGGGTCTCTTTGTCCATGAACGCCGAGAGATCGGGTTCGGACGATTTCAGGTCCTGGCTTTCTTCCGCGCCGAAGTCCGGCATCTCGAAGGCGGATTCGTCGAAACCGCCCATTTCTGGCTCGGCGCTTTCTTCCATCGATGGGAAATCGCCCAATTGTATATCTTCCGCCCCGGAGGTGCCCGTTTCAGTTTCGGCGGGGAAGTCGGGGTGGGAATCGTCGAATAACGCATGCAGGTCGCCGAGCCCGGCCTCGTCATGACTCAGGTCTTTACCCGTCTCGGGAGCACCGCCGGGTTCGAGAGGGGGAGCGCCGGTATCGATAACAGGCTTTGACGTCGCGGTTTCCTTATCAGCATCTTCCATATTGAGCTGACCGAGGATGTCGGAGAACTCGCTCTCCAATTCACCCTGCTCGCTTGTTTCGCCTGAGGTTTCAAAGTCACTTGTTTCATCAAAATTGAAATCCGGCTGCGTCTCCCCGGAGTCTTCGCCTTCTATTTCATATTCACCGTCATCGGCAAGCTGTTCCGCGTTTTCGTCCATAATGTCCTGAATCAGGTCCTGCGGGCCGCCGCCGGATTGGAATCGACGGTGCAGTTCGTCGAGCGAAGGCGGAGCGATATCGAGAGCGGCAAGTTCATCGAGGGTGTCTTGATCCAGTTGTTCGGCAGTTTCTTCTTTTTGAACGGGTTGGGCGGGAGAGGAAGCCTTCGGTTCAGGCGCTTTTTCTTCAGGCGCGCCCCATGCTTCTTCCGACATGACATCGGACATCGAGACTTTTGCTTCCGGCGCGGACTGGGTTTCCTCCGGGTTTTGCGAGAACGCCTGAGCGAGGTCTTCGTCGGCGTCTTCCATACTCAACGCGCTGAATTCCGATAAGTCGTCCATCGCGGGCATCGCGTTGTCACGGCCCATCGGCATATCTGACAATTCGTCCAGCATCGCCGAACGGGGAGCCTCCGCTTTAGGCGGCGGCGCGGCTGAATCCTTACCCGATGTAACGCCGTTGATCAGGTTATCGATATTATCCCAGCTTTCCGGCGTGACATCATCTTCGGATACGGACATCCCGGATTCGGCGTTTTCGATTTTATCCAGATCCAGATTTAATTGATTTGGATCGAATTTATTCTCGTTGCCTAAGTATTTGAGCAAAAAATCATATTTACCCATTCGTCTTTCCTATCCGGAATTAAGAGAGAGAATCGCTGTTTTATTGCATATCTATATATCGGAAGAAAACTTATATTATTTATCAGTTTATAATAAAAGATGATAAATGTCCATCGCTAAAGCGTTCAGGCGCGGAAAAATGTCAGAATATCGACACTCGCCGCGCCGTTATCGAGAAGGACGGATGTGCATTCGTCCGCGGTGCTTCCGGTGGTGAAGATATCGTCGATCAGCAGGATGCGTTTCCCATGGAGAACGGTATCGAGGTTTCCCGCCGCCTCGAACTGCCCTTTTACAGCGGCCCGGCGGTCGTTCAAGCCGAGCTTGCTCTGGGCGACATCGTGTTCCCTTCGGGTGAGGATCGGAGTGAAATCCCGCCCGAGGTAATGGAGCACGAGGTGGACCTGGTTGAATCCGCGCTTCTTCATTCCGCCTCTCGATAAAGGAACGGCGGTGACGATATCGTGGCCTGCGGTTTTCATAAAGTCCGCGAATGGTTTCTCTATCAGCATCGCGACATCGCGGGCGGCCTCACGGTTTGCTTCGAACTTCAGGCTCAGCACAAGCTCGTGGATCACCGGATTCTTGTACGACAGCAGGGATGTATTTCCGCCGAACCTGAACGTCCTGTCCGCGCAGTCAAAGCAGAGGCCGGGCGGGGCGTCGTAGAGCCGCGTCGAGCATTTGACACATTTATTCCCGAGCGATGCGGACGTTTCGCGGATATAGTCCGCGCAATTCGCGCAAAGTACGGAATATTCCTGCCCGGCGGGTTTCCTTCCGCACGAGATACATCGACGGGGAAAGAAGAACGCGAGTATTCCGCCGAAAAAACTGTTCATAACGAGGCGGTCCTGACGGCATTCGGCCAGAACTCGGCGAGGTTCTGAAAAAGGTATTCGCGCAGGAGCGAGCCTTTCCGGTGCAAGGTCTCCGCGTTTCCGGTTCTCAGTCCGATCCTCCCGACCGCCGCGCGGGTGAAGAGCCAATGCGTAAAGGCGGGTTGGGGGTACATTTGTTCCAGCTCGCCTGCCGGAACCTCGCGTCCTTCGAGCCACCAGACTTCACGGAGAAAATTCATCGCGGCAGCTTTCATGAAGAGGTGCGGCTTCCCGGCGAAGAATCCCGGAAAACGCGCCGTGAAGACTTCTCTCAATCTGTCGAGAAACTTTTCCTCCGAGGGGACTGCGATCTGATCGAGGCCGGAAGCGGACAACAGGTACGCGGGGTTGCCGAAAAGCGCCGCAGGGTCTTCGTAAAGGTATATCTGGATCGCCGTGCCTGCGTTATCGGACGCGGCTTGGATCATTCCCCGGAACAGAGTCTCGTCGTCGGGAACAACAGGAGTATAGAGCTTAAAATAATTCTTTAACCACTCGGGGTCGAACACGCCGGAGATAATGGGCCGATCACCCGCGAAGAGCGCGGGAACCGAGAGGACGCCATGCGAGAGCGCAGTCAACGGCGAATCGCCGGCGTCGATAATGTTTACGGCATCGGAAAATCCGGCCTCACGAATCAGCGCGAGAAGCTCCCTGCTATGGGGACAGGTGTAATGAATATAAACGGAAAAGACCATTTTCCCCCTCCTTTTTCAGTCGGGATAGTATAACGGATGTTTCGCGTTTTGCAAAGAAAAGAAGCCGGCTGATCGCCGGCCTCGGGTATATCGGGAAGGTGGTTCTGGGTCGAAAAGAATGTTTAACGGCATAATGATAGTAAAACTTTGTTAAGAATGAATGAGTAAAAAATAAATAGTGAAGAGAATAAAAAATTCGACTTGCGTAAAAAACGGTTGTCAGTTAAAATAACATCGAGGAGTTGAGATTGGACGATTATCAGATCATCAGTTTTCGGACTATCAACGATCTAATTTCTTCAGCGAAACGTTCGCCGCGCCTGAGAAGGAATCTCAATCTGCACGAACCGGAGGATGTGATCCAGCGCTTTCTGAACGCGATGACGCCCGGCACATATGTCCGTCCGCATAGGCATATGAATCCGCCGACCGCCGAAACATTTATCGTGCTTCGCGGACGGGTCGCGGTGGTGTTTTTCGACGATTTCGGTAATATCACCGGTTATCAGGATTTAGGTGAAAAGTGTGAAGGAAAGGGGATCGATTTAAAGCCTGAGATTTGGCACTCGGTCATCTGTCTTAAGGACGCCGTACTTTTCGAAGTGAAGCAAGGGCCGTACCGGCCTGAGACCGCGAAAGAGTTCGCGGAATGGGCTCCGCCGGAGGATGACGTGAAGGTGAAAGATTACCTGCGGTATGTGATCGAAAAAATCGGGGGATAGGATGCCGAAGGAGATCGCGCATTGGGTTTTCGCTCGCAAGGCGCTCGACGTTCTCGATACCGATTCGCCCTTCAGGCGGGTTATAGAAAGCAATATCCATTTATACTATGCCGGGGCCGTCGCGCTCGATTCGCCGTTCTATTATACCTACGGGCGCGACTGGAAAATATATCGCGGTATCGGGACACGTCTGCACGACACCCGGGACTCGTTCTCGTACCTGCGCGGCCTTCTCGCTTACAGCCGTGAGAAACACCCCGACGCGGCTTGGCCGTTCGTGATGGGGCTGCTCGCGCATATCGTCGCGGATTCCGTTTTTCACCCGTTCGTCATCTACTTCAGCGGGGATTCCCATCGGAAGAAACCCCGTGAACGCTCCCGGATCACGTACCGTCATGCCATGCTGGAAACTATGATGGACCTCTATTTCATGAACGACGCCGTTTTGCCGTTCGGACACAGTTACGGGGACTGTCTCCGCCGGATGGAAATTCCGATGGCGGATTTCGAAGACCTGCTCTATGTCCTTTATTCCAGCGAGGGGCAATTCCATCCCGAACGGATAAAACAGTATCTCCGGAAACACGCGCGTTTCCAGGGTATGTTCGATAAAATCTGGCCTCACTTCCTCTTCGGCCTGATCAACCTGCTGACATTGGACACGTTCAGGTATTTCCTCGCGATCTTTTATCCGCTCCGGCGCCCCGATCCGAAAAGCCTCTTTCTCTATCCGGTGGCCTACAGGAATCCGTTGACCGGGGAACGGATGGTAGCGTCAGTCCGCGATCTCTCCGACAGGGTACGCGATGGAATCGCGGAATGGCTCAGGAAGGCCGAAAGTTTATGGGGGAGCGATTCAATCTGGGAGTTGTTCGGTGACGAGCACGGCCCGAACCTGAAAACGGGCGAGCCGGATACAAAATCCGAAGATATGCAATTTTTCAACACAGATGTCGATATTAAAAGCGTCATCTTCCAGCGTGAAGGCAGTCCGTTTTATTACGCATAATTTGAAATTCTAAACAAAGATGATTATATTAGTATAGGATAAAATATGCCGATGATGGTTGAGTTTTGGAAAAAAGAACCGTTCAAGAAGATATATGTCAACTTCAACCGGGAAACCATGAGTCTCTCAAGCTTTCTCGCACATCCCGAGGCGAAGGTGATTCTTGATTTGATGTATAAAAAAATCCAGAACGACTATACATCGGAACTGAAGGAAACGTCTTTGAAAACGGTGGGAGAGTTTATAAAAAACCATTTTCTCAGGCTGGATAAAACGTTCGATGTCGTAGTGCAGGGGAGTGAGGGGCAGAAGACTATTCTGATGAATTTCGATAGGGATCGTCCGGACGATTACTAATGAACTGGGGGCTTTATGGCGATTACGATTGAGTTTTGGAGAAGTAGAACCCTCAATACTGTATGCGTCAATTTTAACGAATGCACTTATCTGCTGAGGGACTTTCTTCTGCTGGACGACGCGAAAATTGTTGTGAAGGCGATGTACAAAAAGATCGAACGGGACTTTCCGCTTGAACTGAATGAGACGGTTTTCGCGACGGTAGGGGAATTCATCAAGAAGCATTTTTTAGTATTCGATAAGAATTATGATGTCGTGATCCTCGGAGAAGGCCCGCAGACATCGGTGATATTCAATATCGAGGAAAACAAGCCCTGAAGGAGGCGAATATGAAACAGAGTGTAAAAATAAACGGTATGAATTGTATGCATTGTATCCGCGCGGTGAAGGAAGCGTTAACTGAAATCACCGGGGTCGAAAACCTCGATGTCAAGATCGGCTCGGCGGAGTTCGACGCGCCGGATTCGTTCGATATGAAAATAGTGTTCGAGGCGATCGAGGAAGCTGGATACGAACCGGTAAAATAATCAGAGACTGGGGCTCGCAACGATCATCGTGAAGAACACGATCAGCAGAATCACCATCAGAATAGACATAATGATGCCGAGGATGCCCAGAACCTTACCCCTTTCCTTTTCCTTGTCGAGCCTGACTAAGCCGGTGACGCATAAGACAAGCGCGATCACTTGGGTGATGATGACGAGAAGGTTGATCGACCAGAAGCTGAATATAAAAAACGGCAGTCCCATCAGGAAGAAAGACCCGACAGTCGTGAATCCGAAAACGGACGACGACAGGATAAAACCTGTCATGATCTGCGATTGAATTTTTTTCTTGGGTATAAAGCTTTCCGGCATGTCCCCTCCACAGAGACCATACATTCTATACTATCCTTCCCGCGATGTCAATTCTACGCTATTGTCGGGATTGAATAAAAACGTTTTCGCTTAAAATTGACTTTTAGCTCCCCATATTTTACCATATATCCGAATTCACTAAAGGAGCATGGTATGGCGGTTAGTTATAAGGAACTGGGATTTGTGAACACGCGGGCGATGTTCGAAAGAGCTGTATCGAGCGCTTTTGCGGTCCCGGCGTATAATTTTAATAATATGGAACAGTTACAGGCGATTGTTTCCGGGTGTCTCGACACCCAGTCCCCGGTCATCCTTCAGGTTTCCTCCGGCGCGCGTAAGTACGCGAACCAGACCCTCCTCCGCTGGATGGGGCAGGGCGCTGTCGAAATGATGAAGGAAATGGCTAAGGAAAAGGGTTTGGGCGAAATCCCTATCTCTCTCCATCTCGACCACGGCGATACCTACGAACTCTGCGTCTCGTGTATCGAGACCGGATTTTCATCCGTGATGATCGACGGTTCCCACCTGACCTATGAAGAAAACGTAGCGATGACCAAAAAAGTAGTCGAATATGCCCATA
>MIBE01000010.1:46833-67155 GCA_001829415.1 Spirochaetes bacterium GWF1_51_8
CCCGAAGAAGTCACGGACTTCGTATCGAAGACCGGATGCGACTCGCTTGCGATCGCTATCGGGACTTCCCACGGCGCTTACAAATTCAAACCCGGCACGAAACCTGTGATCCGTCTGGATATCCTCAACGAGATTGTCAAGACCCTGCCCGGTTTCCCGATTGTCATGCACGGGTCATCGTCGGTGCCCCAGGATGCCGTCGCGACTATCAACAAGTACGGCGGAAAGATGCAGGAGGCTATCGGTATCCCCGAAGACCAGATTCGCGAAGCAACGAAGTCGGCGGTATGTAAGGTGAATATCGACTCCGACGGCCGTCTCGTGATGACCGCGAAAATCCGCGAAGTCTTCGCGACCAAGCCCGAGGAATTCGACCCCCGCAAGTATCTCGGCCCTGCCCGCGACGCTCTCAAAGAACTTTATATGCGCAAGAACAAAGATGTTCTCGGCAGCGCCGGCAAAGCCCCCGAAATTATTGCATTACTGAAAAAGTAAATAAACCAGCGGCGCTCTTCGGAGCGCCGTTATTTCCTGTTACCGGAGCGTGATATGTTCCCTGCTGAAGAACCCAGGCGAATCCCGTTAGGTATCCGCCCTACAAACGGTTTACCGTTCACGGCGATGATCGTGGACGACTCGACGATGATGCAGAAACTGCTCGCGCAAATCCTAAAGAGCGAGGGGTTCGAGGTGATCGCGGACGCCGATTCCGGAAGGGTCGCGCTCGGGAGATATGTCTCATTACCTAAAAAGCCCGACTTTGTTTTCCTCGACGTCGAGATGCCGGAGATGGACGGAGTCCAGACTTTAGCCGGCTTACGGAAGATCGATCCTGAGATCAAGGTCGTCATGGTGACGAGCATCACCGACGAAGGGCTCGTGAAGAAATTAGTCGAACTCGGGATCAGCGGATATGTGGTCAAGCCGTTCAAACGGGAAGACCTGCTTGTCCGCGTGGCGAGGATTCTCGGACGGAGTAATTACCAGCCGAGCTAGCTTCTGTCAGGTATTTGTATTTGTCACGAAAAACGTGAAATTTGTTGTTTTCTGCCATCCCGCGGCGTCTTCCGCGATAACCTCAAATATATAACTTCGATTGTACTGGATATTGGTCAATGTTACATTCCAGTTGTATGTCCCGGACGTAAAAACGAAATGCCCCCATTCGCCCGATGAGCATTCGTATCCGCAGACCTTAATCTTGTTGCTCTCATAGACAGACCCGCTGAAAACGATATCCTGATCGGTATAGAACTTCTTATTGATGTAAGAACCGCTGAATGTGATGGCTGGTTTCATGGAATCGAGATAGAAAGTGGCCGAGGCGGGGAATCCGGTATCGCCGTTGGTGCCCTCGGCATAGACCGTGACTGTGTTTAACCCTTCGGTAAGATGCGCGGAAATGCTCCATGAGCCGCCCGGCAGATACTCCGAATTATCATAACCGCCGGGTTCGACCGAAAGATAGACATACTCGCAAAGGTTGCTTTTCACATAAACGCTTCCGCCGACAGTGATTACCGCCGATGTCTGGTAATACCCGGAAGGCTCATGAATGTAAACGGACAAATCGCTTGCCAGCAGCGCTTCGAGAATAGACGAGCATCCGGCGCATGCGAGCACGAAAAATCCGAGAAAAAGTTTGCGGGCGTTCATGAGCTTTCTCCTTAGGTATCAAGGATATTGTAACATAATAATTATAGCTTTTCAAATCCGTCAGCCCTTGACACACCGACAGATTCATTTTAATATATATCAATATGCTGGGAGCGGTTATGGAATTCGGAAACCTGAAAGGACTTTCTGCGCAGGATATTTACGGATTTGCGATAGATTTCGAGCAGACCGGGCGCGAACTCTATGATAATATCGCACTGATAGTAAAAGACCCCGAGATCAGGGAATTGTTTAAAAAGCTCGCGGATGCCGAGGAAGAGCACCGTAAAAAATTCGTCCAGCGTCTTTCCGAGATCAAGGGCATCTTGAAATACAACTCGCCCGATCAGAATACACAGGAAATCTTCAAATTCTTCCGTTCGAATATGTTCTCAAAGGAAATCCTCAGCGAGAAACTGCGTCATCTGAAGGATATCGAGAGCATTTTCGAGTTCGCGATGGGACTTGAACTCGACAATGTCCTGTTCTACGGCGAGATAAAAAGGATCGTCAGGATAGACGAGCATGAATTCCTCGACGAGATCATCGACGATGAACGGGCGCATTTCATTCATATACTTCAGATGAAACGGGCGAAGGAATAGTCAGTCGACCAGTTTAATCGAAGTGATCGGTTCGACTTCGTGATTTTCTTCGGTTTCGGTAACCTTGAAATTCGTAATCATCGAGTTCAGATGCTCGCCCATCGTTTTTCCCTGTTCCGACAGGTCTTTCAGTTTCCCCATATCCAGAATGAGCCGTTCCAGGCACTCGATATGTTCGCCGATATTATCCCGCGAGGTGTTGAAGTTATCCTTCAGGTTCAGCATCGATAATTTAAACTCGTCCGTGCCCTGCTTCTGTTCTTCCATCGAGACACGGATATCTTCCGTCGTATGAACCAATTCTTGTGTAGTTGTCAATATCTCTTTCGCGGAATCGACCTGTTCCTTCATCGAAGTCTCTAAAGAGTTGATCGATTTGAGGTTCCGGGTAGAGAACATCAGGATCGATTCCAGCCCCGTCCCCGCGCGTTCGGAAAGCTCGACCGCCTCGTTGATCTTCTCGAGGATCGTGTTGACTACTTCGCCTATCTCACGGGCGCTCTTCCCTGTGGATTCCGCGAGACGCCGGATTTCGTCGGCGACGATGGCAAATCCCTTTCCCGATTCCCCGGCATGAGCGGCCTCGATCGAGGCGTTCATCGCGAGCAGGTTCGTCTGCTTTGAGATATCCGTGATCAGGTGAAGCATTTTTAGAATCTGCTGGGAGTATTCCGATACCTCGCGGATTGAGAGGATTCCCTTCTCCACCGAGTTGACTCCTTCGTCCGCGACCGCGTTCAGGTTGACCGAAACCCCTTTCGCGTCCAGCGCGATCCCCTGAACGTGCTCGATCGTCCGGTTCATCTGTTCGATCGAGGATGCAGTCTGCTCTACCGCGCTGGCCTGACGCTGGATATTCAGCAGGATTGCGTCCGTACTGCGGGACATCTCCTCGACCGTGGCGTTCACTTCCTCGACAGAGGACATTTCGTCATTGAGATTGCCCTCGATCACGCTGATCTTCTTCTTGATGCTTTCGATTTCGGTGCGGACATCGTCTTCGATAACGGTATTCATTTTCGTCGTGACATTGACCAGATTGATGCCGGATACTTTCCACATCCCGATCAGTTGTTCGAGGTCGTTGATCATGACATTGATGTCGGTGACGATCTTTCCGATTTCGTCGCCGCTCTTATACTCGAACCTGCGGGTCATATCGATAGTCCCGCGGTCGACCATTCCCTTCACGGTTCCGCTCAGGGAACCGATACTTCTCACGATCTTTCCGGAAAACACAAGCGCGATCAGGACCAGGATCACACAGACGATCAGGACGGAAATCAGTCCGCCGATCAGCAGGTTGTTGTAGATCATGTAATAGTCCTTCTCCGACATCTCCGAGCAGATCAGCCACTCCATTTCGGCGAACCAATGGTACTGGACGATATTTTTACTTTTTGTGATTTCGGAGTAATAGGAGATCGTACCCTCTTTCTTCTCCATCATCTCCGGGAAAAACGGTTCTTTGCTCCAGTCCTTTCCGACCATCTCATCCTTCTGATGCGCGAAGACCTTTCCCTTCGCGTCGAGAATGTACGCATATCCGCTTTTATCATCGCCGAACGCAAAGTCCTTGAAAATGCTCTTCAGGATTTCCTGCCTGATCCCTACATATAAGACGCCGATCAAGCCCTGCGTCGGATGATAAAGCGGCTTGTACGCAGTGACATACCAGTCGTTCACCACGAACGCTTTCCCGTAGAACGTTTCGCCCTTTATCACGGTCTTGTATACGGGAGAATCGGTGGGGATAAACGTACTGATAGCGCGGGAACCGTCGAGATTCTTTACACTCGTCGATACCCGGAGCAGGCCGTTGGTCATGATCTGGAAGATCGTAACCGTCCCGCCGACCATCTCGGTAATTGAATCGACCAGCGAATGGTCCTTCAGCATGACCTTACCGTTCACCTTGAATCCCGGCATGGTAACTTTATTACTGATCCTTGTGATCTGATCGATCGCCATCCATTCGACCGGGACGCTGTAATCGTTTGCGGTGCTGCCCTCGATAAAATAGGCCGCGGTTTTCAGGTTGTGTTTGACGTTTTCCAACGTCATCCGGTAGGACGATTGAACAGTTGTATAGATATCATCCTTGATCTGACTTAAATTCGAATTGAGTAAGGGCTTGATGAACATTTCCCCGATAGTGAATAGGAATAATAAAAGCGAGATGATTAGAAAAACTCCCAGAGCCCCGGATACTACGCCGAGTTTTGCGCGAATATTCCATCCTGACATAATTCCTCCAGTCTAAGTCCAATATTATAAAGCGGGGGAGGAGTGTGTCAAGATATAAGTTGAATAGATACAATACTAAACGAATTACGAGTACACATATGGGAATAGTAATACGTTCAATGATAATACTATTTCAAAATAACGATTATTTCATCGTCCAGTCCCCTGATCTGCGGGGTCTGCGCGATCCCTTTCAGGAACATCGCTTCGTCGGGGACGGTCGCGAGGAGATACTCCCGCATCTCGAGAATAGTAATCTTTTTGTCCGCGTTCTTATCGGCATCGCCGCCCACGCCCTTCAGGAAGTAATAGGTGAACAGGCCGTGGTATTTCTCACGGAACCATGTCGCGTAATCGTTGCCGCTTGTCGCGGTGAACACCGTCCCGATATCGTCCGCGACCAATTCGTTATCCACCTTCGCGTAGATCGGCGATACGTCCTCGATGATCATCCCTACATCGGAGTCGCCCGAGAAACACGCGTCGATAATCACGATGATCTTCTTGACGCCGGACTTTTTCAGGATCGCGAGGTTCTGATAGAAAACATCGAGCGAGTATCCGGTCGATTCGGCGTTATCCTTGATGACGTTCACGGGGGCGAAGTAGCCCTTCTTGTCGCTCAGGCCGGGGATGCCGTGCCCGCTGTAGTAAATATAAACCGCGTCGGGTTTCTGCTTCAGCGCCGTCTGGTAGAGACGGCTTTTCGACGCATTATCTTTCGGGCCGAAGATGTCGTTAAACACCGCGCCGTCCGCGTTCTCTTTATAAAGGATATTCTTCTCGGGGATGCCGAACGTTGTAATAAAATACTTTTTCACGATCTCCGCGTCGTGCACCGCGAATTCCACCTGCTTGATATCGTTGGCGTAGTCCTTGTTCCCGATAATCACGGCTATCGGATTGGAGTATGGCGATTTCCCCTTGGGGATATGTTCGTCGATATCGACCTTCGCGGACTTCACGTCCCATGAGCCGGGCTTGCCGACCACCACTTCCTTCGGCGCGATTTTCTGCTTCCCGATCCCGAACTCGATGAACTCGGTCAGGCTCAGGCTTCCCTTCGTCTCCTTGATATCGAGCTGGATTTTAACATCCTTCACGCTCAGGTTCTTGCCGATAGAGAGAGGGATTTTCACCTTACGGTAATCGCCGGGCGCGATATCGCCGAGATTGAAGTACGGAAGGTCGCTGATCAGTACCACGCCGCCGTTACCCGTCACCGTGGCGTTGAGGAACACCCCCATTGCGCGACCCTCGCCGGTATTCCCGATAATCACTTCGAGTTCGATATTTTCACCCTCTTCCGCGCTATGGTTGTTGTTTCCGTAACTTTCGTCATCTTTATCGTCGTCGATACCCCAGTCGATCAGGTTGAACTGGGGATAAAGGAACTCCTGCGTTTCGAACTTGACGGTCAACGGGTCGGAGTCCTTCTGGAAGAACGGTTCCTTAATCGTGATCTTATACTCCGCGAAACCGCTCTGGATCGACTTGGAGGCCGCGACTTTGATAGTCACGATCTTGCTTCCCGACGCCGGAACGTCGATAGTCCCCGGCAATGTGACCGAGATGCCGTTCGTCCCCGCTAACGGCTTCAACTCGACCCAGAGGCCCTTGGCGTCGCCCTTGCCCCTGTTCTCGATCTGGATGACGATCTCGCCCTCTTCGCCGGCCTTAAGGACCTTGTCCACACCGACATTGATTTCGCCCGCGATAGTGATGATCGGCGGTTTCACCCCGGCCTCGGTCTCGAGCGCCTCGATCTTACCGTCAGCGCCGACCACGCTCTTCCCTTTGACCTCGAGCGTCGTGGCCTGAGTCTTGACCTTAAAATAATGCGCAAGATAGTCTTTGGGATAGAATTTCACTTTTCCGAAATAGATCTCTATTTTACTGAACGAAATCCCGTTTTTGTCCTTCGCGTCGAGGTCGTCGATCCGGATCATCGCGAGGCCTTCGATCACCGCTTCGCTTCCGTCCGGGAATATCAATGTCACGAAATCGACTTTTCCGTTCAGCCGGACTTCGGTCATCCCGGAGAGCTTATCCCCGAAAACGGCGTTTTCCCAAACCGACGAGTCCATCGGTTTATATTGGATTTTGCCCGCGAAATTACCGATTGTGACCAGACTGAGGGTTTCGCTGAAGGAAAAATTAACGATTAAAACAAGAATACCGATAATTAATGACGCTTTTCTCATACCAGCCTCCGCCGTCTGTTTCTACCCTACACCTTCATTATATCACATCCCGGTTTATAAAACAAGACACCCGCGCAATAAGATTTTATCCTATTGAAAAACTTCCGTAAAAATTGCTTGTTTGGTATAATGATTATAGAATATATCATCACATAATTGGGGGAAGAATTGGGTCTCGGAAGTCTCGTAGAAAAACTCAAGCTGGTCTCGTTTTTAAACTCGCGCGCCAAACGGAATGTCGAAATTTCCCTGGCAGGATCGATCGTCCTCAGGGCGAATATCTTTCTTCCAGCCGGTAAAGGGCCGTGGCCGGTCGTGCTGTCCGTCTATCCGTATATGAAGGACGGAGTCCTCGCGCCATTGCTCAACCTCGAAGCATATCAATTGGCTCAGGCCGGTTACGCGGCCGTACAGGTCGATCTCCCCGGTATCGGTTCCTCGGGCGGTGTCAGTAAATCGCCGTTTCAGATCATCGAAGACGCCCATATCGAAGAGATCATCGACTGGTGCTCGCGCCAGGACTTCTCCGACGGCAACATCGGGATGCTGGGCGAGTCGTTCGGCGGGATGTCCGCGCTTTCGGCGGCGGCGAAAAATCCCCCCGCCTTGAAAGCTGTTTTCTCTATGATGGCTCCCGGCAACTTCTATCCCAACCTTGTCTATCCCGGCGGATCGCTCAATATGCTCGGGCTGATGGGCTCGTGGATCAACCTGATGAACCTCATCCAGATACTGCCGCCGTTCAATCATACAGGGCTAAAAGAATGGAACAAGATATGGCAGGATCACCTTGCCGGTTTCGAACCGTTTATCATGGAACCGACCGAACACACAATCCTCGACACATACTGGAAAAACGCCAATATCACCCCGGAGAAAATCACGATCCCGGTATATATGCTCGACGGCTGGAACGGGTTTTCGCATAGCGACACATCCCAGATGTTCAGTAAAATCCCTGGGCAAAAGAAGCTCATGATGGGGCCGTGGGTGCATATGTGGCCCAGTATGACCGATAAGGAGCCCGCCGATTATATGAAAGTCGCGCTCCGGTGGTTCGATTACTGGCTGAAGGGTATCCCGAACGGCATTATGGATGAACCCTCGGTGTCGGTCTATTTCATGGGAAAGGAGCATTGGCGGTATGAAGAAAACTGGCCGCCGTCGGGATTCAACGATATCGTGCTCAACCTCCGTTCGAACAGGACGCTCGGCAAGGGAACGGAAGTACGGGATATGATTCTTGTGTGCGCGCACGATCCCACTGTGGGACTGCACGCCGGATTAATGACGGTTCTCACTCTCGGCATCGATTACCCGAAGGAGCAATCGCCGGACGACGCGAAATCGGTCTGTTTTACCACGTCGCCGATCCCCGAGAATCTCGAGATCGCGGGCGAACCGCGTGTCACTCTTACCGTCTCGACCGATATGCCCGATGCAGCGATCACCGTCCGTTTGTGCGACATAGATAACGAAGAAAACTCGCGCTATATCACACGGGGCTGGCTGCGGCTGAGTAAGCGCGACGGCCTCGATAAGACTTCGCCAGTGGAGCCCGGCGTGCCGTATACGATCACGATCCCCTTTATGCCGATAGCATACCGCCTGGAAAAGCTTCACTCGCTGCGGGTGAGTATCCAGCTTTCCGATTTTCCGAGGATATTCCCGTTACCCTACACGGGAAGCCTGAGCATCCATTTCGGGCCGGAAATCACCCAGGAATGCGTCATCCCGACACTCAAGGATAAACCCCTGCCGACATTCAAGCCGACGGTCCCCCCGCCGGACAGCGACCTGTTCCAGGGTCTCGGGACGCCGAAGCAGGAGAAAATATGGGAAGTGATTGACGATCTGAAAAATCCGTTAGTGACGGTAAAATCCGGAGTGAAGATATCGATGCATATGTTTCCTGGGATACCGGATATAGAAATGCATCATCTGTACGAGGCGACGGTCGAACGGGGCAAGCCCGAGACGGCCAAGGTCTCCGCGAACGCCGGGATAAAATTCCAGTTGGCTGGGAAAACATACACTGCGTCGTCGGTGCAAACCGCGCTGTTCGATAAGATTGAAATTAAATGCGATATCCACGAATTTGATAAGAATCTTTTCAGTAAAACCTTTACAAAAGATATAAAATGGCTATAATAAATCCCGAGGGTATATATGCGTGTGAAACTTGATAGTACCAGGAAGAAAATCGAAAAAGCGGCGCTGGAAGAGTTCTATCAGCACGGATTTAAAAACGCTTCGATGCGGGTGATATCGAAAAAGGCCGGCATGACGGTCGGCAATCTCTATTGCTATTACCTTAATAAGGAAGATATGTTCCGTGCGCTATTGGAAGATGTCCGAAATGAGATCATCACGGTAATCCATCAGGCCGGAGAGGTGATCATGAGCAATCCGGATTTTTCGAGCGACGGCCTGAACGAATTGATGTCCTATTCCGCGCAGTACATCCACGATAAAAAGAAAGAATTCGTTATCCTTTTTCAGGGAAGCAAGGGTTCCCTCTTCGCGGATACGCGGCAGAAAACAGCCGAAAAATTCGCCAGTAACCTGAAAAAAATAATCGAGAAGATAGAAAAAACGACCGGGCAGAAATTCGAGGTGAATAAAGAATTTGTCATCGATCTGATGTCCGAAACTTATATCAATATGCTTCTGGAAATCCTGAAGAAGAATAAATCCAAGGAATGGATCGAGCAGGTGATGTACGATATCATCCGGCTCCTGCATTCCGGGATGATGAATTTTTTCAAGAAGTGATATTTTATGTATGAAAGGCTGATTAGTATGAAATAAACCTTTTAGGAGGATCCTATGGATTTCAAAATTGAAGGCGGCCCGGTTTTTACGATTTTAAGGGTCACGATGCAGGCTAATGAAGCTATCAAGGCCGAAGCCGGAGCGATGGTGGCGATGAGTCCCACTATCGAACTTCAGGCGAAGACCACCGGTAAAGGATTACTTGGCGCCCTCGGGGCTATGGTTGGGGGTGAATCTCTGTTTTCATCAGTCTATACCGCCAAGGCTCCCGGCGAACTCCTGATCACACCCGCGACTCCCGGCGATATCGCTCATGTCAAACTCTCCGGCCAGACCCTCATGGCACAGGCCGGTGCATATCTCGCTGGTTCGGTCGATCTTCAGATCAGCGCTCAGGGTTCTCTGAAGGCTTTGATCGGCGGCGAAGGCCTCTTCCTTTCCAAGATCACCGGTACCGGCGATCTGTTCCTCGGTTCCTATGGCGCGATCCTGATGAAAGAACTTGCTCCCGGCGAGACCTATATTGTCGATACCGGCCACATGGTAGCATGGGAATCACAGGTTCAGTATAAACTGAAAAAGGCCGCAAAGGGCTTGTTCTCGACCCTCGCTTCCGGCGAAGGTTTGGTCGGCGAATATGTCGGACCCGGTAAAATCTGGCTCCAGACCAGAAACCTTTCCGCGCTCGCGGGTGTCCTCGCCCCGATGATCGTAAAGAGCTAATTCTTATTTCAAATCCGCCCCGCGCTCGCCGCGGGGTTTTTTTATTCCAGCCTGATCCGTTTCAATCTGAGCGAGTTCAGGATGACGTTGATCGACGAGAACGCCATCGCGCCTTCGGCGATCACGGGATGCAGGAGGCCGAGCGCCGCGAGAGGAATGGCGATCAGGTTGTAGAAGAACGCCCAGAACAGGTTCTGTTTGATTTTCGCGAATATCGCGCGCGACAGTTTGATTGCGTGTCCGACCCCGGCGAGATTGCCGTTGACGAGTGTGATGTCGCCCGCTTCGATCGCGATGTCCGTCCCGGTACCGATCGCGATACCCACGTCCGCTCCCTTGAGGGCTGGCGCGTCGTTGATCCCGTCGCCGACCATCACGACCCTGCGCCCTTCGGCCTGAAGGCGCTTGACCAGCCCGATCTTGTCGCCCGGGAGCACCCCGGCGTAGAACAGGTCTATTCCCGCCTCCCCGGCGATATGCTTCGCCGCGCGCTCGTTATCCCCGGTGACCATCATCGGCGTAATCCCGGATTCCTTCAAGCGGCGGATCGCCTCGCGGGAATCGGGCTTGATCTTATCCGAAATAAGGACATATCCGAGCATCGTCCCGCCGGAACCGAGACACACCGCGCTCAGGCCTTCACCCGAGGCGTTTTCTATCGCCTCACGGAATTGATCGACCCGGCTGCCGGACTCGGTCATCCACACGAGGCTCCCCGCGAAATACTCCGTCCCGCCGATCTTTCCGGCGACACCCTTACCCGGAACCGCGCGGAAGTCTGTCACGGGAAGCAGTTTCGTATTCCGCGACACGGCATAGTTCCGCACCGCGCCCGCCAACGGATGTTCCGACATCTGCTCGAGCGAGGCGAGGAGATCGAATCCGTCGGAGTTTCCGCCGAAGTCCGCCGAACTGACAGACGGCTTCCCCTCGGTAATAGTGCCGGTCTTATCGAGCAATACGGTATCGATATCCTTCATTTTTTCAATCGCCTCAGGGTTGCGGATAAGGATGCCGTGACGCGCTCCAATCCCGCTTCCGACCATCACCGCCATAGGAGTGGCGAGCCCGAGCGCGCAGGGGCACGCGATCACAAGGGTCGCGACGGCGGCGAACACAGCCCGAGATAACGGGTTCATCCCGGGGTCGCTCCACGGTATCCACCCGGCGGCCCATTTCACCACACTATCGCCGGCGGCGGGGAAGAGCATCCAGAGCAGGAAGACGGCTATCGATATCCCGAGTATGACGGGGACGAAAATTCCGGTGACTTTATCCGCGAGTTCCTGAATCGGGACCTTTCCGGCCTGAGCCTGTTCCACGAGCCGGATCATCTGCGCGAGAAAAGTCTCGCTGCCGGTCTTCGTGATTCGGATATACAGCACGCCGTTGCCGTTCACAGTCGCGCCGATCACGTTATCGCCCGCCTTTTTCTCGACGGGCAGCGGTTCTCCGGTGACCATCGATTCGTCTACCGAGGAATCACCTCTCTCGACCGCGCCATCGGAAGGGATTTTTTCACCCGGCCTGACAACCGCGATATCGCCCACGGCGATCCCGCTAGCAGGGATTTCGACTTCTGCGCCGTCACGGACAACCCGCGCCGTCTTCGCTCCGTATTCCGCGAGAGCGCGGATCGCGCGCGACGCCTTGCCTTTAGCCGCCGCCTCGAGGTATTTCCCGAGGAGATGGAAAGTCACGATCATCGCGCCCACGAGCGAGAAGTCGGTCACCGGCACTCCGAAAAGGCCCATGACTCCGGTCGACAGCGACGCAAGTGCGCCCATCGCGATCAGGACATCCATCCCGGGTGAAAGCCCGGCTATGGATAGGAACGCGTGCTTGAGCACTCCGCGCCCGGAGATGAAGATCACGGGAAGCGAAAACCCAATCTCAAGGTAGCTCATATACGGGATATGGAATAAGCCGAACATGTGAACGAGCATGAGGAACATGCCTGGGATGGTAAACACGACCGCGAGGATAAAACGGTTCCTCGCGCGGCGGAGCTTCTCTTCCTCAGGCAATTCCGCCTTCTTGTCGATCACGAGCTTATAGCCGGATTTCTCCACCGCGAGGGCGAGTTCTTCCGGGGTGACGATCCCGGGATCGTAAAGGATCGCGGCTTTCTCGTAGGCGAGATTTACGTTCGCCTCGAAAACCCCGTTCGTCTTAAGAAGTGTCTTTGTCACACGGGCGGAGCAAGCCGCGCAGGTCATTCCTTCTACATTGGCCTCGATCTTTTTTTTCATATATTTCTCCTTACAGCAGTAAAATTTAACCAACAAGCGGAAAAAGAGCAAATGATGCGAAGGAGATTATTTTTCGAGTTGACATTTTATTTTTTCTGTAATACAATTTTTGGTCTTTCCATAAACTTTTTACGGAGGCGGTTATGAATCAGGGTAAGGCCGCATTCGATATTTTGGCTATTCTCTCCGGCGACGATAACGACCTGCTGAACACCGATGTCAACCAGATCATGGATTTTCTCCAGGAGCATTATGACGGGGATATCGATGAGGACGATGAAATGGAGGAACTCGGCGAGATGACTCAGGTCGAGCTTACCGACCGTTTCAGGAGAGCGGCCGATTCTTTCAGGGGGGACAGCACGGACGAAGATATAGAGCTGATGATGGAATACACCCGTGAGAATATCATCGGCGAGAGCGAACTGCCCGATTTCAAATACAACCTCCTTCTCGAACTCAGCCAGTCGTGGGATTTCAATATCGACGAACTGGTCGAGGAACGGTTTAACGAGATGGACGATTACAAACTCGAGAAGGATACCGAATGGGACGACGACTTGATCGAGGAAGAGGACGAGGATGATGATGACGATTTCGGGGCGGACGATGACGACGACGAATTCGACGGGTTCGAGGAGGACTTCGAAGAGGACATGGAAGACCGTTAAAAATATTTTATTTTTATTTCACTTTGCCTCTCTTATTAAGGTAATATAAGTAGAGGTTTTCATAGGGTTGGGAAAACAAACTGTATATGATTTGGAAAAAGGCTGCCGTTCACGGCGGCCTTTTTTTATGCCGAATAACCCGGGAACTTGTTGACAATATTCCGATTCATGTGTAGAATTGTATATATCAAAAGGAGGAAATCTATGGGTCTAATTCGTATTATAGTTTTGTTTTTGGGCGGAGCTATCGCGCTTTCTGATTTCATTACCCAGAAAAACGCCAAGGCCGGTGAAATAGTTCAGAAGCTGATTCCTTTCAAGACCATTATCGGATTCATTCTTGCCGTTTGGGGTATTATCGATCTTGTCAGGTTTATTTTTGTTACATCCGGTATCTTCTACTTCTCGGTCATCACGGGGATTATCTTTATCGTTGCTTTTGTTGTCGAGTTAGCTTTGGGAACGATATTGGCAATGAGCTTCCTGAAGTCGCGCAAGGAACTTCCCGCTGAAAAGCTCGAGATGATCGACAGCAAGCTTTTACCCTTTCAGACGCCCTTGGGATTTGTCGCTATTTTCCTCGGATTGTACCTATTAATCTTCACTGTCATTCTATCGCCTTACTGGTCTTACTAACAATCAGCCCCGCTTCGGCGGGGTTTTTTATTTTGACAAAGACGCCGGAGTTTATTAAAATATCCTTATTAAGGAGGGCTTATGGCAGAAGCGACATATCTGGTGACTCTCGAACAGGCCGGTTTCGATATCCTATACGCCCTGATGGCATGCGACGGGCATATCGACGATAACGAAATCGACGTCATCAAGGAATTTCTGCATACCGAACGTGTCAAGCATAGCGCCCTTTTTAACTATGAGAAACCTTACTACGGCGAGTGCAACTACCTGAAAGAACGGGATTACCTGAAAGTGCTGGAGCAGTCGGCATTGAAGCGCCGTTTTACGAAGGCGGTTCAGATGATTGCCCATTGGATACAGACCGATCCGAACGCGATGAACTTCGAGAAGGAATTGACCCGTTTCGCGGTAAAGATGATTATGGCCGATGGGTTGCTCGCGGACGCCGAACGCGAACTGATCGATATCATCGCGAAGGAATGGAATCTCGATACGGACGAACTTCTGAAAGTCTTATAGTTTGAACTGTTCGACTATTCCGGAAAGCTCTTTTCCTTGTAACTCCATGTTCTCGGCGAGTGCGGAAAGTTCCTCTGTGGAATCGACATTTTCTTCGCTGCTGCGGACGATATTCTGAATGTTCTCCATAATCTGATTCGCGCCCTTGGACTGCTCGATGATCGCGACGCGGATCGAATCGGATATCTGGTTTAGCTTCTCGGTGTTCAACGTGACATCGGTGACCATCTGCTCCTGTTCCTGAGTGATCTGCCCGATCTCATGCATCAGTTTATTGCTGATCTCGATATTCTCGACAATCGCCTTTAACGAGCCGCTGGCGTCGCGGTTGATCGTTTCGGATTCCAGCCAGTCCTTCTCTCCCGCTTCGGAAAGCTTCACCGCTTCGTTGACACTGTTCTTGATCGTGTAGATGAGGGTTTCGATATCCATGACAGAATGGGAAGTCCGTTCGGCGAGGTTGCGGATCTCGGTCGCGACGATAGAAAACCCTTTCCCCATCTCGCCCGCGTGAGCGGCCTCGATGGACGCGTTCATCGAGAGGATGGACGTGCTTTCGGCAATCGCCTCGATCGTTTCGAGGATGTCGTCGATATGCCGTGTCTGCTCGCCGGCGTTCTGTATCTTCCCGGATATCCCGCGTATGTTTTCCATGAATTTTTTACTTCTTTCAATCGAGACGTTTACTTTCCCGATCCCGGTTTCCGCGACGGTCAGGCTTTCGGACGCCTTCCGGTTCGCGCTCCGTGAGTTTTCGGTGATATTCCTGACCGCTTCGGACAGACGGCGGATCGATTCGTTTGTCTGCGCCATGATTTCCGACTGATTGGTCAGGTGCTGGTCGATACTCTCCATCGTGCTGGTAAACTCTTCCATTGTCGCGAAGATTTCCTCGGTGCTCTCCGCCTGCTCGTTGACATTGCCGTTGACAACATGCGACGACTGGGAGACGGTATGCGAATGGGAATCGATTTGCGCGGAAATGGTCCTGATCTTGAGGAAGTTCTCCTGGAGCTTTTGGCTGAACAGGTTGACCCGATGCACGATATCGCCGATCTCGTCGAAATGGGTGAGGATGACCCGTTTGGTCAGGTCGGCCTCGCGTCCCTCGGAGAGTTCGTCGAGCTTGGATTTCAAGATCCCGATCTGCCGTTTATACTCGAGGGTCGAGACATAGTAAAGGCCGTAACAGACCGCGAAGAAGAATACCGCGACAGTAAGAAGCCTGACCGACATCCCTTCCATCGAATCGAAATAATCCTTTCGGATGTAATTGATGAAGACGAAATAGGAGAGGTGAGCGGCGAGGAAGAACAGGTTCGCGAAGTTGATAATCGAGTTTTTATTCCGGTAAAAGATATCGTTCTCGCCGGGACGGATATCCGTGATATTGAGCAGCAGTTTGTAATCGAAGAGGAAGCGGTTGACAAGGAAGACGGAATAGAGCGTCGCGGTCAGCCCCGAGGCATACTTGAGGATCAGTGTCCAGAAGAACGGTACCGGCAATTGCCATTTCCCGATGATATAGAATACGAAAACCCCGAGCGTCCAGAAAGCGATATTCATGATCATATAGAACCATGGGATATTCAGTGTCGCGACTCGTGCTTTTTCCTCGCCCGTCCCGTCGAGGATGAATTTGAAAAGCGGCTTGAGGAAACGGAAGATGACAACCACGAAGGCCGACGCGAACACCAGATAGAGCAGGTATGGCAGGGGCGAGAACGCCTTCGCGATCTGCGTCCCGAACTCGTTGGGTACGGCCGGGTGATAGAATGCGATATATAATTCACCTATCGCGAGGAAAAGTAAAGGGATGACGACGAACGAGAGCGCGAGTTTGATTTTTAAAACAGCCAGCGCTTGGGGAGTGCGGAGTCGGGACATCGAGTTCTCCATGTAAGTATTGTCACGCCCATTATTTTAACGTCAGTCCTATATTAATCAAGTTTTTAGTAAGGGTGGCTTTCAAAAAACCGTATAATTAGGCGATAAGGTTACGATCATTGTGCAATGTGGAGATGCTTCCGTCATATTGGATAGTTGATGGAACAATTATTATAGCCGCCCTTAATCAGAGCGCCGCTTCGCCCTGCTCGCCTGTCCGTATCCGTACCACATCGCCGATCGGATAGATAAATATTTTCCCGTCGCCGACCTCGCCGGTGTGACAGACCTCTTGGATTTTTTTGACGATCTTCGCGGAGAGTTCGTCGGTAGTCACAAGTACGATCATCAGCTTGGGGATCAGCTCGACATCGTACTCATGCCCCCGGAATAACTCCTTATGCCCGCGCTGACGGCCGAATCCGCCCGCTTCCAGGATCGTCATCCCATGCACGCCTAACAAGGTCAATTCGTCTTTGAGAGAGGTCAGCCTCGACGGCCGGATGATCGCTTCGATTTTTACCATATTATCCTCCTGCCTTACTCTATCAAAAAGCGTACCAATCCCGGGAAATAGATAAATCGTAAGTATCATCCCGATAACAAGATAGATTATGGTATCCGGAACTGCCGTCTCCGGCGGAAAGGGAATAGCATGAATTCTGCTCATCCGGGGGGAAAGTGATTAAACGATGGGCTATTTCACCGGGACGAAGACGAGTACAAGGTTGAGGGCGATCACGGCGAGGAACAGGATTCCCGCGAGGATGAGAAGCGGGATTTCCTTTTTCAGTTCGGAGACGACAGCGTCCTTCGCGAAACCGGCTCCGGTACGGAGGATGAATTTTTTCGAGTTGTGAGGCAGGGCGCGGAATACTCTGAAGTACGGCGCGAGGACTTTGTAGCCCTCGATTACCGATACCGCGAATAGCGCCCCGAGGATACCCCAATAGAGTATCCGGTATGCGATATAGAAAATCTCATCGGGCATCAGAAGACCTTAAAGTAGAATTTCAGCACAAGCGCAACTCCCGCGGCAATTATCGCACCCGCGAGGCTGATAATCACGATGATGAGATGCCTGCGGATCGCGGGGTCCATTTTACTCCGGGCGCCCCCTGTTTGAAGCAGGGCTTTCTGGTCGGAGGAGCGTTTGTCCATCCCGAGCCATTCGAGCAGTTTGTCGTTTCGCAGGTCTTTCCGCATCGAAGTGGTTTGGAGGGTTTGGCGGACGATATCGGCCAGCCCGGCGTCCTTCTCCTTCGCGGCGATCTTCGAGATGATCGCGCCCGCGATCATGCCTAAAATCGCGAGGTCGTCGAGGAAGCCCAGCCCGGGGATGAAGTCGGGCAGGAAATCTACTGGTGAGATGAAATAGATCAGCGCGGCGATAGTATAAATCTTACTGCCTATATCGCTGTCCTTTCCGAATAGGTAGTCGATCAGGATACGGACGCGCTCGCCGGCTTTTTTCACTATCCCGCCGAGCTTACCGGATTTTTCCGTCAGGTTCTCGAGATAAGCGGGGTCTTCGAGTTTATCTTCGGCCTTTTTCTGGTAACGCGAATGAGAGAAACGCTCGAAAAGTCTTATATTCTTCTCTTTTTTCTTTTCGATCTCGGGGTTCGTTTCGGCAACGGTCTCTTTTTTCACATTTTTTTCCTTCATATTTAGTAGGTGAGGGAGTAGATCACGATATTCACTCCCATCCGGAACGCGGCCTCGCGCTTCTCGACGGGGTCGTTGTGCACTTCGGGATAGTCCCAGCCGTCGGCGATGTCGGCGTTATAGGCATAGAACACCGCGAGGCGGCCGTCGATAAACAGTCCCCATCCTTCCGGTGTTCCGCCGTCATGCTCGTGAATCTTCGGCAGGCCTTTATCGAAATGGTAGAACGAGTGGTACAACGGGTGGGCGAACGACACCTGCTCGAAAGGGTAACCCGGGAACAGTTCGGCGATCAGCTTCCTGAACGACTCGTCCAGCCCGTAGTCGTCGTTGGCGAAAAGGAACCCGCCGTTCAGGATGAATTTCTTCAGGTTCGCTTTTTCCTTCTCGTCGAGCAGTACCGGCACATGGCCGTTGAGGAAAAGAAAAGAATGTTCGAAGATGCGGTCGTCGTCGAGCGGGAGTTCCACGGGGAGCGGGACGGTATCCACCGTAGTCCGCTGGGCGAGTTCGGCGAGGAAATTTTTCACCCCGTCGGACGCGTTATACCAGTCGCCGGAACGGTACTTCACGATCACGAAGTCGAACCCGGACGCGAGAAGTGGACAGAGTAAAAAAAATGCTAAAAAAATTTCTCTCATTCGTCTCTCCGGAGGTATTATAACATAGAGAACAGGTTAAATAAAAATAATCGATTGAAGATTGAAAAGGCAAGTAAAAAGAGTTATATTTTACAGAACAAAATTTTTCGGAGGTTGCAATGTTGAGAAGGATGTTTTCAGTTTTCGGGGTATTTACTGTTACAATGATGTTGGCGTTCTGCGGTGTGACGGCGCCGGTTGAATCTCCCGATATGCCAGGCGGATTGTGGATGACCGTGCCCGCCAACCTTGAAGGAGCGAGCGGGACTGCTCCAATGGTCGTCTCGACCAACAACGGGCCAGCGTATCAGCATATCAAGTCGTATGTCAGCGCGGCGAAGTATATAGTGGGGATCGGGGACGAAATCGTGACCGCTCTCCGCAATCACTGGACGTTCATGCTGGCGAATAAGGGAACGCTTGTCGAAATTCCCGCGGGCGGATGGGTCTATATGAACGACCAACTCGGCGGCGGATACTATCTTTTCTATGGAACAAATCTCGCGGTGACAAATATCTATTTCGACTGGCTGAATGTCAGCGGTCTCTACAAGGGTAAGATCGTCCTTTTCCTGAAGGGCACGAACGAAACGCCTATGGAAGGTGTCGCGTATTACGATCAGACGACCCCTCAGCGCGATCTGGATATCTACGCGAAGTATGACGGCGGCAGCGATAATAAAATCACGAATATCCGCGTCCTGATCACCGAACTTTCCCCGGGTGAAATCCAGATCCAGGCGATGGCGGAGTATAATAGGGACTTCCCGATGGCGTGGAATCTTTCCGCTTACGGTAAGATTTCCAGCGCGGGCGGGGCGATCGCGTTGGCGACCGGAGATTCGAATTATATGGCCTACACCGGGACCAATTACCGGTATTACGAATTTTTTGACGGGCTCGGTTATACTACATGGAAAACCGGAAAGTGGGATGTATACTCCAATAATGCTCTGCTCTGGGCGGATTGGCCTGATTCCGCAAATACCTACACCAACGGTACAAAACCCGCGAATATCGAGGGTATTGTCACGAATATTGAACTTCTGCTGAACTGCGATTATCCTACAAATTTGACCTTCTAGTAAGCGGATATTAAGTAAAATCTACGGGCGGTCGAAAGACCGCCTGTTTGATTCGGTATCTGCCGGACGCAGAGCATACCCTCTCCTGCGGATGCGAAGGATGGCCGCAGGCTGGCGAGTCTTATTTTTATGCTTTTTGGGATTAGCGGTACACAGAGCATACTCTCTCCTGCGGATTCGAAGGACGGCCGAGGGCTGACGAGTCTTGTTTTTATACTTCTCTCGTAATGGGATTAGCGGTACGCAGAGCATACCCTCTCTCCTGCGGATGCGAAGGATGGCCGCAGGCTGACGAGTCTTATTTTTATACTTCTCTCGTAATGGGATTAGCGGTACGCAGTACTTGATTAATCCGCGCTTTCCGCTTACAATATCCATCATCAATTCCGGGAAAATCTATGCACGATACGAATAAAAAGCTCAGGCCGCCGCTCGAAATATGGAAGGAAACCCTTTTGAAAATCAAGTTCGGGATTTTCAGCCCCGACTGCGGCCGAATCACGGTATCGAAAACCGGATTACTGCTCGCGGAATTCGAAAAAGCGTTTTATCTCCATCAGGGGCGCGGAAAGAACAAGATCGGCTGGCTTGAACGGCGCCGTTTCGACGCGGACTACAAGCGTCACCGCGAGAAATACCCGCCGCTCTTTGATCCCGGGCTATTCAAACCCGAGTTATTGACACCCGCGATTTCCGGCAACACTCTCGATAAAAGTTTCATCATGGGATACTTCCGCGAGCTGAAAACGC
>MIBE01000010.1:67302-139115 GCA_001829415.1 Spirochaetes bacterium GWF1_51_8
TATACGGTTACGCCGAACAGAACCGTTTCACGCACCTGAAGTCGGGGCATCTCGCCGCGTACTTCTGCGGGATCGTTCGCTTCTTCGACGACCTTAAGGCCGAGCTCCGGCAGATGGGGTTTGCCGCGGTCAGTGTGGAAAGCCCGTTTCCGCTATACGCCCTCGCGGAAAGTTTCGCCGAGCGCGCGGAGAACGCGTTGAACGATCTCGCGCTCGATATGATGCTTCCGCTTGCGGAGGGCGCGGGATGGAAGGTGGCGTACACGAAAAAAGGGATCGTGATGGAACACCCCGAGAAGATCGAACGGGGCTTTTTCTCGTCGGTATTCGACTTCTTCGCGCGGCTTTTCGGCGGCGGAAAAAATATCACGCCGGACGAGATAAAACTACCTGAGGAGAAGAAACCAGCCGATGAGGGCAAGCCAGTGAAAAAGGAAACCCCCGCGAATGTACAGATGATTGGCGGGATGCTGTTTTCCGACCTGGCGTCGCTTTTAACACGTTTCGCCGACGAGCTTAGGGGCGATCTCGCGCCCCAGTACGACGAAAAAGGTTCCGTCACCGATTACCGCTCGATGTTCGAACAGATGGATATTCCGCAGGCCGAACGGAAACCCGAGTACACCACCCATATCCTCCGCGGCAGGCTCCAGGGGATCGATCCGCTCGACCCGAAGTTCAAGGACCAGACGATCATTGGCTCGACATACTGGCTCTACGACAGGATCAGGGATATCGTGCAGAGGTTCCATGCCTCGAAGGACGGAGTGATGATCGGCGACGCGCGGCGTTTCTCCGAAGAAGTCCGCGACCTCTTCCTGACTCCGCATCACGAACTGAACGAAACAATCCAATACGGCAACTTCCCCCAGTTCAAGATCAATGTCCGGCGGCTGTTCTCCGCGAATACCGCTCACGATAAATACTTCGGGCTGATGAAGCAGATTTCGGATCAACTGAACAAGTCCCGCGATTACCTTCTCGACGAGGAGAAAAAGAATGCCTCTCGTAAAAGTATCAAATAAAAGTATCGGGATCGCCGCGTTCGCCGAGGGCGGGGTGATCCGCGAGTTATCGGTCGGCGGCGGCGGTTTCGCCGACGAGTATTCCGAAGAGGACGAGGGAATTTACCGCCAGTTCCGGGACTATCTCGACCGGAAAAACTTCGTATTCGATCTGAAACTCGATCTATCCATTCTGACCCCGTTCCAGAAGATAGTTTTCGCCGAACTTGTAAAAATTCCGGCGGGCCGGACAGTCACCTACCGCGAACTCGCGTCGAGGGTCAAAGGCCCCGGGCACGCGCGCGCGGTCGCCCGCGCCATCGCGGCAAACCCGTATCCGGTGGTCATTCCATGCCACCGCGTAGTCGGTGTGAACAGTCTCGGCGGTTACTCGGGCGGTTTCGAGCCTGTGCGAGACCCTGTCGCGGGCCTTATCCACAAAGTCCGTCTCTTGCGTCATGAGGGTGTAAACTTGCCCGCCTTCGGGGCTTATCCCGAATGAGTCCGCGTTACCGGTCGCTGAACTCCTTCCTGAAGGAGCGTTTCGGGGAAAGGGTCTACCGTGTCTCGGTCGACGCCGGATTCACCTGTCCGAACCGCGACGGAAGCAAGGGGACGGGCGGATGCGCCTACTGTAACGAATCGGGCTCGCGGGCGGCGTATGTCGAGCCGGAATTTACGGTCGCGGAACAGCTCCGGCGCGGCAAGGAAATCGTCTCGCGCATTTACGGGGCGGGAAAATTCATCACCTACTTCCAGCCGTATTCGAACACCTACGCTCCTGTCGAACAGCTCGAACGCCTCTACCGTGAGGCGCTCGCGGTGCCGGATATCGCCGGGATCGCAATCGGGACGCGCCCGGACACGCTCAATGCCGAAACGGCCGAACTGCTTGCGGGGCTGGCAAAGGAGAGTTTAGTGATACTGGAACTGGGCGCTCAGTCGATGAAGGACGGCGTTCTGCGGGGAATCGGGCGGGGGCATAGCGCGGACGACACACTGAGGGCGTTCGAACTTGTCCGCGGCAGGGGGATTCATCTCGCGGCGCATCTGATCTTCGGATTGCCGGGCGAGAACTCGGACGAAACGATCGACGGGGTGACTGCGCTTTCACACGCGGGGGCGGACGGCTTCAAGTTTCACCATCTGTATATCGAGAGAGGGACACGTATGGAAGCGGCTTACCGCGCGGGCGGGATTAGTTTATTGACCTTGGACGAATATATCGGTTTGTTAGGGCGGGCGCTCGATATCCTTCCGCCGGATGCGGTCATCCACCGGCTTTTCGGGCAAAGCAGTGCGGAGATGTTAGTCGCCCCGGAGTGGACGCTCGATAAACCGCGCAATATGCGGGCGCTGGAAGAATACCTTGATACGCACGGGATCACACAAGGGCGGAATTATCAGAAGTAGGTGACCGCGATGTCCATGAATATCGCGACAAATCCGTGAAGCAGCATGCCGTACCAGAACGAACGGGTTTCCAGCGCGAGCACCGCGAGGAAAACCCCCGCCACGAACGACCCGATCACTTCCGGGATAGGTTTCCCGTGGTGCATCAGGACGAACGGCAGGATATACAGCAGGATGGCGCCCTTCCCGAATTTCTCCTCATACGGGAACAGGACAAAGCTGTGCGAGAAAAATTCCCATCCGAGGAAATAGCTGAAATAGGCAAGCTCGAAGAAGAAGAAAAGCGATACCGAGGAAACGGCATGTTTCGCGAACGGGTAATATAGTTTAAAGTCGGGGAAAACCTTGACCGCGACCGTGATCGCGATAGCCATCAGGACGAACGCCCCCGCAAGAAGCGGCAGTCCCACCTTGTAGTTTCCGAATGTCAATCCCAGTTTCTTGAAAACATTTTTTCCTTCCAGAAGAAGTCCGGAGAGAAACGGGATCACGAACAGGTAAATAAACGAAGATGTAAACCAGATCATATACATCCAGTAATCGAGTTCCATCTGGTTCGTCGTTTTAATCCCGAAGATGCTTTCGCGGACAAACGTGTGGACGGATGGGTCGAAGCTGAGGTATTTATAGATCATGATCGACGCTACCGCGAAGGTGAGATAGAGCAGTTCCCGAGTGAGGTAGGGCTTGATAATCCCGATCAGTTTTATAAACAGTTTTTTCATATTTCCCCCTGATGTTGAAATATTATAATTGAACGGAAGGGATTTGTAAATATTATTAAAATATAACGATTTTAACTTCGATAATTTGACATTACATATGGAATAATATTAAAATACAGGACTGTTTTTTTTCAAATCTGGGGTATGATTCTCACACAAGCTTGCTAATACTAGAAGTATGCATAATAGAATGGGGATGCGGTGATAAAAAAGGGACCTTATTCTATTTGACTAACGTTTTGGAGGAAGCAATGGCAAGAATCTTGATCGTCGATGACGATAAGAACTCCGCATTGGCTATTAAAGACAGCCTGGAGTTCGAGAGCTATGAGGCGATAGTATCCCTTTCCGGAAAGGACGGGATGAACCGTGCCCTCAACGAAACCTACGATCTTATTCTGCTGGATATCTTATTACCCGAGGTTGACGGATATGAAATTCTGCGCGAACTGAGGAAGATCAAAAAAGATATTCCGGTAATCATTGTATCGGGAAAAACTTCGGACGAGGATAAAGTCTTCGGTTTGAATCTCGGCGCGGACGACTATGTTGTCAAGCCGTTCTCGATGACCGAACTCATCGCCCGTATCCGCGCGCAGTTACGCCGTGTGAATATTCTTCGCGGTTCCAGCGTCTCTCATGTCGGCCCGTATCCCGGATACGAACCTGTCACTATCAAGATCGGAGAATCGCTTGTGTTTCTCGATAAGATGATCAGCAAGCTGAACGATGTCGAGTTCCCGTTGACCCCGAAGGAATTGGGCATCATCCGCCTTCTCTACAAGAACCGCGGAAAGGTTGTCGGGCGCGATATGATGATGAAAGAGATATGGGGCGAAGACGTCTATGTCACCGAGCGCGTGATCGATACGAACGTCGTCTCGATCCGTAAGAAGATCGGCGATACCGGGCGCAGGGCCAAGTATATCAAGACCGTTTTCGGCGTAGGGTATAAACTGATCGAAGGCTGATTATTCAGTTCCGGATAACGAGTCGAGCGCATGCGAAAGCCTGCGGATATCGTGATAAGTATGTTCGGTCGAGAGGAATCCGATTCTTCCGGAAAGGAAGACTCCGTGCTTCATTAATTCAGCCGTATCGACCGGCGGCTTGAGAATAAAGATCGAGCCTTTCTGCGCGGCGATATGCCGTGCGGGTATTCTGTTCCACTCCTTCGCGCCCAGCCCGTGCCTTTTATAGAACTTCAACGTTTCATTGATAGCGATTGTCTTGTACACCGGGATCAATTCGCCCATAGGCGTCTCCCTCGATGCAGACATCACTGCCGCGCAGTCCATCCCGTTCGCGAGGATATTCCCGCAGATTGAAAAATCCGTATTCTCCGGTTTGACCATCAGTCCGACACCGTCGCGGAATGCCGTCCTGTTCTCCACCGCGATCCTGACTTTCGCGCGGTAACCCATCGGGTCAACCGGTTCGAGGTTGTTATCGAAATCCAGCGGCTCGTAAAAGAGCACGCCGTAGTCATTATCGCGGATAGCGATCCCGCTGTTCGCCGCCCCGGCGGTTTTCAGGATATCCGACAGGTAATTTGAAGTACATCCTATCGTCCCGGCGGGCAATCCGCTTAAAAGCCCCGCAACCGCCGAAGAAATACAGTTGTAGAACGAGACGCTCTTGAACCGGAAGTATTCGGAGATCGTGGCGATGAGCCGGGTATGGAATTTATTCATCATGCCGGACTCGGTCCCGGCGGAGATGCCGTTCTTGATAAAACGGGTCAGAGTCTTGTGGTTGTGTCCGGCGATCGCGCTTCCGTGATTGAGGTGAAAATCCGCGTACTTGTTCCCATCGATATCGTAAAGGTAAGCACCCTTCTCCTTGTTGATGATGACAGGGTAGGGCGAACGGATATTGAAAGAATTCAGTTTTTCAGTGAAACGGCGGGAGAGATTATCCTTAAATTTCAGCGGATCGGGAAAGTCGGACAAAGCATCCTCCAAAAAATAAAGCGCCGCGTTCATCACGCGACGCTTATTAAAAACAGTTTAATTATCTGGCGTATTCGACCACACGTGTTTCGCGGATCACCGTGACCTTGATCTGACCGGGATACTTCATCGTACCCTCGATCTTTTTCGCGATATCCCTTGCGACCATGAGCGAGGTTTCATCATTGATCTGCTCGCTATTGACAAAGATACGAATCTCGCGTCCGGCTTGGATCGCATAAGCCTTATCCACGCCCTCGATCGAGGTAGCGATACTTTCGAGGGTGTGCAGACGTTTGATATAGTCCTCGAACGATTCGCGGCGCGCGCCGGGACGAGAGGCGGAAATAGCGTCGGCGGCAACGATCAGCGATGCCTCGACAAACTTAGGCTCGACTTCGCCGTGGTGCGACGCGATCGCATTGACGATACCTTCGTCCATCCCGTACTTGCGTACGACCTCGGCACCGGAGAGCGCATGGCTTCCGTCGCCGTTGGATTTGATCGATTTACCGATATCGTGAAGGAGACCCGCGATCTTGGCGTTATCGATATTGCTGCCGATCTCGCCCGCGAGCATTCCGGCGATATTCGCCACTTCAATCGAGTGGAAATAAATATTCTGACCGTAACTGGTGCGGTATTTCAGTCTCCCGATATAAGGATAGAGGTCGCGGGGCAGGGTCACCTTGAGATCGATACAGGCCTGTTTGCCGAGTTCGACGATCTCCTGGTTGATTTCCTGTTCGACCTTGAGGATGATCTCTTCGATGCGTCCGGGATGAATCCGGCCGTCGACAATCAAACGCTCGAGGGCGATTTTCGCGATTTCTCTTCGGTAGGGATCGAACGACGAAATCACCACCACTTCGGGTGTGTCGTCGATAATCAAGTCTATTCCGGCGATCGATTCGAACGCCCGAATGTTTCTACCTTCTCTTCCGATGATGCGGCCCTTCATTTCGTCGTTGGGCAGCTGTACTGTGGTAATGGTCTTTTCGGCTGTGACTTCCGCTGCATTGCGTTCGATAGAGGCAACGATGATCTCTCTGGCTTTCGAGTCGGCTTCATCGCGAGCGTCTTCTTCGATCTGCTTGATCAGCTTGATCGAATCGCGTTTCGCTTCATCCACCATTTCGTTTAAAAGCTGCTGTTTTGCCTCTTCAGCGGTCATCTGCGCGACTTTTTCAAGTTCACGGAGGTGACGCTCGTATGCCTTCTGGAGTTCCTGTGACTTTTTCTGGAACTCCTGTTGCTGCAAAGCGAAATCTTTTTCTTTCCTTTCGAGGCCTTCGTACTTCTTATCCAGAGAATCTTCTTTTTGGATCATTCTCCTCTGAAGCTGTTGGAGTTCGTTATTCCGTTCGTTGAACTCCCGTTCCATCTGTTTACGCTCATTAAAGATGTTGTCTTTAGCTTCGAGCAGGATCTCCTTTTTCTTGGTTTCAGCTTCTTTCTGAGCTTCCGCCAAGACCTCTTTAAACTTTTCTTCCGCCGAATGCAACCGGTTCTTCGCATACCACATCCGAATCCCGAAACCGGCCGCTAAACCAATTACTAGAAGAGAAGGGTACAAAGCAATTTCCAATGGTGTCATGAGTTTCCCCTTCAAAAATTTTAAAAGCTACACACCCATAATTTTATAACAAATCCACGGTTAGTCAAGAAAAAGAGGGAATTATTTGATTTTCGGCAGTATTTGGGCTTAATGACAAACTCATTTTATCTTTGCGTGGCATCATGGTGAGCTTGCCTGCCTTCTCCTTCGGAGAAGGAGACAGGCCGAACCATAGCCGAAGCAATCTATTTAATTACTGGATATATCAATTAAATAGACTGCTTCTACCGCGCTTCAAAAATTTTTCGTAGCGCGGTATCGCAGTGACAAAAAATCGTGCATTTCATGACTTTGTCAACACGCCCATTGATGGGTTTTTATCAGATTAAAACATGAAATATAAACAGTGTATGATGAAATAACTTTACACCCGCCGCCACTCGATTCTCATGATACTATCCTATCGGGCGGTTTTTTGACGTCACGTCTTCACGGTGTTATACTATATCCCAATTACAGAAAGGAGCGGCGTATGAACGAAGGCTGGAAGAAGTACTCGGAGGCCAACCGTACCGCGTGGAACGAAGCCGCGCCCATTCACCGGAAAACGAGGCCAGTAGACCTGAACGAGTTCTTCTCGAAACCCGGCGCGTCCCTGCTCGATCCTGTCGAGACCGGAATTCTTAAGTCGTTCGGCCTCGACGGTAAGACCGTAGCGCAGCTATGCTGTAACAACGGGCGCGATCTCATCTCGATTGTCAACATCGGGGCGAAATCCGGGACGGGCTTCGATATCTCAGACGGTTTTATCGAGGAAGCCCGTGAACTCGCGAAAACCGCCCGCGCGGATTGCGAATTCGTCCGCACCGACATTCTCGACATCGGACATGAATACGACAACCGTTTCGATATTGTCTATATCTCCATCGGCGCGCTCGCGTGGATGCCCGATCTCGAAGTGTTCTTCGGGATTGCCGCCCGCATCATGAGGCCCGGCGGAAATCTTTTCATCTACGAGCACCATCCGATGACTTATCTCATTCCGTTCGAGGAATCCGGGTTTGCGCCCGAGGGGCTTGTGCTGAAGCCGGAGTATTCCTATTTTAATAAGCAGACAATTGAGGGACGGGGGCTGGACTATTTCGGCTTCACTGAGTACGGCGCGTCGAAGAACTTCGAGTTCCAGCATACGTTGGGCGAGATTGTCAATTCGGTGATCGGCGCGGGGATTGAGCTATGTGAACTCAAAGAGTATCCGCACGACATCGCTAACGGATTCAAATGGGCGGAGGAGATGGGAAAGTTCCCGCTGAGCTATACGTTGACCGGGCGGAAGAAATAAGGGCGGTTCTAAAAACTGCTAACATTTATAACAGGAGAGTTCTAAAAATTCTCCACGGATGCAAAACCATCTGTTCTTTCTTTCTTCAAAACCAGAAAGAAAGAACCAAAGAAAGAGGTTCCCCGCCCGATGCCGTTCCGAAGAAGAAGGGCGCGAAACGGGAAACGCCGAAACTCGCGTTCAACTGCCAAAAAAAAGCGTTAGAAAGTCACGCTTCGGACATCGGCGTTTCTTGCCGTTCCGCTTGGTAGAAGTCACGGCATAGCGGCGGGGTTCGAACAGCCGAAGATATAACTACATGGCAGAATTGAACTTGGCTGTTTGACCCGCGCACTTTAAAGCGCTTTAAACTACCGGAAAATCCGACCAAGGGCGCATGTCCGACACAGTCCCGTTGTCGCTCAAGAGGTCATTTCATGCGAGTTGCGCCCGTCTCGGATTTTCCTGCTGTTCTCCTGAGCTTTATCAGCGCGCCGGGTAGCTTGCCCCGCGTTCCTTGCGGGGTTCTTTGCTTACTTTCTTTCTGCCCGCTCACCGCGCCTTCCGCCGATGGCGTCGGCGGACAGGGAAAGAAAGTAAGAGTGTATTCATAGATTTTCTAAAACCCTTAAGGTTTTTAGAAGTACCCAACATTAAGTATGATATATCTTGATAGTACGCCCAATGGTCACCTCCTTGCCTGCCTTCTACGAAGGTTATTAGAAGTGACCATAGAACTAACGCTTCCCCCATATCTTTACCACTGTCTCTTTCCCTTTTACCTTCGTCTCGCCGAGGGGCAGGAAGCAGTCCTGGAGTTCCCGAGGCAGGCATGAATAGAGCGTGTCCGTTACGATCAGCGGGTTGGCGTAGTCTTTCGTGAGTCCCTCGATCCGCGACGCGAGATTGACCGTATCGCCGATCACGGTAAACTCCTGCCTGTCCAGACTTCCGATAGTGCCGAGGAGCGCTTCGCCGTAATGGATGCCGATTCCGTTCTCGAAAACAGGCTCGCCGAGTTTAGTCCATTCGCGGTTGAGATCGGCGAGCGCCGCGCGCATCGCTATCGCCGCCCGGACCGCGTGATCGCAGGGGTACTCGAGCGGGGTCAATCCGCCGAAGTAAGCCATTACTGCGTCGCCGATAAATTTGTCGACAACCCCGCCGTGCGCGGTGATGCACTCTACCATCCGGTTGAAGTAACGGTTCAGATGCCCGACCACCTGTGTCGGTGAACGGGATTCGCTGAAGGCGGTGAACGAACGGATGTCCGAGAAGAGCACCGCGATCCGGTGTACCTCGCCGATCGTGCCGGATTTCTCGCGAATCAGCTTCTCCTTCACTTCCTCGGAAACGAATTTCCCGAAGAGCTTGCTGATGGACTGTTTCTCGTTGAGTTCGCCGAGGATTCTATAGATGAGCGATTTGAAGTGCGAGGACAGCGCCGCGACGAGGTAGCCTGTGAAGATCATTGTCAGCGCCTTGAACATATGGAGCGGCATCGATGTCAGGTCCTGGATGACAGTCGGGCTTGCGCCGGATAGTCTGCCGAGCTCCGATGCCGCGAGCAGGGAGCATCCCGCGTATCCGATCCCGGTGAGCCATCCTCCCAGCCTCGACAGCGTCTCGTTAAACAGGAAGCCCGTCATCACAATCAGGAAGAAGTTTAGGTAGGAGAACGGCCCTGTGATATACGCCGCGGCCCCGCCCTCGATAAAAAAGTGGCTGAGAATAAAAAGTGTAGTCGGGATAAGGAGATAGGGGATAAAGATGCCGTAGATCAGCCGCACCGACAGCTTACCCGATCTCGCCGCGATGAAGAGGATGAAAGAAAGTATCCCGCCCGCGAACGCCATCAAGCCGGGGATGAATACGTCGGCGATCAATCCCCACACTGTCAGGAGGAGGATGAACGCGCCGCCGCCGAGCCCCAGTATCGCGGCGAAAATCCCGCCGTTCTGGAGCACGGTGTTGACTTCTGTCCGAATTTCCCGTTCGACGATACTCCTGTCGAAATCCTTCAAATCTTTCATTTTATCCGGCATCGATGCCTCCGTGGAAAACTTACTGCCAGAGCAGGCAAACTCCCGCCGCGAACGCGATACCCCAGATCATCCCCGCGATCACTTCCAATGGCGAATGCCCTTTAAATTGAGGAATCTTGCGTTCGTAGGTCTGTTTCGCCGCTTCCAACGACTTCTGCCCCATTTCGAGCGAGCATTCGACCGCGGTACGGAGTTTGAGGATGTCGTAGATCAGAATCGCGGACACCGACGCCGCGAGGGCGAACAGGGGCGATTTCCAGCCCGACGTGATCCCGACCGCGACGGCCGCCGCCACGATGAACGCGGTATGCCCCGACGGTATCCCGCCGTACTTGGAAATCTGGCGGATATCCGGCGGCTTGCCCTTGAAAATAGGCAGGATCACCTTAAATAACTGTGCGGATACCTGAGCCGCGAGCGCGGCGGCGAGCGGTTTATTAAAGATCAGCTCCCAGAAATTCCAATCGTTCGGCATAGTATTTCTCCATTGAGTGATGGAATATTATATACCCGAAAAAACAAACGCGCAATCGGAAAAAGGAATGTAGATCGTCTTGATACACTCCGCCTTCGGCGTCATACCCGATGACCGGATCTATACGCCCCGAAGGGATCGATCTATCGATGGAAAGGGGGAAAGAAGAGATAGGTGATTCTCTTCCCTTTATCTGCGAGGGGAAGGGGATAAGAAAATGTAAAAAAAGCCCCGGACGGATATCCGGGGCGTAAGTAGTACGGCTATTTCAGGAAGTCCGCGACTAGTGCCGCGAACTCGGCGGGTTTACCCTCGTAGGGGAAATGGTCCGCGCCCTCGATAACTTTCAGGGTCGAGTTCGGCAGGATCGACTGGTAGAACTTGCTCGCCTCGACCGGGCAAAGGTCCTTATCGCCGTGAAGGATCAGCACCGGAATATCGACCGTTTTGACAAACTCGGCCGCGTCGAGCCGTTCGCCCGTGCTGAAGTTCGGCCCGTGTCCCGCCCATCCGCCCGTCCTGTCCATTGCGACCGGTGTCATCGGAAGCCCCATATTCGAACAGGCCGCCGCGTAGTAGATAAAAAATTCCTCGTTGAGCAGACGTAAAGTGTCTTCGGTGTGCATGAAGAGATTGCCGTAGTCGAAGTAACGTTTCATATAGTCCTGATAGTTCGAGATCATACTATCCGGCAGGTTAAACATCACGAGGTCGTAGAGGCCGGGTATCTCCTTGGGGTTCTTGATCATATGCGCCGGGGAGATCAGCACCATCTTCTCGACATGCCCGGGGAATTCCGCGGCATAAAGCGCGGCGAGGAATCCGCCGTAAGAATGCCCGATCAGGATGAGTTTATCGACATTGAGGATTTGCCTGATCTGCTCGATATCCGAAAGAAGCGCGCCCAGCCCGAGTTTCGACTCGAGTGTCGTCATGTTCTTGAAGTAGTCGGGCGAGTCGAGCACCCATACGGGACTGTCGGATTTCCCGCAGCCGCGCTGGTGGAAGTAATGGAACTGATACTCCTCCGTGAGGGGTTCGAGCCCCGTCCATTCCTTCGCGTAGGGGAAGCCCGGCCCGCCGTGAAGCACGAGCACCGGGGTGCCGTTACCCTGGCTGAAATGGTAGAGCTGGGTGCCGTCCGCCATCGTCCAGTACGGACTGGTGCTGAGTTGTTCCGGCGCGGCGATCTTCAAATCCTTGAGCTTGCCCGGCTGGTACATTCCCTGCATCGGCCCGCAGGATGTGAGCGCGGCGAGAGTAAGAAGAATGAAGTACGGTATAAACTGTTTCATGTTCGGCCTCCTATATTTTATCCATCGGCTGACGGATGATTGTTTTCCATTTCGCGGGAATTGTTCTCCGGATATCGGTCAGGTAGATTTCATGGTGATAATCCCGGTTGCGGTATCCTTGAGCGGTGATAAAATCGTGCAGTTTTCTGATGGTCGCGGGTTCTTCGGTGAACGGCCCCACGTGCAGGATTTGCGCGCAGAGCCCCTCGCGGTAGGGTTCGAAACGGAGCTTGCCGAGGGCGGCGGGATTTTTCTTACGGCGAACATCCTCGACCGCGCGGCCGTACATCTCGCGGGTGACGAACCCGGGCTGCAGGATCATCATCCGCCATTTCCACAAGTCGCGTTTCGACTCGGTAAAGCTTGAAAGGTCGTCCGCCCACCACAGCCCTTCGAGGGGCATCACCCCGAAATCGATTTCCGGCGGTGCTTTTTTAACCATAAACTTGATCGCGTAAGCGACCGGGTAGAGCGCGTTCAACGCCTCCATGTATTCGGCGGACTTGTTCGGATCGCCCTGTCCCTCGATAGCGAGATAGTTCCATTCCGGGAGTTCGACAATCGACGGCTCGCCGGGCTTCTGGCCGTAAAAGTTCTTCATCTCTTTCTTCAGGTCTCTTTTTTCCATCTATCGCCTCCTATTTCCGGGACTTGCCCGTCATCGAGTCTATGTCGATACGGATCACGAGTGTCCGCGAAAGCTCGTTTTCATCGAACTCGTGCCCGCGCCCGGAGTATTTCACCATGATCGCGTTTAGCCCCGCGATCTTCTCTCCGCGCTCTTCGATAATCGAAGCACGCCCGTTCAGGACGACGCTCTCGTAGCGCAAGCCCCATCCGCACGCGGTTTCCGATCGAACGATCGATTCGCTTGCGACGGCGGTGAACGAGACCGACGGGTTTGCGCGGATCAGCTCGAGCTTCCTGCCCTCGGGCGCGCAGTGAAGGTAGAGCCTGCCGTCCGTGTAGCCGTAGTTAAACGGGATGCAGTACGGCGTATCGCCATCGCACATCGCGAGCACCCCGTAAGGCGCTTTCATCAGTATCTCGAGGATCGCTTCGGGCGATACTATCTCACGGTCCTTTCTCCGCATCGGTTATTTCTCCATTTCATAGTAGTTCAGCGCCGAAAGCGCCCTTAACGTCACCCATTCGCCTTCCTGTCCGTCCTTCTCCAGATTGACCGCGAGCATTCGCCTGTGGGAACGCCCGTTCGTCCACCACCCGTTCGGCAGACGTTTGGACAGCAGTAAGTCGACTGCGTCGCCGGTGCGGCTGTCACGTACCCCCAGCTTCGCGAGGATAGTGAGGACTTCGAGGATATCGCTTTCCCAAAGATTCGGAAAGCCGAGCTCGGTCCATTTCTTCATCGCGATGCGTTCGGGATTTCGGCTGCTTTTATGAATACGGTGGATCAGGATATACTCGATTCCCTTTGTGATCGCGGCGTCAATCTTTTCGGTACGCTGTTCCGGCGGCAGTTCCGCGAACGCCTTAAGCATTTTTACTACACCTTGGTGGCAGGTATGCCGTCCCCAGCATTTCTCGAAACGGTAAAAACTTTCGCTGCCTGCCCGGACTTCGCCATCGCCGTCGTCGTAACGCTGGTAGGACGCCATCCAGTCCAGAGCCTGTTTCACACGTGGGTCGCCGCCGTATCCGAAGCGGATGAGCGCCCACACCATGTTTCCTGTCAGGCACGGGATGATGCTGTCGGTGCGGCCGCCGCCGGTATCGCCGGAATAGGCGAATCCTCCGCTCGTTCTGTCGTAGGACGCGGAGAGCAGAAACTCACACATCGAGCGGATACGCGGGTCGCCGCCGTCGGCATAAAGATCGGCGAGAAGGATCATATTCCAGACCGTGCCTTTATATTTGCTGCGGACATAAAAGTCCTCCGGCTGTCCCCAGTACCCGCCGGGATTTTGCTTACCGAGGATAGCGGGCACCGGCCCTTCGGACATGACCGCGCGTTTCGCCTGAACCACCGCCGGATCGTCTTCGGGGCGGCCTTCGAGAGCTGTAAGCGCCTCGTAACGGACGGACGGGTACTTCGAAGAAAGCAGTTTTTCGACGATTTCGTTATCCATCGCGGCCTCCCTCCCGGTCTATTTCAGTGATCGCTTTTTCAATGAAATCGAGCTCGTTACGAAGCTGGGAGAACGAGTGCTCGAACAATAAACGCGCGGGCAAAGGAAGGTGTTCGCCGCCCTGCGCATGGTATGTCCGTTCGACCGATATAAGGACGGTGTTCAGCCCGTCTCGCCGTCTGCCGAGCGCCTCGATCTGCTCGGGCTTACTCAGGATCGGGATGCCCGCGAGAGCGAGATCGAAACGGCTGTGGCGCGAGCCGGGAGACGATAACGCGGCATAGACTGCGTCCCTAAGCGCGCGGATACCCGTATCGGTCAGGCTGTAGAGCCTCGGAAGCGGGCCGCGCCCTTTCTTCTCGAGATCGAGCCTGCCGCCCGCGAAGCCCCGTTTCTTCAGCTTATCGAGCCCCATATAGATCGAGGTCGTCCCGATATCCGCCCAACTACGGAATCCGCGTTCCTCGATCAGGGTGTCGATATCGTAACCCGAGATTTCACCCTTTTCGAGGATGATCTCCATCAGCGCGAATTCCGCGTTCGAGATCTGATTTTCGCTATTCTTATACTTCATATATGTAATATAACATATATGAAGTAAAAAGTCAAGGGGGTAAAAGATTTTTTTTATTTCGCGGGCGTGTTATAATACGGAACGGTTATTCGGAGGAACGAATGATAATGAGACTCTTGTCGAAGGTTTTCGGGAAGAAGAGCAAGACGCGCGTGGAAATAGCGCGCGACGCGTACGAACGGAAGGATATGAAACTGCATAAAACCGCCCACGAGCTACAGGCTATCGGTAACGAGCCGTGGCACAAGACCGGAGCGGGGCGTTATATCGGCTCGGCGGTCTACGGCGCGAGCGACGGGATCGTTACGACGTTCGCGGTAGTGGCGGGTGTCGCCGGGGCGAGTCTTTCCCCGGGCGTGGTGCTGATCCTCGGCTTCGCGAACCTCTTCGCGGACGGGTTCTCGATGGCGGTCGGCGACTACCTTTCGTCGAAATCCGAAAAAGACTATTTTAAAAGCGAGCGCGACCGGGAAGCGTGGGAAGTGGAAGTCACTCCCGAAGGGGAAACCGCCGAGATACGCGAGATTTACCGAAGGAAGGGGCTGGAAGGCGAACAGCTTGACAAGATGGTCGAGATCGTGACGGCGAACAAGGAGCTTTGGATCGAGACGATGATGCACGAAGAGCTCGGTATGATGGAAGATGGCGAGACATCGCCGATAAAAAGCTCGATTGTCACATTCCTCTCGTTCGTGATCGCGGGTTTCATGCCGCTTGCCGCCTACGTCTTCGCATCGTACATCCCGGTGTTCCGGCAGAATCTTTTCCTTTCGGCGTCGGTCATCACGGGAGCGACCCTGTTCGCGGTAGGGGCGCTGCGTCAGAGGATCACGGCGGTCAAATGGTACCTCGGCGGGCTCGAGATGCTTCTTGTCGGCGGGCTTTCAGCGGCGGTGGCTTATTTCGTCGGCTTCCTTCTCAAAACCATTTTCGGGATCAGTGTCTGATGAAAGTCCTCGTCCCGCGCCATTCCGGGTTTTGTCCCGGGGTCAAGACCGCCGAAAAGGAGATTTTCCGTCAACGCGAGAATTCCGGCGGGGCGATTTATGTCTTCGGCGAACTCATCCATAACAAGAGCTATATCTCTCACCTGAGGGATAACGATATTATAACCGCGCGCGAAAGGTCGGAAATCCCGCCCGGCGCGGTGACCGCGATCCGGACTCACGGCATGGACCGCGGCGAGGAGGAACAGCTCAGGAAATCGTTCGAGGTGATCGACCTGACATGCGTTAAAGTGAAGAAGCTCCAGGAGTTGATCCGCGGATTCTCGGATAACGGCTATCATATCGTGATCGCCGGGAAGAAAGACCACCCCGAGGTATTGGGATTAATCAGCTACGCGGAAAGCTTTACCGTGATCGAGAATCTCCGCGAGCTGGACGAATATACCGGCGGGCTTGGGGAAGGGAAGGGATATGGTAAGATCGCGGTCGTTTCGCAGACCACGTCGCCGGAAGAGCTTTTCGATGCGGTCTGCGCGAAGATCGGTGCGGCGCTTCCCGTGGGAGTGGAGTTTAAGGCGGTCAACTCGATCTGCCCCGTGACCACCCTCCGCGAGCAATGCGCTATCGGGCTGCAGGATGGCGCAGATATCACCTTTGTGATCGGCGACGAAAAATCTTCGAACTCCAAAAAACTATTCGAAATATTGAAACGGCGTTCGGATAACACGTGGTTTGTCGAAGACCTTGACGGGGTGAAAAAAGTCCTTTCCGGCGGGATGGAACTGCGCCCGGAAATGACCGCCCTTGTCGTCTCGTCGTCGTCCACTCCGGCGTTCGTCGAACAAAAAATCCGGGATTTCCTGCTCAATATTTAGCAAATGTCGATGAAAAGGATTATAATTTATCGAAGGTAAAAAAGGTTTTATCCGGCTGGGGATACGATGAACGGAATAGGCGATATAATCAGGAGCGAATGGAACAAGGCTCGAGAGGGCATCATACGGAGCCTGATTCTCAAAAATAATTCACCGTCGATGGGCGCTTCCGATCTTGAACTTGTCCGGAACAATGCGGCGCATCCCGAAAACTTTTTCCATTATAACCTGCGCTCCACGGAATCCGTATCGCCTTATTACCCGTTACTGGATAGCCTGTTTTCACTCATCGCATCGCGGGAAGCCGGGGATATCGAATCGGTCGTTTCCTCGGCGGGAATCTATCCCCTTCACCGGCGCATCTTTATCGATGCATACAGCCGAAGGCCGATCGTACGCGACGAGGAACTGATCGACGAGGAGCTGTCGTTCGAACGGCTGGAAATGAAGCATTCTATCCTCAACCTGTTCAATTATCTCACCGAAGGCAAGCCGTTCCTCATCCTGATAGAAAACATCCAGAATATGTCGGATTCTACTCTCGAAATGCTCGATTTCTTCCATCAGAATTCCCGCAGGGCATCGGGCTTGTTCGTTATGACCTATATTCCCGATCAGGTTTCGGTGTTCGAGAAACGCGAGTATCTCGCGAAGATCATCGAGACTGGGGGCGGCGAACGCCAGTACGAGCTTGAAACCGGGATAGACTCTCCCGGGGTGAAACCCGAAAGAAAAAAGGGCGGTACGAGCGATATCGTGAAGAGGATCGACGAGTGCGAATCACTTCTCCGTTTCTTCAACCTCCCGGAATGTAAAACACTCGCATTGGAGATATACGAGCAGATCGAGAAGGAAAGCGAGAAGGCATACGAGGAGCATAAACTCCGCCTGCTCGTGATACTCGGCGATGTGTTTAAATATCTGGGGGACTCGGGCGGCGGCCTGTTTTACTACAACCTGCTGATCGATAACGCGAGAAAGTTCGGTCATAACGGCTACATCCTCAAGGCGATGCGGTGTATCGCATCAATTTACATAGTTCGGGGCAACAACGAGGAAGCCCGGCACGAAGTTTCGACAGGGATAAAGTTCGCCGAACAGTACGGCAGTGATGAAGAACGGTTTTATCTTTACTTCGACCTCTACATGATCTACCAGCAGGAGCACCGGATCGTCTATATGAGGAACGCCGCCGATACGGTCTTTTCGTTCGCGGGGCGTGTGGACAAACCCAATCATTTCGCGATGGTGTACCTTGTCGATATCTACGACCCGGACCAGGAATTCCGGCTCAATAAAAACATTTCGCGCGGTCTTTCAATCCTGCGGAAGATCAAGAACCGTTTCCGTCTCGCGAAATACCACCACCAGGTGGGCGCGATGCGGATCTACACGGGCAGCCACAAGGAAGGGCTGAAAGACCTGAAGAAAGCGAGGAAAATATTTTACCAGCTCGGCGAGTTCAAGTTCGCGCAGAAGATCAATAACAGCCTCGGGTATTACTATTTTATCCGGGGGCTTTACGCCGATTCCGTCAAAACGTTTTTCAAGGCGCTCGACCTTGTGTCGCGTGATAAGGATTTTTACGAGGCGACGATCACCGTCTTTAACATCGCGTTCCTGTTCTTTTATATCTTCGAGTACCGACTCGCTTTGGAGTATTTCGAGTACCTGATATCCATGATGAAGTCCCTCGAACTCCGGTTTATCCCGTACCACCCGATAGAAGAGGTCTACCTGTTCTGCGCGATCATTCTGCTGAAACTCGGTTCGGCGGGTGAAGCGGAATACTACTTCAAGCTGTCCCGGAAAAGAATCACCTCGTCGAATACCCGGCTAGAAGACTGGGCGGAACCGAGGCTTTGGGTGAAGTATTATCTGGGACTCCGTCACGGCGAGGATTCTTATTTCGCGGGTATCATAAAAACGCTGGAACAGCCCCGGAGCAATGTTTACTTTATTACAGTCGCCCCGCACCTTTACCTCGAATACGCCCGGTTTATCCGGGACAAACTGGGCGATCCGGAACGCGCGGCCGCAGTTATCGAGAGGGGGCTGGAAGTCTGCCGCATGAACGACCGGCATCCGTTCGACAGGTACCTTCTGAGAGAGCTCAATCGGGATATTCGGATTCCCCCGATGACCGTCGCATCGGGGAAGACCGAGATGCTTTCCTCGATGATCAACACGATCGAGTACGACCGGAACCAGAACAAAATCCATTCGCTGATCGACAGAATCCATTTCCTGAACACATTCCAGGCCATGATCGACGGGCTGCGGAGCAGGGAAGCGATTCTCAGGAAATCGTTCACTCTCATCACGGAAAACCTGATCGTCGAGAGATCGTTCGTCGTATTCGTGAGCGCACAGGGAGAGATGATCTTCGACAGTTCGATCGATAAGGACAGCGAGGAGAAGGTCCGTTCGATGATGCGGGTCCTGCTCCGTTACCCCTCGTACTTCTGCGAAGAGGTCGTGGAGGAACCCGAGCTGAAGGTCGTCAATCCGTTCGGTTTCCATTCCGTCGCGTCGTTCGTGATCGACGAGAGCATACGGGGAAAGCACTTTTTCCTCTATGCCACGCTGAGCGTCGAACGGAGGATCGGCCCCGAGGACTATCAAATCCTATCTCTGTTATCCAAGCAGATCGTGTTCGCGCTTGAAAAGAACAACCTCTATGAGGAACTCGAGAACGAACGGAACGATCTCCTGCACCGGAATAAGATTATCGATAACGAGCTGGAGATGGCGAAAAAGATACAGCTGAATATGATCCCGCGTCATAGTCCGAGGCCGGGTATCGCCTACTTCTACCTGCCGATGGAGCAATTGGGCGGCGACTTCTTCGACTTTATCCAGATCGGCCCGGACAGGATCGGGGTGTTTATTTCCGACGTTTCCGGACACGGAGTCCCCGCGGCGTTCGTGACGTCGATGATCAAGAGTTTTATCCTCCAAACCACGCTCCATGACGATCCCGCGCAGATGCTCCAGCAGTTGAACCAGTCGCTATTTAACCAGACGGCCGGATTGTTCATCACGGCGTTCTACGGAATTATCGACTTCTCCGGCCTGACACTCCGTTTCGCCAACGCCGGGCATAATATGCCGTTCTTTCTCCGCAAAGAGAAAGGTGAAGTGACGTTAACTCAAATACCCAGTTACCACAACGGGATGCCGATAGGGGTTTTTTCCACACAGGAAATGGCGGATATCAAAAGAGAATTTGAGAACCAGCAGATCGCGCTGGCAAAGGACGATAAGCTGATCTTCTACACGGACGGATTGACCGAAGCGATTAATATTATGAGTCCCGATTCTGCCGAGCAGAAGATCGACTACGAGAATACCCGGCTGACGGAAACCCTCATTTCAGGATGGGGGCTTGATTCGAATGCGTTTCTGGAGAAGATATTCGCGGATTTGGTGGAATTCAGAGGAAGCGAAAACTTCGACGACGATATCTGCATCATCTGCATCCATGTCTGATAGAATTACTTCCAGTATTTGCCGTAGAGAAGCTCGAGTTTTTTCTTAGCGTCAGGCGAGACCGTGCTCATATCGGTCATCACCGCGAACCGGGCGGCGTTCGTGCACCCGCAGGCGCGTTCTTCACCGAGACCCTGCAGGACGAGCGGCAGGACGGAGTTGATCGTTTTGTTGTTTTCCTTCATATGCCCGAGCACCATCCCCACGCCGACTTCCTCGGTATCCTCGCGCCAACTGTCATAGTCGGTCGCCATCGCGATAGTGATATAGCACATTTCCGCTTCACGCGCGAGTTTCGCCTCGGGCAGGGCAGTCATCCCGATAATACCCGCGCCCCAGCTTTTATAAAGACGGCTCTCGGCGCGTGTGGAGAACTGCGGCCCTTCCATCACCACCAGCGTCTCGTCAGTGAATAGTTTTTTATCCGGGGACTTTGCGCGGAAGTAATCGCCGATGATCCGTGCGGCTTGCGCTCTTGTTTCTTCGCAGAACGGGTCGGCGAACGCGATATGGCCGACAATCCCGCCGCCGAAAAAGGTGGACGGGCGGTTTTTCGTCCTATCGACGATCTGGCGGGGCAGGATGAAGTCGGTCGGTCGAATCTCTTCCTTGAGACTGCCGACCGCGCTGACGGAAACGATCTTTTCCACCCCGAGCATCTTGAACGCATAGATATTCGCGAGCTGGGGAACTTCCGACGGGGTATAACGGTGAGTCCGGCCGTGACGCGGAAGGAATGCCGCCTTGCGGCCGCCCAGTTCGCCGATCACGATCTTGTCGGACGGTTTCCCGAACGGCGTATCGATATCCAGTTCCTCGATTATTTTCAGGCCGTCGAGCGAGTACACTCCGCTCCCGCCGATCACTCCGATACGGATGGTTTCCATGCAAAATCTCCTTCGACCAGGATTATTCTCTCTTTCTCCGCCGCGCCCATTCGGACGGTGACACGGTAGATATTTCCCTCGATCAGCGGTTCGGCCGTCTCGGGCCATTCGATCAGCGTGTAGTCCGCGCGCGAGATCATATCCTCTATGCCTAATTCGGCCGCTTCTTCGGCGGTCTTGAGGCGGTAGAGGTCGTAGTGCAGTATGGTAAGCTGATCGTTTTTATACTCATTGAGCAGGGTGAAAGTTGGGCTGGAGACGAGGGTTCCGGGAAAGTACGAGTTGATGAAGCCGCGCGAGAAGCAAGTCTTCCCTGCGCCGAGGTCGCCTGTTAGCAGGACGATACTGCCCCGTGGGAGCATCCCCGCGTAGTCCGCGCCGATACTTTCGGTCTGCGGAGGATTGTTCGAGATGTACTCAATATCCAACTTGGTAAACCTCTATCGGCTTGGATTTCCCCTTGACCGAGATCGGGTCGAGCTTTGCGATATGCGCTTTGTTCGGCAGATGGTCGTAGACCGCGCGCGAGATGATGATATGGTCTTGCCCCGCCGCGCCGCACAAACGGGCCGACAAGTTGACCTCGTCGCCGATGACGGTGAAGTCCTTACGGTCCTTCGAGCCGATACTTCCTCGGACTACGAGCCCAGTATTGATCCCGATCCCGACATGGACGGTGATGAGGCCTTTTTGCTTTCTATCATTATTCATCTTCGCGATTGTTTTCTGGACGGCGATAGCGGCGGCGACCGCGCGCTGGCATTTCTGGTTATCGCTGAATACCGCGACTATTTCATCGCCGACAAACTTGTCGATATCGCCCTCGAAGTGCCGGATGATCTGAGTCTGAACATCGAGGAAGAGGTTGAGGATATCGACCACCTGCTGGGGATCCATCGTTTCACTCATCGCCGTAAATCCCCGGATATCCGAGAAAAACATCGCCACTTCGACACGTTCGGTACGCCCATGCATCAATGATTCATGCTCTTCATTCAAAGAAACCGAATTCTGAATCATCTTGACGGTAGAAGTAGAAACGAACTTCTGCATCTCGAGCTTTTCACGGATCGAGAGCACCATCTCGTTGAATGTGCTCGCGAGAATACCGATCTCGTCATGGTACGGAAGCTCGATTTTTGCGTTGAGATCACCCTCGCCGAAACGTCTCACCATCTGAGTGAGCTTGAGGATCGGCTTGACTATCGAGTTGGCGCCCCGAATAGAGATCAATATCCCGATAATAATAATAGCGCCGGTAATCAGCGCGATCAGGCCGCGTATCTTGTCTATCTCACGGTCGATCAGTTCTTTTGAGAAGCGGAGCAGGATCAGCCCGATTTGTTTATTATTCAGTTCCTCGATCTTGACCGGGATAGCGTATTCGAACCCGGGAGTGATTCCCTGCGAGTTCGTGAACGACAGTGACTGCGGATTGAGGTAAAATCCCGTGATTTTGGAATACTTTGTTTCGAGCGCGGCGACCTCGTTGGAGGAAGGCGATACCCCCGCATAGAGGTGCAGTTTCTCGAGCGCGGCGGTGAGGATTCCGGTGTAGCCGATATAGAGGATGCCCTCCGTGTCCTTGAGCGACAGGATAGCGTCCTGGGTCATCGAACGGGAGTCGAAATTCATCGAGACGGTGCGCGAGAGGTCGGTGACGATTTTCTGGGACAACTGGTGGGTCTTCTGAATCAGCACCTGTTCCATATTGATCGTGATGATCGCCCCGATAGGAAGTGCGACAAGCAGGATGATCACTATTTCAAAAAGAATGACTTTCAGCTTGATTTTTTTAGCGATATACTCGAAAAACGCGACCAAGAAGAATTTCCTTCGTTCCGCCGCCGCGCTCTCGTTTTTTAAGATCGGTTCTTTAACCTGAATTCCATTCCCCATATCCGGTCCTAACTATAGTGTGTCTATTATATCCCGAACCCCGATTTTTTGCAAAGAATAGGCTTTGAAACAATAGTAAAACAAAACCGGATTTTACTTGACAGAATGGTATAATAATGTACATTATAAATATAGGAAAAAACAGGGGGACAAAAATGAGCGAAATCAGAAAACCGGCCGTCGCGAGCATGTTCTATCCTGACGAAAAGATCAATCTGAAAAAAATGATCAATACCTTCCTGTCGAATGTACCCGACGATGTGACCGAGTACTTCATTAAAAAACGTATCGATAACCTTTTCGGGATTATTTCACCCCACGCCGGATATGTCTATTCCGGTTCTGTCGCCGCTCACGCTTACGCGTTACTGAAGCAGAAGGCGGTCGATACGATCATTCTCATCGGCCCGAGCCATTACAACCAGTTCTCCGGGTACGCGCTGACCCATTTTTCCGCGTTCGAGACACCGCTCGGCGAAATCCCGGTGGATGAAAAGCTGACGGCGATCATCAACGAAAGGGGGCGTAACGTTTTCGAGTATGTCGATACGGCGCATATCCGCGAGCACAGTATCGAAGTGCAGCTGCCGTTCCTGCAAACCACGCTTATCAATAACTTCAAGATCGTCCCTATCCTGATGGGCGAGCAGACCATTTCCAATGTCACCCTCGGCGCGGATATCCTGAAAGACGTGCTCTCGACCTACGATAAAAGCTATCTGATCGTCATATCGAGCGACCTGTCGCATTACTACAGCGACGAAGCCGCGCATAAACTCGACGACCGCTTCCTCGAGATAGTCGAGGGGATGGACGCGCAGAAGCTGATGCAGGCGCTGTCTGTGGGCGAGACCGAGGCGTGCGGGGGCGGCCCGGTCGCGGTTTTGCTGGAGCTCGCGAAGAAGATGAGTCGCGGCTCGATCAGGAACCTTGTCTACAACAACTCCGGCGACACGTCGGGCGATTATTCGCGTGTGGTTGGGTACCTCGCTTCCGCGGTTTGGTAGCCCGTACTGTCAACGATACGGCCGGGCGTCCTTTTACTCATCCCGTTTTTATCCTTCACGCCGGTATTCCGGTAGAATATGTTTGATTCTCAATACCCGCGCAGACCGCGCGGAAGAAAAACCTAGACGTTCTCGGGAGTATCGTATGCGAAGCAGGGAGTGCGGTTACTTCCGGTAGATCCCGGTGATCTCGCCGTAGTACACACGGTGATAGTCCGAGCCGTGGTAGTTCTTTTCGATCCCATCGTCAAGGAAATTCGCGGGGACGAGATCGTGAAAGTAGATCTTTCGGCATTCGATAATCAGGTCGGACTCCGCGAAACAGATTGTGCCGTTATCGGTCTCGAGCGCAGTCAGTTTACAGTCGCGGGTCTTGTCCACGTCGCGCCCGGAAAACGATCCGCAGAAATTGAGCGCTTCGCGGTATGTCTCGGGAAAGAACGAGAGGGTGAAGAGGGTGTTTGTTTCGAGCAGGCCGTAGGTATGACGGCTCGGGCGGACATACACCGTGACTACCGGCTTGAACCACAGGACGCCGAACGTGCCCCAGCTCGCGGTCATCATATTGTGCTGTTCCTTGTTCCCCGCGCCGATCAGCATCCATCTCGTGCCGATCATCTCGAACGGGTTGCCGGTCAACTCTTCCGGCCGGATAGATTGAAATCCTTTCATACTCGCCCCTAATTGACTAAGTAAACCTGGTACTCTTTCGCGACAAGGTTCTGTTTGTTGTCGCGGTCGGTTTTATAGAACGCGATCACGTACTCGCCCTCGGGATAGTCGGTCAGGTCGAGACGCAGTTCGGGGTCGTCGACCGGCTGGCTGAAAACCAGTTCGCGATTCGGTCCGTATATCTCGAGTGTGTAATCGTATCCCTTCTCGCATCCGTCGATATAAAGATCGACCGGCGTATTCTTCAGGCGGCAGACGTTCTCGAACGGGTAGACGCTGAGAGTGCCCTTCAGCTTGGACATCTCGAAATCGTCGTAATGATATACCGCGCCGTTCTTTGCGCGGATGATCAGTTCGATCTTCTTATCCAGCATCGACTTTTTCAGGAGCGGTATCTGGAGAAACACGAGCGATTGATCGTCGAACCGGAACTCCATATCACCCGCCTTGGGCTTGATCGCGGCGGTCTCGCCCGCGCAGAGGATTTCTATCGAGGCGACGTCCTTCCATACGGCATTCCGCGCTTCGATCCAGAATCCGATCACGGACTCTTTCTGTTTCCCGGTACAACGTGTCTTACACCCGTACTCGATCCTGAAAGAATCGCTGTTGAGGTAATTACCCGCACCGCACCCGCTTAAAATGAAAGCGGATGCGATGAAAAAGAGCGATAAAAGACGAATCATCAAAGGCTCCGATTTTTATCTACATTATCGGAGTTTTATGAAAAGCCTCGAGTATTACCGCCCTTCTTGACGGGTCAGGCTCATTTATCCTGTATGACGATAGGTTTCCCTTCGGTAAAAGCCTTGGCGACTTTTTTCCTTGCCCTGTCATAGATACGGGTGAGGGTAGGACGGGAAACTCCCATTCTCTCGGCGGCCTCTTCCTGGAAGAGGTCTTCATAGTCGCAGAGCCTGATCGATTCGTACTCTTCGAGCAGAAGCTGCACCTCGTCATGCGGATCGATTTTTACCCCCTGCGGCTTGAACACTGAAACCTTGGGCGGGCCCTGAATAATCCGGGCTTTTTTTTGTCTGGACATACGCACCACCTTATAAAAAATTATTTCTCCAATACTTGTCTCGCCAATCCCCATTCGTTATTCGATATCCGCTCGGGGATGAACCTGTCGGCGGGGGGCTTGTACACCGCCGGGTAGCCTATCGGCAAGAGCGAAAACGGAATTATCCCGTCCGGTATCGAGAGCAGTTTTCTTAAGCCCCCGACACGATCCTCCCTGGGATAAACACCGAGCCAAACGGAACCCAATCCGAGGATTTGAGCTTCCAGCAGCATATTCTCCGTAGCCGCGGAACAATCCTGCACCCAATATCCGGCGTGCTTCTCGAGCGAGGGGTCGCCGCATACCAATACCGCCACAGGCGCTTCCAGTATCATATTCGAATGGGGGTGAATATCCGGAACTCGGTCGAGTGTCTCGCGCCGGTCTATCACTACAAAATGCCACGGCTGCTGGTTTCCCGCGGACGGCGCGGCCATTCCCGCACGGAGGATCAGATCGATCATTTCCGACGGGACCTGCTCGGGACGGTAGTGCCGGATACTGCGCCGTGTATAGATCGCGCAAAGGGACGGCTGTTCTTCCGATCCGGTGGTATAGCACATCGTCTTGATTTCTTCATAGCTTTGCGGAGGAGCCTTCTCCGGGTTTCCTTTCACTTCTTTATTCCGCAGAAGGACTTCCACACGGTTCCTGCCGCGGTTTTTCGCGGCATAAAGTGCGTTGTCCGCCCGCTTGATGAGTTCGTCGACACTCTCGCCGCCGATCAGCTGGGTGACGCCGAAACTGCATGTGATCGGTTCCGCGCACTCCGTTTCGAGTTGGGATATCTTAAACCGCAGGCGTTCCGCGATCAGCGTCGCCTCGGCAATCCCGGTTTCGGGCAGGCAGATCACGAACTCCTCGCCGCCGTACCTGCCGAATATATCTTCCGTCCGGATGCTGTTCCGGATCAGTTTGACGATCTGCAGGATGGCCTTATCGCCCGTCTGGTGTCCGTAGGTGTCGTTGACACGTTTGAAGAAGTCGATATCGAAAAGCGCAAGCGAGAGGGTGTGGTTATAACGTGTCGAACGGTGAACCTCGGACTGGAGTTCGTCGAGGAACTTTTTCCGGTTGTAGATCCTTGTCAACGGGTCCTTCATCGATAGCTCATGGTAGAGCGACTTGATGGTTTCCAGAAGGGTGATGTCGTTAAACGACAGCAGGTATTGTCCGTTGTCCGGAATCGACGTGATATGCACGAGGAACGTATGGGCGTCCTCGGGCCCGTCGTCCGGCCCCTTGAGGTACATAGTAAAATCGAGGCCGGGGTGCTGGGCGATTTCCGCAAACCAGACCGGAAACTTCTTTTTCGAATAGAAATCCTTTTCCTTGGGAGAAAGGTAATCGTCGAGGGTTTTTCCGCTCCGCTGAAATTCCTCGAACGACGCGAACCCCATGAAGGTCAGGAATGTCTGATTAAGTTTGACGATATCCTGCCCGTCGGTGATCATCAGGAACGACGGGATAACATCCATGATCGTCTGGAGAAGGCGGTTAGCGGTATCGAGTCTGTTCTGCTCGGTCAAAAGGATCGCGACCTCGGTGAGCGAGTCGACCAGCCGGTTCTGGCTGATAGGCTTCTTGATATAACGGTCGATGCCGAGTTCGATGGCCTCGATCAGGAACTCTTCGTCGTTATAGCCGGTAGTGATGATGATCGGGACTTTACGGAGCTTCTTGATCTCCTTGATCATCTCGAGACCGTCCATGACCGGCATTCGGATATCGGTGATGACTATATCGGGATTTTTTTCTTTGAATAGGGCAAGGCCTTCCTCGCCGTTGGGAGCGCTATAGATTTCCCGGACTCGCCGTTTCAGGATACGCTCCATACTCTCACGGACAAGCGGTTCGTCTTCGACAAGCAGAATATCGATCCGGCTCAGACAATCGTGAACATTCGGGATAATTCGCTTTTTTTTCATAATTCAATTTAAAGAACAAAAGGCGTTTTGTCAAGCGGAGTCTTACCATAAAGAGGTTTAATCCATTGATTATTTCGGTTCGTAGACCATGATGCTGATATCGTCCTCGAAGGTCTTCTGCCCGTAGATTTCACGGAGATGATGAACGGTTTTTTCTATCATATCGGTCGGATTTAGAGATTTATATTGCTCGACAAGGTTTAAAATATAGCTGACACCGAGGAGATCCCCGGTTTTGGAGTCCTGTATCTCGAAAAGCCCGTCGGTGAAGAGGAAAATCCTGTCGTCAATCTCGAGCTGGATTTGCCCGGTGTCCCATTTGTGCTCGGTGAAGATCGGCGAGATAAAACTGCTGCGGTTCCCGACCATCTCGACCCGGCGCGGATTGTAGATTATAAACGGCGGATGCCCGGCTCGTGTATAGTATAGCATTCTTTCTTCCGGATCGATCAGCAGGACGGACATTGTGATGAAATATCCCTCGATCAGGTAGTCGTTGAGCTCGACCGCGACCTTTTCCAGAAGGGTCTGGGTGTCGATCACCCCGGCGAGAATAGTGCGGATAATACCGCGCATGAGAAATGTGAAGAGCGCCGCGATCAGGCCGTGCCCGGAAACGTCGCCGGAAATGATGAAGATCAGCTCGTCGATCTTGATGATCTCGAGGTAGTCCCCCCCGATCTCCTCGCAGGGGTAATAGCTGGTGTAGATACGGTAAAGCTCGTTGTCGATCATCCTCTCGGGTTCCATCGACTGCTGGAGCCGCGCCGCGAATTTCAGTTCTGTCCTTATCTTTTCGTTAAACTGCTTGAGCTGGTTCTGGGTCTCTTTCTGCGAGGTGATATCCTGCAAGGTCGCCAGATACCCGGAAAGCCCGTCCGCGTCTTCGTTCTTCAGACGGTTGATCGCGACGGAGAAATAGCTGACGCAGTCCTTGTTGGAGATGTCGGGTATTTTACAGAAATCCATCTTCTTCTCATACTTCACCGAGCCCGTCGAATGGAGGATTTCGGCCGATTCGAGAGTGATGAACGGGCTGTCGAACAGCTTAATCGTACGGAAATGGGCCGGATCGGCGATACCGAAAAATGTGATAAAGATGTCGTTGATATAGGCGGGGGAGCCGTTCTCGTCGTAGATCGCGATCCCGATCGGAGCCTGGGTGTAGATACTCTTGAGCTTTGCCTCGTTCTCACGGAACTCACGGGCGAGACGGTGACGTTCGGCGGCATAGGTGATCGAACGGGTCAGCGAACTGTAATCGGCATTATCCTTGATGAGACAGTCCTGCGCGCCCATGTTGACCGCATCCATTGCCGGGCCGTGGGCTTCGCTGCCCGAGAGGATAATCGTCGGGATTTTCTGGACATATTCCGCGAGGAATACGAACGCTTCGGAGCCTTGTTTTTCTTCCGGGAGGAGGTCGAGTAGAATCAGGTCGAACTGCTCCTCGTTCAGGGCTTTCCGCGCGGCGTTCAGTTTGTCAAATATAGTGAACTGAAAATCGAACCTAACGTTTTCCCCGGCGGGCGGGTTCTCGAGAATCCCGATAATCTGCTCGGCGTCCCTCGGATTGCTTTCTATAAACGCGATTTTTACTACTTTGTTATTCATACGAATTCCCGGTAAGAAATGCTTTCAATTATCATACAGGAAGAGGCTTTGTTTGTCAATGAAGCGCGTGTTTAGTTCCCGTAGCGTATCTTGTCGAGCCAGTCGCGTATCTTCTTCTCGAAACCGAGATCGCCGGGCTCGTAATACTGCACGTCCTTCTCGGTATACTTCTCGTTGACGAAATGGTTCGGAAAGCCATGGGGATACTTGTACCCGACACCCTTGCCGAAATCCTTCTCCGCCTCGAAAACGGCGTTCTTGAGATAGGGCGGTACTTTCATCGTGTTGCCGTTACGGATTTCCTCGCGGGCCTTATTGATACAGAGGACGGAATTGCTCTTGGGCACACCCGCGAGCAGAAGGGTCGTTTCCGACAGCACGAGCTGGGCTTCAGGCAGGCCGATGAACTGGCAGGCCTGATAACACGCGACAGCCACGGGGAGGGCTTCGGGATAGGCGAGGCCGATATCCTCGCTCGCGAGTATAATCAACCGGCGTGCGATAAAAAGCGGGTCTTCGCCGCTCTCGAGCATCATCCCGAGGTAATAGATCGCGGCGTCGGGCGCGCTTCCCCGCACCGACTTGATGAACGCTGAGATGACGTCGTAATGTCCCTCTTCGGAGGAGTAACGCGTCTCCGCTTTCTGGAGGATGTTGAGGATGCCTTCCTCGGTGACCCTGTATGTCTCAGCCGCACCCTGCGAGAGCACGGACAACTCGAGGGTGTTGAGCATCATCCTCGGGTCGGGCGTGTACTCGATCAGCTTCTCCCGCGCCCCGGACTCAAACTCGATGCTGAGCTTCTTCAGCGAGGCGTCTTCGGCAAGGGCGCGCTGGAGTATCTTGTCCATATCCTCTCTGCCGAGTATCTTGAATTCGTAGATGAAAAGCCGCGAACGGAACGCGGGCTGGATGATGAAATAGGGGTTTTCGGTGGTCGCGCCGATCAGCGTAACGATACCATTCTCCATAGCGGACAGAAACGCGTCCTGCTTGGGTTTGATCAGGCGGTGGATTTCGTCGATGAAGACGACTGTCTTTTCCCCGGCGAGGCTCCGTTGTTCCGCGCTGTAGATGATCTTCCGGATTTCGTCGTTGTCGAGGGTGAGGGCGTTACACAGCGCGAAGTAATACTTCAACTCGCGCGAAAGGATTTCCGCGAGACTGGTTTTCCCGGTGGCGGGCGGGCCGTAGAAGATCATCGAGTGCAGGATGCGGTTTTCCAGCATCGTGGCGATAGGCTTGCCCTTTGCCGTGAGATGGGTCTGTCCGACAAACTCATCCAATGTCTTGGGCATCATCCGCCGCGAGAGAGGCAGGTTGGCGTTTTGAAAGAGCTCCATCAATCCCTCGGATCGAGAATGGCGATCTCTTCCTGGAAGATTTTCAGCTTATAATCGAAGTCCTTGCTCCAATGCTGGAAGTAGGTCGGGCCGAACACGATAGGCGCGATCTGGTAGAGTCGTTTCCATACGACCGCGCACATCTCCCGTATTTCCCATTGGGCATGCGGGCTGACCCGGAGGTCGATGATATGGAGCCATTCCCGGAAATTCGCGGTGATCGTCAGCGATGTCGGGGTGGCGTTCGGCAGAAGAAAACGCGCGTCTTCCTTGCGGATACCCATTTCGAGCAGGAGACGATAGCCTTCCTGTAAACTTTTCATCGCACCCTCGTAGAGCGCGAGAGCTTGGGGGCTTGCGGCGACCGAATCCGGCACGATATATTCGAAATGCGACTCGGTGACATAACGCTGGGAGCGCTGGGTGAAACTCGCGATCCGGTGCCGCACCAACTGGTGGGATGCCGCGCGGGATATCCCGTCGATATAGAAACTCGCCCATGAGTGTTCGAAAATGGAAAGATGCCCGTTCTTCATCAAGGTCGGCAGAAAGCTCTTGTAGGAATCCTCGCTGATCTTGCTATGGGAGTCGTAGCAGATTCGGGCGTTAAACTCGATATTCTTCTCCGGGTCCGGATTGTAAGACCGTAACTCAACATTCATCTTTCCCTCGTTCGTTCGTTCGTTCGTTCGATATTTATCCGTTTACCTGTTTCTCAGTTTTGTCAGGAGGCGAAGAATTTCAAGGTAGAGCCAGATCAGCGTCATCATCAGGCCGAACGCGCCGTACCATTCGTAATACTTCGGAAGCGAGCCCTGCGAGCCCTGTTTGATGAACTCGAAGTCGAGGAGCAGATTGAGCGCGGCGATAATACAGACGACCGCGCTGATCCCGATCCCGAGCGGGCTCGATTCGTGCAGGAACGGCATCCCGCCGCCGAAGAGGCGCATGATCATGTTGACGCCGTACATCAATGCTACGCCCGCGGTCGCGGCGAAGATGCCGGTGCGGAGCCCGTTCGTCACCTTGATGATCCCGGTCGCGTAGATGAAGAGCATCGCCGCGAAGATACATAACGTGATCATGACGGCCTGTATGACTATTCCCTTAAACTGCATTTCTACGAACGCCGACAATGTGCCGAGGACGACGCCTTCCGCGACCGCGTAGATCGGCGAGAGGTAAGGAGCGGCTTTCTTCGCGAAGATGATGACCACGCCGAGAATAGCCGCGAGGATCGAACTGCCGATCAGGACGGGCATCACCATGTCGAGGTATTCGCCCTTGAAGAACATATTCCACACGAACCCCGCGGGTAGAAGGAGCAGGACGAAAAGAAGCAGAGTTTTCAGCATCGTGCCCTGAAGGGTCATGACGCTCCCGCCTTCTATCGTCTCCGCGCCGGACTCGAACGTACTCTTCATGAACGCCGGATTGCCCGATTTAAAAAGGTTCATTTTTTCCTCCTGAATTTGTCCGGGTTAATTATACTATTCCCCGGGTTTCTTCGCAATAATCCGTTTTAAGATTGAGACAGGTTTCAAGAATTCGGTTTGGGGAGACCGCTTATCCCTTGGTGAGTTCGGCGATCTTCCATTTTCCGTTGATCTTTTTCAATGTCGCGTGAAGGCTGTATTCGAGATAGATATTTTCCGCCAGGACATATCCTTCCATGCCGCCGTATGTCCTCACCTTGTAATAGATATTATTATCATCTCCCGGGGTGTATTGAAGCACGATTAATACTTCGTAGGATACGGATTTTAGGATTTTCCCTTTTTTGTCGGGATTCTTGTAGACCGGCGTATTCTTCATATTTGCGATACAAGGCTGGGCGCACACATTCTTAACGGCATCCATTACTTGCGGGAACGCGCCGTACCAATAGGGGATAAGATATGCGTTTTTTGAGCCCTTAGCAAAGTCTCCGCCCCGCGACAAAATTTGCTCAAAGCCGTTCCAGAAAAACGGGTCGCCCGGGTCTTCATCGAGACCGAAATATTCGATAAAGCCGGCAATTCCCGGCTTTTCGGCTTTGGAATAAAAAATATCCTTCGCGCATACCGATTTCAGTCCTTCGATATCTTTTTCCTGAACGATTGATTTCAGCTCATCGATAAATACCTTTAACGACAGATCGGAGCCCGATTTATCTTGAGGCTCTATTATTACCTGCTTAAATTCCTTGGACGATCCCGCTCCGGAATACGAAACAAGTAAAACCGTAAAGACGATAGCCCCAAAAAACCTCATCATTCATTACCCCTTGATACAATCTCATCCTTTCCCGATATGATTCGATACAGTATACCATTCCCGCTCCTTCTTTGCAAAAAACCGGATTGTGATTCGCGATTGAAGAAGCACACCGCGATTTCCGATATATACACCCAGGGGATTTGACATGGAATGGTGGGCGTTCTTTTTACAAAGCGATCTATTCAAATGGGGCTTACTGCCGCTTTTGATCTTCTGCGGGCGGCTCTGCGATGTCAGCCTCGGCACGATGCGCGTCATCTTTATCGGGAAAGGATACCGTTTCCTCGCACCGCTGATCGGTTTCTTCGAGGTGATGATCTGGCTTCTCGCGATGAGGCAGATCATGGGAAATCTCGACAATCTTGTTTACATGGTCGTCTACGCGGCAGGTTTCGCGATGGGCAACTTCCTGGGCATCTATATCGAGAAACGGCTTTCTCTCGGGATGGTGCTTGTGCGGGTGATTGCCCGTGATGACTGCGGCGAACTCATCGATTTCCTGAGGCAGAATAAATTCGGAATCACCGTTCTCGATGGCGGGGGCGCGACCGGGCCTGTCAAACTGATCTTCTCCGTGATGGAACGCAAGCAGGTGGAAGCGTATATCGATCTCGTGGAAACATTCAATCCGGGAACGTTTTTTACGGTCGAGGATATGCGGCTTGTCCACAGCCATTTCTTCCCGGTGAAAAGAGAGAAAACCGGCCGTCCGTTCATCAAGAGAAAATAATGAATCAAAGGCACTTCTAAAAACTCGTAAATAATAGGGAATTATCATACATATGAGGAATAGCCTTGTCATTGCGAGTGTAGCGAAGCAATCTATTTCATTATTCGAAAATAAATTACACCGATTGCTTCTACCGCGCTTCAATAAGTTTCTGTAGCGCCTGTCTACCTTCGGTAGAAGGCAGGCGGTATCGCAATGATAAAATAATTTCTTTCTTCTTTAACAGTACTCGATCACTCACGAGTTTTAAAACTGCTTATTATCAATTCTGCACGAGCCCCATCACCGGACGGTAGAACCAGACCTGCCCGGACGTCTTGTAGTTCAGGTCGAGCTCGCTCACAAGCACCGTCTTCTTATTCATCACATTCTGGTGCGCCACTTCGTAATGGAGTTTACCGAGCACCTTATAGACTATCGCCGTATGATCGGGACTGCCGTAGGTCTCCCATGTCGTTCCGTTTTTCGTCTTGATCGTGATCTTCACCGTACTGAACTGGATGATGTCACCGGGCAGGATTTCGTCCTTTTCAGGATCGAGCGGAATACCGAAATCGGTCGTCCTCACCCAATCCGCGCTGAAGAGATCGAGCGCCGCCTGAGCGAGGTCCCAGCACTCGCCGCGTCCGACCTGCTGGCCCATGTTGGCGTCGACAAATGCGAGGACGTACGGATTGAGGAAGAGCTTCTTCTTATCCTGCGGGATATCCTTCTCGGACTGCACTCCGAATGCCGCGAGGGCCTGGAAGGTTTTCGCGTCGATACTGTCCGCGCCGAAAACGGTCACCTTGTAATTCCCAGCCCCGTCCTTCAGGAGATAGTAGACATTGAAATTCCCGTCCCAATCCGGCATGAATTTGATATCGTGGGACTTTCCGCCGGAGCTTTTTATCTGGATCCAGAGAATCTTATACTTGGTCCAGCCCGCGAACGGCAGGGAGTAGCCGATCACCGAGGGCACGGGCGAGAGTTTGAGGGTGTCCTCACCGCCGAGGTAGACCTGCACGGGCGCGCTTTTACTGTTCTGGTACTTGTCATGGTCGGGCGGCAGCGGCGATTTGACCGCCTTACCCCCAGTCTTTCCTGTCAGGTCGAAACCCTGCGCGATTTTATCCTGCGCCGAGGCGGTGTCTGACGGCTTGTCCTGCTTCTTGACAGCCTGCCCGCCGCAGGACAGTGTCGATAGCGCAATCAGAATTCCCGTGAACAACGATAAACCTTTCATTTCACCGTCCCTCCGCTGTTAGTATAAAAATCTTACGGGAGGAAGCGGGATTTGTCAAGCGGCGGGCGAAAACTCGTCAGTTGAGCCGGGTGCGGAATTTCAGATACCCGAGGATGAGAAACAAAAAATGACTCGCGAACCCAAGAAGGAGCACGGGCAGAAAGACTTCCCATCCGGCGGAGAGCGACTCGAACGATTTACCCGCCCAGAACGACGGCATGATCCCGCCGATATACTGGAGCGGCGATTTCGTGAAAAACGGGACGCACATCGGCAGGAAGAACACGCCGTCCAGCTTTGCCAGCGCCAGTCCCTCGACTTTGTTGCTCGCGAACGAGCTGAGGAATAGCGTCACGATCGGCGCCTCGAGTGAAGTCATGAGCGCGACCGGGATGAACCGGATAAAGTCGAATTGCATCAGCCCTATGAACGGGGTCAGCGCGAGCACCATCACAAGACTCGTCAGTGTCGGGATGGATAACTTGTACCAGACATAACCCATCTTGCCGAGCGGGGTCACCGCGAGGGCGGTCAATGTGTTCTCGTCACGGTCGTCAAGGAGCATGAACCCGATCACGAACCCGTACATCGACGGGACGATCACCGGGAAGAACGCGGTGATAAGGGGGTAGTAGTCCCGAAGTTCGAAATAGGGCGCGGCAAGTTCCCTGAGCGGCGGAATTCCAAACTTGAAGACGAGCGCGATCAGGATCGGCGCTAACGTGATCGCGATCAGGATGCTGTCACGGCTGATACTTTTAATATCGGTTTTCAGTAATGCGGCTATTCTTTTCATTTTTTCTCCCCTTGAACATGGACAATCCCATCTTCGACACGTTTTCTCGCCCATAGGAACGTCCCGATGTTCCATACCGCCATCACGGCGTAGGCCGCGGCGATACGGAGAGGTTCGATCTTCGACGGATCGAACGCGCCGCCTATCAGGGTGATGGACGCCCATGTCGGGAACGCCCAGAAAACGTAGGATGTCAGGACGCCGTAGTAGTCGAGCGCGGGTACGAAGAAGAGTGTCAGATACACGACAGCCGTGAGGAAGTAGGCATTGACACTTTTTACCCTGCTCACCGCGACGATCCCGATCTGGATGAACACGGTCGATGTCAGAAGGATGCCGGTGAGGAAGAGCGCCCAGTTGAACCCGAGGCCGACCGAAGTAACCGCGATGAGCGAGCTTGTCACAAGCGCGAGCGCGGAAAGCGAAAGATCTTTCGCGGCGATGTATTCCCACACACGGATCGGTGTGACGAAAAGGTTCTGGAGGGTGTTCTCGTCCTTTTCCATCAGGATCAGTCCGCCGATAAAGGCGAAGCCCAGTACCGACGGGTCGGTGAAAACGATCAATGCGGCGATGGGCGCCCGTGCGGACGGCTCGATGAGATTGAGCATGACGATGTAGAGTGCTGTCAGCACGGTGTAAGCGTAGTAGAACCCGTGGCGGAAGTGCAGGACGAACTGGTAGCTTAAGACCGCGATGAAACGAGTCATGACGCCTCCCCGGGAACGGCGCCCAGTTCGCGGCCGGTGAGCTTAATGAAGATATCCGCGAGCGATGCTTCCTGCGAATGGATTGTTTCGATCTTCTCGTTTTTCAGGATGTCGAGGAACTTTTTGTTTCCCCCGATCCCGTCGAAGTCGAACTCCTCGCTTTTTACCGTAGAGTTATTCCGGTACTCGACACGGACGGTCTTCCGTCCGTACTTGATTTTCAGCTCACGGGGGGAATCCGCCGCCGAGATAGTGCCGTCCACAATGAACGCCACACGGTCGCAGAGTTCGTCGGCATCGGTCATATTATGGGTGGTCAGGAAAACGGTTTTACCGGAGGCCTTCTTTTCGAGGATGATATCCTTTATAATCCGGGCGTTGACAGGATCGAGCCCGGAGGTGGGTTCGTCGAGGAAAAGGAGATCGGGCATATTGAGCAGCGAACGGCAGAAGTTCAGGCGCATCTTCATTCCTTTGGAATAGTTCGCCACCCGGACATCGCGGTCGTCGTATAGCCCGACACGCTTCATCAGTTCCGAGGGGTTCTCGGTCCTGCCGGAGTAGAGCGACGCGAAGAAACGGAGGTTCTCGATACCGGTCAGTTTGCCGAACAGGTTGGGGAACTCGAACGAGACCCCGATATGTTCGTAGAACTCCGGGCCAGCCTTTCCTGCTTCGGTGCCGTTGACAATAGCGGCTCCGGCGTACCCTCGCAGGATGCCGATGATAATCTTCTGGGTGGTCGACTTACCCGCGCCCGACGGCCCGAGGAAGCCGAATATCTCGCCCGGCTCGATATTGAAGTTTAAGCCGCGTACCGCCTCGGCCGGCGCGCCGGGGTAGGCGTAATGCAAATCCTTAACGTTTATCATGAAACCTCCTATTCTCTGATAAGCGAATCGCAGACGATGTCGATGAAGAGATCGAGTACCTTGTCGAAAACATTTTCTCCGATTTCCTTCTTATGCAGGAGTGAGAAGAACATGAGCTTCAACAAGCCGGAAATGGCCTCGGGGGCAATATGCTTTTTATCGTCGCGCAGAAGCGATAAAAACGCCGTGATATTATGGTCTGCGTCGTTCTTCAAATGCGCCTCGACTCGTTCTGGGGGAAGCCGCCGGAGAAGATTTGTGTATTCGTCCTTATCGGTGACAACCCTGAAAATCGGCTCTTTCTCCACCGCCTCCATCTGGTAGCGCAGGAATTTCTTCATCGTCTCCCTCGGCTTGAACGGTTCACGGAAAAACTCATTGACGACGGCGTCCCTGTTTTTTGCTTCGAGTTCTTCCATAATATCCATAAAGAGTTCTTCCTTGGAATCGTAGAAGATGTAGAACGAGCCCTTGGCGATCCCGGCGGCCTTCGCGATATCTTCGATATTGGTGCGCTTGATCCCGTAGGCGGAAAAAAGCTCCTTTCCGGACTTCATGATATCGCGGCGGATCAGTTCCCGTTCTTCCGGCTTGAACGCTCTCGGCATAGACACTCCTCGCAGTGACTAAATATAATAAATAGTCACAGAGATATTGTAGCATATCCTTTCCCCGGTGTCAAGGGGCAGGAAAAGAAAAAGGCGCCTTTTTTACGGGCGCCTTTCCTTATCAATCGAAGGAGGTGTATACGCTTGTTTTGAGGAGGAGCGGGGACACAGTGGGTGTGTGCCCCCGCGATGTATGTGTTATTCGGTGTGTTGTTTTCATATATATCAGACGCCGAAACGCGGGATCGGTTAGACGAGGTGGAAATATTTTTAGCGCAGATTACTGATGGTAAAACAGCGGTTTACTTCTTAAGCTGAAACGTGTCCACCGTCTCGTTCTGGAGCGTGTGCGCCGTGACAGTGATCGAATCGCTAGCGACATCGAACAGCGTAAACACGTTCTTCGCGTGATACTCAAACTGGCGGTACGGGTTATCGCTTCCCGGGGTATCGGTGATCGGCGAGACGCTCCCGCCCGTGATATACAAGATCCCGTTCTTTACCGAACGCTCGTACAGGTTGTCCATCCCGTTAATCACGAGATCGACCTTGTATTGCTCGAGTAACGGGATCAGTGTCGCGTGGATCTGCGGCATGGATTTATCGTTCTTCTTGGCGGTGGTCGAGAACGGCGCGTGATGGAACACGACGATCTTCCATTTAGACTTCGCGGTTTTCAGTTCCTCGACAAGCCAGATATACTGCGCGGAATCCTTTTCGAGGTACATCCCGGTATTGAGCACGATCACCGTCGCGTAGGGAAGTTCGTAGGAGTAGAACGGGAAACGTTTATTGGATACATCGAAAAGCTTTTCCCAAATTTGGCCGTAATAATCCTTTACCCCGACTACCGGCATAAACACACAACCCTTGAAAAGCTTTTCCCCGGCGGTGAAGAATTTCTGCCATTCGTCAAAATTGTAGCTGTCTTTCGTGAGGTTACCGGGTATGATGAAAAAGTTCGGTGCGAACTGCTTGACGGTTTCGCTCATCTTCGAGAAATCGTTCAAACTCTCCGCGGTATCGCCGAACACGGCGAAACGGAACTTGTCGGCCGGGAACATCGAGAGGCAGGACTGCTTTCCGTGGAACTGCGGGATCAGGGACTCGATTGTGAACTGGTAGTTCTTCGAGGGTTCGACCTTGACCGGAAACGCATGAAACTTAACCTTGTTTTCTTTCTTTACAAAGACGATCTTACCGTCATGTATCTTGAGATTGAATTTTTCTTTCTTTCCGGTGAAGTAAGCGACCGTTACGCTTTTAGCCTTTTTACTGGAATAGGTCATATACGGCCCGAAGCCGGAAGTGATGTTCTGCGCGAATGCATGGCCAGCGAAAAGCCCCGGTACCAGCACTCCGATAATGACCGCGATCTTTAACCAAATCCCTTTTAAAACCGTAAACATGATGCCGCCTTATTTGATGTTATTGTTCTTGATCGCCTTCAAACCCTTTGCGCCGATGTCCTTACGGTAGTACTTGCCGGCGAAATCGATCTTCGCGGCCTTCTCGTACGCGCGGCGGATCGACTGTTCGAGGGTCGTCCCCAGCGCGGATACGCAGAGCACCCTGCCGCCGTTAGTGACTACGCGCCCGTCGGATAACGCCTTCGTACCGGCATGGAAGACGAAACAGTTGGTTTCATCGCCGAAGCTCCCCGCAAGCGGATCGCCCTTCCGGTAGCTGTCGGGATACCCTTCCGCCGCGATCACCACACCCGTGCAGTAGCCGTCGTAGTAACCGAATGTCAGCCGCGACAGTTCCTCGTGCATACACGCCCAGACCGCGGTAAGGAAATCAGTCTCGAGGAGCGGCAGGATCACCTGCGCCTCGGGGTCGCCCAGACGGACATTATACTCGATTACCGACGGCCCGCTCGGCGTGAGCATCAGCCCGAAGTAAAGGATTCCTGTGTACGGATTGCCCTCTTTGGCCATCCCGGCGACGGTCGGTTTGATGATGTTCTCTTCTATCATTGTCCGTGTCACGCTATCGAGAAACGGCACCGGGGCGTATGCGCCCATCCCTCCGGTGTTCGGCCCTTCGTCGCCGTCGAAGATGCGCTTATGGTCCTGAGCGGACGCGAGCCACCTGTAGTCCTTGCCGTCGGTCAGGATGAACACGCTGACTTCTTCGCCCTCGAGGAGGTCTTCCACGACAATCCTGTTCCCGGCGTCGCCGAACTCGCGTTTGACCATAATTCTATTGATCGAATCCAATGTTTCCTGTACCGTCTTATTGACTATGGCGCCCTTTCCCGCCGCGAGTCCGTCGGTCTTGACAACGAACGGCTTCCCAGCTCCCGCGACATACTCGACCGCGGCCTTGGGGTCGTCGAATATCCTGAAGCGCGCGGTAGGGATGGTATTCCGGGCGAGGAATTCCTTCATGAACGATTTGCTTCCCTCGAGCTGGGCGGCCTTCTTGGTCGGCCCGAACGTCTTGATCCCTTCGCGGCGCAGACAATCGACTATGCCGTCCACAAGCGGAGTTTCCGGCCCAACGATCACAAGATCGATCTCGGCGTCCTCGCAGAAGTCGATGACCTCGCCGAACGGGTACTCCAATGACAGGAGGATATTTTCGCCGTACTTGAGAGTTCCGCCGTTGCCGGGAGAGATAAAGACCTTCCGCACCAACGGGCTTCGTGCGACCGACCATGCGATCGCGCTTTCGCGTCCGCCGCTCCCGATTACCAGGATATTCATCGATTACCTGCCTTTTATTTGGATAGTTCCCCGAAAAAGTAATGTTTCCTGACGTCCTCGATCACTTCCCAGACGCATTTTAGGCCTTTCGGGAATGTCACGATATCGCCCTTTCCGAATTCGACGCTTTCACCGCCGGGTTTTGAGGTGACCTTGACTTTACCCTCGAGGAAGTAGCAGATTTCCTGCTCGTCGTATTCCCAGTCGAAAACGCTCTTTTCTTTCTCCCAGATCGGCCATTTCCGTACGCCGAGTTCCTGGAGTTTCTCGGGGGTGGCTTTCTCGACTTTGGCTACCATTCGCGCCTCCTTCGAATCGGTATTATTGTAAGAACAACGGCGTTTTTTTTCAAGCGGAGGGAAGGAGTATTTTAGGCATAGGACGCAGGCGGAGGGTTTTGTATTATTCGCCCGGCGCGTACTTTATCAGCTCCTCGATGACCGCGAGGGGTTCGGCTGCCTCGAACGAAAAGACCGGGTTGGGCAATGCGGACAGGGCGGCGGTTAGGCCTTCCGGGGTAAGCCGGATACTTCGCCCGGGATCGCCGGGATTGAACATGAAACGTTCGAGCTATTTCTGTATGATATCCACCGTTTTTGCATATTGGTTACAGTATTCGCCACGGTCGGGATCGAAGTATTTATGCTTGATGTTTTTCCCGTCGGGATAATCGTTATGCCCGCTTTTGGATAACACCGGGTCGTCCTTGGTCACATCAACGATATGCCATGCTCCGTCGTAGTAAACTTCGTTCCACCCGTGAATACTCTTAGTTACACCGTTCTCTTTTTTCACACCCAGTATGCATTTAGCGGGGATCCCTATCGCACGGCATAATGCGGCGGTTAGCGAACTGTATCCCCGGCAGACAGCCTTTCCAGTCTGCAGCACCTGCAACGCCGTATCCTCACTGTCCGGATCGGAATGGTAACTGCAATGCTTCGCGACCCAGTCGTGGATGGCAAGGACTTTTTCCTTTTCCATCGAGAGCCCCATGGTTATTTCCTGCACCTGCTTAATTATTGCAGGATCGAGCGATTGTACCCAATAGGAGGGTACCAGGTACGACAAGTTGTTGGTATTGATATTAATAATATAAAATTTCGCCATCCTTATCCAGACACCTTTATCGTCCGGCCCAGCCAAAAGGGTTATCCGATAGCTTCCCTGATTGAGCTTGAAAAATATTGTATATTCGAAAAATCCCGGACCCTCCTGGAAATATTTAATTCCTACGCCGGATGTTTCATGAAATACGGAGACCGCCATCTTTGGATAGGGATTAGCTAATAGATTGGTGCCGGAAATCGTGAAATAACCGTCCGCGCGGTTGGTCATCCCCCAGTCTCCGTTAATAGTGCCCCATTCACCATACTTTGTCTGGTGGTACATTTTTCCCGTGCCCACCGTGCCGAGATACCCGTTCAAATGATACCCGCCAGGAAGTGTAATTCCGAAGTTTTGTTCCGCGCCAAGAGGTAAAGTCATAATGCATAATAAGAAAACAAGGATAGATAGTTGCATGTCGGAATCCCTCGTCAGTTCGATATTTTTTTAATAATTATACCGGATTCTCCGGATTCGAACGTAAAGACCGGGTTGGGCAAAACGGACAGGGCGGCGGTCAGGCCTTCCGGGGTAAGCCGGATACTTCGCCCGGGATCGCCGGGATTGAACATGAAACGTTCGAGGGTGAAAATTTCGCGGTCGATATAGATCGGAATGGTGCCGGATGTGTGGCCGAACGGCGGAACGGAACCCGGGCGGCATCCAGTGTTCGCGGAAACTTCTTCGTCGGTCGCGAAACGGATATCCTTTGTGCCGAACTCCTTTTTGAACATCCGGGCCTTGATCTGCTTTCCGGCGGTCGTCACCACGAGGTAAAACTTACCCTTCGCGTGAAAAAGGATGTTCTTGCTTCCGGCGCCTATGGTCCAGCTTTGGAGGGCCCGTTCGCGCGCGGAGTCGTCGGTAGTGACGACCGCGGCGTGCTCTATCTCGTCATAGGGGATATCCGACTTCTTCAGGATAGAAACGATTTTGTCATAGACCGTCATCAGGGTTTTACCTTGAGTATATAGTCGCGCGAGAAATTATTGCCCCAGTAAGTTTCGGAGCCGATCATGCAGGAAAGGTAGAAGTGGATGAAGTCGGCGTTTTTCAGGTCCTTGATCCGCACCGTGAAGGTATAGATCGATGCGCCGAATTGCGCCGGGAGGTCGTGGGAGAATACCGCCGCGGTCTCCTGCACGCTCTGCCATTTGTCAGTCGTGAAGAACACCTTGACCTCGGAGATCTCGCCGGACTTGCGGATACCGATCCTGCCCGAAAAAACCGCGCCGTTGATGGAAGCGTCGATCAGGTAGATCGCACCGGATTGAATCATGATCTCCGGCATATCGTTCGAGATGAGATAATAACTGCCGTTGTTGTCGTCGATAAATACGTCGCTGCCGTTACGGTACTCGATTACGAACGGGAGCCCGTTGGGGGGAACGTCGCCGATCTCGAAAACGGCATGCCAGCATTCCTGGTTGTCGCCGGTGAACCCCGCGTAACCCGCGAGGCAATACTCCGCGCCGGTGACCGGATTTTTGATACAAACCCGTTTTTCGAACCCGAGATTTTCTACTTCGGCGTAGATTTCGATTTTTAATTTGCCGCTTACTTTTTTAAATAAAGCATACGCGAGTTGAATACTCATGGTACGCTCCGTATATTTTTTACGAGCTATTATATTTGAGCGGGTGAAAAATATCAAATCCCGGCGTAAGGAATTATTCTTCAATCAGAAAGGAGTTCTTTTCGAGCACATCGACAAGGAAATCGAGGTCGGCACCGTCGCCGGCCTGAAACGAGATTTTTTTGCCGCGGTAATGGATATCCCTGACCTTCGGGTCGCTCGCGAGGATTCCCTTCACACGCGCAAACTTCTCCTCGTCGAGCTCGTCCCGGAACTTGATGATGACCATGCTCGAAGCGTGTCCCTTGATCTCTTTGCGTTCGCGGCGGTATTTACATCCCATTTATCACCTCTTCCATAGTATCGGACGAACGGGGCGGAATTTGATTTTTTTCGCTTTCTCTCTTATCCTAACATCCGCGCGAGGAGCTGTTATGAAAGCGTCTATCCTGACTATCGGCAACGAGTTACTCGACGGCCGGATAGTCGACACCAACTCGACCTATATCGAACGCGAACTGCTCGGCGCCGGAGTGATCACAGCCGCGAAACTCGCTGTGCGCGACGGTATTCCCGAAATCAAAGAGGCGCTCGCTTTTCTCGCGGAGCGTTCGGAAGTACTAGTCATCACGGGGGGACTCGGGCCTACAGTCGACGACTTGACCCGTGAGGCGGTAGCGGAATTCCTCGGCCGGAAGATCGGGTTTGACGAGCAGGTCTACGAGCAGGTCAAGGTGTTTTTCACACGGATCGGCCGCACGCCGCCGGAAGGAAACCGCCGTCAGGCATTCGTAATAGAAGGCTCGGAAGTGCTGAAGAATCCCAAGGGCACCGCGCCCGGATTTTATATAGACACGACATGGAACGGCAGGCCGCTCAGGATCGCGTCGTTCCCCGGAGTACCATCAGAGCTCAAGGGAATGCTCGGGTTTCTCACCGGGAAGCTCCGCGCGGAACAGTCCGTTCCCGAATGGGGGCCGACGGTGTATGCCAGAACGATGGGATTGCCCGAGGGGCTTCTCAACGACAAGGTGAAGGAGATTTTACCCCCAGGCGTCGGGTTCGGGACGATCGCGATGATGGGGTTAGTCGATCTGAGGTTCGATTTCGCCGATCTGTCGGTGGCTCCCGAAACCGCGCACGCGGCTATCCGCGAACTAATGGAAGCGTCGCCTTTTATCCGGCGGAAGGTTTACTCCTACGATCCCGATATTACACTCGCGCGGGCGGTGGTGGACGGAATGCGCGCACAGGGAAAGACCCTTGTCACGGCGGAGTCGTGCACCGGCGGGATGATCGCGGCGGCGGTTACGGATATCGCGGGGAGCTCGGAAGTCTATTACGGCGGAGTCAATGTCTATTCCGATATGCTGAAGGAAAAATTGCTCGGCGTACCGGGCGAAACGATAAAAGAATACGGCGCGGTCAGTTTCGAGACTGCGTTCGCGATGCTCGAAGGTTTGAAAAAGATTTCCGATTCCGATTACCGGATCGCGGTCACCGGAATCGCGGGGCCGTCGGGCGGAAGCGAGGCGAAACCTGTCGGGACGGTGTATATCGGGTTCGGCGACAGAAACGGCGGGTTTGTGATGCGTTTTCTCTTCCCGGGCGACAGGCCGTGGATACGGACGAACTCGGTATCGAAATCGTTGGAAATAGTCTACGACGCCCTGACATACGGACGGGCGGATATAGAGAGATTCGGCGCGAAAGAAGTCCGCGCCTCAAACGGAGGATAATATGGAACAGACTCAAAATAAAGAAAGCAACACGAAGATGATCGTCGCTCTCACTGCGGGGATTGTTCTCTTTCTCGGCGGAGCGGCGGCGTTGGTTGCGTGGCGTAACGGTATCTTCCTGATCCCCGTAGCCCTCGGGATAGCGTCGGTACTGTACAGCGCGCTGTCGGGCAGGGCGGAACGGAAAGCGAACACCGTCTCCGAGGAAAACGCCCCACGTGCCAAGACAGACTGGACTCTCCTTAAGTACTACCTGATCATGGCGGGGATACTGGTGGCCGAGATCGGACTGCTGTACCTTGTGTTTATGATACAGGCCGCCGGAAAATTAATCTATGTCCTGTCCGCGCTCGCCGTGTTTATCGGTATCGCGGTATTCCTGATCGTCGTCCGTATCCGTGAACGCGCCAAGGTCAAGCCGGTATCGGAAGTCCTCGGCGGATACCTCCGTGTGACAGCATGGGTGACCGTCGCGCTCTTCGGGCTGTTCGTGGTGCTCATCCTCGTGAAATCCGCGTCCCTCTTCGCGATTTTCCATTAGCGTTTTATTTCCCGCGCTTCTCTTCCGATAATACTAACGTAGTACTGCTGGAGGAGCAATGAATCCAATCGATATCGCCGTATTCGTCATCCTGATAGCCGGGTTTATCTGGGGCTTTTCTAAGGGATTTATCTATATGATCTTCAGCCTGCTCGCGATCATCGCGGGGGTCTTTGCGTCGGGAAAACTCGCCCCGCTTATCATGCCGTACATTTTCGGCGATCAGCCCTCGCAGGTCGGGTATATCGTGATCTTCATCGTCGTTTTCATCGTCATCTATTTTATCGTGAAGAAGCTGACCTATCTCATCCTTGACGTGGTGGAGTTCCTCGAGCTCGAATGGCTCGATTCGCTATTGGGCGGGGTGATCGGCCTCGCGCAGTTCCTGATCATCGCGGGGGTGTTGGTCAACCTCGCGCAGGGAACCGGGCTTCTTCAACTAATCCCGCAGGATAACGAGATCAAGTTCGCGTACGTGGTCTCCGCCACCTCGCGCAACGTCATCGACTTCATCGCCGGGAATATCGGCCAGGTAAAAATCTAAACAATTTCTCGCCCGAAGTTTGCCCATTTCAGAATCCTTGCTTATCCTATTGCGATGGAGGATTCGATGAGAAATCTGCTGTCCAAGTTCAGCCTGAAAACGCAGACTCCCGTGCTGATCGTGAACCCGCCCGCGGAGTTCGCCGAGGGCCTCGCCGAATTCGAGGCGGCGACCGAGGTACACGGCGTTCCCGACGCCGGGACGAAATACGGCTTCGCGCTCCTTTTCGCGAAGGACGCCGCCGAACTGGAAAAGTACGCACCCGCCGTTCTGAATTCCTACGAGGGCGACGCGGTACTCTGGTTTGCTTATCCGAAAAAGACGTCGAAGAAGTACAATTCCGACCTTTCACGCGACGAGGGCTGGAGGGTGCTCGGCAACGCCGGACTCGAGCCGGTCAGCCAGATCGCGGTCGACGACGACTGGTCGGCGGTCCGTTTCCGCGCGGTGGGGTATATTAAGAAAATGATCCGGCCGGAGGGCGGGATGCTGAGCGAAGCCGGACGCGCCCGTGCGAAGAAAGATAAAAAGTGACCAATCCCATACTCGGGTTTTTCCGAACTATCGGCCTATTCGTCGCCGGACGGGTAAAGTATCATACCGGAAGTAAGGGGCAAGTCCTCACCATGGACGACGGTAAGAAGTTCACCGTATTCCGCCATGTCGTGATCCGTCCGGGGAAAAACGCGCCCGAGCCGCAGGCTGTGTTCGTTGTCCGTTTCCGCCCGAAGAAAATGTCCGTCCGCGCGAATATCCGTTTCTCCCTCCTCCCGATGATGATCTTTATGGGGTTTTCCGGCTTCCGTTCTAAGTACTGGGCGGTGGATTACGAGACCGGATTGTGCCAGGGGCTTTACGAATGGCAGACGGCCGCCGATGCGGAGAACTACAGCCGTTCGGTCGCGATGCGGTTCATGGCAAAACGTTCCGACCCTGTGTCCGTTGAATGGAGGATAGTGGAAAAAGGAAAAGATAAGAAAAGTTTATTTGAGCTTAAAGACAAATAATCTCCAAGTAAGAATGCGTTTGCGATTCAGGCGGGAATGCGGTTTCCACGCCGGATTTGGGCTGTACTTCAATTCCACCAGGCCGAGGATGACGCCGATCACACAGATGAACGCGGATAATCATAAAAAAGGTGAAAGAAACGGATTTACCCGAGATTGAAGAGATTATCAAGGAGAAGAGGAATGATTTCATCGGCGAATGGAATAAGCATTTCGGAATATGAGGTCACAAATATCGAACGATTAGGATTTTGGCTGTATGTCGACGATACGGAATATTTCGTCAGTTTCGACCGGTTTCCCGCATTTAAAAACGCGCCCGTGGGGCAAATTCTGAATGTAAAACGCCTCGACCCTTCGCAATTCAACTGGCCCGATCTGGATATCGACGTCGATATCGAATCGTTGAGCGCACCGGACAAGTATCCGTTGGAATATAAGTAGAAAAAATCCGCATGAGTATTGTTATCGCATGGAGACTGCGGTAAGGCCGATGCGGCAGGCTTACTGTATTAATAAAACTTCTTACAAAAACCTTTCGTCGAAAAACCGTTTCGCTTCCTTCACCAGCCTCTCGCGCTTCCCGAACAGCACCTTCGCGGGGCGTTTTTTTATTTCGGCAGGCGGGGTATAAGAAAAACGGGAAAAGTAATTATCATACTTTTCCCGTAAGGTTTGTTAATACGATCGGGTTACCATGTGATGATATAGGTACAACTGTTAGTCCCGTTCTTTCGACAAGGCGCCGAATCAAGATGGGTGACTGAAGCTTTCAGTTCGAATTTTTTTGCCATTGCGGTGATGATTCCTTTATCAAAATCGCAGGGATAGGGATTGTTGCATTCGCTGATTATCATATTTTTACTGCTCAATCTCTCGAAGCCGTAATGCCCGATACCTTCCTTCATGTTTCCGGTGCTCGGATCGAAGAGCGGAATATTGTTTTTCCGGTGATTCATATGATACGCGACGTCGATAGATTTTATAGCGGTATCGATATCCTTGACCCACGGGGGAAAGATCGCGTTTTCAGGTATTTTTAATCCTATTTGGAAGAGAGTCCCGCTTCCTACTTCCTTTCCGATATTTTCGAATGCTTTCAGCCATTTTTCCTGAGAATACCATGCATCTTTGTTAATCACCGCTACGCCATCGGAACCTTTTTCTCCGATTCCCTGTTCAAGCAGATACTTTGATGCCATAATTTTAAAATTCCTGAACCCGTCAACAATAGAAAATACCGTCGTACCGTTTACCTCGATTCCGTTTTCAAATACCCTGTACTGCATACCTTCCTCCGGATATAGAATTCAATTGAAAACACTGATAGAAAAACATAGTAACATGTTTCTATACATAGAAACATGTTACTATGCATAGAAACATTTGTCAAGGAAATTTGTGATTTGTATCGATTGATAAAGAAAAACAGAGGCATATTACAGAGAAATGTTAATACAAGCGGAGCGGGATTATAAAAACCTTTCGTTGAAAAACCGTTTCGCTTCCTTCACCAACCTCTCGCGCTTCCCGAACAGCACCTTCGCGGGGGGGAGCGAGTTCAAAAAGTTACTGCCGTAGTTCTTCGTCTTCAAGCGGTTGTCCATGATCGCGATCACGCCTTTGTCGGTCTTACTGCGGATCAGGCGGCCCATTCCCTGCTTGAGGCGGAGGATCGCGCGGGGCAGGCTGAAGCTGATGAACGAGTTGACACCCTTCGAGTCTAAGAGCGCGACCTTCGCGCGGTAGATCGGGTCGTCGGGATTGTCGAACGGGAGTTTCTCGATGATAACGCAGCGGAGGTTGTCGCCCCGGATATCGATCCCCTCCCAGAAGCTCGATGTCGCGAAGAGGACGCTGTAGCCCCGGCTCTTCATCGTGTCGAGCAGGAGGTTGCGCGCGCGTTCGCCCTGACGGATCGGGAGGAGGCCGTGCTCCATCAGCTCGTTCTTCAGGAGGCCGTACATCTCGGTCAGCCGGAGGTAGGATGTGAACAGCGCGAGGACACCGCCCTGGCTCGCGAGGCAGAGGTCGCGGACAAACCCGGTCTTCTCGCCGGTCACCTTGCTGTGCTCCCCGCCGTCCTCGAGGATATAGATTTCCGCTTGTTTCCGGTAGTCGAACGGCGAGGGGAGCGAGAGTTCGAGCATCTCCTTGTTCGACGCCAAGTTCAGTCCGGTGCTCATCCGGAAATAATCGAACTTTTTATTGACCGAGAGCGTCGCCGAGGTGAAGATCGTGAAGTCCTTCTTGCCGAAGATCGAGTTCGCGAGGAAATCGCCGACCTCGAGCGGGCTGAAGGAGAAACGGATGTTCTTCGGGGTGACCTCTATCCATCGCACCTGCTCGGGCGTGGTTTCGGAGAGGAAGACCGTGTTGAAGATATCGCTCATCTCGATCAGGGTGTCGATCCGCGAACGGACGATACGGACGATGTCGGTATACGAGTTGTCGGTCGCGCTGTCGAACAACCGGTTCATGAGCGATGTCAGTTCCCCGACAAACTTATTGAGCATGCCGAAGAGCGACTGGAGCTTGTCGCGCAGGTATGCGAAGTCTTTCGTGCCCCGGTAGACGTCGTCGATCCCGATTGTCGACGAGAACTCCGATCCCTTCCGTAAAACCTTCATAAACTCGTCGAAAAGCTCGTGCGACACACCCGCGACCGTTTTCAGCAGGTTGAGGAGCTGTTCGTAACTTTCGACCAGCTCGGGATGCGCATGGATACCGCCCTTCCTCGCTACCAGAGTAATCAAGCCCGATTCACTGCTGTCGCGGCGCTTCTTGAAATAGAGCTTACGCAGGTGGTAAAAGAGGCTCTGGAACGAGAAGCTCCGGGAGAGCGAACGGAGCGCGGTGTCTTCTATATGGTGCGCTTCGTCGAACACGATTCCGGAGTAGAACGGCATGACGTTGCGGTAGGACTGGATATCGATCGACGAGAAGACGAGCGAATGGTTCGCGATGACGATCTGCGCCTTTTCCGCGCCGAGCCTCGCTTTATAATAGAAACACGCGCTGTAGTAACGGCACCGTTTGCGGTCGCACATCATGCTCTCGCTTCTGATCTCTTCCCATATCTCTTCCTTGACCTGCTCGGGGTACTCCCCACGGGTACCGTTATGCCCGCTCCGCGACCAGAGCTCGATATCGTGCAGGAGCAGGCCCTCGTTCTCGCTCTCGAACAGGGAACTTTGTGTATCCTTGTCGCGCAGGAGGTCTGTGAGCCGTTTCCGGCAAAGGTAGTTTCCACGTCCGACCAATACCGCGTGATAGAGCGGTTTATTCAGGTACTTCATCACGACCCGTTCGACGATCTGCATATCCTTTTCCGCGATCTGCTGCTGGAGATTGATCGTGTGGGTGGAGATCATCACGCGTTTTTTATTCTCTACCGCCCAAAGCGCGGCGGGGATAAGGTACGAAAGTGATTTCCCGGTGCCCGTCCCGGCTTCACAGAGCAGTATCTTCGAGTCGTTGACAGCCCAGACAACGTGCGCGACCATATCGATCTGCTCGCCGCGCGGTTCGAAGTTCGCGATATTCTCCGAAAGGACGCCGTGGTCGCCGAACAGCCCCAGCACTTCCTCGTCCTTGAGGTAGACCCGCGAACGGGGCTGGAGGACGATATTGACCTCGGTGCATTCGTTATTGACGATATAGAAGCCGACCATCCTGTTCGCGAGAAGCGATGAGAGTTCGATATCTTCCACCGACGGCACGGTGTTCCCCGACGGGTGATTGTGGATGACGACGTCGCCGGACAACGCTTCCATCATCGAGATGACGGTCGCGTCCTCGCTCCCGAACGACATCGGCGAGACCTCGACGGCTTTCCCGCTCCGGTCGACACTGCCGGAGAACGAGACTTCGTTGCCGCCGTTCTTGTCGATATATTCTACGATAGTCCTGATCGCGTCTTCGGAAAGGACCTGAGCTGCGTTTACTTTCATTCGTTCCCCGGATTATAGGTAATGCACGAGGTCTTCCTGCTTGATGAGGACCTCACGGGGCTTGCCGCTCGATTTGGCGGCGGCGAGGATACCCATCCCGTCCATCGCTTCCATGATTCGCGAGGCGCGGTTGTAGCCGACACGGAACTTACGCTGGATGAACGACGCCGATATCTCGCCGTACTCGACCGCGAGCTTCAGCGCTTCGCCGAACAGCGGATCGTCCTTGAAGTCCGCCTCGTGCGCGAGATGCTCGTCGTGAGTCCGGGTCATCAGCTCCTCGAAGTCGATCTTGTAGTCGGCGCTCCCGTTCCGTTTCAGTTCGGTCGAGATGCGCTTGATGTCCTGGTTCGAGACGTAGGGCGCCTGGATACGGAACATATCGTTGAACGCCGGGGTCAGGAAGAGCATATCGCCTTTGCCGAGCAGTTTCTCAGCCCCGCTCCTGTCGAGGATCGTGCGCGCGTCGGTCTGTGTGCTCACCCGGAACGCGATACGCGACGGGAAATTCGCCTTGATAAGCCCGGTGACTACATCCACCGAAGGACGCTGGGTCGCGACGACAAGATGAATACCCACCGCGCGGGCCATTGCCGCGATACGGGAAATCACCTTTTCCGTCTCCTTGGGCGAACGGAGCATCAGGTCGGCGAACTCGTCGATCACGATCACGATATACGGAAGTTCTTCCATCGGCTCCTCGCCGTCCTTCTTCCGCGTCTTGTTGATCTTCTTCGCCTGTATGTTGTAGTCGGAGATGTTGCGGACATTCATCTCGCTGAGCACCTTGTAACGCCTGTCCATTTCACTGACCGCCCATTCGAGGGCGAGCAGCGCTTCCTCGGGCTGGGTGATGACAGGGGCGAGCAGGTGCGGGATGCCGCCGAACAGTTCGAGTTCGACCATCTTCGGATCGATCATGATGAACTTCAATTCGTTCTCGCGCCGTTTGAATACAAGCCCCGCGATCAGCGAACTGACATAGACGCTCTTACCGCTTCCGGTCGTACCGGCGATCAACAGATGGGGCATATCGATCAAATCCTCTACTATAATATTGCCCGTGATATCCATCCCGAGGATGAGAGGAAGGATGGCGTCGTTATCGCGGAACTCGCCGCTTTCGATGATGTTGCGGAGCACGATATTCCGGCGGTACTTGTTCGGCACTTCGACCCCGATGATGCTCCGGTTGCCGATAGGTGCGACGATCCGGATATTGGTCGCGCCGAGGTTGAGCGCGATGTCGTCCTGTAACGTGACGATATTGCGGAGTTTCAGCCCGACCGGCGGAACCATCTCGTAACGGGTGATGACCGGGCCGCGCGTGTAGCCTGTGACGCGGATATCTATCTTGAAGCTCCTGAACGTGCTTTCGATGATCCCGCTAACTTCCTTGACCTCGCGCTGGTCGTCCTCGTAGGAATGCGTCTCGAGGCTTTGGTCGAGGATACTGCTTTCCGGGAAGAGGAACGGCTCGGTCTCGTCGTCATAGATATCTTTCAGCGATACGGTCTTGGGCTTCTTCTGCTTCTTGAACTCGTGGTAATCCGCCTCACCTACAATGTCCTCGGCGTTCTCGGTGTCGAGCGGGGGAAGTGTCTCCGGTACCGGCTCGGCCTTATGGTCGGGTGTGAACGGCGGCTCGTCGGGCGGTATTTCCACGGCGGCGGGCCGGTGGGGCTCGTCGATCATCGCGGGTACGGACTCGATGTCAGGCCCGGTTTCTTTGACGGGGGCCTTGCCCTCGTCGAAAAGGAGCGAGTCGAACTTCCTGCCTATCCCGAGCAGTATCCTTTCCTTCTCGCGCGGGTTGGATAGAAACGACGGGAGGTTCGCGCCGTCGGGCTTGACTATCCCGGAGTCGTTCGCGGCCGGCGGCCTGAGGAAATCGGGCTCCGGCATCCGGGGCGCCGGAGCGCTTTCAAATATATCTTCAAGATCGGCGGAGGGCTTCTCGCCCTGGCGGTATACTTTAGGATGAATCGCGTGCGGATCGATCAGGACGTCGGTCTCGGCTTCGCCGCGTTTCTCGCCCCTGATGATGAGGCCGAACAGGTGGAACGGCGCAAGCGCGATCTGCCCGATAGTCCGCGCGAAGAAGAACGCCGCGAACCGGAAGAGCTTCATCGTGCCCGAAAGCGACAGAAGGAACATGAGCGAGAATATTCCGATCAGCACATACGGATGGATGATCTCGGAGAGGCTGTTCATAAGCCCGATGCCAAGCATTCCTTTATCTATAAACGAGAGATTGCCGAAGAGGAGCGCGGTTAATGCCGACAGGCTGATGGACGCGATCGTGAAAAGGCTCGCCTTGAGGAGTATGCGCCCGGTTTTGGCGCGGATCAGGATATTGAGGCCGATCACGAGGATCGCGAAATCCACGAGGAAACCCGCGACCCGTCCGTAAGTGATGACGAAGAACGAGGAGACGCTTGCGCCGATATCGCCCGCGATATTCTCGACCGGGCGGTTTACTTTGGATACGAAGAACGCGGAGTCGTTAGGCGTAAAGCTGGCTAACGACAGCAGTAAAAACGCCGCGAATCCGATGAACAGGTATCCGGTAACGATACTCGGCAGGTGAAAGACGCGCTCCTTTTCCTCCATGCTATATTATCCCCATCGCCCCCAGGACAATCGCCGTGATCCCGATAGCGAAACAGTAAAACGAGAAAATCCAGAACTTTCCGGACTCTACGATTTTAAGTAAAAGTTTCAGCGCGAGGAATCCCACCCCGAACGCGACTACGAAGCCGATGATGTACGGCAGTTTCGGCAGAAGCCCGTCGGCGGGACATGCGGCCTGCGGATCGAACCATTCGAGGAGATTGACCGCGAGGATGGCGGGTAACGAGATCAGGAACGACAGCCGCCCCGCGAACTTGCGTTCCGCGCCGAGATAGAGCGATGTCGCGATTGTGGTGCCCGAACGCGACACACCCGGAAGGATTGCGACGCCCTGCGCGACGCCCAGTACGAGCGCTCTCAGGAAGCCGAAGTTGTTCTCGGTGCGTTCGCTTTGCCGGACGAATTTCGTCACGAGCAGGATGGTTCCCGTCACGAGGAGACACGCGCCGACAATGACCGCGCTTTGAGTCAGGCTCTCGAATTTATCCTTCAGAAATATCCCCATGAATCCCGTAGGGATGCTCGCGATAATGATATATAAAACCATCTTCAGTTCGCCGTTCATTTTCTTCTCACGGACAGCCTGGGGAATAGTGCCGAGCGATTTGAAGAGCTTGGCGATCTCGTCCCAGAATACGAAGATAGTGGCGAACATAGTCCCGAAATGGACGATGGCGAAGAAACGGAGGTCGGCGGTGCCCGGCCCGAACAGTTTATCCGCAAGGGCGAGATGCCCCGAACTTGAAATAGGTAAAAACTCGGTCAGTCCCTGCACGACCGCGAGAATGATCGACTGTAGTATATCCATATTCCTCTCCCGATTATTATGAGATATATTGTATTTCAAAACCCCTTTTTTATCAATTACTGGCAGATAATATTATGAAGCGAATTATTTTCGCGGATTTCTGGTATAAATCCGGTTCCGGTTCTATAATATATCCGGTTCGAAGGGGATCTTCATTTAAAAATCAAAAATCAGGGCGGTTCTGAGAACCTTGCCTCTTCCGCGGTCAATGAAAAACTCTTATTAAGACGCCCGAAGGTCACTTCCTTTAATTTGTAGTTAAAAGTGACCGCAAATCAATAACGCCGGGTATCATAGGGGTTTGTTGACAAACTTGTCTTGTCATTGCAAGGCGTCATGGGGAGCTTGCCGAAACATAGCCGAAGCAATCTATGTTATTAACTGATTAATAATTACATAGACTGCTTCACCGCTTCGCGTTTCGCAGTGACAAGAAATCTATTTAATACCGGCTTCGTCAACACGACCATAGGTTCCGGGGGGAACCGATATATCTGTAATCCGGGGAGATCGATGACACTGGAAAGTCTTGTCGCGAATATTCTTGCGTTCATTTTCGGCGGTATTGGGCTGATCGTGACCCTGTTTTTAGGCATCCGGCACAAAAAGGATGTAATCTGGATTTATTTCGCGATCCAGCTCTCCTTGGTGGGATACCTAATCGCGGGATTCGTGATCGATTTTAACACGCTTGCCGAAACACCCGATATGCTCCTGAGCCGTATTCTGCACTCGATACGCAGTCTCAACATTTTTATCTTTCCGCTGTTCTTCCACACCATCTTCGAGATGAAACACCGAATCATCAGGAATTCCGCCTTTCTCACCCTCACTATTCTCAATATCCTTCTCGCCGTGTCGCCGTTCTACTACGATACCGCCGCAGCGTCGTTCGGATGGGGTTTCTTTCTCGTGAACGCCTGCGAATTGGGTTCGATACTCTACATACTGGGCATCACGATTGCCAACCTGAAAAAGCTCGACCGGAGCAGGGTGCAGGCCGTATTCGTGTTCTTTTCCTGCCTGATGATCACCCAGCTCATTTTCCGTTTCGGGACGGAATACCTCGGATGGTTCGACCGGACGACGCTGTTCCTTGTCAAGGAGAGTTTTATCAACCCGGTGCTGTACTTCCTGTGGAAGCTCGCGTTCCTCTGGATGATCTCCGACGTGATTATGCTGAAGGAGACTCAGCCGTGCACGACAGACGAACGGGACGGGTGCAAATCCGTTCTGACCGGCAGGGAAATGGAAATATCCGCGCTGTTGGTCGACGGTAAGAAAAACCGGGAGATCAGCGGCCTGCTGGGGATTTCGGAATTGACAGTGAAGACGCATATCAAGAATATCTACGCGAAGGCCGGGGTGAAAAACCGTGTCGGCCTCAGTCATTATATAAATCCGCCGGAAAATAAACCGTTGAAGCAAAACGGAGTCTAATCGTGTGTGCCGCCGAAGGATAAAAGCCCCCGATTCTTGAGAATAGTTTCTATCGGGATTATAATATTAGGTCGATAAAGAGAATATAAAATAACGAGGAATTCGACATGGAACAATCCGGTAACTTGATAGTAAAAATCGTGGTGGGAGTCATTCTCGCCGTACTGTTAGTACTGATGCTCGTGCCGCAGGATTTCTGGCTCGGCCTTTCGATGAAATATTTCCAGTAAGGAAAGCGGATGGCTGAAGGGCTAACATTTTATTCGAAATCCGAACTCATCTGCCCTGTCTGCGGAGTAGGTCATAAACGTGAGGAAATGCTCACCGGGCGCGGGAGATTCAACGCCGGGGCGTTATCCAACGAGCTCCGCCGCAGTTATATCGCCACCCAGAAGTTCGGTGAAGTCAATCCCCTGATTTATCCTGTCGCGGTCTGCCCGAGCTGTCTGTTCGCGGCGGACAAGGACGATTTTACCAAAGTCCCCCCGAAATCGGTAGAACAGCTTCTCGAACTCCAGCAGGTTCGCGGGAAGTATATGCTGAAAATTTTCGGCATGGTTCCGGATTTTGTCGGCCCGCGCGAACTGATCAGCGGCATCGGAAGCTATATCCTCGCGATCAGTTCTTCGCCTTTTCTCGATAAACGCAAACAAGCCCCGACTATAAAAATGGGTATCTATTCGCTCCGGACTGCATGGCTGATGATCGACTTGTTCAGGCAGACTAACGAGCCGAAGTATCAGGAGCTGTCCGACCTGTTCTACCGGAAGGCCTCGGAGTTCTACGAGCAGGCGCTCGAACTTCAGTCGAAGGGCATCGAGCCTCTCGACGGCGCTAGATGGCTCGGGCCGGATACGGATTACAATTTCGGGTATGACGGCTTCCTCTATATCGACGCCGTCCTCAAGTATAAAACCGCCGTGTTTATGGAAGACCCGATCGAACGTGTGAAGTGCTACGAAGGGGTGAAGCGCATCCTGTCCAAGGTGTTCGGTATCGGGCGTAAGGCTAAGGACAAGCCCGAGATACTGCTCAACCTTTCCCGCGAAGTATACGATAAGATCGGTGAAGAAGTGGAGAAATTGAAGGAATCGCTGGGCGACCTCAACGAGCTCGAGAACCTCGAGCAGGCTGTTGAGGAAGCCGCGAAACAAGCCGCTAAGGAAGACGCCCAAGCGTCCGCCGAAGCGCCCGCCGAAGAATAATATACTCACGGACGAGTGATAATGCCTGACGGGTAGTTATAAAAACCTTAAGGATTTTAGAAAACTATAAATATACTCTTACTTTCTTTCTGAGCGGGCACCGCGCCTTCCGCCAGCCTTCCATCTCAGAAGGAAAGTGAACAGGACGATGGCGTCGGCGGACAGGGAAAGAAAGTAACAAAGAACCCCGCAAGGAACGCGGGGCAAGCTATCCGCCGCGCTGATAAAGCTCAGGGGAAGAGCCGGAAAATCCGGAAAAGGCATAACTCCTCCCTTCGGTCGTCGAACAAATGCCTTTTCTTCGGATTTCCCGGGAGTTTGAAGCGCTTTAAAGTGCGCGGACAAAACAGCCAACTTCAGTCACCTATTCATGTCTTCGGCTGTTCGAACCCCGCCGCTATGCCGTGACTTCTACCAAGCGGAACGGCCAGAAACGCCGATGTCCGAAGCGTGACTTTATATCGCTTCTTTTGGCGGCCGACCGCGAGTTTCGGCGTTTCCCGTTTCGCGCCCCTCTTCTTTGGAACGGCATCGGGCGGGGAACCTCTTTCTTTCGTTCTTTCTTTCTGGGTTTGCAGAAAGAAAGAACAGTGGGTTTTACATCCTTGGAGATTTTTTTGAACTCTCCTGATGAAATCTAAAATTTATATATTGCTTTTTCGTACGCTCTATTTTTAATATAAACGGAGGAAAAAATGTCCCAGCGCATCGCATTCGATTATAATAATATGATGGCTGATAATATCGGCACGAGGATGGGGATCAGTTCCGAACGGCTCGCGAGTTTCGCGAAGATCACCGCTAAGGCGCATGAAGATATGCTCCGCCGCCGTAAGGCGAACGAGCTCCCGTTCTACGATCTTCCTTACCAGAAAGACCTTGTCAAACGGCTGCAGACCGCCGCGAAGGAATATATCGGTAAGTTCGACACTCAGGTCGTGATCGGGATAGGCGGTTCGGCGTTAGGCCCGCTCGCCCTCCAGACCTCGTTACGCAACTGTTTCTGGAACGAGCTTCCCGCCGGAAAACGGAACGGGATGCGCACTTATTATACGGATAACGTCGATCCCGACTGGACGAAAGAGCTCATGGAACTGATCGACCCTAAGAACACCCTGTTCCTGATCGTCACCAAATCCGGGAGCACGTCCGAGACCATCACGACGTTTTTCATTCTCCAAAAGTTCCTAATCGAAGCGGTGGGCGAGGCCGAGTACAAAAAGCACCTCGCGTTCGTGACCGACCCGTCGAAAAGCATCCTCAAGGAGATCGCCGAGAAGGAGAACATCCCGTGGTTCCCGATCGAACCTCTTGTCGGTGGACGTTTCTCCGTGCTGACGCCGGTGGGGCTGTTTCCCGCGGCGCTGATGGGGATCGATATCGAGAAACTGCTCGCGGGTGCGGCCGAGATGGACAAATGGACGTCTACCGCCGAACTTCACAACAACCCCGCGTACCTCTACGCCGTGCTTCAATACCTCGCGTATCAGAACGGCGCGCCTATTTCCGTGCTGATGCCTTATTCCAATAAAATGTCCCGCCTCGCGGACTGGTATGTCCAGCTTTGGGCGGAAAGCCTCGGGAAGAAGTTTACTCTCGACGGCAATATCCATTTCCAGGGCCCGACACCGCTGAAAGCGGTCGGCGCGACAGACCAGCACTCGCAGGTTCAGCTTTTCAAGGAAGGCCCTTATGATAAAGTCGTCACGTTTATCCGCGTGGAGAATTTCGAGCACTCGTTGAAAATCCCATCGCTCTACAGCGAATACAAGGGGATCAACTATCTCGGCGGGCATACGATGAACGAGCTATTCGACGCGGAGCAGAAGGCCACCGAGGTCGCGCTCGCGAAGGAAGGCCGCCCGAGTATCACGATCACCGTGCCGAAAGTGGACGAGTTCACGATGGGGCAATTGATCTATCTCTTCGAGGTGGCGACGGTCTTTTCCGGCTATCTCTATCAGCTCGATCCGTTAGACCAGCCCGGGGTGGAAGAGGGGAAGAACTTCACCTACGGACTGCTGGGACGCGCCGGATACGAAGATAAAAAGAAGGAATTCGATGGAATTTATAAGAAAAACAAGGATTATATTCTTTAGCCTGCTCTGCGCGATGATGGCGTCGGGAAACCTGAATGCTCAGGACCCGACCGCCTACCTGAACGAAGGCATCCAGCTCTACCAGGAAGAACGTTACTACCAGGCGCTCGACTCGTTCCGTAACGCGCTCAAGCTGAATCCGTACTACGGTCTGGCATACCGTTATCTCGCGGAAGTCTATTTCGCGATAGGCGCGTATAACGAGAGTCTCGATACCGCGGTGACCGCACTCAAGTACGCGCATAACAATATCGACGCCATGCTCCTCGTGGGGAACAGTTACCGTGAGCTCGGGCGGAACAAGGAAGCGGAAGACTACTATAATACTATCCTGAAGCTATTCCCCGCAAACTCGGATGTCTACCGGAATATGGGGATACTTTACCTGAAGCTCAACAAGATGCCGCAGGCATACGATTTTCTGCAGAAAGCGGTGAGACTCGCGCCGGAATTCTGGCTCGGGTATGTCTCGCTCGGAGATTATTATTACCAGCTCGGTAAGGAAAAGGACGCGGAATTGAACTACCAGCAGGCGTTCGACCTGAACTCCCGCGACCGTCTGGCGTTTTTCTATCTCGCGGATTTCTACTACAAGACCGGGCGTTATAACTCCGCGATCACCCTTCTTGAAAAAGGCGAAATACTATTCGAGAATTTTATCTCCGGGATCAATCTCCTGGGCGACTGTTACCTTAAGACCGGGAATAACCCGAAGGCGGTGGAGAAGTACCAGTGGCTGCTCGACGCCGAGTTCAAGAAGAGCGATGATTTCCTCAAATGGACCTACTATAAGATAGCCTACGCGAGTGAAAAGATATCCGCCGAGACGGCGCTCGAGAACTACCGTAAGTCCTATGAGTTCGATACGAAGAACCAGATGATCCGTTACTCGATGGAATCGTTCGTCGCGAAAAGTTTCCCTATCGACGCGGAGATCAGGACGGAACTCGGGCAAATCTATTTTAAGCTGGCGCAGGCGGAATACTCGGCGGGGAATATGGTCTGGTATCTCCTGCACCTGAAACGGACGGTCTATCTCAATCCGTTCCATTCGGACGCGAGGATGAAGATCGTAGAGTACTACGAGTTCAGGAAGGATTACCTGCGGGCTTACGAAGAGCTCAAGGCGAGTTTCATTGTCGATAAGAACTACAAGATCAAGGATAAACTGGCGGCGTACGACTGGAAAATCCAGAACAAACAGCTTGCTCTGCCGAAAGCGGAGTACTACCAGTACAAGGGCGTGCTGATTACCGACAGCGATTATTTCAATTTTAATACCGTATTTCCTGAAATAATATTATTCTATTCTAAGTATTTTGAAAAGTTTAAGTTTACGATACTCGATTACCGAAAAAAAGATGGAATAAACAATGTTCTCGAGTTTATACGGAAGAATAATTACAATTTCTTCGTACTCGTGGAGATGACCGGAAAACACGATGTGATCAAGTTCACGGTGTACGATAATGTCGGGAAAGAGGTGGAAGCGCTCTCGATCAACTTCAAACCCGATAAGCTCGACGGGGCGATAGACCGGTTTCTTACATGGATGGACACGGTGTTTCCGTCGGTGGGTTTTGTGAAGAACGAGATGTCCAAGGGTAAGTTTCAGCTCAGTTTGGGAAAGAACAATGGGGTGAAGCCCGGGGACCAGTACATGGTGTTCGATATGCAGACGGATATCAAGCAGTATGCGATCCTGAAAATCGATACCGCGGATACGTTCGAATCGGTGGGAAGTGTCGTGACGAATATGGGAAAGATTTACGACAGTCTCAAAAGCAAAAAGATAATAAAAAACGATTCCATATTGAAAAAACACTTGACAAAACTGAAAAGGATTTTAGTATATTAAGGGTATAATTCTTGAGGAGGATATTGATGGATTCCAGCTTGTTTTTCTGGATAGAAGCCATCATCGCCGTATTCATGGGCTTATTGATGATACTTAATTACTTGAATTATAAAAAGAAAACCGACACGGCTGATATATTTAAATCGCTTTTCTTCGTATTCATATTAATTCTTGTAAAGTCGGCTGTTTATATAGGAATTAACTTCACCGACGTGCTCTGGTTCGCGTTCGAAAAAGACAACGCGGTCGTAGTCGGCGATATCATTTTCGGTATCATCAAGCCCGAATACAACATGCCGAACCAGGTTCCCCCTCTGCCGGTGTATGAACTCAAGTTCTTCATCTGGCAGATCATGGAAACCCTCTTTATCATCGGATTGAGCTATGTCTTCATCCTCCGCCGCAAAAAAGCGGAAACGGACAAGGTCGGCGGCATCCGTATGATGAAGTGGCTCCAGGTAATCCTGCTCGCTCTTATCGCGCTCACGGTCGGTCTCCTTTCCATGCAGTCCCAATCCGCGGTACGTATCACGGAAGCGGTCAAGGAAAACACGGGCAACAACAGCGAAAAGTTCTTTGTGACCGAGAACGGGTGGGAAGTGATCGATCTCAGCACCGATGACCCCGCGCCTTACCAGTTATTGAAGGACAAGGATAAAGAGACCCTGAGCGTAACGATGAACCTCTACGACTCCGGCATACCCGCGATTGAATTTATCAAAGGCTGGGCCGGGCGCGCTGTGCTCGTGCTCTGGAAAGTGCTCCTCATGGTCTTCGCGTTGCTCGCGATATCGTCAACGTTCGGGTATATCGCGAACCTGCTCGAATATATCGATAAGAACAAGAAGATACTCTATATTTACCTGTTCCTCCAGATCGTAGTCTATATCGGATCGACCGCTGTCAGTTATTACTCGAGCGGCATGGTCTGGTTCGCGATCGACCTATTGGGCCTCATCCTGTTCTCGGTATTCGCATACCGTGTGCACTCGCAGTACATCCATGATATCGAAGAAGCAGTGGAGAGCCTCGCGAACGAACGCGACCTGATCATCAAGTTGATGAAGGATATCAGCGCGATCATCGGCGCGGGTGAATTCGACCTCGATACGATCGTCAAGCAGATCGTGGATGCGTGTGTGACCGGCGCGAACTGCCGTGGGGGAACCGTGTTCCTTCGCGATGAAGTCACGAGCCGTCTCAATGTCAAGTATGTCAACGGGCTTTATCCGCCGACCCGCTCGTTCAAGATGCTCGCCGGGATGACATTGACGGAATCCGTTATTATAGAAAAGCTGAAAAGTGAAAAGATAGCAGTGGGTGAAGGCCTTCTGGGTAAGGTCGCCGAGAGCGGCGAATTGATCTACATCCCGGATACGTTGAAGGACGAGTCGTTCGTACAGACTATTCCCGATACGATGCTCGTGACCTCGTTCATCGCCGTGCCGTTGAAGAGCCAGGACGAAGTATTCGGCGTACTGTCTGTTGTCGATGACGCCCGCTCTTTCCTAGAAAGCGACGTGAGCTTGATCGAGACCCTCGGAGAACAGGCCGCTATCACTATCAAACAGATCCAGATGTATAAAGAAATATTAGACAAGAAACAGGCTGAAAAGGAATTGAGCGTTGCGGGTGAAATTCAGTCCTCGCTCACGCCTCATTCGTTCCCCGAAGCCGACAAGTATGAGATGTTCGCGTTCTCTATCCCCGCGAAAGGGGTAGGCGGCGACTACTACGATTACATCGATTTCGGAAATAACAAGATCGCGGTCACGATGTTCGACGTATCGGGAAAAGGCGTTCCCGCGGCTCTCATCATGGTGATGATCCGGAGTATCTTACGCACCATCGCGTCACTCGACGAGGACACGAAGGACGTATTGACCAAGCTGAATAACACGATTTCGGAAGAAATAGTAGAAGACCGTTATGCAACTGGATTTTACTTGCTATTTGACGCGGAAAGGGGTATAATGAGTTATACCAATGCAGGTCACGGCCCGCTTTGTTTATACCGCAAGAGCAAGGACACATTCGAGTTTTTGGATACGGACGGGATGCCTGTGGGTATCATGTCGGGAATCGAGTTTGGACAGAACTATACGACTCTTGAAAAAGGGGACATCGCAATCCTCTACACCGATGGTATCACCGAAGCTATGAACCTGGAGCATGAGGAATACGGTATGGATAGCATGCAGGAAGTGGTAAGAGCTTGTAAGAATATGCCCGCTCAGGAAATAGCGAATAGAATTCTTGACGGTGTAAATCATTTTGTAAAATCTGCGCCGCAGCATGATGATGAAACATTACTTGTGTTGAAGATGAAATAACAAAATAGGATAATATTTCAGGAGGACCTTATGGAAATAAACAGAAGAGAGTCGGGCGACGTCGTCATCTTTGACATCAACGGTGAAATCGACCTCTATAATGCCCCGGAAATTAAAGAAAAAATCAAAGAAGAAATGAATAACGGAAAAGTGAATATTATTATCAACCTCGATAAAGTAAGCTATATCGATAGCTCCGGTATCGGCGTGTTGATTTCCAGCCTTTCCAACCTGAAAAAGGTCGGCGGTGCGTTGAAACTGATAAATGTTTACGCGTCCGTCAGAAAGGTTTTCGAATTGACGAAACTCACCAGTTTCTTCGAGATCCACGATAGCGAAGACGACGCATTAGCGGCGTTCAATAACTAATCGGGACCACGGTTAAATGGGTGTATCTTTTGTGTCCGTCTCCTTTTGTTTTGCTTGAGTTCGATCTCTCGGGAATATTTACATTTCATATAGAAGAGGCTTGAAAAGGCCTCTTTTTTTATTTTCAAAACGAAAAAAGCCTTTACAGGATTTATAATCCTTTATATAATGTTTCTATGTATAGAAACGGCAGACGTGGCAATGGATCTTTATGACGCGTTTCTCAGTATTGAGAATAAAGGGGACATCGAAAAACTGTTCGACGAACTGTTTACGCCGTCGGAGAAGAAAAGACTCTTATTGAGATGGAGACTGCTCGGGATGCTTAGGCGCCGGACGCCGCAAAGGAAGATTGCGTCGGAATTGGGGATTAGCCTCTGCAAGATCACCCGCGGCGCGGGGATACTCAGGAAAAAAGATTCGTTATTATATAGAATACTCAGTGAAGGAGATAAAGATGGAAATTCAGAAGATTGATCTCGCCCAGAAAGATATGCCGCGCAAGTGGTATAATATCCAGGCCGATCTGCCCAAACCTCTCGATCCGCCGTTAGGCCCCGACGGGAATCCTGTCACCCCGCAGCAGCTTGCGGCGATTTTCCCGATGGGTGTTATCGAGCAGGAAGTATCCACGGAGCGTTGGATCGATATCCCCGAAGATGTTCTCGACGTTTATGCCCGTTGGAGACCCGCGCCAATTTTCCGCGCTATTCATCTTGAAAAAGCGCTCGGCACTCCCGCGAAAATATACTATAAATATGAAGGTTGTTCGCCCGCCGGATCGCACAAGCCGAATACCTCGGTCGCGCAGGCGTATTACAATAAGAAGGAAGGCGTTAAGCGTATAACGACCGAAACCGGAGCAGGTCAGTGGGGCAGCGCGCTTGCGCTTGCCGGCGCTCTCTTCGGTATCGAAGTCCGGGTCTATATGGTGCGCACCAGCTACGACTCCAAACCCTACCGCAAGATGATGATGAGCACATGGGGCGCGGAATGTTTCCCCAGCCCGAGCGATAAGACGGAATACGGCCGCAAGGTACTTGCGCAGGACCCGAATTGTCCCGGAAGCCTCGGAATGGCTATTTCGGAAGCTGTCGAAGAAGCGGCGTCCCGTAAGGATACCAATTACTCCCTCGGAAGCGTGCTGAACCATGTCCTCATGCACCAGACAATCATCGGTCTCGAGTGTAAGGCACAGCTCAAGCAGATCAACGTCTATCCCGATGTCGTGATCGGATGTGTCGGCGGCGGAAGCAACTTCGCCGGCATCGCATTTCCTTATCTTTATGACAAATTGACCGAAAATAAAAAGGTGGATATTATCGCCGTCGAGCCGCGTTCGTGCCCGACGATCACGAAGGGTATCTACGATTACGATTTCGGCGATACAGCCGGGATGGCGCCGATTGTGAAAATGTACACGTTGGGGCATACGTTTATGCCGCCGGCCATTCACGCGGGCGGGCTCCGTTACCACGGTATGGCGCCGCTGGTAAGCGCACTCGCCAACCAGAAACTGATCGAAGCGCGCGCGTATCACCAGACGGAAGTGTTCGAAGCGGGCGTACTCTTTGCGAGAACTGAGGGAATGGTTCCCGCGCCGGAAACCACCCATGCCTTGAAATGCGCTATCGAAGAAGCGAAAAAGGCGAAAGAGGAAGGAAAAGAGAAGACCATCCTGTTCAATTTCAGCGGTCACGGTATTTTCGATTTGGCTTCCTACGACAAATTTTTGAGCGGACAGCTCGAAGATTACGAGTATCCTGAAGAAGAGATACAACGAGCCCTAAAAATATTACCTTTTAAGAACTAATTGAAAAGGGGCGTTAAGCCCCTTTTCTTTTTTGGGCGGTTTTTAAAACGCATAACAGTCTTGAATTGAGTATGTTATTCAAATAAATCGCCAAATGGTCATATAATAAAAAATCAGTATTTGAAATGACCATGAGATTGTGGAGGGGAAAATGAAAGATCACGATGTCAATGGGAAAACTCTGCTGATCATAGGCGCGGGCCTTCTCCAAATTCCCGTTATCGAACGGGCTAAAGAGCTCGGTATCGATACGGTTGTGGCCGACGCCAATCCGAACGCGATAGGGGTGAAGACCGCCGGGCATTTTATCCGTTCCAGCACGCTCGACGCGGAAGGGACGGTCTACGAGGCCGAGAAGTTCAGCGAGAGCGTGAAGAAGATCGACGGCGTGCTTACTGTCGGCACGGACGCTTCGTACACTGTGGCGATGGCCGCGAAGAAGCTCGGACTTCCAGGGATCGACCCTGAGGTAGCTCTCCGAGCCACGGATAAGTACCTGATGCGCAAAGCCCTGCGCGCCGAGAACGTCCCGGTACCCGACTTCGAAATTGTCGACGCATACAATAAAGCCATCGAAATCTACGAGAAGCTCGAAGGCGACTGCGTGATCAAGCCGGTCAGCAGTATGGGCGCGCGCGGTGTCAGGCGTATCATCCATCTCGACGACCTGAAAGAGGCTTACGAGACAGCAAAATCCTTCTCCCAAAGCGGAAAGGTTGTCATCGAGAAATATATCGAATCTCCCGAACTCAGCATCGATTCATTGATCTATAACGGGCAGATCATGATTACCGGCATCGCGGACCGGATCATCGAATACGATCCCTTCTTCGTGGAGACCGGGCATATCATGCCGTCGGAACTCCCGGAAGAACAGCTCAATTACGCGGTAGAGATATTTGAAAAGGGTGTCCGCGCGATAGGCATCACGAACGGCGCGGCGAAGGGCGATATCAAGATATCGTCGAGCGGGTGCTTTATCGGCGAGATCGCGGCGAGACTCTCCGGCGGCTTCATGTCGACCTATACCTATCCTTATTCGTCAGGCGTAGACCTCATGAAGAACGTCATCTATATCGCGCTCGGGCTTGCCCCGGTCGACCTCCAGCCCACGAAGGACTGGGTGTCTATCGAACGCGCGATAATCGCGCCTCCCGGGGTCATCTCCCGGATCGAGGGGCTGGACGAGGCGAAGAAGATCAAGTATGTCAAAAACGTGATGTTCGATTCCAAGGTCGGCGACAAGATTCTTTCCCCGCGCAATAACCTCGACAAGTCGGGGCATATTATTGTCGCGGCTCCGACCCGTCACGAGGCGATCATCGCATCTCATAAGGCGATACAGGCGATCAAAGTCCTGACTGTCGAGGACGACGACCAGAAGATACCCCAGCTCGAAATGGACGAGTACGCGAGGCAGCAGTTCAACGGGCGATGCTTTGTCTGCGAGGACTGTAACGGTATCCGCTGCAGGGGTATGCTCCCCGGGATGGGCGGTATCGGCACCGGGCTCGGGTTTATCCGTTCGGTCGAGCGTCTCCGCAGGATCGAACTCATTCCCAACTACATCAGCCCCACGAAAGAAGTGGATACGACGATAGAGATGTTCGGAATGAAGCTTGAAATCCCGGTCATGCCCGGGCCGATCACCGGGGCGATCACGAACCTCGGCGGAGCGATCACCGAACTCATCCTCGCCCGCTCGATAGTCAAGGGCGCGAACCAAGCCGGAACGGTGGGGTTTGTCGGCGACGGCGCGACGCCCACAAAGTACAAGATCGGCGTCCGTGTCATCCTCGAAAACTTCGGGATGGCTATCCCTATCTTTAAGCCCCGTTTCGACCAGGAGCTCATCATGCAGAGGATAGACGCGGCGCGTGAAGTAGGGTCGCTCGCGGTGGGGATGGATATCGACGCGGCGTCGTTCAGGACGATGGAAATGAAGAAGCAGAACACAAGCACGAAGACCTTTGAGGAACTGAAGGAACTGGTGGAATACGCCGGCGAACTTCCGTTTATGCTGAAAGGGGTGTTATCTATACAGGACGCGAAATCGGCGATTGCGGCCGGATGTAAGGCGCTGATCGTATCCAATCACGGCGGACGTGTCAGCGACAACCTGATGGTGCCGATAGACGCGCTTCTCAGAATCCGCGAGGTGATCGGCGATGAAGTGTTTCTGATACTTGACGGCGGGATACGGAGCGGCGGCGATGTCGCGGTAGCGATTGCGTGCGGCGCGGATGCAGTGATGATCGGCAGACCTGTCACGATAGCGGCTGTCGGCGGGCGCGCTCAGGGCGTGCGGCAGTATTTCCAGAAGATATCCGACGAACTGAAGCGCATGATGACGCTCATCGGCGTGAAGGATATACCGTCGCTGAAAAACAATAAAGACGTGCTGTACTTCGATTCCGGCAGGGTGTCCTGAGGCCTACTCGGGCTTTGCCGGCTTGTCTTCGGTAATCTTAGTGTTGCCGAATACCGTATCGAGCTTGATATTCAGGGTATTGACATTTTCCTTATAGCCGGGTGTGACATAGACATCGTCGCCGAACACGACCTGTTTCCCGTTAGGGAGCTGGACGGAGCCGAACACGGCGGAAGCGTGAATCTTGACCGGCATCGCGGGATCGATCCTGAGCTCGCAATTACCGAAAATTGTATCTACTTTTATTTTAACACTACCCTGCGCGAGATCGATCGATGAGAGATCGACTTTCCGCGAGCCGAAAATAGTATCGTATTTATCCTGTACACTGGTCGACCACTCCTCGCTTCCCGCGAAGATGACGGCCGCTTCTTTTTTCTTTCCGCCTCCGAAGAGGATATGAAGGCCGATATAAACAAATAACAAACCGAAAATGATCCGGGCGACCGGTATCTCTATTTTGAACACGATATTGATCACGACAATCAAACCGATAAGTATCAGAAGTAATCCCCAGAATAATCCGCTAAAGAGGAATTCCATCTTCACTGTTACCTCCGAGTCTTTATTTCATACTGATGCCTTTAATGATATCGTTGATCGTCTTCTTCATCACCTCGTCATTCCTCTGCCCGGTGATCCCCTGCAGGTAGGGAATAGACGATTTATCGCAGATTTCCACGAGCGCCCACGAAGTGATGCCGCGCTCGAATTCGTTCTCGGCTGAAATCCGGCCGACCAGCACATCCGCCAGATTGATGTCCTTCGTGCCCAAACGGTGCAGGGCTAACGCGGCCGAGACGACGATCCAGTTCTCATTTTCCTTCAGGAGCTTTTTCAGTATTTCGGTGGAACGAGGCTCTTTGATCCGGCCTATCGCTTCGACTGCGCTGTTCTTCACCCATACACTCTCGTCCTTCTCTATCAGTTCGATCAGGTCTTCCAATGCGGAAACAGCTTGAAGTTCGCCGAGGATTTCGGCGCAGTACCCGCGTATCTGTTCTTCCTGCGACTTGAGGCCTTCACGGAGTTCAGGTATGGCATCCTGACCGATCCCGACCAGCGCGAGAGTCGCGAAAATAGCGACATCCTCATGGTCGGATAACGCTTTCAGGAGCGGCTCGATTGCCCGGCTGTCCCTTGTTTTACCGAGTTCGGTCGCCGCAAGCCGGCGCTCCGTAACTTCAGGATGATTCAATAATTGTTCGATTAGGGCATCGAAGTTTTCAGGCAAATTCTTTTCCATCAGGAAATGCTCCTTAGTAAATGCCCCCGCTTAAACCCCTCTTTCCTAAAGACATTATTTTGAGCTATTTATTGAAAAAATGCAAGCTTACGGCGGTACGGCTAAGCCTCGTAAAAATCCCTATTCAGGTAATCGAATTTCTTCTTCATGATTTCGTTGTCGTAGTCGGCGGAGATCGGCGTCACAGAAATATACCCGTCCTGTACGCAGTCGAGATCGGAACCCGGCAGGCTGATATACGCCGGGAAGTCCCCGTCGATCAGGACGAACCTTTTCTCATTCGTGTTCTCGAACTTGATGTAGTCCTTATAGACACGCTTCCCCGGGAATGTCACACGTATCCCGCGGGGGATATCGAACGCCGGGAAGTTAATGTTCAGGTAGGCCTCGGTCTCGAGATCGGATTTCTCGAGAAGGTCCTTGAGGAATACCCGGATAAACTCCGAGCGTGTCTTGAAGTCCTTCTTCGTGTCCCATCCGTCTATCGACAGCGCGATCGAGAAAAGCCCGTTGAACATCCCCTCGCGCGCCCCGGCGACCGTGCCCGAGTAGTAAAGGTCGTGCCCGAGGTTAGGGCCGTCGTTAATACCGGAGATGACGAGATCGAAACTGACACCCGGGAATATTCCGAACAGCCCGGATTTGACGCAATCGGCGGGCGACCCGTCCATCGCGTAACTCCTCGGGCCCACTTCGATCAGCTCCATCGGTATCCCGAGATGGAACGAATGGCCCGATCCGCTCATCTGTTTGAGCGGCGCTACAGTATAGACTTCATGATCCCGCGAAAGAGCGGCTTCGAGCGATTTCAAGCCTTCGGCATGGTATCCGTCGTCGTTAGTGAGCAGAATTTTCAAGTTATTTCCCCCGCGCCCGTTGGCATACAAAATCTTCGGCCATCGGAATCTCAATTCTCGCGAATGTCCTATTCTCGGGAGTGTTGCCGATACGGAAGAGGCTCGGGTCGACCTCGATGCCCTTGAGGAGCATCACGATCAGCGCGATCCCCATCCCGGCCCCCTCGAGCTCGTCGCCCTGGTCGAGGTAAAACTGCGCGATGTCCTCGTAAGTCATCGCCTTCTTCAGCTTTTCGCGGAGACGTTTGTCTTCGATACTCGTGATATGCGCGTTATTGATAACCTTCATCCGCATCCCTTTGGAGTCGTATTCGAACTTTACGTTTACCCAAAGGTCTTTCTGCTTCAGTTCGCCGAGATAGGTTTGATAGGCGTCTTCGTTCAGCGCATTGCGGAAATCCATCATTCCCTTGATATACTGATTCTCATCGTCGATATCGAACTCGTTCTTCTCAAAAAGGATACGTTTCAGGTTGGCCTTCGTACCGTTGATCATCAGTTCCTTGACACAGGTGTAGATGATGCCGGGCAGTTCGGGCTTGCAGAAACGCTCGCAAAGCATCGCGATAGCGGTCTCTACTTTTTGCTCGACGTCGTCGTTAATAATGAAGAACTTGACGTTAAAGGATTTTTCTTCTTTGATGATCCTGTCCAATGACTGAATATACCTGTCGAAGCTCATGGTATCACCCTCCTTGTCAGAACGAGCGGATGATCCGGTATTCTGGTCCGGCGGATGTCAGTTTACTCTGGAAAAGGTGAAACCTCTTCGGTAAAAAGCTGCCGAACGAATCCTGCGGATACTGCTCTAAAAAGTTTGCCAAACGGTAATTCATTTTACCCTTAATCCTCGCGATTGTCAAATGGGGCTTGAACTCCTTATCGTCGGGGAGGATACCGAAGTTCCGGCAGACATCCTCGATCGAAGTCCGGAGGGCAAAAAGCCCCGGATTATCCTTGAGGCCGATCCATAAAACGCGGGGGTCTTTCAAATCCGGGAAGCCGCCTATCGATAAGGTTTCCACGCGGTTGGCCTTCCATACTATTTTGGAAAGATCGCCGCAGAAACTCTCGATATCGTTATCGTCGAATTCGCCGAGGAACTTCAAAGTGACATGGATATTCTCGACCCGGACATAGTTGATGCCCTCGGTCTGGAATTTCCGCATCTCGTTGATTAATTCCGCGATCCCTTCGAGGATCAGGCCCGGGATTTCCACCGCGATAAACGCTCTCAATGGGGTCAGACTTTCTGAATCTGGATTTTTTTAATTCGGCTTCCCTCGGCGCTCTGGATGACGAAACGGTAATTCCCGTATTCGAAGTTTTCGCCGGTCTTGGGAACGTATCCGAACCAGTCGATGACGAAGCCCCCGATTGTTTCGTACTCTTCCGAATGGATACGTGTTTTGAATAGTTTATTAAATTCGTCAATACTCATTCTTGGGAGAACCACCGTCTCGTTCTCCGAGACGACAGTGTAAAGACTCGCTTCCTCTTTATCGAATTCGTCGCTGATCTCGCCGATCAGTTCTTCTACTATATCTTCGAGAGTGATAATCCCCATCATCGAACCGTACTCGCTGACCACGATGGCCATGTGGATATGGGTCTTCTTGAATTCTGAAAGGAGTTCGTTTACCTTTTTGTTCTCGGAGACGATGAGAGGCTTCATCAGGATATGCGAGATATCGAAATCGTGAGGCGATTCGGAATTGAGGACGTTCAGCAGGCTTTTCGCGTAGAGTATCCCGACAATATTGTCTATTTTTTCGGAATAGACCGGGAAGCGCGAATGTCCGTCCTTGATGATCGTTTCGAGGATTTCCTCGAACGGCGACGCCATATTGATAAGAACTATCGAGGAACGCGGGATCATGATGTCCTCTACCGAAATCTTCGAAAGTTCGCTCATTATCAACCCGCGGCTGAGTTTGCCGCTTCTACTATCCGTTTCGTCCATATTTCGAGCTAATGCCTCCTGTTTTTTCTGTACGGCATATTATAAGAAATGCGGCAGGTTAAGTCAAAGGCTGAGGGGTTTAGTTAAAATCCGTGCCGAAGACGAAGATCAGCCCGATACTGCTGTGTGAGAAATCGTTGAGCCCGCCGTCGGTTTTGGACGTCCATTTGAACGAATAGATCAACCCGCGATCGAAA
>MIBE01000010.1:139222-184824 GCA_001829415.1 Spirochaetes bacterium GWF1_51_8
GAATCCGGCTAAGGCCGAAACCTGAAGACGGACGAATTTGAATAAGCCGAGATTGAACGTCGCGGTAAATCCGAAATCCCATAGCGAGAGCTCGTAAGCTGTCTGCGAATTGTTCAAAAGGAGAGTCGTGCCGCCGCCGAGCCCAAACCCGAAGAACGGCGAAACATTGAACTCGACACGGACACCCAGATCGAGAGGTGTTCCGGTCACGCCGTAGGACGGGAGACTCAGGTTGTTGAGGCCGTAACGGCTGAAGAGGGCGAAGTCGAACGTGAAGTAACCCGGCGCGTTCGTGTTCGGCGGGTTGTCCTGAACAGACTGGGTTTTCTGGGAGTTGCTGATACCCTTCTCAATCTCGGTTTTTACCAGATCGGGAATGTTTATTTTAACCGCGCCGCCTATCGTATTCTGGATGAATTCGAACGGATTATCGCCGGGATCAGCGGGTTTTACCTGCGAGCCTTGACTGCCGGTCAACGACCCCGCGAGCTTCTTGACCCCGTCGGAGAGAGCGTTTTCGGAGACTACTTCGACTGATTCGGCTTTCTCGATCACGCCGCTTTCCGAATCGACGACCTTTGCCGTGATATGGATCGTATCACCGATCTTAGTGACCGTACCGATCACGAGCTTATCGGCGGCGAGCATCTTCCCGAGTTTCTCGGCGAAATCGCTCCCGGTCAGGCCGGCGAGCTGGAGCTTCTGTTCCTCGATAATCGACTTCATCTTCGTCCGTTCGACCACCTGGAACTTGCCGCTCTTGACAAACTCGATCCCGAGCAGTTCGGATACCAGTTCGGATGTGTCCGAATCGACTTTTTTCGGCTCGAAGTCGAGCACGGCTATCACAGGAAGCCCGTTACCGAACGCTCCTGACGTTAAACAAAATACCGCCGCGATAAACGCTATGAGAATCTTCATATTTTTCTACTCCCCGAACGATTTTTTATCAATGATGCACACATGCCGTAGATTCAACAATCTCGGCCGGAATAAACGGTACTTCCGGTTTAATAAACGAAGTTTATATATTCGAAATCGGCCAATCCGGGGATAGCCAGTTTCTTCGATTTCCCTTTCCGGATATCGTAAACCGCGATGCAGATCGGATTCTTCTGGGTAGGGTAGCAGTTCGCGGGGTCAGTGATATCGACCGGGGTCTTATGCTCCGAGTACAGAAGGAGATTGCCGTCGGGCGAAACCGCGTAGAGGCCGTAGGCGTTCTCGATTATCTTCTCGCTCACAAACGTATCCATGCTCATTATATAGATATCCGCCACCGTCATAAACGCGTCGTCGTGCGTATCCATGAAGAACACCATGTTTCCTTCGGCGTCGAAAACCATTGTTTCCGGGGGAAATTCCCCATGTGTCCCGCTGCCCTCTGTATACTCGAACACCCGTTGGGACTTCATCGTGCGGACATCGAGGATGTTCAGATAGACCTTTTTATAGTTGTTCTTCTGGAAGGTGTAATCGCAGTAGAAGACGTAGTCCCCGAACCACGAGAGCCCTTGATCGAGGAGGTTTTTCACCGTCAGCACTTTTTTCGGCGTCTTGTCGGCGAAAGCCCATGTATAGATAGCGGATTCCGATGCCGAACCGACCGTGAACGCGGCGCCGGTCTGGTCTAACGAGAATACCGTATTTCCGAACTGAACCTTGCCCGGCTTGTACTTCGACGGCCACTTATTATAGAACACCTTGGTCTGTTTCTTGGATACGGGGTCGATCGAGTTGATGACAGACTCGAACTTAGAAAGGCCGGAGTAGTAGATCGTCTCGCCGCCGGGAGAAAAAAACGGTTTGGAATAGAAATCGCCCGCGCCGCTTCTGATCTCGACATATCCCGCCAATCCGGTTTCGAGATTCCCCCACGAGCAGTACATGCTTTTCGCGAGTGTCGGCTGTCCGAGGGGCGCGCCGGTCAGGAACACAGCGAAATTTCCCGTTTCGGGATGCACCGTCATCTTCGTGCCGAACGCGGGATTGAAGTCCGAGTGCCGGAACAGGATCAAATGGCGATCCGCGTCGAGGCCTTTGATCACCCCGATCTGGACATTCGCGCCCTTCGAGAGATAGACTATATCCGGGATTGGCGCGGGATAGACGATTGCGGCGGTAAAGATAAAGGCGATGAACAGAACCTGTTTTTTCATAATCACCCCCGCGATTATTTTTCCCATTGATGCGTTTCGTATAGAGTCTATGATACAAAAGAAGACAAACCGAGACCGGTTGATTATAGCACTAATACGCGGTAATTTCAAAAGTTTATTGATACGCAAAGATTTTCTTTTATCGGGTTTTGGTATATAATAGATGTTAAGGAAAGCAAATGTATCTTGAGAAGGAAGCCATCGACTTTTTCAGGCGTTACGACCTCGTCCTGCCGCCGTTAGCGCGCCGTCACGGCGACGATCCGTCGAGGATACTCGGCCGGAATCTCGAGTTCGAGCAGTACAACCTCTACCATCCCGGCGACGATATCCGCGATATCGACTGGAAGGTCTACGGCCGCACCGATAAGCTCTTCGTGAAGAACTACGGAAGCGACATTACCACCAACGTCCGTATCCTGATCGACAACAGCGAATCGATGGCGTACCACGGAAAGGTCGAGATCGCGAAAAAGATCGCGGCGATCATGGCTTACCTGCTCCATTCACGGAAAGCCGGTGTCTGGGTATCGACAGTCAACTCGGAATACCGCGACATGGGGCGTCTGACCCTCTCGAACCTCGAAGAGACTCTCTCACGGATCGGGACGTCGGGGGTCACCTCGATGGACGGCATCCCGTTTATCCGCGGCCGCATCGTGTTCCTGATCAGCGATCTCTGGGTGCACGGCCTCGATCCCGCGTTTTTTACCGAACGCCGCATTAACCTGATCCATATCCTGACGCCCGAGGAACGGGAACTCAGCCTGCACGGCAACCTCGAGATGATCGATATGGAGAACGGTAAAAAGCTCCAACTGATCCCGTCCACAATCCGCGATCTCTACCGGACAAAGCTCCGCGAACGGACGGACGAACTACGCGCGAAGCTCTCCGAGGCGTTCCTGCTCTACGACCTCTTCACTACCGAGACGCCATACTACACCGCGTTGAAACGTTACCTCGACAGGCTGAGCGCCGTGACCTCCAGGGGGAAACGATGGCGTTTTTAAACACGTTCTTCCTGTACTTCCTCGCGCTCGCCGCCGTGCCCCTCGTGATCTCCCTCATCCTTAATATCAATAAAAAACGCGAGCAGTTCCCGTCGCTCGATTTTATCATGACTATCCTCAAACGCGAACTGGAGAACAAACGGATTAGGATGCGGCTGAAACAAGTCCTGCGCGCGCTCGTGTTCCTCGCGATCATTCTGGCGTTCGCGTCCCCGGTAGTATCGCGGGGTGCGGACAGCGGCGAATGGACTGTGATCGTGGACGACTCGGTGAGTATGTCGCGTTTCGACCTCGGCGGAATAGTCCTCGGGCTGAAGGAGCAATACAAGATCGGCAAGGTCTATTTCGGCATGAAGCCTGTCCTGCCGGAAGCGCTGAACGAGGGTAAACTGCCCGCCGGGTACGACTTCTTCGGCGAGAGCACGTTCCCGGAAAAGATTGCCGCCGTGCTTGCGTCCGATCCCGCCGTGAGGCTCATTCTCATATCGGACGCGCAGAAGTCGTCGACCGGGGCGGCTTTCAAGCTCCCGTCGGGGACGGAAGAAGTGAAGTTCGTCCTGACCGCCGATACGAACAGAAATATCTATGTATCCGAGGTGTCGGTCTTCCCGATGGTCGGACTGCCGGACGTCAAGTCGGTGCTGTCTGTCAAGATAGGCGGCAAGATCGTGCCGGGAGACAGGGTGAAGATCGCTATCGGCGGTGAAACCGTCCTCTCCGAGCAGGCGAAACCGGTGATCGAGATATCGCGCTTTGTCAATCAGAGCGGAATCGGGTTCGGTGAGGTCGTCCTCGAGGGCGACGGCTTCATCGCGGACAATACGAACTATTTCCCGGTAGTCGCCTCAGCCGTGCCGTCGGTCTATTCCGATATCCAGTCACCGGTGATCGGACGCATCCTTTCGAGCCTCTTCCCGAAGTTCTATATGACGCAGTCGCCCCACAACGCGGATTTGATCATGGCGGGTTACCTGCCCAAACAGATCGCGGATAAGCCGGTACTCCTCTTCTGCGAGGACGCCGACCGTTTCGGACGGGTGCTCCAGCGCGATTTCAAGATATTCTGCCAGTTCGCGAAAAAGTCTGTTACGGGCGATATCTCCTCGAAGTATTCCGTGCTCGAGATTGTCAAGGCGTTTTCGATCATGACGGCGTTCGAGCCGATCCCGGGCGAGGTGGCGGTCAAGGCCGGAGATACCCCGTTAGTCTATCAGCTGAATAACTATTCCGTGTTCAATTTTTCAATCGGCGCGAACGAAGACGTGCTGTCGTCCTCGGTGTTTCTCCTGCTTACAGTCAGCGAGATATTTATGGAGAACTTCCGGGGCAAGTACCTGATGAAAGAGAAGGCCGACGGGGTCTACTACGGCCTCGGCGGCACGATCATGTCTCCCGATACGCCGGGTGTGTACCGTTATAAGGACGACGGGAAGTTCCTGATCCGCAACACCGGGGCGGAGTCGGAGTTCGAGTTTTACTCGCCCGGAGAGATCGAAGACAAGCTGGGCGTATCGGCGGAGATCATCGGGGTCTCGGGGACGGATATTAAACTACCCTTTTTCCGGTGGGAATTCGCGTTGGCGCTGATGATATGCGCAGTCGTACTTTTGACCGCCGAAACCGTGCTGATAAAAAGCTGAGATAAAATCCGGCATTATCGATATAGCGGTTGACATAAATCCTTTCCGTTTTACAATATCGTATGCGGAAAAATGAAAACAAAAAATCGTTACCCAGTCTCCTGACCGGCAAGACCGCTATCGCGGTGTATTTCCGAATCGGATTACTGGCCTTATTTGTCGTGATCTGGTTTCTGGGAAACCGGTATTTTACCTATGCCAAACCCGAAGCATTGAAACCGCAGACCGTCGTGTTCGAACTGCCGTTCCCTCAGGAGATAGAAGAAAAGTACGAAATTATCACCGACGAAGACCGGGCGGAATACACTGTAGACCGTGTATTCGTATCGGGCTTTTTCTGCGACTGGAATCCCGCGAGCGAGAAGTACCGGATGAAAGAAGTCTCGCCCGGAAAATGGGAAGCGGTAATCCCGGTAGAGTACGGGGACAATCAGTATAAGTTCGTTGTTTACTTCACGGGAGATTCGCCTGTTTCGCAGATATGGATGCATAACAAAAACGCCGCGAAGAACCTCGACGACCAGTTCGGAGGACTGAACTCGGTGATCGAGGTGTCCAATCTCGGCGAATGGGAATTCGTATTCAATTTCTTGGTGATCGGCTTCATCGCGGTCATCCTGATCTATACGGTGCTTCAGCCGCTTCTCATGCTCGTACTCAGGCTTAGGCTGTCGTTCGGCCTCAAGATGATTATCATGATCTTCCTCGTCGCGCTCCTGACGAACTCCGTGCTGATCTTTTATAACCTGCGCGAGAAAACCGAATCGATGAAGTATTTCCTCCGTGAGACAGTCAGCCTGATCCATCTGTATATGACGGGCGAATGCGTCAATCTCTACGATCTCGATTCGGAAGAGACCAAGGCGCAGATAAAATCCGTCTTCGATAAATTTTTTGCCGCATCCCGGATGAGAATCGAAAAGGATAAGGTATCGAGCACACAGAACATGCTCGCGCAGATCACGGTGTTCGATAAAGACCTGAATATCGTAGCGCTGGGGATGAGGCTTGAGGATATTCAGATAGTTCAGGATATTCTCGAAACAAATATTGCATCGAATATAGTGCAGATGAGTAACCTGAGTCTCAATCCCTCGTTATCCAATCTGGTTCTTTCCAACAGGCAGGCGACGAATATGATCGACCTGTACCGGAATTTTTTCTATATCGATATCATCAACTATGCCCAGAACCATCCCGATGAAAAAGACCGGGGGATTTTCTGGAAACTGCCCGACCCGTCGGAATCCCTCATCCAGCCTCTCCGGACCCTGAACCTTCACCCTTATAATACGGTCCTCTATCCCATTGTCGTGGAAGGGGAGGTACTGGGTTACTACCTGGCGCTTTACTATATGTATATGCTTGCCGCCGATATGCAGAAAAACCTTTACACAAACTTCCTCCTGCTCGGGATATCGATGTTGTTCTTCGTCATCCTTTCCCTCAATATCGGCGGGTTTATCAGCAAGTACCTGAACCAATTGATCGAATGGACGAAGCATATTATCCGTGGAAATTTCGATATCGAAAAAAAGATCGAGACCCACGACGAGATCGAAGTACTGGCGAAGAACTTTGACGTACTCCGTCTCACTGTCGGGGCGAACCTCCGCGACCTGAAACTGATCAACGAGGTGACTGCGGTGCTCAACACGATCAACCAGATCGACGAGCTCTACGCCGTATTCCTCTATTTTATCACCGCGAACTTCGGATTGGGATACAACCGCGCGGCGATATTCCTAATCGATAAGGACGAGCTTGTGGGGCATTACGCGATCGGGATGCTCGATACCGGCGAAGTGGAAAAGAAGTTCGGAAGCATGAAAAACTACCGGGATTTCAAACTCGATCTGCGGGAGTTTGTCGCGGACTACAAGAACTATATCGCGAATACGGACAGCGAATTTCTCCGCAGGCTCAGAGAATTCAAGATACCCAAGTCCGAAACGTCGGTACTCTGGCGGATTGTTCAGCGGAACTGCTTCCAGTATATCGCCAAGTCTTCCGGGGATGAGTCCGAAAGCGATACAGCGATACGAAAAAGCCTTAACCTGACCGATTATCTCCTCATGCCGATCCTCAAGGGCAAGGAAGCGGTCGGAGTACTCCTTGTCGATAATATCTTCCACGAACGGTCTGTCAAAGACCACGATATCAACCAGCTTCAAATCCTCCTGAACGATTTCGCGGCCAACCTTGAGAACAGCTACACGATTCTCAACCTCGAACGGCTGGTGCTCGAACGGACCGCCGAGCTCAACAAAACGAACGAGGCCCTCAAGCTGAAAGATAGGGTGATCACGACCGACCTCAATATCGCGAAACGTATCCAGCAGAGCGTCCTGCCGAGGAAGATCGGCCGGATGGGCGCGCTCAGCTTAGATATCCGTTATATCCCGATGAGCGAAGTGGGCGGGGATTATTATGATATCACCGAAATTTCCGGCGGGGTGATCCGCGTGTTTATCGCGGATGCCACCGGGCACGGTGTGCAGGCGGCGCTGATCACGATGATGATCAAGGGCGAATACGACAGGCTGAAAAATGTCATCGCGAGTCCCGGCGAACTGATCGAGAAGATCAATAACGGATTTATGCTCGATAGCCGTCATTTATCCTTCTTTTTTACATGCATGGTTGCCGATATATATATCAAAGAAAAAAAGATCGTATTTGCTTCGGCCGGGCACCCGGCGCAGTATATTCTTTCCAAAGGGAAGCGGACTGTATTGCCGCCCACCGGAAAGGTCGCCGGAATCATCGAGGGCTCGATCTACCAGACACGCGAAACGGAATTCAAGCCCGGCGACAAGCTTCTGCTGTTCACCGACGGCCTCTTCGAGGAATTCAATCCGGCGGACGAGGAACTGGGCGAGGACAGGATGTGCGAGATACTGACCGGCCTTTGGAATAAGTCTCCCGTGGAATTGAACGATGCCGCGCTCGCCGAGATGCGGAAGTTTCTCGACGGTGCCGGGATGAACGACGACTTGACTCTTCTCTGCGTTTCTTTTGATAAAGATCATTCTTAATGGTATAATGGATTATCGGGGAGTATAAGATGAAAAAAGTACTGGCTGTGGACGACAAACCGAATATTATCATGTTGATCAAATCGAAACTGAAGGCTAACGGGTTCGAGGTGGTGACCGCCTATAACGGCGCGTCCGCGTTGGAACTCGCGGCCAGCGAAAAACCCGACCTGATTCTCCTCGATATCATGATGCCCACGATGGACGGATTCGAGGTATTCCAGAAGCTGAAAGACGGACAAGCCACCGCGAACATCCCGGTGATCTTCCTGACCGCTTCGGGGCAGCGATCGGACGAGAGCAAGGCGATGGAGATGGGCGCGAAGCATTTCCTGACAAAGCCGTTCTCGCCCAATCACCTTCTGGATATAGTCAACAAAGTCCTTGCCGGGGGAGAATAGCCCGGTATTCCTTTCATGCAGGCGGGATTATGAAGAAATGCGTCACTCTACTCTCCTTGATGTTCATGAGCCTGTGTTTTGTCGGAACGGTATTTCCCGATCAGCAGAAATCGATGCAGTGGATCGGCAAGGGGCTGACCTTTCAAAAAACCGACCCATACCGCGCGAGTCTCGAGTTTAAAAAGGCTATCGAGAGTTCGCCGCAATGGGACTATCCGTATATTCTTATCGCCGATCTCTATAATAAAAATTTTTGCCTGTCCGAGGCGGTACGGAACTATGAAAAAGCGCTGAAGCTCGGACTGTCGCAGAAGGGGCTGGAGTACCAGGTGTATTCCGAGCTCGGTCTTCTGTATATCAAAACGGGCGAGTACGCGAAGGCTAAAGATACGATCAAAGCCGCGCAGAAGAAAAAGCCCGGCAAGCTCGATCAGGCCGAGGCCGACCTATCGCTCCTCATCGAAACCGTCACCATGTTAAGCAACTCGCCGTTCGGCGCGATCCCCGTCCTGAAGGAAGTGCTCGAGCGCCATCCCGACTGGGTGTCGGTGTATGTACATCTTGCGGCCGCAGTGGGGCTGATGGGTGATATGAACGCGGCGGTGGTGGCGTTGAAGAACGCCCTGAAGTTCAACCCGCTCAAATGTATCGCGCTCGCCGATGAGACCGCCGGAAGCGGCAAGAACGCGTTCTACTTCATCAGGCATCCCGCGAATAACGGGCATTGGGAACTCACCCTGAGCCTTCCCGCCGGGACTTACGCATACCGCCTTTTCCTGAATTACCGTTATCCCGACGAGAAAGCCGCGCTCGACCCGGAGAACAAAGAGGTGTGGGAGAAATCGCCCGGTCTCTTCCTGAACACATTCGGTATCAAACAGAACTGGGATAAAAAGACATTCCATTACCTCACGTTTCCGACCGACCCCGTTTTTATCTCTATTGAAAATAAGATCGCCGTGCTTCGGCTGGCGTCGCTGACAAACAAATACCCCGAACCCGGGAAGTATTTTGTCAATCCGGCCGTGAACTCGAAGTACACGACCAATATCACGATGAGCTATTACGACCCGAACGCCTACGCGGTGTGGGCGGTAGGTACGTTCAACCAGTGGGGCAAGGAGAAGGGCTCGGGGAATGTCGAGGAGATATCGCCCAAGTACTACTGGCCGCTCCACGGCCCGGACGAGAACGGGGTGTGGACGATTACCACTACCGCCGACCTAAATTTCCACGAATATGCCTATCTTGTGAACGAGGACTACTATGCGAAAGACCCGAATGTCAATCATCTTTCATTCAAACGGCTGACGAACACGCAGAACATTATCGGCTCCGCCAATTCGGTCATGGGTTTCGAAGACCTTTATCTTGTCGATTTCACGTTCTACAGGAAGAACGCCACGACCGTGTGGCTTGTCGGAGATTTCAATTACTGGGGCGGAACATACTACACGGTCAAAAAAATACTTCCCGGCTACTATGTCGAGATGCTGGACCCGGACAAGGACGGGAACTGGCACGCGCCGGTGTACCTCACGAAGGGAAAGCATATCTTCCGCTTTGTGGTGAACGGGACGTCATGGGTAGTCGATCCGAAGCAGAAGACGGACAGCCAGAACCTGAGCGAGGCGAATAACATCATCATAGTGGGTGAGGAAACCGGAAACATTCAGGCGAATGTGACGAATAAACCCGTGGTCGATCCCGACGGAAAGGCCGAAGTGGAGTTCAGTTACCTGAACCCGAAGGCGCAGTCGGTTTGGCTGGTGGGAGATTTTAATTACTGGGGCGGGAAGACGACCGACCTCAAGGAACTGAGTCCCGATTTTTACTACGCGATGACCGGCCCGGACGAAGCCGGATACTGGAAGGTTAAAACGAGACTCCCTGTCGGAGCGTATTACTATAAGTACGTGGTGGATGGAAAAAACCTGCTGACCGACAAGGAAAAGAAAATGGTCAAGGTGCAGGCCGGGGCGTCGTCGACCTATAACAATGTCGTCTATATCGGGCTCGAGACGTTCCCCAAGGGCGAATACTACGGCATGGATAAGGACTTCGGGGTAGAGACTGTATTCAAATACACCGCTGAAGCCCAGGACATCACGAATGTCTGGGTGATCGGCGATTTCAATATCTGGGGCGGCAAGTACCTGTTTAAGGATTTCATCGAGGGTTACTATTACCCGATGTCGAAAACGGCGGTCAAGGGCGAATGGATTGTGAAGGTAAAACTGACGCCCGGGCATTACCAGTACCGTTACGTGCTCAACGGTAAAAAAGAGATCACAGATAAAAATTCCGTCCTGACGGAAAAAGATACCTATAATAAGGCCGTATCGGCCGTAGAAGTCGTAACAGAGTAGGAAGGCAATGTGAAGATCCGGATCCAGTACAAAATTTTCGCCCTGTTCATCCTGATAGTCGCGCCGCTGGTGGGAACGCTCTACCTCGGAATCAACAGGCTGTTTGTCGAGAACTTCTCCGAGTACCTGAACAGCAGGGTGGAACGGTCGGTCGAGACTGTCGAGAGCACGCTCGGCAATACTCTCTTTATGAACATGCAGTTCATCAAGGCGTTCGGTACGATAGCGGAACTGAACTCCGCGCTCGAGAACAATGAACTCTTAGTGTTCCCCTACATCCTCGAGAAGTACCGTTCGGATTACGGGTTCGACAGCCTTCAGCTTTACTCCACATCGGGAGAAATACAAGCCGAGGCGGGAAGAAAGTTTCCCGTCGAGACGACGCTGTTCCTGAAAAACTACGGCGGCTCGGGTGCGTTCTCGGGAATAGTCGAACGCGGCGGGAATCTCTATTTCACAGCGAGCTCATATAGCGGGAACAAGAAGTCTGTTATTGTCGGGAAAACCCTTCTCGACGACAGAACTGCTTTAAAGATATCCGAAACTATCGGCGCGAACGTAATAATCTACACGGAAGGTAAGGTAACCTCTTCGCTTTTATCCGGGTCGTCTGACGGGACGAACCTGATGATCTGGGCGGAACGGCAGAGCGCGGAAGTGATGGAATCGACAAACAGGCTGATTGTGCATGACGAGGAGTTCGGGCTGTCTATCGCGAAATTTCCGATGAAGGATTTCATGGGGAAGCCCGTGGGCGCTATCGTGATCGGGATGTCGTCGTCGTGGATACTCGAATCGCAGAAGCAGCAGCAGGAACTGATCCTCCGCATCTCGATAGCGGGCTTACTCTTCGCGATGATCATGGCGTTCATCTTCGCGCGCGGGATTACCAATCCCCTCCGCAAGCTGACGTTCTGGGCCGAGAAGGTGAGCGAGGGCGACCTCGACTATCAGGTGAAGATACGAGCGCATGATGAGGTCCACGACCTTTCGCACGCGTTCTCGATCATGATCGGCAACCTGAAAAAAAGTTTCGACGAAATCCATAGACAGAACATCGAATTGAAGAAACTCGACCAACTGAAAAGCGACTTGATCTCTAATGTGTCTCATGAACTGAGGACGCCGATTACGACGATCTTCGGTTCGGTGGAATTCCTCCTTTCCGGCGAGATCGACGGCGATCCGGATACGGTGCGCGAATTCTACGGCTCCATCTTTAACGATATCCGCGTGCTGAAAAAGATCGTGAATAATTTCATCATGGTTTCGGTGATCGACAAGGATGAGTTTTTCGAGAAGGACATCGAACTAAAGGGCTTCCTGACGGAATTCAGCGGGCAGGAAATCGATACCGACCTGCGTCCGCTCGCGTCGGAGAAAAATATCGCGATAGAAGTCCCGGGTCTGAAACATGCGGGGAAGAAAAAAATCGTCATGCGCTCGGACGAGACCTACCTGCGGCATGTTCTCTTCGAACTTGTCCACAACGCTGTAATCTACAACCGTGAGGGCGGTAAGGTGAAACTTGGAGTCGAGACCGGCGCGGACGGATTGTCGTTCAGGGTGGAGGATAACGGGATAGGGATATCCGAGAGCGAAGCGGGAAAGATATTCGACCGTTTTTATAGAGTGGTGTCCGAGCGGACTTACGAGGTCTCCGGAATCGGGCTCGGGCTTTCGGTCGTCCGGCAGATTTGCGAACGGCTGGGCTTGAAAATAGTCGTCGAGAGCGAAACCGGTAAGGGCACGGCGATCATTATCACCGGAATAAGCTATACACAAGAGTAAGGGCGGGATATGTTTTTACTGTTTATCGATATAGTCATCGTACTTGTCTTCTGTTTCCTCGGTATCCGCATTCTGGTGCGGAACCGCAGGAATCCCGTGAACATCGTGTTTTCAACTATCACCCTTTTCAGTGTCATTTTTTTAATTAATGTCGATGTGATGCTATTATCGGGCGACCCCGCCGCGATTCTATTCTGCGACCGGATGAGTGTTTTCCTCGGATCGCTATTGACCTGCTCTATCTTTATCCTTTCAGCGTTATTCCCTGTCCGGATTCTCAAGCTCAAAACGGTACTGATTGTCCTGCTAACTCTCCCGCTCGTCGCGGTCGGGATATACGCGCTCCTGACCCCGTTCACGATCATCGAGGCGAGTGTAATCGGCGGTACGCTGATCGAGAAAACCGGCGGCGGATTCTATATCTGGTTCGGGATGATGCTGGTCTATACCGTTGCGTCGCTCATACTGTTTGTCCGCAGTTACCGGACTACCAGATACGCCCGTTACCGTTCGCGTCTCCTCCTGATATTCTGGGGAATCATCCTTTCGACGGTCATCATCCTTTTCCTTTCGGTGCTACTCCCCGAATTGGGTAATTCCGACTTTTATCATGCGGGGGTTTCCATTGCCGCCGTGATATTTATTCTCTCGATCTCCTACGCGGTCGTTTCGGAAAAACTGATCGATATCAATAACCTCATTCTCGATATCCTGAAATGGGTTCTCACTATCGCGATGCTCGCCGGATTTGTGACATTGAGCGTCGTCGTAATCGAGCCGATGCTCGACAAGACGGAAGTCTATAAAAAGATCGGACTCTACTGTATCGACGCGCTCGTGTTCTATTTCTTCATGCAGTTGTTCATGCCGACCATTGAAGGCTGGTTCAAGAGAAATAGAAATAGCCTCCAAAAAGTTTTCGATCAATTTATTGAAGAACTGCTGAAGGTGCAGAAGACGAACGAGCTGATCCTTAAAACAGTCTCCACTGTTAAAACCGCGCTCGGCTTATCGAAGATGGAGTTCTTTCTATTCAAAAACCACGCGTTGACCTCGCTCGATTCTCCGGGGAAGGATACGAAAATTCCCGCAGGCGTAGTGAACTATTTTGTCGGGCATAGCGGAGTCCTCGAACTGGAAGAATTTTTAATCGAGCACGACAGCATGGGAGGGGATACGCAGATCAAGACCTTTCTCGAGAAACACGGCGCGGAGATCGCGGTGCCGCTTGTTTACGGCGACAGCCTGATCGGCGTGATCGTGATCGGCGAGAAACGGGACAAGTCGAGTCTCAATATGCACGAATTCCGCTTCCTGCAGGAACTCAGGAAGTATCTGACTATCGCGCTCAATAACGCCATCCTTGTCGACAACCTCGGCGAGATCGTGCAGGACAAGACCGAGGAGATGCAGGGACAGAAGCTCGCCCTGGAATACGCTCTCAACACGAACGAACGCGATATGTATATCTTCCGTTCGATCAACGAGATTTCGCGCCTCCTCCTGTCGATCAACTACTATTCCGCCAAAGACCTTTATCATACTATCGCTGATATCTTCCCGGGTTTCATCAATATCGAGAATGTCGCGGTATACGGATACTCGAAAAAGGACGGGGTGTTCAGCCTGCTTGTCGCGAACAATATCGACCTCAATGTCAAGGAGTATCCGAAGACGGCCGCATACTCCCCGAGATGTATTCTCGGGATGGTGGTCGAGACCGGGAAATCCGTGTTCATCGGCGACATCCATGAGAATAAGGGATGCGATCCCGAGGAACTCGCAAAGTTCGGTGTGGTGAAGTCCGTGATGGCGATCCCGATCAAGGTGCGCGGCGAGATCAGCGCAATCGTCCTTTTTGTCGATAAAATCGATAACGATACGTTCGATAAGTACGACTTCTATTTTGTGAACACGGTCTCGCACCTTCTCAATGTCTCCCTCGAACGGGTGGTGATCTTCGAGGACAAACTGAAGTCCGAACGTTTCACCGCGATCGGCCAGATGGCAGCCAACATCATCCACGATATCAAGAATCCGATGGCCGGGATTATCGGTTTCGCGGAATGCCTCTCGTCGCCGGAGTTTTCCGAGGAGGACAAGGCCGAGTTCGTCAAGATGATTATTTCCGAATCGGAACGCCTTGTCGCGCTGGCGTCGGAAATCCTTGAGTACACCCGCGGCGAGATCAAGATCAAGAAGTCGGAGGTCAAGATACCGGAGTTCATGGACGAGGTCGACAGCCTGCTCCGGATGATGTTCAAGGAGCGCGGGATCAGGTTCTTTATGAATGTCGGCTATGACGGGACGATCTCGTTCGACGGCGACCGCATGAAACGGGTGTTTTACAATATCGCGCATAACGCGATGGACGCGATGAAGAACGACGGCGAGTTTACGCTGAATGTGAGTCTCAAGGGCGATAGGGCGGTATTTTCGCTGAAGGATAACGGGAAGGGCATCCCGAAGGAAATCCGCGACTCGCTTTTCGAGCCGTTCGTGACCTACGGGAAGCACGGCGGGACGGGGCTGGGGCTCGCGATCACGCGTGAGATCGTGCATCTCCATAAGGGCGAGATTACGTTCGAGACCGCCGCAAACACCGGGACGACATTTTATATCGAACTGCCGCTGGAATGAATTATGGGGAGTTCTAAAAACTCCATTAAAACCCAAAAAGGCACTGTTCTTTCATTCCCCCTACGGCCTACCTTCGGGGACAGGCTGCGAACTCAGAAAGATGAATGTCTTTTTTCAAATTTTTATTAATTACATGAGTTTTTTGAAGTGCCTTTAATTGCAGAATAGGATAAATTTAGCATAGCGGCGTCTACTATTTTCATAGAGCCAGACAATCAATCAAGGTGTCCTTTGTAGGATGTTTTAGCTTTTACTCTTCGCCAGTCTCTCATCCAGCTTACACAAACCTAATTGGCCGCAGGCGGCGGCGATCTCGCGCCCCTTACCGAAACGCTCCACGAACGGGATGCCGTGCTTTCGGAGGAAGCCCTTGAAATGGCGGTATTCCTCGTCGGTGGGCGGCGAAAGCGGTATCTCGTCGACCGGGTTGTAACGGATCAGGTTCAGGTGGAACTTGATCCCTTGGAGCGAACGCTTCATCGCGAGCACGTCCTCTTCCTGCGAGTTGATGCCGTTCAGGAGGACATATTCGAACGTGATCCGGCGGTCGATATGCTGCTGATAGTATTTGACCGCGTCGAGGATGTTGTTCACGGAATGTGTGCGGGCGACAGGCATGAGGACTTTGCGCTTCTCCTGGTTGACACTGTTGAGCGAGACCGCGAGGCGGATCTGCAGGCCGATCTCGGCAAGCTCCTTGATCTTCGGGGCGATCCCGGCGGTCGAGATAGTGATATGGCGCGCGCCGATATGAAACCCGCCCGAAAAGGCCAATATCCCTATCGCCTTCATAACGTTCTCGAAGTTGAGCAGGGGCTCGCCCATCCCCATGAACACGATGTTGGTCACCGCGCGCCCGGGGGTTTCTCGTTTATACTTTTTTTTGGCATACCTGTCCATGAGGAGTATCTGCGAGACGATCTCGCCCGCGGAAAGGTTCCGTTTGTAGTCCAGGCGTCCGGTTGCGCAGAAGTTGCACCCGAGGGGGCATCCGATCTGCGACGACACGCACACAGTGAGCCGTTCGGGGCCCAGGGTCTCGGTCTCGTCGTCGATCTCGCCGCCCTGAAGGAGCACGCTCTCGATGTAATGGCCGTCGTAGGTGCGGAAGAGGAACTTGACGGATTCGCCCGACGGGTCGGCCTGTTCCTCGACCGGTTCGAGCTCGATCACCTTGTACCAATCCTTGAGCATAGGCCGCAGGTCCTTCGGCAGGTCGGTCATCTGCTCGAAGTCGAAGACCGAACGGCGGTAGATCCACCCGAACACCGGGTATGCCCGGCTCGGCTGGACGTTATTCGCGATAAAACTGTTTTTCAATTCGCCGAATGTCAATTCGAGCAGATTATCCATAATTACTCCGTTTTTAATGAGGGAACCCCTTTCAACTGCGGGACATTCACAAGGGGGACGGTGAAGGGTAAGCGTGGACTATTTTTCTATCGCCTTCGCGACATTGAGGATCGTTTCTTCGCCGAGGAGATGCCCGATCACCTGCGCGCCGACAGGTAAGCCTGAGGATGTCATCCCCGCCGGTACGGACACAGCCGGTACACCCGCGAGGTTGACCGAGATGGTAAAGATGTCTGAAAGGTACATCGCGATAGGATCGTCGGTCTTCTCTCCGATCTTGAACGCGGGGGTGGGCGCGACCGGTGTCAGGATCGCGTCGGTCGCCTCGAACGCCTTCTCGAAATCGCGCTTGATGAGCGTGCGGACTTTGAGCGCCTTCATATAGTAGGCGTCGTAGTACCCGGCGGACAGCACGTAAGTCCCGAGCATGATACGCCGTTTGACCTCGGCGCCGAAACCCTTGGAGCGCGAACGGATATACATCTCGGAGAGGTACTTCGCTTCCTCATCGCGGAATCCGTACTTCACGCCGTCGAAACGCTCGAGGTTCGAGCTCGCTTCGGCGGTCGCGACGATGTAGTAGGTCGGCACCGCGTATTCGGTGTGAGGCAGGCTGATATCGACCATCTTCGCGCCTTTATCTTCCAGTCTCTTGATCGTTTCTTTCATGACTTTCTCGACATCTTTGTCCATCCCGTCGATGAAGTATTCCTTCGGGATGCCGATCTTCATCCCTTCGACCTTGCCCGTGGGACGGGTGGGTTTGCGGGTGAAATCGAGCGAGGTAGAGTCCTTCGGGTCGTAAGCGGAGAGGGCGTCGAACATCAGGGCGGTGTCGTCGATAGTTCGGCAGAACGGGCCGATCTGGTCGAGCGAGGACGCGAACGCCACGAGGCCGTAACGGGATACAGTGCCGTAAGTGGGTTTGAGGCCGACCACTCCGCAGAGCGATGCCGGCTGACGGATCGAACCGCCTGTGTCGCTGCCGAGCGCGGTGGGAGCGAGCTTCCCGGCTACCGCCGCCGCTGACCCTCCCGACGATCCGCCGGGGATCCTGTCGCGGTCGTACGGATTTCTCACGATGCCGTAGTAAGATGTTTCCGTCGACGAACCCATCGCGAACTCGTCCATATTCGCCTTCCCGAGCGGAACCATCCCTTCGCCGAAAACGAGCTTATCCACCACTGTGGAGTTGTATGTCGCGACATAGCCGGTCAGGATATTCGAGGCGCAGGTTGTGGGAAAACCCTTGAGATTCATATTGTCCTTGACCGCGACCGGAATTCCGGTCAACGGGGTATGATTTCCCTTCGCGATACGGCTGTCGGCCTCTCTGGCGCGTTCCATTGCGAAATCCCCGAGTACGGCGATATACGCGTTGAGCGGCTTGGAGTCCTTCTGATCGGCTTCGATTGCCTTCAGGTAGGCGCCGGTGATCTCGGTCGACTTCAGCTCTTTTTTGCTTAAGGCCTGCGACAGTTCGGTGACCGTCATATCGAGAATGTTCATGTTACTTCCCCGCGATTTTTGTCGGTATATTTTAATATAAGACGCCGAATTTATCCAGAATTTGAGCGCCGAATCGCCCGGTATTTACCTGATTGATATATCCCCGCTGCCGGTTTAATTGTTCCCGTGAAATGATAAAAGTATTGATAAGAATCCCGTTAAATGTTATAATTTCCCCCTCGATATTCGTATGAGAGTAAGAATGGCGGGTTTTAGAAAACAATTTTAGAAATTGCCCATAATTAATTCGATTTTCGGAAATATGTGTTATAATTACTATGAATAAAATACCGCTTAGGAGGGGTTAAGATGAACTCCACCGCCGCAGAAAAGGATAATGGAAAGATAGAGCTTTCGGAGGAAGAAGAGTCCTTTGCGGCTCTCGGAGGGGATGAAGAAACAACCCTTTCTACCCTCTCTTTCCCTCCGAGTAACCTCGCGAACTATTCGCGAAAAGAAAAAAGCAGTTCCATCAGTCCCCGGACGCTTCAGTTTATCCGCATGCATTACCCTGCCGTGCCGCTCGACGATTGGAACGACTGGCGCTGGCAGATCAGGAACAGTATCACCGCCATCGATGAACTCAGGCAGCTTATCCCATTGCGCGAGGACGAGATACACGTCCTTTCCACCGAACGGGACTGTTTGCCGTTCCGTATCACGCCGTATCACGCGAGCCTTGTGCATCCCGAGGACAGTCACGATCCGTTGCGGAGAATCCTTATACCCGACGTCCGCGAGTTCAACCGCTCGGCGGGCGAGGCCGAAGACCCGCTGAACGAGGACGAGATGAGTCCCGTGCCCGGTATCGTGCATCGTTATCCCGACCGCGTCCTTTTCCTCACCACCGACTTCTGCGCCTCGAACTGCCGTTACTGTACCCGTTCGCGTATGGTCGGCCGCGACGAGCATTGCTTCACCCCGAAGAACTGGGAACTCGCTTTCGATTATATTAGGAGCCATACCGAAATCCGCGACGTCCTTTTGTCCGGCGGCGACCCGCTCACCCTCACCGATGAAACCCTCGAGTACCTGCTCTCGAAGGTCAGGGAAATCCCGCATGTGGAGATCATCCGAATCGGGACGCGCATCCCGGTCGTGCTTCCCCAGCGCATCACCCCGAAGCTCATGCGTATCTTCCGCAAGCACCACCCGTTATGGATGAACATACATTTCTCGCACCCGCGCGAACTGACCCAAGAGACCTCGATAGCGTTGAACCGTCTCGCCGATACCGGGATTCCGCTTGGGAGCCAGACTGTCCTGCTGAAAGGCATCAACGACGACGCGGATATTCTCCGCGAACTCTTCCTCGGGCTTGTGAAGAACCGCGTCAGGCCGTACTATCTCTATCAGTGCGATCCTATCCTCGGTTCGGAGCATTTCCGCACTCCGGTGGATACCGGGATCGAGATAATCTCGAAGCTGAGGGGATACAATTCCGGCCTCGCGATTCCGCAGTATGTGATCGATGCGCCGGGCGGCGGCGGGAAAATCCCGTTACAGCCGGACTTCCTGATCGATAAGGGCGGCGGTATGGTCAGGCTTCGGAATTTCAAAGGCGGGGTGAGTTATTACCCGGACACGTCCGCGCCGGATACGTGAAAGGCAAGGCCGTCGTTCGATAACGGACGGTTCGACGGTTTCTTTCTTTCTTAGTCGATCCTACATTTTATTATACTTCGAGACTACATCCGCGGCGATCTTGTCCAACGGAAGTACTCTCATCGCGGCCCCGAGTTCGATAGCGGCCTTCGGCATCCCGAACACCACGCACGACTGCTCGTCCTCCGCGAAGGTAAACGCCCCGGCCTCTCTCATTTCCGATAGTCCCTTCGCGCCGTCGTCTCCCATCCCGGTCATAATGATCCCGACCGCGTTCTGCCCTGCGTAACGCGCCGCCGAACGGAAGAGGACATCCACCGATGGACGGTGGCGGTTGACTAACGGGCCGTCGCGTACCTCGATAAGGTACCTCGCGCCGCTTCGTTTCAATAAGGTATGCTTGTTCCCCGGCGCGATCAGGACATGCCCGCGAAGGATCATATCGCCGTTCTCGGCTTCCTTCACCGACACTTCGCAAAGTTCGTCGAGTCGTTTCGCGAACGAGTTCGTGAAGCCCTCGGGCATATGCTGGACAATAACAATACCCGGCAGAGTCGCTGGGACGGCCTGCAGGAACACCCGCAGGGCTTCGGTTCCGCCGGTGGACGCGCCGATCACGATAACTTTATCGGTCAGTTCCATCACGGGCGGGTTTTTCAGTTTGCCGAGCATGACGTCCGCGCTGAGTTTCGGCTCTATCTTCGGGAAGAAGTTGATCCTCTTCGGGTTGCCTTTCACGGCGGCCTTCACCGCGTCGGTAATGCGTATCCGGGATTCTTCAAGGAACACTTTTGTCCCGAGTTTCGGTTTTGTGATGATATCCGATGCGCCCAGTTCGAGGGCGCGTAACGCCGTCTGCGAGCCCGAGTCGGTCAGCGAGGAGCAGATCACGATCGGGATCGGGCGCTGGGACATGATCTTTTCCATAAAGGTCAGCCCATCCATTCTCGGCATTTCGATATCGAGGATGATGACGTCGGGCAGGACTTCCTTGAATTTCTCGGCGGCAAAGTAGGGGTCGGGCGCGGAGCCGATTACTTCAATCTCGGGATCCTGCGATAGGATCATTTCAAGCGTTTGACGGATGCTTGCGGAATCGTCGACAAGAAACACACGGATCTTCGACATTGGCTAAAACCTCCGCTTGTTGCTTTAGTTCCTTAGACTTGTCGCTGACAATCTTGCGGTAGACTACGCCCTGGGCGGTATAGAATACCAGCTTTCTGCCCCTATCCCCCCCGATATCCTTAGCGAGAACTTTCAGCCCCTCACGTTCGGCCACTTCCAGCGCTTTCAGGTAATTCTGTTCGCCGATATTCGTGCAGTAATCGGTATTCTGATCGCAGTAGTTTACCTTCGCGCCGCCGAAGATTTTTACCTCGAGACGCCATTTTTTTATGCCCTTCTTGTAGAAATAATCCAGTAAGGCATAGAAACCTTCTTCAACATATTGCATCGGATTCGGTTTTGTTTCCGTTCGGGCGGAGAAACTGCTGTCCGGCAGCAGGGCGTGCGATATAGCTCCCATCTTTAGAATAGGGTCGAAGATCACTACCGACACGCATGAGCCGAGTATAGTGATCACCTTTATTTCTTCGGCGGTGACAATCGATTCGCCGGTCTTCAGGAATACGCTTTGCATTATCCATCCTTTATGTAGATTGTGGGTTCTATCAGTTTTAACGGGATATCCATATTAAATAACGATTCGGAATGCCCCACGAAAAACGTACCGCCCGGTTTCAGGTGACGGCAGAGTTTAGTGACAATATTAGTTTTTTCGTCGAAGTCGAAATAAATCAAAGAATTTCGGCAGAAGATGATGTCCATTTCTTCGCGGATGTCGTAATGGGAGTCCATGAAGTTCAGGTAACGGAACCGGATTTTCGAACGGAGCTCGGGAACGATCCTGACATCCTTCTTATGCGGGTCCTTGTTCCGCATCAGGTATTTCAGCCGCATTTCCGGAGGGATCGGCTCGGTGAGCTTTTCGGGATAGACAGCCGAAAGTCCGGTATCGAGCGCGGAAGTCGAGATATCAGTCGCGAGGATGTCGAAATGGAATTCCTTGCCGCCGCGTTGTAATGACGCGTAGTAGTCTGCGGTCATCGCGATTGAAAAAGGCTCTTCCCCGGTCGCGCACGCCGCGCTCCAGATATGCAGAGGCAACGGAGTACCCGCGAGACGGCTGTAGAGCGGGGGCAGAAGGACATCGCGAAGATAAGCGAAATGATGAGGCTCCCTGAAAAAATCGGTCTTGTTCGTCGAGATCAGGTTCATCAATGTTTCGGATTCTTCCCTGAGGCCTTGTTCGCTGAATAGATAATCGCAGTACTCGGTAAACGACTTCATCCCGAGCGATCTCAGCCGTTTGTGCAGACGGCCTTCCAGCAGCGCGCGTTTTTCTTCCTTCAGGCGTATCCCGAAGTTTTTCGTGATATAGTCCCTCAGTCGCCCGCTGTCTTCATCGGTCATTTTTGGTAAGGTGAATCCGAACCCCCCGGGTCCCATTGGGTTATGCCTCCGCGTCGATAGTGACGACCTCTTTTACTTCGTCGGGCGACACCTGTAGATTCATCAGTTCTCCGCCGGTGAAGACCCTGTCGATATTCAGGATGATGATAAACCGGTCTTCATACTTTCCCATCGCGGCGATGAAATCGGCCTTTATGTTCATCCCGATCTTAGGCGGGGCCTCGAGCTGGGTCGAATCGAGCGAGACCACCTGTTTGACCGAGTCGACCAGCGCGCCCACTTCGATCATCTGGCCTTCGTATTCCACCTCGACGATCACGATCGAGGTATCGACAGTCTTCTCCGCCTGCGGCATATCGAACTTGAGCCGCAGGTCGATGATCGGTACGACATGCCCCCGGAGATTGATAACCCCGATCATGTGGGGCGGGCTCTTCGGCAGACGGGTGATCGCCCCGAACTCGAGCACTTCCTTGACCTTCAGCACGTCGATCCCGTAGGTCTCCACGTCGATAGCGAAGGTCAGGTATTGCCTGATCTCTATTTTACCGCTTGTGTTTTCCATCGTAGCCTCCCGCCGGCTTAAAACCGGACATAGTTCTCATCGTCGGCATCTTCGGGATTTTTCATATCGTACTCGAATCCCTTCGGGTTCTGGTTGGGGTGAAGCGCGACTTTGGTTTGAGTCGGTTTCGGTAACGGTTTAGGCCCGACATGCGGGATATGGGTCACCGGTCTCCTTACCTGCTCGGTATCGTCAAGCTTGAAGAACTGCATGGTTTCCTTCAACGCCTGAGACTGCGCGGTCACTTCCTCCGCGGTAGAGGCGAGTTCCTCCGCTGACGACGCGTTCTGCTGAACGACGCTATTGAGCTGCTGGATGGCGTTGTTGATCTGCTGAACGCCGCTGCTCTGTTCGCCGCTCGCGGCGTTGATCTCCGAGACGAGCTCGGCGGTCTTCTGGATATCCGGCACAAGCCGTGTGAGCATTTCTCCCGCGAGCACGGCGATCTCGACACTGGTCTTGGCGAGTTTGCCGATTTCAGTCGCGGAAATCTGGCTGCGTTCGGCGAGCTTCTGGACACCCGACGCTACTACCGCGAAGCCCTTGCCGTGCTCTCCCGCGCGCGCCGCTTCTATCGATGCGTTCAGCGAGAGGAGGTTCGTCTGACGCGCGATCTCCTGCACGATCGATATCTTTTCGGCGATCTCGTTCATCGCCGTTACAGTCTTCTTCACAATCGAGCCGCTCTCGTTGGCGTCGGTGGACGATTTCCCTGCGATCTTTTCTGTCTGGCTCGCGTTGTCCGCGTTCTGGCGGATTGTCGCGGTCATCTCTTCGATAGACGACGAGATTTCCTCTACAGACGACGCCTGCTCGGTCGTTCTCTGCGACAAGTCCTGGCTCGACTGGGATACCTGCAATGTCGCCGAGGCGATATTCTCCGAACCGGTTACGATATCCGTCGCGATCTTGTTCAGGTCCTGAATCATGGCGTTCATCCCAACCAGCATTCCGCCGATCTCGTCCTTACTGCTCAGGTACTTCGGATCGATCTTGACTGTCAGGTCGCCCCTCGCCACACGTTCGAGGACGCCGACCGAGTAATTAACCGGCTTCGTGATACTGCGGGTGATCACCATCGCGACAATCACCGATATCAGGATGATGACGACCGCGATGATGACGCTGATCGTAATGATCGAAGTTATTGTTTCACCGATTGCTTTCTGATCGTCTGCCAGCTCCTGGTTCAGGCTGGCTTCTATTTTATCGAGAGGTTCTTTGAACTCCGCGACAAGATTATCGATTTTATCGTCAAGTACCCGGACATCATCCATATTGTCCTTTCCCGAAAAGATCATCGGGAAAAGTTTGTCCTCGACAATAGAAACAATCTGTGCAAAGTACAATTCCACGTCGGCTTCGAGCGTTTTTTCCTCGTCGGAATCGACAATCTCTTTGAGTGTTTTCAGGTCGGAGACAGCCTCGGACTTCTTAGCGGCCCAGTTTTTCATAGTCTCATCCTGATCCCGGTTGATGATCGCATCGCCGATGATCTGGTACATTTCCGGGCCTAAGGCCTGGATTTCAGTGATCAGTACCGCGTCTGCCGCTCGGTCCGCGAATAGGTCTTTCTTCTCCTGAATCACCTGTAATTGCAGATAGTTATAAACCACCAGCCCTACGAATAGAACGACCAGCAGACCGAACCCAAAAAGCAGTTTTTGACCTATTTTCATGGCAATCCTCCGTTAACGTCTTTTTTATTCGTCAATCCGTTTATTTGCGTTTCAGCGTTCTTCGCGATTCTTGCGACATCGAGTATCAGCGCGATAGAGCCGTCGCCGAGAATAGTCGCGCCCGATATCTCGTCGATCTTCGCGCCGACCTTGTCGAGGTTCTTGATCACCGTCTGGTACTGGCCGATCACATGGTCGACGATCAGCCCGAGTTTCCGTTCGTCGATATGCACGACGACCATCTGCACGATATTCGGCGGGTCGCCGGATATTTCAAAAAGCTTCCGAAGGTTGATATACGGGATGATCTCGCCGCGTACCAGCGCGATCTCTTTGCCTTCGGACTTGCCCCGGATCTCGTCGGTCAAGTCCATGCATTCCTCGATGATGGACAGGTTGATTACAAAGCGTTCGCTCCCGACTTGGAGAAGAAGGCCGTCGATAATCGCGAGGGTCAACGGGATGCGTAACGTGATCGTCGTACCATTGCCGTACTCGCTTTCGATATCGACATTACCGCGCAGCCGTTCGACATTACCCTTGACCACATCCATTCCTACACCGCGCCCGGAGATGTTCGTTGCCTTGTCCGACGTCGACAAGCCGGGCAGGAAGATCAACGAGAGGGTTTCCTTCCGCGTGAGTTCGGCATCGGGTGAGATCAGTCCCTTCTCGGCCGCTTTCGCGCGGATTTTATCCAAATCTATCCCCGCGCCGTCGTCGGTGATCTTGATATGTACGAATCCCCCGGAATGTTCGGCGCTGAGGACGATTGTCCCTTTCGCGGGCTTTCCCGACTGTTTCCTTACATCCGGCGTCTCGATACCGTGATCGATACTGTTCCGTAGGATATGAAGTAACGGGTCTTTGAGCGATTCGATCACCGTTTTGTCGAGTTCGGTTTCGGAGCCGAGCGTGACCAGTTCGACGTCCTTCCCGAGCTCCCCTGAGAGGTCGCGGACAAGCCGGTAGAATCCCGCGAATGTTTCGCCGATAGGCACCATGCGGATTTCCATCGCGTTGTCGCGCAGTTCCGTGATCAGCCGTTCGAAGTGCTCGGAGATGGAAACAAGCTCGATTTCGTCGTTACGCGAGGAGTACTGCGCGAGCGACGCTTGTAACGTCACGAGTTCACCCACAAGGTTGACCAAGTGATCGAGCTTCTCGTACTTGACGCGGATAGTGGATGTCCTGCTTTGCTCCTGCCGTTTCAGCCGCAGGTCGCGGACATACTTCTGTTCTATGATTGCCGATTCAATGTTTTCTTCACCGAGGATGCCTTCTTTTTTGGCGATCTCGCCGAATTTCATCTGTTCGCCGAGGATTTTTTTCAAGTCCTGGGCGGAAATCTCACCGCGCTCGAAAAGGATGTCGCCGATCAGTTTATAGTCTGTGTCGATATCGAGGTATCCCTCGTCGTCGATCGTATCGATCGAGAGGGTACAGTCGCCCTCGACGAAAATAAAAACGTCGCGGATCGCGTTCAGGTCTTTATCCGTTGTGAGTATGATATCCCATGCGAGATATGAGCGCTCGGGGTCGAGCTTTTCGAGACTAGTCAGCCCGCTGACACGGACGATGGCCTCCATCCTGCCGAAACTGTTGAGCTCCTCGAGCAGGGTTAACGGATTGATCCCGCGCGTGAAGATTTCCGGGTTGGGGCGGAATGTGATCCTGTATGTCCGCTTCTCGAAAGCGACATCTTCCTTTATCGTGATCGTTTCGGGTTCGGGAACTGCGGCTGCGGCGTCCGGCTGAGCGATGGATAGTTTCTGAAAATCGCGGATCAGTTCTTCGGTGTGGGCTTGAGTGACCGGATCGGGCTGGGGATTGTCGATCAGGAAACGGATATAATCGCGCGAAGCGAGGGTCATATCGATAATCTGTTTCGTCACCGCGAGTTTACCCTGGCGGATCCTGTCGAAAAGTGATTCTATTTCATGGGTAAAACGCACCACTTCGTCAAACTCGAACATACTGCCTGAGCCTTTGATCGTATGAAGACAGCGGAAAACCGCGTCGATCAGTTCCTTGTCGCCCGGATCGCGTTCCAGATTGAGCAGGAGCGATTCCATGTTCTCGAGTATCTCGTAGGCTTCTTCCCGGTAAGTTTCGGCGGCTGAGGAGGTATTCATTTTCCGGCCTCCCCGAGCATGTGTTGAAAGATACACTCGTCGTGGTGGCAGGCCTCGCAGATCAGGTGCCTGCGGAATCCCGATATCGCGAAGAGATGGAGGACGTCGCGGGGAAAATTGACGATTTCGAGGGGTTTTGCCTCGCGCAGGTACGAACGGCAGGCGCTGATGAGAATTTGTAAAAAGGACAAGTCCGCATGGACGATTTCCGAGCCTTCGATCTGTACGGCCGTCACCGTGGAATCGGCGAGGAGTTTGAGTAACGCATCCCGCAAAGCAGAAGCACGCTCGATAGTCGCGTTTCCGCGGATTCTAAAGATAACTTTTCGTTCCCCCGGCATATTCACTTCCTTGTTTGGCCGCATTTAATGACCGCTCCTTCGACAGGTTCAGGACAAGCTGTTCTCGGCGGAACGGCAACGGCCATTCGTCGTTTTTTTATTATACTTAATTATCAATGTTCCGAATGCAAAACAGTTTTTACATCACCCTTATTTTACTACCATTCCCGGTGAAAGCTTTTTTATGACTTCGATCAATTTCTCCGAGGTAAAGGGTTTTATCACCCATGCCGATGCTCCCGCCTTTTTCGCTTCCTGCTGCAGCACGGGATTTGCTTCCGTAGTCAAAACGATGATCGGGATAAACTTGTAATCGGGCATCTCGCGCACCTTACGGATAAACTCGAACCCGTCCATCTCAGGCATATGGAGGTCGGAAATCACTATCTGGACAGGATGAGATTGAAGTTTTTCCAAGCCGTCGATGCCATTTACTGCCTCAACGATTGTTAAACCGCTGTTCTGAAGGGTTGTTTTGACTACGAAACGCATCGAAACAGAGTCATCTACGATGAGTACGGAATTCGACATTAAATCCCCCTGTATATTTTTTACGTTTAACAAGCATAGTTATATTATATAGGGAAGGCGAAAATGACCATAGGGGAATCCCTGAAAATCAGCTTCGAAAACGATTATTCTACATAATCACTATGGTTTAAATCAAGCCCTCGATGGCTTTAGAATCCTTTTTTCCTGTTTCTTTCCTGAGAAGTGAAATGCCGATCAGGGTGATGTCATCGTTCTTTCGTTTACCGTGAAGGTAGATCTCCAGATGCGAAAGGACGTCGTCCATGATCTTATCGACAGGCTTGGACGAGTTGTCGCGGATGATTTCCCCGACACGGTCTTCGCCCCAGAGCGTCCCCGACGGGTCGAATTCTTCGAAGAGGCCGTCGGTAAACAGCACGATCTTATCCTTGGGCTTGAAATCGAGGGTCTTGAACTGGTAGATAAGGTTTTGCTTCATCCCGATCATCTTACCTGTGGGCTTGAGAGCGACGGCTTTTTTATTTCGGATAAAGTACTGGTCGGGATGCCCGGCGGACGAGTAGGTCAGTTTTCCATGATTCATATCGATATCGAGGATGATGCAGGAGAAAAAGAAGTTCAGCGAGTAGTGCAGGATGAATTCGTTATTGAGGATTTCGAGGAGTTCCTCGGGCTGGGAAATGACTTCCTTCATTTTTTCGTATTCGCTCTTGATCAGCATTGTTAAAAGCGCGGCCTGAATTCCATGCCCGGTGGCGTCGGCGAGGAACACACGGAAAAACCCGGGCTTCATTTCGACTATATCGTAGACGTCGCCCCCGATCATTGTCAAAGGGAGGTACTTGATATGGAACTCGCAGTTCTCGAACTTGTCCGTATTCCGGGGCAGGATATTCGCCTGGATTTTTTTCGCGATCTGTAAATCGATGCTGGTCAGGTTTTCTTTCTTCTGGAGCTCATCGAACGCGAAATCGAGGGGTTTCACGAATACATAGTAATTCAGGAAGATCACCGAGAAGAAAAGGAGAAGCAGGGATGCCGAGAGGATAAAGATAAAGATAGTCAGAAGTTGGCCGATCTCGATGGAGGTCTTCTCCTCTAGCGATTTATATGCCTTCGCGATTGTTTCGAACGCACGGATCGCATCGCTCTCGTTCATAAACACAAATTCCTGAACTTCGGCCTGATTGAATTTGCCGGAACTTTTAAGCCGAATCGCGGTGACAAGTTTCTGTCCGTAGATACCGGCGGTCTGGTAGATCGTGTTTAACGCCTGATCTTCCTCGGGCGTGATATAGGAAAGGTGGCGGTATTCGCGGACCGTCTCGAATAACAACGCGAGCTTATCGTTGAACACGTCCACGCTCGATACGTCGGATGTCATGAGATAGATATAGTAGTAATGCATGACCCCGCCGTACCCGAGGAGCGACTTGATATCCATAAGATATTTCTGGCGCGGGATGATCTCAGTCTGGTAGTAGTCGTATTTGTCCTGGTAGGTCTTGAACGCTAAAAATACAATGAGCGCGATGATCGACAGATTCGCGGCGTTGAGGATTGTGAGGAATCGGAACTTCTTAGAAGTAGGGAGTATTCGAAACCATGAAAACATAGCTAACCTTTCTCATTGATAGCGCTCTTATTACTATATGGCATTTTCATACCACTAAATACTAAGGAGTGACTATAGTATTGTATCGTCATTAAGGGTCTAAGTCAATGCAAAATTTGTTCGGATAGAAGAGTCTCGGATTATTGATTCTTTTCCGTCCGCTCTTTAAAATACGAAAACCCGTTAACACGAAAGGCAGGTTTTATGCATCCGACCGAATACCGGGCGATTCCCGAAGAATTAAAGAAGACGAAAAAACTGTCCGTGCTCATGCCGTACCTTAACGAGCAGGACATTATTGTCAAAAACACCCGCGAGGTCGTCTCCATCCTGAAGGAACTCGGCATCAACTACGAGATCGTCCTGATCGACGACGGCTCCACCGATAACTCGTTCGAACTGCTGAAAAAGGAATTCGGTAAGGACAAAAAGATCAAGCTCATCCGAAATCACCAGAATTTCGGGAAGGGGTGGGTGATCAAGACCGGGTTCGAGTATTCCTCGGGCGACTATATCCTCTTCCTCGATTCCGACCTCGAGCTTTCGCCGTACCACATCCCGAACTTCTTCCGCGTCATGATGGAACAGGGCGCCGACGCCGTGATCGGGTCGAAGCTTCACGACGACTCGGTGCTGGACTATCCCAAGGCGCGAAGGTTTTTCAGCAATTCCTACTACTTAATGGTAAAAATCCTATTCGGCCTGCCGATCATGGACTCGCAGACCGGGATTAAGCTCTTCACCCGTGAGGCTCTCGAGGTTTCGCTCCCGAGGCTTCTGGTAAAACGTTGGGCATTCGATATCGAATTACTGCTGATCCTGCACAAGCATAAAATGAAAATCGCGGCCGCCCCTATCGAACTTAAATTCTCGCGGGGGGCGTTCGGGAAGATTCGTGTGAACAGTATCGTGCATTTCTTCACCGATACGATGGCGATCTTTTTCCGCGATAAGATACTCCGTTTCTACGAGCGCAAGCTCGGCGAGAATATCCGCTATCATTATACATTTATCCTCTTTCAGGACAGGGTCTCGGAGTTCGAAGAGCGCTGCCTGCGGAAATTCCTCGAGATCAACTACGAAGGGTACGATGTGATCGTCACCGGCGAGACCGACTACGGTATCAAAGACCCCAAGCTCCGGTTCGTGAAATCCTCGGCGGAGTCTTACGCGAAGCGCTTAAGCGAGGTGACGGCGATTGTCAAGCTCAAGTCCGACTATGTGGTACTCTCCGCGCTGAACGCTTATCCCGACGGCAGGTTCTTCTTATCCGCGGGGCGTGTGCTGTCCCAGCCGGGAGTAGGCGCGGCGGGCGGGTTCTGTGTGCTCCGTTACGGCGCATCCGGCTACGAGATAATCGTCAACTCGGTCTCGAAGAGCATCTTCCTCAACGCTAACCTGCATTACCGTTACCGCGCCGTGACGCCGAAAAAAGTTTCCGAACTCCAGCTCAACGGCATGATCGTGAAGACGGAATATGTCCGCGATTTAAAGGCGGCGGATGACACGGAAACAAAGCTCGAGTTTCTCCTTTCCCGCGCGGTCGAGAAGAACAAGGAGATACTGATGTACTCTCCCGATCTCATGTTATATATGAGCTTTCCGGATAACTACTGGGACTTCATCGAGGGGATCGAGAACCAGATCAAGGCTCGTGTCATGCAGATGTTTTCCGATAAGTCGCGGAGAAGGCTCAAGGACTATAAGTTTCTAATCTCGATTGCGCTTCTCTTCTTCGTGACGGCGGGTTTCCTCATGGCCCTGATATTCAGGAGCACGACGTTTATCCTCCCGGTCCTCGCTTACTACGGCATGCTTCTCTTGACAAGGGTATTGTTTTTCGGGCTAGTCACGGGGTTCAAAAGTTTCCTCCTGCTGGCGTGGGCGCAGTTATTTTACGGTTTTACTTTCCTGCGGGAGATCGCGAGGCATATCTTCGGCCCGGGGATAAAAAAATTCCTTCAGCGGTTTTAATAGATTTGTCATTTTCGCATTTGTAAATTAGAATAGTATGAGCTTCTTGGGAGTATCTTATGCCGAATGTTTTTAAAAAGACCCTCGGGGAAATTCTTCTTGAAAATGGGATCATCGAAAGAAAAGCGTTGAACGAAGCGATGATGCAGCAGATCAAGACGGGTAAAAAGCTCGGTAAAATCCTCCGCGAAAAGGGCCTGATCGACGAATCGACGCTTTACTCGTTCCTCCAGGGGCAGTTGGGTATCCATTTCACCGAGAACATCGAGATCGATCCGAAACCCGAATTCTTCGCCCATCTGCCGTTACGCTACTGTAAGAACAAAGTGATCGCGCCGGTCGAGGTCACCCCTAAGACGATAAAGGTCTTCGTATCCGAACCCTCGAACACCGGGATGCTGAACGAGATTTCTTTTCTGTCGGGCCGTGTGGTCGAAGTGGAATATGCCACCGAGGGAGCGATATCCGAATACCTCGAACGCGCCGGAGCGGCGGGCAGCGGAAAGCTCACTATGAAGGGCGCGGATTTTATGGAAACGGAAATCGAACGTGAGGAGAAAAAGGAAGAATTGTCCGAGGACGATTCTCCTGTCGTGCGATTCGTCGATGAAACGATCCGCGCGGCTATCGAACGGAAAGCCTCCGATATCCATTTCGAGGTCTATGAAAAAATCGCGCTCCTGCGTTTCCGTGTGGACGGCGTCCTATTGAAGGGCGAAGAGATCGATATGCGGATGTATCCCGCGATCATCTCGAGGCTGAAGATCATGGCGGAACTGGACATTTCGGAGAAACGTCTTCCCCAGGACGGACGCATCATGATCCGGCATGACGAACGCCAGATCGATATCCGCGTGTCGGTCATCCCGACCGTGTTCGGCGAGGGAATAGTTCTCCGTATCCTCGACAAGGGCAAGTCGATGCGGACACTCGACGATATCGGGTTCAATAAAACGATGATCGCGGATATCAAAAGGGAATCGCGTAAACCGTACGGGATGGTGCTTGTCACGGGCCCTACCGGAAGCGGGAAGACCACCACCCTTTACGCCGTCCTCCAATACGTCCTTCAATTTGAAAACAAGATACTGACTGTCGAAGACCCCGTGGAATACCAGATCGCGGGGATCTCGCAGGTGCAGGTTCATTCCGAAATAGGTCTGACATTCGCGGCGGGACTTCGCGCGTTTTTGCGCCACGACCCGGACATTATCATGGTCGGCGAAATCCGAGACCGTGAGACCGCGGATATCGCGGTGCGCGCGGCGCTCACAGGCCACCTCGTGCTGACCACGGTGCATACCAACGACGCGGCGGCGAGTTTGACCCGTTTTGTCGATATGGGTATTCCGCCGTATCTCCTGACATCCACTGTCAACCTGATCATCGCCCAGCGTCTCGTGCGCACGATCTGCCCGCACTGTAAGGAAGAGAAGAAACTGACCGCCCAAGATATCAAGGCTCTCGGCCTCGGCGACGAGTTCAAGAGCGGGCAGAAGGTCTCTTATGGTAAGGGTTGTAAGTCGTGCAACAAAACCGGTTACCAGGGACGTATGCCGATCTTCGAAGTGCTGAAGCTGACCGATACGCTCAAGGCGGCGGTGCTGAAAGGCGAATCGTCGTTCGAGATAAAAAACCTCGCCCGGAAGGAAGGGATGCTGATGCTCCGCGATTCCGGGATCGAACTGGTGAAAAGCGGGATGACGACAATCGAAGAAATCGAGAAGATAGTGGCCTTGGGAGAATAGGATGATCTTTACTTACGAAGCCTTCAACAACAGCGGCGAGAAGATTGTCGGGACGATAGACGCCGAACGGAAGGAAGAAGTCGCCGGGATACTGTACGAACAGCACCTGATAGTCAGTAAGGTCAATCCGGTAAAAAGCGGCGGCTCGATCCGTGTCAAGGCCGACGAACTCATTATCTTCACCCGCCTTCTCGCGACCGCCATCAACGCCAGTGTGCCGTTAACCCGGGCGCTCGAGATCACGATGGAAGAGCTTGCCCCGTCCAGCCCGCTCAGGATTATCATCCTCTCCATTCTCCACCAGTTGAAAGTCGGTAAAGCCCTCTCGGATTCGTTATACATGTACCAGAACGTTTTCTCGGAACTGTTTGTCAACATGGTCCGTTCGGGAGAACGCTCCGGTAAGCTCGGGCAGGCGTTGAGCGAGGTACTGAAATACCTCACCAAGCGTTACGAGCTGAAAAAGAAGATATCGTCCGCGCTTCTCTACCCGGGATTCGTGTTCGGTTTCGCGGTGATCATATTGGGCTTTTTCGTTTCCGTAATCATCCCGCAGTTCAAGGAAAGCTATTCAAGTTTCGGCGGTGAATTGCCGGAATTCACGGCCGGGCTGATGGCCGTGGCGGACTGGTTCCGCGCGAACTTCGTCTACCTCGGGATCGGTGTCGCGGGCGCGGTCGTTTTCGGCCGGTATTACTTCCGCACCGATAAAGGCCGTCTGATCTACGAAAAGATACTTTTCAATCTGCCTGTGGTGGGCGGACTCTATAAAATGGACTTGATCTCGCGATTCACGCGCACTCTTTCGGTGTTGCTCCTCAATGGTATCACGCTCGTGGACGCGCTCGAACTGGTGCAGGGCGTGGTGAATAACCGTGTGTTCGAGGCGACGATCCTCGACGCGATCCACAACCTCACCCAGGGCAAAAGCTTTACCGCGTCGCTCAAGCAGAATAAGTATATCCCGACCATCCTCATCCAGATGGCGGCGATGGGCGAAGAGTCGGGACGTCTCGCGCAGTTGATGGACAACCTTTCGGACTTCTACGAGAAGGAAGTCGACGTCGCGGTCGAGAAACTGACCTCCGTGCTCACCCCGATCCTGATCGCCTTCATCGGCATTATCATCGGCGTGATCGTGATCGGGCTGTTCCTCCCGATATTCAATCTTTCGGAAATGGTGAAATAAATATGAGCAGACCGCAGATAGCAGTCTTCCTCCAGACAGAGGAGAAATCGTTTTCAGTACGCGAGGAGCAGATTCTCAAACTCCGAAAATCGTTCATCTCGTACGACGTAGTGAACTGCCCTACCGAGGCTGAATTTATCCAGCATCTCCATAACGCGGCCTACGCGGTGACATGGTTCTTCAAGAAGGAATGGTACGCCGTGGCGCCGTTTCTGCAAACGGTATTTACTCCCGCCGCAGGCAAGGAATGGATAGAGCCCGATCCGTCGGGACGTATTTCCGTGATCTTCGGCCGTTTCCACGGTAAGATCATGCGCGAATCACTCCTTTCCATGATCCTTTATTTCAACAGGAAAGTCGGAACGGCTATCCAGAACCAGTCCGACAGGAAGTGGGACAGGGACGCGTTTTTCAATACCCATTCTCTGACACGCCAGACGGCGGTCATTATCGGATACGGCAATATCGGGCGGGAGTGCGCGAAGGTTTTGAAGGCGCTCGGGTGTTCGGTAACGGGAGTGAAACGCGACCTGACGAAGGGCGCGGGCGACGGGATCGCCGACAAGGTGATCGTGTTCGCGGATATCTTACCGGCGCTCCGTGACGCCGACCATGTGATACTGACATTGCCCGGCGGACGCGAGACCGATGGAATTTTCTCACGGGCGCATCTTGAGGCGATGAAGAAAACCGCCTACCTCTATAATATGGGGCGCGGAAATTGCGTTTATGAGGACGATATGGTCTGGGCGATGATGCACTCGAAGATTGCCGGGTTCTGGCTGGATGTTTTCGATAAGGAGCCGTTACCCCTCTCGTCGAAGCTCTGGCGGCTGCCGAATGTCATCCTGACGCCGCACGCGTCGGCGATCAACTCGGAATACTTCGACCTTTACTTCGACGAACTGATTCAAATCGTGAACTACCTGGACAGCAAACGGGGAGGGACGGCGTGAGCGTGTTCGAGATCGGGATGCTGGTCTGTTTCGGGAGCGCATGGCCTGTGTCGATAATCAAGTCGCTCCGCGCGCGGACATGCCGGGGAAAAAGCCTGCCGTTTCTGATCATCGTCTTTACCGGGTATCTCAGCGGGATCGTGCATAAGGTGTTATTCAGCATGGACTTCGTGATCGGATTCTATATCCTGAACGCCGTCATGGTGCTTGCGGATATTTTTGTCTACTTCCGGAATATGGGTCTCGACCGGAAACGCGAAACGGAAAATAAGCCCGAATAAAAGGTGCGGTGACGAATTTACATTGTCATCGCAAGACTGTCATGGCGAGCATGCCGAGCCATAGCTGAAACAATGCCAAAATGACCTCGTCAATAAACCCAAATAAAAAAGGGGCTTTTTCAAGCCCCGTTAATTACTATTTCGATACGCCGGATTTTTCTTGATTTACTTTGAAAGTGATCATCCGGATGGAACTTTCTATTCTTTCATCGTTATTGACCAATCGGCTCCGGTCTACTTCTTAAACTTCAAGTCGCCGACCGAGTCGGCGGTCATCAGCGTCCATTTCCCGTTCAGCACCTTATAAGTGTTGATGTAATCGTAGTTATGCAGGGCGGGCATGATATAACGGATATAGACGGTGGCGTTGTCCTGTCCGAGTTTGACATAGTAACGCGCGGTCGGGGGATTCTTCAAGTTGCCCGAAGTCTCGCCCTTGGAAATCCCGGAAATCTCATCGGAGGTCAGCGGCGAGACATCGAACATAAACAGTCTCCATCCGAAGAGCGGTTTCCCGGAAACCAGCGTATTGAACTGCGCGCTGTATCCCGATACCCCGACTTCGAGCATGACGCCCATCATTTCACCCGTTTCGAGATACGTGTTCGTGATGATATACATAAACGTCTCGCGGACATCGTTGAAGATTGAATTGTACAGATTGGGGTCGGGACAATTCTCCTCGGTGTAGGGCACATATTTGAAATTATATTTGACAGGCTGATTGCAGGCGAGCACGGCGGAGAATACTACCGACAGTATTAAAGAAAACCTTACGGCGAATTTCATAGACCTCTCCCGATTGACTTTTAAATAGTATACATCAAAACTCAATATTTGACAAATTCGGCAGTTAAAATTATAATCTTTGCCTATGAATGAATGTGAATGAATGCCGCTTTAGCTCAATTGGTAGAGCAGCTGACTTGTAATCAGCAGGTTAAGGGTTCAAGTCCCTTAGGCGGCTATTCCATCGAAGGCGTCCCGGGAGGGCGCCTTTTCTATTTGCATAGTTCATAAGCTGAATCCCGCCGAAACCGCTTCGATCAAATATAATGCGCCACGAAAAATGCAAGATGAATTAAGGTAAAAAAGCTATCCATGATAGATTTAAAGATGAGAAGAGCCGCAGTAGTATGAGGAACAGTTATTCGGCGGATTTCAAGTCCTGGATGGCGTTTTTAGCGATCAACGGTGAAGAGGCGTTGGAAATCTTCCGGGGAAACCCGAAGGGTATCGTGTTTATTCTCTTGGACCTTGTGATGCCGAAGATGGACGGCGGGGAAACGTTCCGCGAGCTGAAGAAGATCGATCCCGATGTGCGGGTGATCATGTCGAGCGGACACAGCGACCGGGATATCTCATCGAGATTCGCCGGAAAAGGGCTCGCGGGCTTCATTCAGAAACCCTACTCGATGAAGGAGTTGATTGAGAAAACTCGTGAAGTATTTACAGGGGATGAATAGGACGAAATTTGAAAAACCGGGCGATACCGGTATATACTATATCTATCTGATGAATAGAGCGAGGAAAATATGGCCCGTTTTCTTACGATGATCGGATTGTGTTTTTTACTTACCGCCGCGTGCGGGAACAAACCTGTGAGCGGGAATTATCCCGTCCCCGACGACTATCCCGCGGTCACGAATACCGGGACGACCTATTATGTGGACAGTTCCGCCGGGAGCGATACCAATAACGGCCTTGCTCCGGAGACGGCATGGAAGACCGCCGCGAAGGTGAATGCCGCCGTATTCGGCGCGGGAGACCGGATTCTTTTCGCGAAGGGCGGTATATGGCGCGAACGGATCATTCCGCAGAGCGGGACGAAGGACGGCTGGCTTTACTATGGCGCATACGGCGCGGGGGCGAAACCGCTCTTCCTCGGCTCTGTCGAAATGAACGATTCCGGCAGTTGGCAGTTGATCAGTAATCAAATCTGGAAATGGAATGCCGCCTTGTCCGAAGACGCGGGCAACCTGATTTTCAATAGCGAAGCGTCGGCGGGGGTGAAGAAATGGACGTATGCGTCGATGTCCGCGCAGGGTGACTTCTACTACGAGAAGGGCGGCGGATGGCTCTATCTGGTCTCGGCGTCGAATCCCGCTCTCTTCTACACCGATATCGAATGCGCTCTCGGACAGCATATGATCTATCGTCCTAATCCTACCTATCCGCATATGGGTGCGCACGGCATCTCCAACGTCATCTTCGACGGCCTGGCGTTCAGCTACGGCGGGGCGGGCGCGTTGAGATTCCAGGGGGTACACCATATCCGGATCGCGGACTGCGATATTATGTGGATGGGCGGGGCGGAAGTGGACGGCCAGCCCCAGACCCGTTACGGCAACGGGATCGATTTTTTCGGGATCGCTTATTACTGTCAGGCTTACCGGAACAAAATCTCCTATATGTACGACTCGGGGATATCCTACCAGTCGATCAATAGTCCCGCCGCGGGCGTAGGGCTTGTGTTCGCGAGCAATATCATCTCGAACTGCGGGTACGCCGGGTACGAGCTCTGGCTGACAACCCCCGACGGCGAGATGAACGGTGTCAGTTTTTACGGCAACACGATTGTTCATACCGGCGGCGGGTGGGGCGGAAAGGCCGAACAGAGAAAACCCGGCGCAAACTGGGGTTTTGCCATCCTCTTAGACAGCACACCCTGCCCGGCGAATAATATCTCGATCACCGGGAATTCGGTTTACGGGACGAACACGGCGATCTACGCGCTCAGCGTGTATTTCAACGATTACCCCTCGATAACGGTCGGTTCGAATTTCTACTACGGATATCCCGGCGAGACGCTCTTTGTGAAGTTCCAGCCGTCGGGCGGGACAGCGACCGTATTGACACAGTTCGCTATCGAGCAGACGAACGAATATAAGAACTACACCGGTAAAGACGCGGATTCGGTTTTCAGTTTTTAATCCGGCGATTTGACAGGCGGCGGAATGAGTTATACAATAAGGGTGGTTCTAAAAACCATTAACATCTATAACATTAATAATGATATATCTTTAAACTACGCCCAATGGTCACTTTCTTGCCGCCGAGAATCGGCGGTTATTAGAAGTGCCCATAAGAAGAAAGGGAAATGTGAAACAAGGGATTATCCTAACCGGGGTACTGCCCGCCACCCTATCCTGTCCGTTGGGGGCGGGAAACGAGGACGTATGGATGCATAAGTTCGACACATGGGGCGATCCAGTCTGGTAAATAGATTTTCGGAGGGCGATATGAAGAAGAGACTTTTCCTGATAATGTTATTTTCCGTCCTGTATTTTTCCCCGGGTTCGGCAATCTACTCTGAGGACCCGAAGGGGCTGATCAAAGAGGGGAGCGTAGCGGAGACGAAGGGCGCGAAGCCCGACGACCCCGGTCTTAAGCCTTATCCCGAAGACATCGTCTATTACGGGATCAGCGACACAGGCGGCCTGAAGAACCTCGTGCTGATCCAGCCGCTCGATAAGGAAATGCCGTCGTCGGTGTTCCAGACATTGAAAGACAAGAAGAAGTATTCCTACCTGATCGACGAAATTAAAAATAACAAAACGATCCAGCAGACATTCGACTGCTTCGCTTATTCCGCGCAGATATCCAAGAAGCCGAACAAAAAGGTGTTCCTCGCCCTCTGCGAGGAGAAGTCGCCGTATATGGGCGTGCCGTTTGTCCAGCACTTCAAGGGAAAGTATTCGTTCAAGCTCGACGGTAAGAAAGGGCAGGGCTCGATCTATTTCCAGCCGGTCAACGAGGAATACGGCGATAAGGAAGCGGTGAAGACCGGCGCTTTCCAGACCGGGTTTATCCATGAGACCGCGCACATCATCCTCGCCAATCTCGTGCCGGACTATCCCGAACGGGCAGTTCAGTCCGAGGGTGTGTCGTCGGTGACCGATCCCAACGTCGCTTTCGACGAGGGATTCGCCGAACTCTTCGAGATTTTCTTTATGACGCGGATGCCGCAGTACAAGAGCGGGAAGTTTCTCGAAAATATCCCGTTCTGGCACCAGATAGAGTTCAATTATTTCCGGGGCTACGGCGTGGAGAACAACCTGTTCGTTTGGGATGAATGGGGCAGTAAAACCCTCCAAAAGCTCGAGAAGGACGGGGTGAAGCTGCTGCTCAAGGGCAAATTGATCCCGATGAAGAAGCTCCGCAGTATGGATGACATGCTCGCCTGCGAGGGCGTGGTCGTCCGGATTCTGTTGGATACGGTCAAGGCTATCGCCGAGAAGGACGCGAATAAGAAGATCGACCTCCAGACATTCGGCGACTGGAACGGCGTCCTGAAACCGGCGTTCTTTAAGTTGATGGACGTGATCGCGGAGAACGAGGTTACGAGCATCCAGGAACTCTGGTATGCGGTGTCGGATTCGCCCGATATGAAGAAGTACAAGTTCGATATCTGGCGCGTGTTCCTCGAAGACTCGTATTATGCGTTCGGCTCAACGGACTATGCCTTGATGTATCAAAAGTACGCGAATAAAAAGATCACCCAAAAGGAATACAAAGCATGGAAAGATAAGGTTTTCAAGGACAGCCTGACCGGGACGATAGACTGATAAAAAAGGAAATAGTATAGTTTTTTATTAAGTCCTATGAACTTTTTACCGTACTCATATAAATATACATTACTATCATTTTATTATTAAAAGCATATTCCCCGCGTATACTTCCTTCTTTTAATACATTGAGTTTTTTCATCTTTTGCAGGAAATTATGGAATGTCTTTTTTTCGGGTTCGGTTAGCAGTTTTTCGATATCGGATTTTATAAAAAAAACAAATTCTGCCGAAGATACTAATTCTTTCGTGAGTTTTTTTAAAATCGATTGGTAATTCTTACTTTTTAACGCATCGAAAACTTGAGAATCAATAAATTTCCGTCCGAATTCATTTGCTGCATTAACAACTCCCAACAATACATCATCTTCGGAAATAGAATTATCCTTGTCGATCCAAAAGACATTATCCCCGATGATATGCATAAGTTTAGGATAACCGCCGGAGTAGTATGTAAGCATAGACAAAGCTTTTTTATCAATTGAAATACCCACTGACTTAAAAGCATTGATGTAAAATGTTTCAACTTCATTCGACTCCATCGGGTTTACTTCAATGATATCGAAAATACGTTCTATCGGTTGGTGAATATGGATCAATTGTTTTCGGCGTTCTTCAATTCCGCATAAGATTAATAAAATAGGTAGAGGATTCAGACTAATTGCATTTTCATCGACAAATGACTTAATAAAATAAGCGAAATCTGGATTATTTGCTATGCCATTTATCTCATCCAAGATGAGCAATATCCCGTTGAAATTATCATTTCCTGAAGAAAGGCGTTTAAATAAATCCACTAAAAACGGAAGAATGTTCTTTGAAATCTGCTCGCTGTCTTCCTTCAGCTTATCCAAATGTATTTTTATCCCGAACAATTCCTGTTCACCGATATATTTTGCGAGCATATCGCGCACTTTTCCCAAAGCATTTTTTTTATAGCCTGATTTTATAATCGAATCCCCCAATTTAACCGAAAGGTCGTTGAGATTATTGACTCCGCCGCAAAGAAGATGGATACCGAATAGCTTAAATTTTTCTTCTGAAATAAATCTAATATAATTTGCGAGGGATGTTTTACCAATACCATATTCTCCGGAAATAAAAACCGATTGAGGTTTACCATGAGAAACCTGATTAATGACTCGTTCCATTTTTACAATAATTTCAGTTCTTCCGCTAAAATATTCAATCGGGACAGGTTGTCCAGGATAAAATGGGCTTCTGCTTTTTTCCGGTATCATTCAATCATCCTAAATATTATTATTAAGTATAATGAATCAGAATATTAAAATCAAAAAAAGGAGAGCCGCGAGGCTCTCCTGATCGTTTAGTTTTCGTTCCCTTTATGCTTCGCGAATTTTTCCGCCATGAGGAGCATCAGTTTTTCCGAGTCCTTCTGTGTCAGAACGCTCGGGGCTTTCAGTTCACCGGACATATTCTTTACGCCGGTGATCTTCTCATAACGCTTCAGTTCGTCGAACAGTTCGTTCAGTTCGAGCTGGATCTGCTGGCGGTCGACTGACGAATAGATTCCGTTAGCGCTCATCACGGCAAGGGTGAAGATGCGTGTCTCGATCTCGATATTCAATCCCGTCATCCCTTTGATGAACGCATCGTTGTAATTACCGGTTTGGATAACCGAGGCGAATTTTACGGCGAACTCGACCCTCGACTGGTATGCGGCGATCTTCGCGGCCTCCATACACACCGCCTCGAGCAGAACGTCTACCAATCCGATGCCCATGTTCATATATTCGACATCGGGGCGAAGGCTTTTTGAAAGTTCGTCGAGGACTTTAAAACCGAAGTTTTTGGACTGGATCGTTATTTTATAGGTAGGTTCGGATGGACTGAGAGTCACGGGGTAAATATTGAAACTCTCTTTCGTCTCAGGATTGTAAAAAACGCACATCGCATTGAATTGAGCGTGTTCGAGGATGCGCAAGCAGTGGTCGAAAAGTTCCTGCATTTTGGTGATCATGATCTCCCGGTCGACTTTGTCGTAGATACCGTTCGCGCCCTTGACCATGATCTCGCGGATTCGCTGAAGGTTCTCGCGGAGATCGTTCAGGTATCCCTGCGCGGTCTGCAGCAGATATCCGGTGTTCTCGAGGTTCTTCACTATCTGCGGCATCGCCTCGGGCAGGATCGTCACCGCGGGCGAACTCGCGAAAAGCGGAGCGGTAATCGCAATTGCCGCCATAAACAGCATGAACCACGTCGGCTGTACTTTTTCATTCATTTCTTTCTCCTATAGAGTGATATTTGATTTTCGGAAGAAAGAATGATTCCATGAGGATGGGGGAAAATAAGGTGAGAAAAAGGCTTGTTAAACTCGGATAGTCTGTCGCCCTTTTAAACGGGTGACGGTAATCGTTTTTCTGGCTTCGAGGTCGAGTTTGATATTGGTACAATACCACGAGATCGAGCCGTCGAACTTTCCCGCGAGACGCTTTTCGATAAGTTCCATGAGTCCGCCAAATGTAATCTCGCCGGATTCGTGGAGTATCGCGAGGATTGCGTCTTTCATCATCTCGTATTTATCTTTATCGATATTGACACCCTTCTTGCCTTCCGGGTGTAGCGTTGTGATCTTTTCAGGCATGATATCCATTCCCTCAGAACTCTTTCCATCAGAAAGAGCTATATTCGATATTTCCGATTTCCGGCGATGAGTAAACTTTTTGACTTGCGCCTCGCGTTTTAAGGACGCGCTCCAGTCGGGCGTCTCCTCCCAGTAATGGAGCTCGACCGGCAGTCTCATCCTCGTATATTTCGATGCGCGGCCGGAGTTGTGTTCCGCGATGCGCCGTTCGAGGTCTTTCGTCGCGCCGGTATAGAACGTCCCGTCGGCGCATTTCAATATATATACACAGAACAAATTATCTCCGTTCGACCGCTTTTTCAACCGTTTCGATAAATGTTTCGAGCGCCTTTATCCTGGCGTGGTACTTGCAGTTCGCTTCGAGGATCGTCCACGGCGCGTACTCGGTCGAGGTACGGTAGATCGTCTCGTCCACGGCCTCTTTATACTTGTCCCATTTTTCACGGTTCCGCCAGTCTTCCTCGGTGATTTTCCATTGCTTGTGCACCGTGTTCTGCCGTTCCTCGAAACGGGCGAGCTGTTCCTCGGGGCTGATATGGAGCCAGAACTTGATCAGCACCGTGCCGAATTCGGCGAGATGGAGCTCGGCTTCGTTGATCTCGCGGAACGCGCGTTTCCACACCGGCTCCGGGCTGAAACCTTCGATCCGTTCGACCAACACGCGCCCGTACCATGTCCGGTCGAAGATGCCGATATGCCCGGCCTTGGGGATCGAGTTCCAGAAGCGCCAGAGGTAGTGGTGCGCGAGTTCCACCGACGACGGCGCGGCGATAGGAAACACCTCGTACCCGCGCGGGTCCATATTCTGGGTGAGGCGGCGGATATTCCCGCCCTTCCCGGCGGCGTCCCATCCCTCGTACATCACGATGACTGGGATGCGCTTGGCGTAGATTTCATGTTCGAGTTCGCGGACGCGCTTCTGGCATTTCTTCACCCGCGTCTCGTACCCGGCTTTATCGAGGACGACAGTCAGGTCGACCCTATCGAGCGCTGAACCCGTCACTCTGTCGAGGATGATCTCGGGAGCGCGGGCTTTCTTTTTCTCATGAGCGTGAATTTCGGCGATCCGTTTCTTCAACGCGCCGATCACCGTATCGTAGACCTTCTTGACGGCGTATTCCTCGTCCTCGGCCTCGACCACTACCCATCCCGCCGACGCGGTATCCGTAGCGTCGAGCATCTCCGATGCGGCGCGGTAATACTTGCCGTACTGCTTGTGATGACGCCAGTCGTCCTTATTTACCTTCCATTTAGTCGAGGAGTTGTTTTCCAGTTTCTCGAAACGCTTCTTCTGCGTCTCCTTGGAAATATGGAGAAAGAGCTTGATAACGAGATAGCCGTCGTCGTTCAGCATCCGTTCGAACGAGTTGATGTCGCGGATAGACGAACGGACTTCGTCCTTACCGATCAGCTTATCGACACGTTCGACCAGCACCCGTCCGTACCACGAACGGTCGAAGATAGCGAGTCTGCCCTTAGCGGGGATTTTCGTCCAGAAGCGCCAGAGGAACGGGCGGTGCCGTTCTTCCTCGTTGGGCGCGGATGTCGGGTGTACCTTAAAGCCGCGAGGGTCGAGCGGCATGATGAGGCGGTTGATGAGCGTGCCCTTACCGGCGGCGTCCCACCCCTCGAACACGATCATTACCGGGATACCGAACTGTGTAGCCTCACGCTGGAGCGCGGCGAGCTCGATTGTCAGTCCCGGCATGACCTTCTTGTACTCGTCCTTGTTCATCTTTTTCGATAATTCGATATTTTCCAGCATGTTCCGCCCTTTCGTGTTTTCTTTAGTTTAACAGATGCCTCGTTTTATATCAAATTCCGCGCGGGCCTGCGTCGATGTCGATGAACCGGGAAACGGGAATGGGGAAGTTCACACGGAGGACACGGAGAGAAAAAGCAGAGAGCTTTGACAAAGAGATGGAGATGTTTTTTCCGTAGACTTTTCGTGATTTTTAAATTAATGGGAATCGGGAAATACATGTACGTGCGGAAAGAAGATGTGAAGGGAAGGGGAAGGTCACGCGGAGGACACGGAGAGAAAAAGAGGGACGCTTCGGATGAAGAGAGCGGTAAAACATCTTCATAGACTTTTCGTAGTACGACGCGGAAGCGGGGATCGAAGAGCGAAAGCATGCGCATAGAAAATGCGTGAGGGGAAGGGGGAGTTCACACGGAGGACGCGGAGAGAAAAAGCGGGGCGTTTCGGATGAAGAGAGCGGGATGGCATCTCCGCAGGGGAAAGAATGATAATGAAAAAAGCGTAAAAAAAACGGCCTCAGGATTGGCGTATATATAGGGGGAGTGACAAGTGACAAGTGATAAGAAAAGGCAGAGGTGGAGGTTTATCGTTTTCGCGGGATACTCCATTAGGGCATGTTGACGAAGTCATGAAATACACGATTTTTTGTCACTGCGAGACGCGAAGCGGCGAAGCAGTCTGTTTTATATATATACCCAGTAATTAAATAGAATGTTTCGGCTATGGTTCGGCAAGCTCACCATGACGCCTCGCAATGACAAAATGAGTTTGTCATCAAGCCCATAAGGACGGGGGTTGAGGGTTGTTCCACAAGCAGTACGGAGGCTAAACCTTTCTACCGGTCACTTTTCACTTTACACTTACCCGGAGGTACTATGAAATTCGACCGTTTCCTGAAAACACTGACTGCCGATGAGGCAGTGTACGTGACCGGCCTGTTCAACAATTATATCAAGGACCGGGATACGCCGTATTCCCCGGGCGACGACGCCCTGATCCGTGAGATCGCCGCAAAGGCTGAAAAAGTCCTGCCGGAATCCCCGCTCAGGAAATTCCTCTTCGCTGTAATAGGGGTGATGAAGGAAGTGAAAAGGAGCGGCGGCGCCGCGCTCCCGATCCGCCGCGACAGCATGGACATTGTGGCGCACTCCAAGGCCGCGACGTCGATCCGCGATTTCCTGCTCGGGGTCGAATTAACAATCCGCCGTGATAAGTTCCCGTTCCTCACCCCATCGCGTTTCGCCGCGCTCCTTCGGGAATATACCCTCTCCGAACTCCTCCGCGACGGTATCGAACATAAGGTGCTGAAAAATTTATACTGAGCGGAATCTTGCAGATCAAATATCTGAGAATCCCGAATCGCAATCCCGGCGGACAGGGGAGAAGCATCCCTCCTCTCGAAGAAATCCTTACGTGGACAGCGGACTCCCATGCGGGTTGCTTGTATTTACAGTATTGTGTAATACGTTTGTATAATCCTGCTGTAAGTAACGCTTGCATCTTCCGATATTTCCGGTTTGCTTCACGCATGCTCCGAAAATGCTTCGGGTTTGATTCCGGTTTTGCGGGTTTGTTTCTTATAGTCATTTCCGATGACTTATTTTTAGGAAGTGACCGCTTGTGGTCATTTCCGATGACTTATTTAAGGAAGTGACCGCTTGTGGTCATTTCCGATGACTTATTTAAGGAAGTGACCGCTT